>NZ_BAHD01000063.1 GCF_000298215.1 Kineosphaera limosa NBRC 100340 | reverse complement strand
GCACTCGCCGGGGCGGCCTCGACATCACGCCGGGTGACGATCCCGCCCGGCCCGGTCGGCTCGATCGCGGCCAGGTCGACGCCGCGCTCGGCGGCCAGCCGGCGCACCAGCGGTGAGATGACCCGGATCGCGCGGCCGTCGTCCGTGACACCCACGGCGCCGGGCACATCCGGAACCTGCGGCAGCAACTCCTCGCCGCCGCGCTCACCGAACGCGGTGGTCAACACCGGCTCGACCGACGCCGCGGCCGCCGACCCCCGGCGCCGACCCAGCCGCCGACGCCGCCGACCCCCGCCATCGCTCGTGCCGTAGCCGATGAGCACGTTGCCGGAGCCGGCCCGCTCCTCCTCGCGGTAGGTCTGCGCGGCCGCCGACTGCGCCGGATCGGCCGAATCCGCCGACCCCGGCGCGTCGACCAACGCCGACGCAGCCCCGGCCCCCGCAGTGCCGTCACCCACCGTGCCGTCGCCCACCGTGCCGTCGCCCACCGTGACGAACGGGGCACCCACCATGACCGTGTCGCCGACCTCGCCGTGCAGCGCCTCGATCCGCCCCGCGAACGGGCACGGCAGATCGACTGACGCCTTGGCCGTCTCGACGACCGCGACGATCTGATCGACCGCCACCTCGTCGCCCGCCGCGACCTGCCACTCCACGATCTGCGCGTCGGTCAGGCCCTCGCCGAGGTCGGGCAGGTGAAACACCTGGCTCATCGGTTCGCTCCTTCCAGCCAGCGCGCATCCGGTTCGTCGTCCCACTGCAGCCGGTCGATCGCGTCGAGCACGCGGTCGACGCCCGGCAGGTAGATCTGCTCGAGTTTCGGTGGGGGATAGGGGATGTCGAGTCCGCTGACCCGCAGCACCGGCGCGGCGAGGGAGTGGAACGCCCGCTCGGCGACCCGGGCGGCGATCTCCGCGCCGACGCCGGCGAAGCCCTGCGCCTCGCTGACCACCACGCAGCGACCGGTGCGCCGCACCGAGTCGATCACCGTCTCGTCGTCGAACGGCACGATCGAGCGCAGGTCGACCACCTCGCAGGAGATGCCGTCCTCCTCCGCCGCTTCGGCCGCCTCCAGGGCGACCGGCAGCGACGGCCCGTACGCCACGAGCGTCACGTCCGTGCCCTCGCGGGCCACCCGCGCCCGGCCCAGCGGCTCGACGGGTTCGGCGCCCAGCGCCTCCAGGTCGACGTCGGCTTTGCTCCAGTACAGCCGCTTGGGCTCGAGAAAGATCACCGGGTCGGGGTCCGCGATGGCGGACCGCAGCAGCCGGTAGGCGTCCTCGACGCTGCCCGGGGAGACGACCTTCAGCCCCGGGGTGTGCGCGTAGTATCCCTCGGAGGAGTCGCAGTGGTGCTCGACGCCGCCGATGCCGCCGGCGAACGGCACTCGCACGACGATCGGCAGGTGCAGCGCGCCGCGGGTGCGGTTGCGGGTCTTGGCCAGGTGCGAGGCGATCTGCTCGAACGCCGGATAGGCGAACGCATCGAACTGCATCTCGACGATCGGGCGGAACCCGCCCATCGCCATCCCGATCGCGAACCCGACGATGCCCGACTCGGCCAGCGGCGTGTCGAAGCAGGCCTCCTCGCCGAAGTCGCGGGCCAGACCGTCGGTGATGCGGAAGACGCCGCCGAGCACGCCGACGTCCTCGCCGAACACCACGACCTGGTCGTCGTCGGCGATGGCGTCGCGCATCGCCTGGTTGAGGGCGGCGGCGAACGTCGTGCTCATCGGGTCTCCTCGCTGTGCTCGCGCGCGTCCTCGACCAGGGCCGCCAACTCGGCCGCCACCATCTCCTGCTGCTCGCGCAGTTGGGGAGTCGGTTCGGCGTAGACGTGCGCGAACAGGCTCATCGGGTCGGTGACCGGGTCCTCGTTCATGCGGCGTCGCACGTCGTCGGCGAACGCGTCGGCCTCCGCGCGCACCCGCGCCACCGCCTCGTCGTCGAGCCGATCCACCGAGCGCAGGTAGGTCTCGAGCCGGTCGATGGGGTCCTGCGAGAGCCACTTCGACACCTCGTCGTCGGTGCGATAGCGGCCGGCATCGTCGGCGTTGGTGTGCGCCTCCATGCGGTACGTGTGCAGCTCGACGAGCACGGGTCCCTTGCCGGCACGCGCCCAGTCGACGGCCTTGCCGAGCACCGCCAGCGTGGCCATCGCGTCGTTGCCGTCGACCTGCTCGCAGACCACTCCGTAGCCGACCCCCTTGTAGGCCAGGCTCGGCGCGGCCGTCTGCTTGCTCAGCGGCACGCTGATCGCCCAGCCGTTGTTCTGCACGACGAACACAACGGGCGCCTTGAAGACCGCGGCGAAGTTCAACGCCTCGTGAAAGTCGCCCTCGCTCGTGGCGCCGTCGCCGATGAACCCCAGCGCGACCGTGTCCTTGCCCTGTCGGCGGTGGGCATAGGCCAGGCCCGCGGCGTGCAGCAGCTGGGTGGCCAGCGGGGTGCACTGCGCGGCGGTGCGCGTGGCCACGGGGTCGTAGCCGCAGTGTGCGTCCCCACGCAACAGTGTGAGAACCTCCACCGGGTCGAGGCCGCGACTGACCAGCGCCATCGACTCGCGATACGTCGGGAAGGCCCAGTCTGTGTCGCGGAGCATGAGCATGGCGCCGATCTGGCACGCCTCCTGCCCGCGGGAGGAGGGATAGACCGCCAGGCGGCCTTGTTTGGTCAGGGCCGTGGCCTGCTGGTCGAACCGCCGGCCGATGACCATGCGCCGGTAAGCCTCGAGCAGCAGGTCGTCGTCGGGGGCGGTGTAGTCGTCGGTGATCGGGTCGACCCGGCGGCCCTCGTCGTCGAGGAAGCGCACCGGGGTCGGCGCCGGGATCAGGCCGCTCTGGAACGGCAGCTCCTGCTCCTCCTCGACCTGTGGGTCGGGGCGGGAGCGGGCATCCTGCTCGGCGGCGCGGGCGGCCTGCTGAGCGGCGGCGGCCGCGGCCTTGGCGTTCGCCGCGCGCGTGGCTGCCGAGGTTGGGGCCTGGCGCCCGGTCTGTGTACTCGTCATCGAGCCTCCCCGGATGGTGTCGGTCCATAGATGGTGCTGGCCCACGTGCAATCGGTTCAACATCTGCGGTGGACGCGAGACAATCGGTCTGTTGCGGTCGTGAAAGCTCGACATCCGTCTGCGAGAACTCGGTTTTCGGGCGCCAGGTGGTGTGGGTGAAAGGAGGAGGGTGTGGGCGGGATCGACGAGACCGACCGCTCGCTCGTGCGGGAGTTGGTCGCCGATGGGCGAGCGTCGGTGCGCGGTCTGGCCCAACGCCTGCACATCTCGCGGGCCAACGCCTACGCCCGGTTGGAGCGGCTGCTGAGCGACGGCGTGATTCGCGGCTTCACCGCTCGGGTCGACCCGGAGAAGGCGGGGTTGGCCACGTCCGCCTATGTCACCCTCTCCATCGAGCAGAACGCGTGGCGTGAGGTGTCGCAGGCCCTGCGCGACATCGAGTACGTCGAGCATTTCGCCCTCGTGGGGGCGGAGGTCGACGTTGTGGTGCTCGTGCGCACCCCCGACAACGCGACCCTGCGCCGCGTCGTGCTGGAGCAGATCCAGGCTGTCCGGGGAGTGAAGGACACCCGGACCTGGTTGATCTTCGGTGAGGTGGAGGGTCGCGGCGCCTGGCGCACGGACCCGCCCGCGACCTCCGGGAACTGAGGGCGGGCGCGGTTCTAGAGGGCGAGGTGTCGATTCCTGGCATGGTCGTTCGTCGGGAGAGTGTCAGCAGTCATCAGCACGGAAGGATCACGCTATGCCGACCTACATGTTCAGCCTCATCGACGACGAGTCCTGGTTCGACGCCGCCGAGCCGGATATGGAGGCCGAGATGCGCCTGCACGCTGAGTTCACGGCCGCCGTCGAGGCCGCCGGGGCCCAGGTCACCGGGGGCGCCGCGTTGGAGCGACAGTCGAGCGCGACCGTCGTGCACCGCGACGGCGACAACATCCGCATCACCGACGGCCCGTTCGCCGAGGCCAAGGAGGTCATCGGCGGCTTCTACCTCATCGACGCCCCCGACCTGGACACCGCCCTGCGGCTCGCGCGGCTGTGCCCGGCACCGCACGTGGAGGTGCGCCCGGTGGCGGACCTCTCGGAATACGAGTGAGTGAGCGCGATCGAGGAGGCGCACCGCCGCCACTGGCCGCAGGTGCTGGCGGCGACGGTGCGCCTCACCCGCGACCTCGATCTGGCACAGGAGTGTGTGCAGGAGGCGTATGTTCGCGCCCTGACCGCGTGGGGCGACGACCCGCCGCGTAATCCTGCGGCCTGGCTGACCACCACGGCTCGACGCCTGGCGATCGACGCCATTCGACGCGAGGCGACCCTGCGAAACAAGCTGCCCCTGCTCGTCGTCGACGAGGACCCGGCGGAGCCCGAGCCGCAGACCGACCTCCTGCGCCTGGTCTTCACGTGCGTCCACCCGGCGCTGTCCCGCGATGCCCAGGTGGCGCTGAGCCTGCGACTGCTCGGCGGCCTGACCGTCGCCGAGATCGCCTCCGGGCTGCTCGTGCAGGAGAGCGCGGTCGCGGCGCGGATCACGCGGGCCAAACGCAAGATCGCCACCGCCGGCATCCCGTTTCGCGTGCCGCCGGAGGCCGAGCTGCCGCGGCGTCTCGATGCGGTGCTGGAGGTCATCCTCCTCATCCACACCGCCGGGCACACCGCGGTCGTCGGTAGCGAGCTGCTGCGCCCGGACCTGTCGGCCAAGGCCCGGGATCTGGCGCGGCTGCTGGCCGGGCTCATGCCGGGGAACAGCGAGGTGCAGGGGCTGCTGGCGGTGTGTCTGCTCACGGATGCGCGGGCCGGAGCCCGATGCGGGCCGGGTGGCGAGCTGCTGCCGTTGGCCGAGCAGGACCGACGCCGCTGGGATCCGTTGCTGTTGACGGCGGGCCTGCGCGCGGCGACTGCGGCGTTGCGCGGCGGTACCGGGCGGTACGCGCTGCAGGCGGCGATCGCGGGTCTGCACGCCCAGGCGCCGGATGCGCAGCACACCGACTGGGCCGCGATCGTCACGATGTACGACGGGCTACAGGCCCGCTGGCCCACCCCGGTCGTGGCCCTGAACCGGTTGGTGGCGCTCAGCATGCTCCCCGCCGCCGACCTCGAGGCGCTGCTCGCCCAGGTGGATGAGTTGGCCCGCGACCCCGGCCTTGAGCGCTATCCGTATCTACCGGCCGTGCGCGCCGACCTGCTGCGCCGCCTGGGCCGCCACGCCGCAGCGAGGGAGGCGTATCTGCAGGCCAAAGCCCGCACCCGCAACGCCGCCGAGATCGCCTACCTGGACCGCCGCCTCCGCGAGACCTGACGCCCACCCGGCTGATCGCCCCGGCTGGTCGCCTTGGGTGATCGCCCCGACTGATCGCCCCCAGTGGTCGCACCCAGTGGTCGCCCCGACTGATCGCCCCCAGTGTTGCGGTCCCTGCCGACGGTTGCTGTTGCAACCGCAACCGTCGGCAGCGAGCGCAACGGTCGCGCCCTCTCGCCCAGCCGCGAACCGAGGGATCATGTGTGCAGATTTAACATCTGGTTTTAGATTTGCACGCGCCCAGCGTTGCGGTCCCTGCCGATGGTTGCTGTTGCAACCGCACCCATCGGCAGCGAGCGCAACGATCGCGCATCGCCGCTTAGCGGCCCAGGCGGCCGCGGGGACGCAGGGTCGAACCCGGCAGCGCCGGGGCCGGTAGGCGCGCGGTCTTGCCCTCGTAGCCGGTGACCTGCCCGAAGCGCTCGGACTCGGCCTCCCAGTCGGCGCGCATCGTCGCGATGTCGTCGTGGTCGCGGCCGATGAAGTTCCACCACATGACGATCTGCTCGTCGAACGGCTCGCCGCCGAGCAGCAGGAGGCGCGCGTCGGTGTCGGCGCGCAGCGTCAGCTCGCCGCGGCCCGTGCCCACGATGCCCAGGGCGTGCTGCGGCACCGGCTCGTCGCAGAAGGTGACATCGCCGTAGTCGACGAGGACCGCGTGCTCGTGCGCGGGGTCGACCGGCACGGTCCACGTCGTACCGGAGGCGAGCCTCACCTCGGCGCCGAGCAGCGGGGTCTGCGTGCGCACCGGCGAGGACTGCCCGGCCAGCGAGCCCATGAACACCCGCACCCGCGCACCCGGCGCGACCTCGACCTCCGGGGCCGCGAAGTGCTGGAAGTCGCGCGGCAGGTCGCGATCGGCCTGCGGCAGCACAACCCACAACTGAACGCCGTGCAGGATGCTCGTCGCCGGCGTCGACACCTCGCTGTGGCAGATGCCGCGGGCGCCGGTCATGAGGTTGACCTCGCCGGGGCGCACCATGTCGTGCACTCCGCCGGAGTCGCGGTGTTCGATCTCGCCGGTGAACAGCCAGCTCACCGTCTGCAGGCCCGTGTGGGGATGCGGTGGCACGTCCATGCCACCGGTCTGCGCGACATCGTCGGGTCCGTAGTGGTCGACGAAGCACCACGCACCGACGAACGAACGCTCCCGGTTGGGCAGCGTGCGGCGCACCGTCATCGCCCGCGGGCCGCCGAGCGGCACCTCCCGGGCGGTCAGCACCTGTACCCCGTCGGGGCACTCGTCACCGGAGCACACCAACTCCACCGGCCGAGTCTCCGTCGAACTCATCGGGGGTTAGCTCACGTCGTCGGGGTTGGCTGGCGCGTGGCCGACCGAGGCCGTGTAGTACTCGGTCCACTTGCGGGTCATCATCAGGCGCGCCAGGGCTATGACCGCCCCGGATGCCAGTGCCCAGGCCACGGCCTCCCACATCTCGGTGTCGGGATCCTCGGGGTTGGCCGGCGGGTCGTCGTTCATCACGAGCTTCCAACTGCGGGTCGCCACCTGCTTGGCGGCGATGCCGGCCGCCACGGCCAGACCCGTGCCCACCAGCTTGAAGACCTTGTCGCCCATAAGGGGCCTCCTGACATCGGCTGCGCTGACACCCCGAGTCTGCCAGCGTGACCCCGCGGCGGCGAACGCGGCTCGCTCCCGGCCCTGACGCGCGGCCCGAGTAGTCACTTTTGGGGGCCAGTCGTCGCCATTCAGCGACGACTGGGGTGCGAAAGTGACAACTCGGCTGCGCCCGAAGTGGCGGCTCGAGCACGAAAGTGACGACTCGGCGCGCCGCACTGGTGCTACGGTCGGGGCACACGACAGGGGAGCGCACCAATGCGCTGAGAGTGCGGGCGACCGCAGACCCTCGAACCTGATCCGGTTAACACCGGCGTAGGGAGTCGGGCCTTCTCAGGTTTCGTCGACGCAGCCACCGCAGGTGGTCGCGCCGATGCGGCCTCCCCGAGGTTCCCGGAGCGCATCCGGGCCGACCACGGGAGAACGATGACACGCATCGACGAGCGCGCACGCACGCGCGACATTCCGGCCAGCGGCGGGCCACGGGCCTGGCGCGGCATCGACTTCGTGACGCTGGCGGTGCTCGGCGTCGCCTTCGGGGTGATGTTCTGGGGCTGGAACACCTTCCTGTACCCGCTGTTCCAGCTGGCGGTCGTCTTCCCGCCCGCCCAAAGCCTGGCCCTGGGCGTGTGGCTGCTACCCGCGGTCGTCGGCGGACTGATCGTGCGCCGGCCCGGCGCGGCGCTCTACACCGAACTCATCGCGGCGAGCGTCGAGATGCTCATCGGCAACCAGTGGGGCACCGCGGTGCTCGTCTCCGGCGTCATGCAGGGCCTGGGTGTGGAGATCGCGTTCGCGCTCGTCATGTGGCGCCGCTACGGGGTGCTCATCGCCATGCTCGCCGGCGCCTGCGCCGCCACCCTCGAACTCGTGGGCTGGGAATGGTGGGCGTACATGCCGCAGTACGACATGGTCTGGAAGCTGATGGCGCTCGGGTTCGCCGTCACCTCCGGGGTGCTGGTCGCCGGGATCGGCGGATGGCTGCTCGTGCGCGGCCTGGCGGCCACGGGGGCGCTGGGGGCCTTCCCGCCTGGGCGCGAACACGCGGCCCGCACGGCGCGCTGACCCGTGTCGAGAGGTGCGGTGTCGTCAGGTGCGGTGTCGACGGATGCGGTGTCGACGGATGCGGCGGAGACGGTGATGAGCGGTGCGGCGCTCGCGCAGTGCCGCCAGTTCTGCTGGACGCCCGATGGCTCACGCGAGCCCACACTGCGCGACATCGACCTGCGCATCGACGCAGGGGAGCGGGTGCTGCTGGCCGGCCCCTCGGGCTCCGGCAAGTCGACGCTGCTGCGGGCCCTGGCCGGGGTGCTGCACGTCGGCGCCGGCGGCGAGGGCAGCGGGGAGGTGCTGCTGCGCGGCCGCCCCGCGGCGGAGGCAGGCGCCAGCATCGGTCTGCTGCTGCAGGATCCGCGGGATGCCCGGGTCGCCCAGAGCGTGGGCCGAGACGTCGCGTTCGGCTGCGAGAACCTCGGCATGCCGCGCGGCAGGATCGGGGCGGCCGTTGACGCGGCCTTACGGGCGGTCCGCTTTCCCTACGGCCCAGGGCACGACAGCGACGCGGTCTCCGGTGGGGAGGCGCAGCGGCTCGCCCTCGCCGGCGTCGTGGCGCCCCGCCCCGACCTGCTGTTGCTCGACGAGCCGACCTCGATGCTCGACGAGATCTCCGCGAAGGCGGTGCGCGAGTCGGTCGTCGAGGCGATCGAGGGCAGCCAGATCGCCCTCGTCGTCGTCGAGCACCGGTTGCGTGACTGGTTGCCGCTCGTGGACCGGATGATCGTGCTCGACGCGCACGGGCGGGTCGTCGCCGACGGACCCGTTGAGCAGACCCTGCAGGATCACCGCGAGCCGCTGGTGCGGGCCGGTGTGTGGGTGCCGGGTGTGCCCGATCCCGAACCCCTGGCGATCCCCGCCGGACTGCTGCCCCCGGTCCGCCGCCCGAGGGCCACACTGTCCGGCGACATGCAGAGTTCACACACTGAATCTGGGCCGAGAGTGTTCCCTGCGGGAGGTGCAGGAGGCCCGGGCAGTTCGGGGGGCGGGCCGCTGCTGCGCGCGCGGCAACTGCGGCTGGAGGCGCGGCCGGCGTTGCGGTTCACCGGGGTTCGGCGGCCGCGGCCATCGGCGGTCGCCCTCGACGGGGTGGATGCCGCCGTGCGAGCTGGGCGATTGCTGGCGGTGCGCGGCGGCTCCGGCGCCGGCAAGTCGTCCCTGGTTGCGGCCCTGTGCGGGCTGGTGCCGCCCACGTCCGGCGCCGTGCAAGCCGAGACCGAGTTGGCCGCCGACGGCGAGCGGCGCCCACATCGCTGGCGCAGCCGCGACCTGGCCGCCCGCATCGGCTGGGTGCCGCAGGACGCCGCGGCCAATGTCGTCGGCGCCACCGTGCGCGAGTGCCTGCTGGCGACCGTCCACGCGCTCGGCGGAGGGGCCGAACGCGCGGACGGTCGCACGCAGAGCGTCGCGGAAGGCGGCACGGCAGCCGACCCGGAAAGCCGTGCGGAGGCGCTCGCGCACTTGCTGGGGTTGACCCACCTGCTGCATCGCCACCCGCATCAGCTGTCCGGAGGGGAGGCGCGGCGGCTCGCGGTCGCCTCCGGGCTGCTGCACTCACCGCCGGTGCTCTGCCTCGACGAGCCGACGGTCGGGCAGGATCGGCACACGTGGGCCGCGGTCGCCGGGCTCGTGCTCGCCGCCCGGGAGGCCGGCGCGGGAGTCGTCGTCTCGACGCACGACGACGCGCTGGCCGCCCTCGCCGACGACCACCTGCTGCTGCGGGACGGCCGGGTGCTGCGATGACGACCACCGAGCTGAGCGACCAGGCGGCCCCGCCGAAGCCCCGAAGCCGGCTGAATCCGGTCGGGTTGCTCGGGCGTGCGGGGCCGCTCGCCCTCATCGTCGGCCCGGCGATGCTCATGGCCGGCGGCCTGACGATGCCCGGAGTCCGTGCCGGCGCCATCGCCGCCGCGGTGCTGCTGGCCGTATTGGCCGTGCTGGCCGCCGGATACCGCATCGGCTGGGTGCGGCTGCTGCCGGGACTGCTCGCGATCGCCTCGGTCACCTGGTCGAACTGGCTGCTGGCCAGCCCCCGCGAGCTTGAGCCGGCGCTGCTGGCCGGCCTGCGCGTCGGCTACTTCGTCGTGCCCGGCGTGGTGTGCGCCGCGTTCATCGACCCCGCCGCCCTCGGCGACCAACTCGGCCAGCGGCTACGCATCCCCGCCCGACCGGTGCTCGCCGCCGTCGCCGGGCTGCAGCGCCTCGACACGCTCGCGCAGGACTGGCAGGCGTTGATCCGCGCCCGCCGGATCCGCGGACTCGGGCCGACCCGCTCACCGCTGTCCCAGGCCAGGCACTACTGGGCCGTGACGTTCGCGCTGCTCGTGCAGGCCCTGCGGCAGGCCGAACGCGCCTCCGTCGCCATGGAGGCCCGCGGCTACGGCCTGCTCGCCCGCCCCGGCCACCGCCGCACCTGGTGGCAGCCGGCGCCCTTCACCGGCGCGGATGTCGCCCTGCTGGCCGTGTGCGCCGCCCTCGCCGCGCTCCCCACAGCCCTGCACACGCTGCTGAGCTGATCCGAACAGCCCAGCTGATCCGAACAGCGCGAGCTGATCCGAACAGGCAACGGCCCGGCGCCCCGATGGGGGTGCCGGGCCGCGTCAGTGAAGCGTCAGACCGTGAAGGTGCCCCGCGCGACCTCCGCGACGCGACCGCCGACGTAGACCTCACCCTCGTCGTCGATCCGCAGGTCCAGCAGGGAGCGTCGACCGGCCGGCCGACCCTGGATGACCCGGCGCCGGATGCCGCGCGCCCCGTGCGCCGCCAGCCACGACCCGAGGTTCACGCCACCGGTACCGGTCGCCGCGACCTCCAGCACACCACCGCGGGGGCCGTAGAACATACGGGAGACGATCGTGTCCTCCTCCTTCTCGGAGTTGGCCCACACGTACACCCGCGGCTCGGTGTTCAGCAGCATCGCGTAGGAGTGCAGCATCCGCGCATCGAGGCGCGTCTTGCGAACGTCCTCGACGGTCCGCACCGGCAGCACGATGCCGCCGCGGCCGTGGTTGACCGTCATGACGTCGCCACCGAGGGCGTCGGTGTTCAGGCCCACCAGGGAGGCGAGAATCTGCGGCGAGGCGGTCAACGGCTCCGCCTTCGGCTCGTAGGCGTCCAGAATCCACAGGTCGTCGCGCTGGAAGACCGTGTAGGAGTCGGGCAGGTCGATGTCCTCGTGGGCGCCGCGACGCTCCGCGACACTCGACCTGCCCTCATCGTCGGCGTCGGCCTCGACGTGCAGCTGCACATCGCCCTCCCCGCCCTGCAGCTCACGCACGACAGCCGCGGTCGCCAGGGAGGCGCTCCCCGCGAAGCCCGTCTCCTTCTCCGGGGAGAAGAAGCGGACCGCGCGCTCCTCACCGTTGCTGCGCGGCAGGATGAACACCGTCTCGATGTTCACCTGGGAGGCCAGCGTCTGCATCTGGTCTGTGGATAGCCCCGAGCCGTCCTCGAAGACCGCGACGCCGTTACCGGTGAAGGGGTCTTTGCCGTCGGTGAACACGTTGAGCAGTCGGTACGTGAGGTCCATGCCCGAAGACTAACCGCAGCCCCTGGCGCCGGGCCGCTCGTTGGCCAGAGCCGGGCTCTCCATGACCGCTTTCAGGCCGACAGGTTTCAGGTCGACAGGGCGACGCTCAGGCCATCGGACGCACCGTGAGGATCTGCTCGCAGCGCCCCACCGGACCGTCGATGTCGTGCAACCGCGAGCTCGTCAGGCCAACGCCGCTGTCGCCGACGATGACGGCCGTGTCGAAGCCCACCCAGCCGGCTTTCGGCTGACGCACCAGATGCACCGACAGGTCGGTGTTGGGAAACATCCACGACCGAGGGTCCAACCGCGTCGCCACACCGTTGGCCGTGTCGACGACCCCCAGGTAGGCGGCCACCGGGTGCACCGGCTCGCCCTCGACGAGGTGTTTCGTCGGCCGCGCCCAGGCGTGCCCCCGACCGGGGACCCGCTGCGTGTCGGTCCGCAGCTCCAGGGAGGCGATGAAGCCGCCGCCCCACAGCTGCGAGAGGTCGATGGCTGCAAGCTCGTCGGGCCCGGGGATCGCCGGAGTCTCGTCGGCGGCCACCTCGCTGGTGTCCACGCGGCCCAGGCGCCAGGCGCGGGCCCGCACGACGACCCGACCCTCGATGCTCACGGTCGCCTCGTCGAGTTCGATCGTGCGCCCGGAGCGGATCGTCTGACACTCCACCGTCGTCGGGCGCGCCGGCATGACGCCGAGGATCTCCGCGGTCAGCCGAGCCAGCTGCAGGTCTTCGCGGGTGTTGAACGTCTGCAGGCAGTGCGCGAGCAGCCCGGTGACCGGTGCCATGTGCTGCTCGTGCGCCAGCCAGGCACCCTGGGCGTGCAGCGTCGGTTCGAACGTGTTGTCACCCAGCGGCACGTAATAGGAGTCGAGGTCGGAGCGCAGCCCCAGCGGGTTCTGCGGGTCTGGGGCGCTCACCGGTCGCCATTCAGGTCGGCGATGTTCTCGTGCACGAACGCGATGACGTCGGCCAGCACCTCGTCGCGGTTGGTCTCGTTGAAGATCTCGTGCCGGGCCTGCGGGTAGCTCTTGGCGCGGCTGCGGTCGCCGCGGATCACCGGCCAGGCGTTGGCGCTGCCGGCCCGCGGCACCAACTGATCGTCCTCACCGTGCAGCCACAACACCGGGCCCTCCAGCGAGCCCCCGGCCGCGATCGCCGTCAGGCAATCTCGCAGGCCGTGCAGGGTCTCCCGCTTGAACGGGCCGTGCCAGACGAGGGGATCGGCAACATAGTCCGCGCCCACCTGGGGATCGCGGGAGAGGGTGTCGGGGTCGATCGGGACGTCCGGGATCTCCTGCGCCGCCAGCAGCCCCTCGAGCGCCTCCCACCGGCCCATCACCGGCCCGGACAGGACCGTGCACGTCAGCTCCGCGCCGTACAACTGCGCGTAGCGGATCGCGATCATCCCGCCCATCGAATGCCCGATGAGCACGACCGGCAAGCCCGCGTGCTGCAGCAAGGCCTCCTCGTGCAGGCGCCGAAAGTCCTCGACGACCGGCTCGTAGTCGGGGATGAGTACCCGCTCGCCGGCGCTGCGACCGTGCCCGACGTGGTCGAGGGCGTAGACGGCTGCGCCGTCCGCGACGAGGCGTTCGGCGACCCACTCGTACCGCCCGAGGTGCTTGCCGTAGCCGTGACACAGCAGCACCAGGTAACGGGGCCGTGCAGAGTTCTGGTCGTGCGGCGTCGTCTGCCAGCGGCGGGCCTGCAGGTCACCGGCGTGGCCGGGCAGCGTGAAGTCGGTGGCTTCCAGGGTGGCGGACATGAGGGCCTCCTGCGCAACAGATCGGCGGTGAGTTGGCGTACGGGCAGCGTACGGGCCCGGCTGCGCCCGGGTAAGACTGGAGGGGTGAACGCGGAGAGTGAGCTGGGGCGGGGTCGGTGGCGCGGGCTGCTCACGACGGGACAGCAGCTGCCGCGCACGGACGCCTCGCGTCGGCAACTGGTGACCGAGACCGTGCTGGTGCTGGGGGTGTCGCTGGGGGCCTCGGCGATCTGGGCGACGCTCTCCCTCATCAACAAGCTGACGCAGCCGGTGGCGCTGGGGCAGCAGACCACAGCGATGAACCAGGCGGTGACCCCCGACCGCCCGTGGCTCGACCTCGCCTACCAGGTGGCGCAGATCGGCATCGGGGTCGTGCCCGCCCTTCTGGCCCTCTTCCTGCTGACCCGCGACGACTCCCGCGCCCGGCGGCTCGTCGGCGCCGACGCGCGGCATCCACTGCGCGACCTGGCGCACGGCGCCGGGCTCGCCGCCCTCATCGGGCTACCCGGCCTCGCGCTCTACCTCGGGGCCCGCGCCGCCGGCCTGAACACCACCGTCGCCGCCGCCAACCTCGACTCCACCTGGTGGGCCGTGCCGGTCCTCGTCTTGGCCGCTGTGGAGAATGCGGTGCTCGAGGAGGTCGTCATGGTCGCCTACCTGTTCACCCGGTGGGAGCAGGCGGGCTGGGCGCTGCCGACGATCATCATCGGCTCCGCGCTGATCCGCGGCACCTACCACCTCTACCAGGGCTTCGGCGGCGGCCTCGGCAATGTCGCGATGGGGCTGATCCTGGGGGTGGTCTACGCGCGGACGCGGCGGGTCATGCCGCTGATCGTGGCGCACACCATCCTGGATGTCGTCGCGTTCGTGGGATACACGCTGCTGCGGGCGCACGTCTCCTGGCTGTGAAACTCAAGGCAACGACTCCGGTAAGAAGGACTTCTGTGACCACCGACTCCTACGAGCTCGACCGCGCCGGTCAGCGGGTCTTCCTCGGTCTCATGCTCGGCATGTTCGTCGCCGCCGTGAGCCAGACGATCGTCTCGCCGGCGATGCCGCGAATCGTCGCCGAACTGGGCGGCATGGACCACTACTCGTGGCTGGCCACCGCCGCGATGCTCGTCTCCGCGGTCGCCGTGCCGATCGTCGGCAAGCTCTCGGACCTGTACGGGCGGCGCCGTTTCTATCTGGGCGGCCTCCTGCTGTTCATGCTCGGATCGGTGCTGGCCGGCATGGCGCAGAACTTCTGGTTTCTCGTCTTCGCCCGCGCGGTGCAGGGCGCGGGCATGGGCACGCTGATGCCGCTGTCGCAGACGATCATCGGCGACATCATCCCGCCGCGCCAGCGCGGCAAGTACCAGGGCATGATGGGTGCCGTCTTCGGCGTCACCTCGATCACCGGCCCGCTCATCGGCGGCTTCGTCACCGACCACTGGGGTTGGCGCTGGCTGTTCTTCATCACCCTGCCCATCGGCGTGCTCGCCTTCGCCGCCATCTACCGCTTCCTGCGGCTGCCCCACACCCGCCGGGAGGCGAAGGTCGACGTCGCGGGCATCGTCACGTTGACGATCGCGCTGGTTCTGTTGTTGCTGGCCACGTCGTTCGGGGGCACCACCTACGCCTGGGGTTCGGTGCAGATCATCGCGACCTATGTCGTCGGTGCCTTCTTCCTCGCCGCCTTCATCGCGGTGGAGACGCGCGCGGCCGAGCCGATCATCCCGCTGCGCCTGTTCCGCAGCTCGATCTTCGTCTTCTCCAATCTCGCCACGTTCGCTGTCTCGATGATGATGTTCGGTGCGCTCATCTACATCCCCGTGTACGCCCAGGGCGTGCTCGGCGTGGGTGCCACCGAATCCGGCCTCATCCTCATGCCGATGAACGTCGGCATGATCGGCCTGAGCATCCTCTCCGGCCTGTTCATCACCCGCACCGGCCACTACAAGGAGCTGGTGTTGCTCGGCCCGCTCATCATGGGCGCCGGTCTGTTCCTGCTCACCCGGCTCGACTACGGCGCCGGGCAGTTCGACCTCACGCTGGCCATGGTCGTCTTCGGCGTCGGCCTGGGCATGTGCATGCAGGTGTACACACTCATCGTGCAGAACGCCTCGACCCGCAGCGACCTGGGCGTGGCCACCGCCTCCACCCAGTTCTTCCGCAACGTCGGCTCGACGGTCGGTATCGCCGTGTTCGGCACGATCCTGACGAGCCGGATGGGTCCGGCCATCGCGACCCACCTGCCGGCCGAAGCTGCGGCGGGGATGCCCGCGGGCGGGGTGGATGCCGGCTCGGTGCTCGACCCCTCCGCCTTGGCGCAACTGCCGCCGGCGGTCGCGCAGGCCGTGCGCTACGGCCTGGCCGACGCACTGCACTACGTCTTTCTCGCCGCGCTGCCGCTGGCTCTCGTCGCGCTCATCGCCTCGGCCCTCATCAAGGTCCTACCGCTGCGCGACACCGTGCACACCGCCGACGAGGAGGGGCGCGAGATGCTCGACACCCTCGGTCAGTCCGCCAGCGGCGGCGAACTGGCGGTGCCGTTGGGGCGCGACGAAGGCGCCTCGCGTACCCGCGAGCGGCTCCTCGGGCTGCAGCTGTCGCTGCTGTGCGACCAGGCGGTGCGCGACGACCGCCCGCTGTTGGCGCGGGCATTCGCCGACATCGGCGACGGCGACTTCGACCGCGGGCTGGCGCTGGTCTCCCGCACGGCCGCGATGCTGACGACCGAGGACCACGCCGTCGCGGCCCGCAGCGAGCGTTATGCCGCGCAGGTCGGGGAGCGCGGGGCACGACGGGGCGGCGCCTTGTCGCCGGGGTTGCGTCGAGAGCTGGCCACGGCCGCAGCGGCCCTTGAGCCCAACGCAGTGATGACGCGCGTGGAGCCCACCGTCGCCGACTGCTACGAGGCTGTCGATGTCAGCTCGCTGCACGCCGTCGGGAACGACATAACTGCCGCACTGCTCGTCGACCTGCGGCGGGCTCGCGACGGCGAATAGGTGACTGCGCCCAGTGCCGGGGTCGGCTCAGAGCCGGATGTCGGCGCGGCCGCGGCCGGTGGCCTCCAGGTGCGCGACCGCGCGCTCCATGACCTCGCCGGAGTAGGGATTGGTGAAGTTGGCCCGGCCCGCGTTTGCGGTGTCGATGGCGGCGGCTGCATTCCGTAGATACACAGCCGTGACGTCCTGGTTCGGTGCGAGCTGACCGGTGCGCCGGTCGAGCGCGAGCTGCTGCGCGAAGGCGCTGGCGGGGCCTGTGCGGCCGGTGATGCCCGGATCGATGGTCTCGCCGGTCGCCTTGGCCAGCAGCTCGTTGTCCGAGTCCGTGAGGTAGCGGAAGTCGTTGAGCACCGAGAACGCCGGCTTGGCCGGGGCGGCCGGCTGGGCAGCCTGCGCCTGTGCGGCCGCCTCGCTCTGCGCGGGCGGCGGCGACGCCGAAATGCCATAGGCGGAGGTCAAACGCATGGTCGCTCCGTGAAGGGTCGGAGTTGCTGGTCTGGGCTCCATTCGGCCCGGGGCGGGCCGACCTGAGTGAATCCGACCTCGGTGAGCAGCGGAATTCGTTGTCCCGGCGGCCTGTTCAGAGGCGATCCGGCTCCTGGGGCGGGCCCGGCAGAGCCGGGCGTCGGTCTTGGCCGCGGCGGCGGCGATACTGGCAGCGACATGTCAACGACCCCCGCTGCCGCGCGCGTGCGAGAGCCCATTCCCCGCGAGATCCGCGTGCTCATCGCCTCGGCCTTCGTCATCGCCATCGGCTTCGGCCTCGTCGCACCGGTGCTGCCGCAGTACGCGGCGAGCTTCGACGTCGGCGTCGCCGCCGCCTCGGTGATCGTCTCGGCGTTCGCCTTCATGCGGCTCGTCTTCGCCCCCGCGGGCGGGGCGCTGGTCACCCGCCTCGGCGAGCGGCCGGTGTACCTCGTCGGCCTGGTCATCGTCGCTCTCTCCACAGGAGCCTGTGCGCTTGCCCAGGGATACTGGCAACTCCTGATCTTCCGCGGCCTCGGCGGCATCGGCTCGACGATGTTCACGGTCTCGGCGATGGCGCTCATCGTGCGACTCGCGCCGCCGCACATGCGCGGGCGAATCAGCTCCGCGTACGCCGGCGCATTTCTCATCGGCGGCATCGCCGGACCCATCCTCGGCAGCCTCACGGCCGGCTTCGGCTACCGCGTGCCGTTCGTCATCTACGCCGTGGCGCTGCTCATCGCGGCCGCGGTCGTCGCCGCACTCATCTCCGGGGCCTCCCTGCGGCCCCCGCCGGGCAGCCAGCCCGCGCCGCCGCTGAGCGTGCGAGAAGCGTTGGCCGACAGCGCCTTCCGCGCGGCGCTGGTCGCGGGCTTCGCCAACGGCTGGGCCAACTTCGGCGTGCGGGTCTCGCTGGTGCCGCTGTTCGCCGCGACCTCCGGCGGACTCGGGGCGCACTGGGCCGGGCTGGCGCTGACCGTGTTCGCGGTCGGCAACGCGGTCGCGCTGCAGTTCTCCGGCCGGCTCGTCGATCGACACGGGCGGCGCCGGCTCGTCATCGTGGGCCTGCTAGTCAGCGCGGTCGGCACCATCTCCTTCGGGCAGGCGCACGCCATCGTGCCGTTCGTGCTGCTCTCCCTCGTCGCCGGCGCGGGCGCGGGCATCGTCAACCCGGCTCAGCAGGCGGCCGTCGCCGATGTCGTCGGCCAGGACCGCTCCGGCGGCAAGGTGCTGGCCGCCTACCAGATGGCCACGGACTCCGGCGCGATCCTCGGCCCGGTGCTCGCCGGATGGATCGCCGACGTCTTCGGCTTCGGGGCCGCTTTCGCCGTCACCGGCGTCGTGCTGCTGCTCGGCGCGATGGCCTGGATCCCCGCTCGCGAGACCATGCCCGAGGTGGGCCTCGACCCGACGCCTCCAGATCGCTGAGCCCCGCTCAGGTCGCCGGCGGCAACAGGTAAAGGCGTTCCCCGTCGGAGCCGGCTGCCCGCATCGCGGCCCCGGCGGAGGTCACGACCTCCGGGATCGTGACCGTGGCGCCCACGTCGGTCCGCTCGACCCCCGGGCCCGCCTGCACCGGCTTGCCGTCGATGGTGCCGTAGGCCCGGTCGCTGGTGATCCACGTGGTGGTCCAGGCGCCGAGGTCGGTCACCGAGCCGGCGCGCAGATCGACCAGCGTGCGCCCCAGCACTCCCCAGGTGCCCGACGGGGAGGGCCACCACGGCTGCCCCGAGGGCGGACCGCTCGCAGGGTCGCGCTCGCGGCTCAGCCCTGCCGATGCGGTGGGGGAGCTCGGCGCGTCGGGCCCGACCGCCGCCCGGCCGCGGAAGCTGACCCGCAACTGCTGGGAGTCGGCCGCGTCGCCGTAGGCCACGACGTGCGGGGATCCGGCGCGGTCCGGCGGGAACAGCAGCAGGACCGAATCGCCGAGATAACCGACGACCTGCGGCGCCGCGTCGGCCGCATCGTCGTCGGGGGAGGGCTGCTCCCAGGCGGTGACGGCTCCGGGCGCGACACCCGGACGCAGATGCCACCATCCCCGCCCCGAGGCGGCCGTGACGCGGCCTTGTGCGTCGGCGGCCAGGGCGTAGGCACCCGACGGCACGCTGAGCTGCCGCAGCGTGCCGCTGGAGACGACCGCTACCGTGCGGGCGTCGAGGCCGACCAGTGGCATCCCGCCCAGGAACGTCGTCTCGGCCCCGTCGGGCAGGTCGATGCTGCCGGCCGCGCCCTTGTCCAGCGACCACCAAGCCAGCGTGTTGTCGACCTGCGCTGCGATGACCCGCGCCCCGTCGATGGAGGTCGCCGCCAGGCCACCGTGCAGGGTGCCGGCGGGCAGCGCCGCGCTCCACCGCGCGACTCCGGTCGTCGCATCGACGAGGTCCACGCTCCGATCGGCGCGCATATAGGCGATGGCGTCGTCGACCGCGACGACGCGCCCGCCACCGGGATCGAGCACCGGGCTCACCCACCGCGGCTGCTGAGACCATCCCGGGGCGGCCGTGCCGGGGAACGGCGTCGGGGTCGCTGCCGCGCCGGGCCTGCCGTCGCGCGGATAGAGGGCCGCGTAGACGATGACGGCGCCGGCCGTCAGCACCAACAGCGCGGCCAGGATGACGACGAGCACCGCCGGGCGAATCCGCAGCGCTCGAGTGGTGGGTCGATGCCGTTCCGAACGCCCGGAGGCGGGCGTCGCGGCTCCGCTTTCGGGGTCGCTGCCGCGGACGTCCTCCCCGACGATGTGGTCGCCGGCATCGGGCTCCGGATCGCAGGGGCGCAACTCGCGGCTGGCGCGCACGAGCCGGCCCAGGCGGTCGCGCGGCAAGGTCTGGGGATGCACCGGCAGCATCGCCTCCATGACCTGGGCGCTGACCCCGGTGTCGGTGTGGTCGGCAGTCGACCTCGGGGCCTCGACGGTCGCGATCCCTGCCGTGGTGGTTGCTGCTGTGGTGCTTCTCGCCGTGGTGGTTCGCGACGGTGTCGTCGCCCCAGTCGTGCTTCTCGCCGTTGTGCTGTGGGGCAGGCGCCGTCGAGGGTCCGTCGGGGCCTCGGGCGTGCTGCTGCGCGAGGTTCCGGTCGATTTCGACCGGGCTGCCGCCGCGAGCGAGCTGCCCGGAGTGCGCGCGGTGGCCCGGTCGCGACCGGACGTCGCGGGCGGCTCGGCATCGGTGGTGTCGAGGAAGGTCAGGCTCCACGGAGTGTCGCTGGCTGCGCCGGCCGCGGCCGCCGCGTGCCTGATGGCGTCCGCATTGGCGTCACTAGCGCTCGGCTCCGCGCCGTCGGACGTATCCGGCTCTGACGCGCCAGCCTGTGACGCGCCAGCCTGTGACGCGCCAGCCTGTGACGCGCTTGCCGGGGTGGCGCCTGAGCCGGGGCGCAACAGGCCGGTCTTGGCCGCCCTGCTGGTCGTGGTGGCCCCGCCGGCCTGCCGCCCCGAATCGACCCCGGAGCCGGGGCCGCCGCCGGCTCCCCGAGGCGCCGGCGGCGACCCCTGCGCTACGCGCTCAGGCGCTGGCGCTGCTGCTGGTG
>NZ_BAHD01000064.1 GCF_000298215.1 Kineosphaera limosa NBRC 100340 | reverse complement strand
GCCGACCCGCGTCAGGTGTCGGGGTCTACCCCGGCGGCCTCGGCCTCCGGGGCGCGCGCCGACGGGGGGCCGACGCTCGTCGCCACCCCGGACGACGGCATCCGGTTGACCGGCCCGTTGGCCTGGAACGAGGGCAGCAGGCCGACGCTGGGCGAGGGGCCGCCCACCGGATACACCGCGGCGCAACTGTCCCACCCGCGCCACCTCATCGAGATCCACGACGGCCTGCGGGCAGAGCTCGAGCGGGTGCGCGACGTCGTCCGGCAGGTTCGCGCCGGCGCGCTGAGCATCGGCGCGGCCCGCTCGATCATCAACACGATGGCCATGCGGCAGAACAACTGGACCCTCGGCGCCTTCTGCGAGAGCTACTGCCGGATCGTCACCGGGCATCACACGTTGGAGGACCGCGGGGTCTTCCCGCACCTGCGACGCTCCGAGCCCGCGGTGGGTCCGGTGCTGGACCGACTGGAGGCCGAGCACGAGGTGATCGCCGAGGTCATCGACGCCCTCGATCGAGCCCTGGTCGCCCTGGTCGCGACGGACGGCGGAGGCACCCGCGCGCTGGACGAGCTGGAAGCGCAGGTCGACCTGCTGACGGACACGCTGCGCTCGCACCTGGCCTACGAGGAGCGCGAGCTGATCGGGCCGCTGGCCCGCCACGGCCTGACCTGATCGGCCCGCCGGTATGCCGAAAGTGACCGTTCGGCGTACCGGTGCGGCGGGTCACGGACAGAATCGGTTCATCGCTCGGACGCCGGGACCAATGGCCCCGGCGAGGCGCGCGGCGGCGAACCTACGCTGTGCGCGTCAACGAGGACGCTTCCTTTGAAAGGACTCTCATGTCCGCCTACGTCTACGACCTCTCGCAGGGCAACAAGGATCTCAAGGACCTGTTGGGAGGTAAGGGCGCGAACCTTGCGGAGATGCACAACATGGGCATCCCCGTGCCGCCGACCTTCACGATCACGACGGAGGCGTGTCGCGAGTACCTCACCACCGGCTCCGAGCCCGCGAGCCTGGCCGCCGAGATCGACGAGCACGTCACGTCCCTTGAGCAGGCCGCCGGCAAGAAGCTCGGCGACGCGCAGGACCCGCTGTTGCTGTCGGTGCGCTCCGGGGCCAAGTTCTCCATGCCCGGCATGATGGAGACGGTGCTCAACATCGGCCTCAACGACGCCTCCGTCGAGGGGCTGGCCGCTCAGAGCGACAACCCGCGGTTCGCCTACGACTCCTACCGCCGCCTGCTGCAGATGTTCGGCAAGACGGTGCTCGACCTCGACGGTGACCTGTTCGAGGACGTCCTCGACGAGGCCAAGCTGAGCCGCGGCGTGGCCAGCGACACCGACCTCGATGTCAACGACTTCAAGGCCATCGTCGCCCGCTTCAAGGGCATCATCGCCGAGCAGACCGGCCGCGACTTCCCGCAGGACCCGCGCGAGCAGCTGCTGGCCGCCGTGCGCGCCGTCTTCAACTCCTGGAACAGCGAGCGCGCGATCCTGTACCGCAAGCGCGAGAACATCCCCGCCGAGTTGGGCACCGCCGTCAACGTCTGCACGATGGTCTTCGGCAACCTGGGTTCCAAGTCGGGCACCGGCGTGGCGTTCACCCGCGACCCCGCCAGCGGCGCGCAGGGCGTCTACGGCGACTACCTGGAGAACGCCCAGGGCGAGGACGTCGTCGCCGGCATCCGCAACACCATCCCGTTGCTCGACCTGGAGACGATCGACAAGGCCGCGTACGACGAGCTCATGAGCATCATGTCGACGCTGGAAACGCACTACAAAGACTTGTGTGATATCGAGTTCACGGTGCAAGAGGGCAAGCTGTGGATGCTGCAGACCCGCGTCGGTAAGCGCACCGCGGCCGCCGCGTTCGTCATCGCCTGCCAGCTCATCGACGAGGGCATCATCGACGAGGCCGAGGCGCTGCGCCGCGTCGACGGCGACATGCTCGCCCAACTGATGTTCCCCCGGTTCGACCCCACCGCCCCCAAGACCAAGATCGCCAAGGGCATGAACGCCTCCCCGGGCGCGGCCACCGGCCGGATGGTCTTCGACTCCCACGAGGCCGTCGACCTGTCGGTCAACGGGCACAAGGTGATCCTCGTGCGCCGCGAGACCAACCCCGACGATCTCGGCGGCATGATCGCCGCCCAAGGCATCCTCACCAGCCGCGGCGGCAAGACCTCCCATGCGGCGGTTGTGGCCCGCGGCATGGGCAAGACCTGCGTCTGCGGCGCCGAAGAGCTCGACATCGACGTCAAGAACCGCACGATGAAGCTGCCCGACGGGCGCATGATGCGGGCCGGCGACATCGTCTCGATCGACGGCACGACCGGAGAGGTGTTCGAGGGTGAGGTGCCGGTCGTCGCGCCGCCCGTCGTGCAGTACTTCGAGGGCACGCTCAGCGAGGAGGAGGTCGCGGCCGACGACCTCGTGCGTTCCGTCGCGCGGATCATGGCAGCGGCCGACAAGTTCCGCCGCCTCGGGGTGCGCGCCAACGCCGACAACGCCGAGGACTCAGCGCGGGCCCGCCGGTTCGGCGCGAGTGGCGTGGGCCTGTGCCGCACCGAGCACATGTTCCTGGGCACCCGGCGCAGCCTCGTCGAACGGCTCATCCTGGCCGACACCCCCGACGGGCGCACCGCCGCTCTCGAGGCGCTGCTGCCGCTGCAGCGCGGCGACTTCATCGAGATCTTCGAGGCCATGGACGGGCTGCCGGTGACGGTGCGTCTGCTCGACCCGCCGCTGCACGAGTTCCTGCCCGACATCACCGAGATCACCGCCCGCGTCGCGGTCGCCGAGAAGGTCGGCGGCGGAGCGAGCGAAGAGGACAAGACGCTGCTGGCAGCCGTCGAGCGCCTGCACGAGCAGAACCCGATGCTGGGTCTGCGCGGCGTGCGCCTCGGCCTGTCGATCAAGGGCCTGTTCACCATGCAGGCGCGGGCCATCTGCGAGGCCGCGGCCGAGCGGATCAAGGCCGGCGGCGACCCCCGCCCCGAGATCATGGTGCCGCTGGTCGGCGACTACCACGAGCTGCAGATCATGAAGGATGCGATCCGCCGGGTCGAGCGCGAGGTCTCCGAAGAGACCGGCGTCGACCTCACGCAGATCCCCGTCGGCACAATGATCGAACTGCCTCGCGCGGCCCTGACCGCCGGCGAGATCGCGGAGTCGGCCGAGTTCTTCAGCTTCGGTACCAACGACCTGACCCAGACCACCTGGGGCTTCAGCCGCGACGACGTAGAGGCCGAGTTCTTCAGCAACTACCTCGAGCGGGGCATCTTCAAGGTCAGCCCGTTCGAGTCGCTCGACGTCGACGGCGTCGGCCGGCTCGTCAAGATCGCCGCGGAGGAGGGCCGCAAAGCCCGGCCCGAGCTGCACCTCGGTGTCTGTGGTGAGCACGGCGGCGACCCCGCGTCGGTGCACTTCTTCGACAAGGTCGGCCTCGACTACGTCTCCTGCTCGCCATTCCGGGTTCCCGTGGCGCGCCTGGAGGCCGGTCGCGCAGCGGTCGAGGACGCCTCCGGCTCCGACACCCGCTGACCCAGCACCCGCTGACCCCAGCACCCGCTGACCCCAGTACCCGCTGACCCCAGTACCCGCTGACAGGCCCCGACGGCCCGGCCGCCCCGTGCGACCGGGCCGTCGGCGCGCCCGCGGCCCCGGGTCCTGCGGTGGCGGCCCGCCCAGTTCCGTCGACGGTTGCCCTCCCTGCCGAGGGTTGCTGTTGCGACCGCAACGGTCGGCAGGGAGCGCGACCGTCGAGGGGGCGGCCCGCCTTCGTCCGCCGACGGTGGCGGCGCCTGCCCTGTTCCCGCCGGGGGTGGCGGCCCCCGCCCTCTTTCGCCGACGGTGGCGGCCCCTGCCGACGGTTGCTGTTGCGACCGCAACGGTCGGCAGGGAGCGCGACCGTCGGCATGGCGAGAGGGAGAGGCGGAGGCCGGGGCGGGCAGGCCGTCGCCGCGCGGCGAGGACTAGCGGATGAGCATGGCGCGGGCGGCTTCGCGGATGTCGCCGTTGCCCGCGGCCACGGCGGCGCGCATCCGTTGGTAGCCGGCGCCGCGGGCGACGATCCGTTCGATGCCCGCCAGCTCGCGCTCGCACCCGAGTCTTCGGGCGGTTGGGGTGAGCCGTTCCAGCAGTTCGCTGAGGTGGTCGGTGACCAGCACCTCGCGGCTCTGGGCGTCGACGATGACGATCGCCTCCAGGCCGTAGCGGGCGGCCCGCCACTTGTTCTCCTGCACGTGCCACGGCGGCAGTGGGCGCGGCAGGGAGCCGTCGTCGAGCTGGGCCTCCAGGTACAGGGTCAGGCAGTGGATGAACGCGGTGAGGGCCGCCATCTCGTCGAGACTGGTCAGTCCGTCGCTGCAGCGGACCTCGATCGTGCCCAGCTGCAGGGAGGGGCGGATGTCCCAGCGCAGTTCGCTGGCCTCCTCGACGACGCCGGTCGTGAAGACGTCGCGCAGGTAGCCGCGGTAGGCGGCCCACGTCTCGAACCGGAACGGCAGCCCGGCGGTCGGCAGCTGCTGAAAGAGCATCGTGCGGTTGCTGGCGTAGCCGGTGTCCGCCCCGGTCCAGTACGGCGACGACGCGGTGAGCGCGGTCAGGTGCGGGTGGTAGGTCAGCAGCGCGTTGATGAGCGGCCACACCTTGGCGGCCGACCGGATGCCGACGTGCACGTGGACGCCGAAGATCAGCATCTGGCGGCCCCACCACTGGGTGCGGTCGATGAGCGTCTCGTACCGGTCACCGTCGGTGACGTGCTGGTCCTCCCAGCGCGCGAACGGATGCGACCCTCCGCCGAACAGGTCGACGCCCACCTGGTCGGCGGCCGCCCGCACCCGCGCCAACCCGTCCGCCAAGTCCTCGGCGGCCTCGGGCGCGTTGGCGCAGATGCCGGTGACGATCTCGACCGTGTTGGTCAGCAGCTCCTTGGTGACCATCGATCGGCTCGCGCCGGAGTGCCAGTGGCTGTCGTCCCGCTCCTGCACGAGGGCCAGCAGCTCCTGCGCCTTGGGCACGAGGTCCAAGGAGGCGGGGTCGACGAGTCCGATCTCCCACTCCACTCCGACTGTGCGGCCTTCGGAGGGGGAGAACTGCAGCAGTCCCGGCGGGCGCTGCGGATCCGGCGACGCTGACATGGGCACTCCCAGGGGCACGAGGACATGGGGATCGAGACGGTTTCGGTGTGGTGGCCGAGGGACAGTAGCCGCTCACGAAGACGCCCCATCCGACCAGCCTAAAGAAGCGGTGAGCAAGCCTTCGCCCGCGCGCGGTCGGCTCCTCGCTTCGCCTTAGCCCCTCGACGGTTGCCCTCCCTGCCGACGGCTGCTGTTGGGACCGCAACCCTCGGCAGGGAGCGCAACGGTCGAGGGGGGTTTGGCCGGGGTCGGCGGGGTCGGCGGGGGTCGGCGGGTGCCTCAGGTCGTCAGGATGACTTTGCCGATGTGGTTGCTGGCTTCCAGGATGCGGTGGGCGTCGGGAGCGCGGTCCATCGGCAGCACCTCCTGGATGATCGGGCGGACGGTGCCGTGTTCGATGAGCGGCCAGACGTGGTCGCGGACGGCGGCGACGATCGTGGCTTTCTCGGCGGACGGGCGGGCGCGCAGCGACGTCGCGATGACCGCCGCTCGCTTACTGAGCAGCACCCCGAGGTCGAGCTCGCCCTTGCGGCCGCCCTGCAGCCCGATGACGACGAGCCGGCCGTTGACGGCGAGGGCGTCGACGTTGCGGTCCAGGTACTTGGCGCCGACGACGTCGAGAATGACGTCGGCCCCGTGCCCGTCGGTCTCCTCCCGCAGCTGCTCGACGAAGTCCTGCTCCTTGTAGTCGATGAGGATGTCGGCGCCGAGGGCACGGCACGCCTCCAACTTGGTCTGCGAACCGGCGGTGACCGCGACCCGCGCGCCCAGCGCACTTGCCAACTGGATGGCCATCGTGCCGATGCCGCTGGATCCCCCGTGCACGAGCAGCGTCTGCCCGGGCTGCAGGTTGGCGGTCATGAACACGTTGCTCCACACCGTGGCGGCGACCTCCATGAGGCCGGCCGCCTCGACGAGCCCCACCCCGGCCGGGACCGGCAGCACCTGCCCCGCCGGCACGGCGACTTTCTGCGCGTACCCGCCACCGGACAGCAGCGCGCACACCTCGTCGCCCACGCTCAGGCCCGAGTCGGCACCCACCCGTTCCCCGAGCGCGGCGACGCGGCCGCTGACCTCCAGGCCGGGGTACTCGCTGGCGCCCTTGGGCGGCGGGTAGAAGCCGCGGCGCTGCATGATGTCGGCGCGGTTCAGGCCCGCGGCGACGACGTCGATGAGCACCTCGCCGGGGCCGGGCGTCGGGTCGGGGACGTCGGCGAGCACCAGGGCGTCGGCCTCGCCGGGTTCGGGAATCGTCACGGCCTGCATGGGCACGAACCTAGTCCAGCTCGGGCGCCCGGGCGCGGGCGCGCGCCAGATCGGCGGGGGTGTCGATGTCCAGGGCCGTGATCTCGGGGACTGCCAGGGTCGCGATCCGCAGGCCCGCCAAGGTGCGGTAGACGCCGCGGCGCGGATCGGCGTCCCTCAGCGCTCGGGCCAGGCCGGCGGCGCGGTAGGCGGCCAGGAGTAGTTGGGGGCGATCGCCTCCGGTCGCGCACACCGCGTCGACCTCCGTGCCCTGCGCGGCGAGGGCGTCGACGAGGTCGCCGACCACCTCCCCGGCGAACGGCTGATCACCGGCCAGCACCACGACGACCTCGAACGCGGCCTCCGGGCGCTGGTCGGCCAACGCGCCGAGGCCGGCGGCGATACCGGCGACGGGCCCGCCGAGCGCCGGCTGCTCGCGCGTCCACGTCACCCGCCAGGCGACCGACTCCGCGACCGGTCGCGGCTCGCCGACACACACGACCGGCCAGTCGGCGGGGAGGTCGGCCAGCAGGTGATCGAGCACCGTCCCCCGACCGAGGCGGCGCGCGGTCTTGTCGGCGCCGCCCAGGCGCGCGGACGTCCCGCCGCACAGCACCAGGACCCCGACCGACGCGCTCATCGGCCGGTTACCCGTCGAGGCGCTCGACGATCTGATCGATCGTCGCGTCGTCGACCGTGGAGGAGTTGGCGGCGGTGGGAAACGCGCGATTGCGCACGTCGGCGTCGTAACTGATGAGCGCCTCGCGGGCGACCTCACCGAGCCGGGCGTACCGCTGCGTGTGCCGCGGCACGAAGTCGTCGAAGAGGCCGAGCACGTCGTGCCACACCTGCACCTGCCCGTCGCAGCCCGCGCCGGCACCGATGCCGATCGTCGGGATGCCGATGCGCTCGGTGACGAGTTCGGCCAGGGGCGCGGGCACAAGCTCCAGCACGACCGCCCACGCCCCGGCGGCCTCCAACGCCTGCGCGTCGCGCACCAGCTCGACCCCGGCGGCGACGCTCTTGCCCTGCACACGCATGCCGATCTGATGCACGGACTGAGGGGTGAAGCCCAGGTGACCCATGACGGGGATGCCGGCGCGCACGATCCGCTCGACGGTCGGCGCGAACGCGGCCCCGCCCTCCAATTTCACGCTGCCGCAACCGCCCTGGGCCATGAGGTGCCCGGAGTTGCGCAGCGCCTCGTCGGGCGTGCTGTACGTGAGAAAGGGCAGGTCCGCGACCACGAGAGCGGTGCTGGCGCCGCGCACGACGGCCCGGCAGTGGTAGGTGATGTCCTCCAGCGTGACCGGCAGCGTCGAATCCAGGCCCTGCATGACCATGCCGAGCGAGTCGCCGACGAGGATCAGGGGGATGTCGGTGCCCTCGATGATCCGGGCGCTCGTGTAGTCGTAGGCGGTGACCATCGTCAGCGGCTCGCCGCGGCGGTAGCGCTGCGCGAGGGCATGGACGGTGAGTCGCACTCGGGGCCTCCCAGGGGTGTTGGCCGTCGAGCGCCGATCAGCGGCGAGAGCGGTGCGTGCCGGCCGGGGTCGGTCTCAGGGCCGGGTCACCACTGCGCGAGGTGGGCCTCCACCATGCGCCGGCGCTCGTTCTTGCGGTGTGCCGCCCACAGCGCCCACACCATGCCCCAGATCCAGACGAAGGGGACGGCCGGCTGCGCCAGGAACAACGTCCAGAACCATACGCCGGTCATGACGAACGCGCCGAGGAATGTGGAGTACAGCATGCCCAGCGGCCCCAGCACCCCCGCGAGCACGGTGGCCAGCAGCAGCGACTTGCGCCCGAGCGAGACCGGCTGGCCCGTCTGCATCGCGAAGAGGCCCGGCGGCATGCCCGGCTGCCCTCCGGGTGCCTGACGCCCGCCCATCATCTGCTCGAACGGGTTGCGCGGGGGCATCGGCTCGGACTTGATGTAGCGCGGCTGCCCCTCGCGGTCGGCGCGGGTCTCGTCGCGGACCTGGCCCTCGACAGGGGGTATGGGCGCCGAGTAGCGGTCGCGGTCGGGGTCGGTCATGGCAGCTTCACCTCAGTGGGGGGCCAGTGGTAACAGTCTTGTCACGTATGACGCGCTTTTCCGTCCGGTTGTTCCGCCGGTGAGTCCACGGCCGACTGGTCCGCCGCCGAAAGCACGACGTTGTCGATGAGGCGGGTGCGGCCGAAGCGGACGGCCAGTGAGCAGAGGGCGCCTCGGGCCGGGTCGATGGTCGAGAGTTCGGCGAGGGTTTGCGGGTCGGCGACGCTGACGTAGTCGGGTTGCGCGAGAGGTTCGGCCGCCAGTACGTGGGTCATCGCGGCACGCAGGCGGTCGGCGTCGCGCTCTCCGCCGGACCACGCCCGCGAGGCGGCGGTGAGGGCCTGCACGAGCACCGTGGCGTGGGGGCGTTGCTGCTCGTCGAGGTAGACGTTGCGGCTGCTCATGGCCAGCCCGTCGCCCTCGCGGTGGGTGGGGACCGTGACGATCGTGGTGGGGATCGCCAGGTCGTCGACCATGCGGCGCACGACGAGAACTTGCTGGGCGTCCTTCTGCCCGAAGTACGCCCGGTCGGCGCGGGTCGCGTTGAGCAGGATCGCCACCACCGTCGCGACGCCGGTGAAGTGACCGGGACGATGGGCGCCCTCCAGCACGTCGGTCAGTCCCGAGACCAAGACGCTCGTCGATGCTCCCGGCGGGTAGACGTCGTGCACCTGCGGCATCCACACGAGGTCGACCCCGGCGTCGGCGAGCAGCTGCAGGTCACGCTCGGTATCGCGGGGGTAGGTCTCGAAGTCCTCGCCCGCACCGAACTGGGTGGGATTGACGAAGATCGACACGACCACCGCCTCGTTCTGCGCGCGCGCGGCGCGCACGAGACTCAGGTGCCCCTCGTGCAGGTAGCCCATCGTCGGCACCAGGCCCACTTGGCGCAGGCGCGCCCGCGCGGTCGCCAGCTCTGCCCGGGTCGTCACAACCTGCATCGGCGCTCTCCCTGCCTCGTTCACCGTCGGCACCGCCGAGGCTATCTCCCGACCGTCACCACCGCCGCACCCGCTGCTGACCTCGCCCACCCGCGCCCGGCACCGAACCGAACGCGTGCCGCGCGCGTCGAGCCAGCGAATTGCGTGTCGGCTCTGCCTCGTTCGCTCAGCCCAGCGCCGCCAGCGCCGACCAGAAGAGTGCCGAGAACAGGAGCCCCGATGAGTCAGCCGCCCCCAGAGGCACAGATCGATGAGCCGGTCCCGAGCCAGCGCTGGTTCGCGCCCTATGCGCTACTGCCCACGGGCCTGGCCAAGGACGTGACCTTCGAGGTCAGCGGCGGCCGGTTCGCGCGGGTGCGGCCGGGCAGCGACGCGGCGGGCGCCGACCAGGTGCTGTCCGGCATCGCGATGCCCGGGTTCGCCAACAGCCACTCGCACGCCTTTCACCGCGCGCTGCGGGGCCGCACCCACTCCGGCACCGGCACCTTCTGGACGTGGCGGGAGTCGATGTTCGACCTGGCGGGGCGCCTGGACCCGGAGGCGTATTACGCGCTGGCCCGGGCGGTCTACGCCGAGATGGTGCTGGCCGGCATCACCACCGTCGGCGAGTTCCACTACCTGCATCACGGCCCCGACGGCCGGCCGTACTCCTATCCCAACGCGATGAGCAACGCGCTGACCCGTGCCGCGGAGGACGCCGGCCTTCGGATCACGCTGCTGGACACCCTCTACCTCTCCGGCGGGCTGACCGCGCAGGGGCACACCCGGCTGGATCGGCTGCAGATGCGGTTCAGCGATCAGGTGGCCGACGACTGGTCACGACGCACCGCCCGGCACCGCGAGCGCGATCACGTGCGGGTCGGCCTGGCGGTGCATTCCGTGCGCGCCGTGCCCCGCTCCTGGCTGACGTTCGTGCGCGACCTGGCCGTCAACAGCCCCCACGCCCGCGCTCGCGGCCGGCAGTTGCCCGTGCATGCGCACGTCTCCGAGCAACCGGAGGAGAACGAGGCGTGCGTGGCGTACTACGGCTGCACGGCCACCGAGTTGCTGCACGACGCGGGCCTGGTCGGGCCGCAGTTCACGGCCGTGCACGCGACGCACCTGACCGAGAAGGATGTCGCGGTGTTGGGGCGCGCCCGGGCCACCATCGCCTTCTGCCCGACGACCGAGCGGGACGTCGCCGCCGGCATCGGCCCCGCCCGGCTGCTGCACGACGCCGGTGCCCGGTTGTCGCTGGGCACCGACCAGCACGCCGTCATCGACATGTTCGAGGAGGCTCGCGCCCTGGAGATGCACGAGCGGCTGGTCAGCGGCGAACGCGGCCGGCTCGGGCTGCGGGCTTTGGAGTCCGCGCTGACCGCGCACGACTCGTTGGGTTGGGAGGACTGCGGCCAGCTGCGGGCGGGGGCCCGAGCCGACGTCGTGGTCGTCGACCTCGACAGCCCGCGGACCGCCGGGGCGATGCCCGAACAGATCGTCATGGCCGCCACCAGCGCCGACATCCGTGACGTCGTCATCGACGGTGAGTTCGTCGTGACCAATCGGCAGCACCGGCTGGGCGACGTGGGCGCGCTGCTGCGCGACGGGATCGCGCCGCTCTGGTCGTGACCGCCTGATCGTGACCGCCTGATCGTGACCGCCTGATCGTGACTGCGTCGAGACGGCGGGCGACCTCGATCCGCGGCTCTAGCGCAGGGGGTGACTGCCCGAGTTGGTCGACGCCTCGTCCGCGCCCTGCTCCGGGTCGTCCGCGGACCGCTCGCCTTCCTCCTCCGCCCGCTCGGCGGCCAACGCCCGACCCTTGCGGTCTTCGACGACGGCCTTCTCCCGCAGCGTGATGGGGGAGATGTCGCCGATCCGGCGGCGTTGCCGGCGCGCGCCCTTGCTGCCGGGCTCTGGGTCGTCGGGGTCGTGCGCGACGAGACTCTTGGGCGAGTCGCTGACCGCGGAGTAGCCGTGGGCGAGCATGGGGAACTTGTCGTGCCCGGTCCAATAGAGAATCACCGTGTTGGTGACGGCCAGGAACGGGACGGCGAACAGGGCGCCCACGATGCCGAAGAGGAACGAGAAGGCGGCCACCCCGAGCAGCACGGCCAGCGGATGCAGAGAGACCGCACGGCCCATGAGCACCGGCTGGAGAAGGTGTGACTCGAGTTGCTGCACGCCGATGACCACGGCGAGCATCGCCAGGGCGATCAGCGGGCCCTGCACGACCAGCGCCAGCACGACGGCCAGCGCCCCGGAGACGACCGCGCCGACGATCGGGACCGCGGAGGCGAAGAAGATGATGAGGAACAGCGGGATGACCAACGGCAGCCCGAGCAGCCAGGCGCCGAGGCTGATGAAGAACGCGTCGACGAAGGCGACGAGCACCTGGGTCTTGACGTAGGAGCTGAGGCTGACGTAGCCGCGGCGGAAGGCCTCGTGCACCGGTGCCTGCACGTGGCGCGGCATCATTCGCACGAAGAACGACCAGATGGAGTCGCCCTCGGCGAGGAAGAAAAACATGCAGATGAGCGCGATGATCGCGCCCACGAGCACCTCGGTGGCGGTCGACCCGGCGGACAGCGCGCCGCTGGTCAGCCCGCTGGCGTTCTCCTGTACCCAGTTCTGACCGGCGGTGATGGCCTGGTTGATCTGGTCGCTGCCGATGGCGAACGGCCCCTCGGCCAGCCACTCCTGAATCTGCTGAATGCCGGCGGCGATCTGATCGGACAGGTCGGTGAAGCCGGTGACGAGTTGGTTGCCGGCGAGGGTGAGGGCCCCGACGACGAGACCGAGGCTGCCCAGCGTGGTGATGGCGGCGGACAGGTGCCGGCCCAGCCCCAACCGGTGGTTCAGGAACACCATGGCCGGCATCGCCAGGGCGGTGAGCAGGACGCCGACGGCCACGGGGATCATCACGGTCTTGGTCATGCCGAGAATCCGCAGTAGCCCGAGGCCGACGACGGCGACGATGATCAGCCGCCAGCCGATGCCCGCGGCGACCCGGAGCGAGTACGGCACGGCCTGCTCGGCGTGCCGGTGCGCGACGGCGCTCGGCTCATCCAGCGTGGACGCCCCCTGGGAGTCTGCGGCTGCGGTCCCAGGTGCGCCTGGGTGTGGCTGCGGAGCGGCGGGCCCCTGAACAGTCATGGCGTGTCCAATCCCCTGTGTCGGCGCGGGTACTGCCGCCCCGTCCGCCCAGTCTGACACGCAGCCTTGCGGCGGCCGCGGTGCCCGCGTGCGCAGCGGATCAGCGGCAGCTCGGCAGGGGGCGCACGACGTAACCGCGGGAGTCCAGGTCGCTCAGCACCTTGCCGAGCGCCTGCACCGTCTGGGAGCGGTCGCCGCCGCCGTCGTGCATGAGGACCACGACACCCGGCCGCAACTGGCTCACGGCGGTGGCCGCGATGGCCTTCGCGCCGGGGCGCGCCCAATCGCGGGTGTCGGTGTCCCACAACTCCACGACGCTGCCGCGGGCCGCCATGATCTTGCCGACGGCGGCGTCGACGAAACCGCCGGGCGGGCGCAGGCACGTGGTGCCGCCAAGGAGGGCGTCGGTGCGGGCCAACTCCGCAGTCACCTGCGGGGCCGCGAGCTTGGTGAGCCACGGGTGGGTGTACGAGTGATTGCCGATCGTGTGCCCGGCGCCCCGGATCTGCCGGACCAGGCCCGGGTTGCGCGCGACCTCTTCGCCGATGACGAAGAAGGTGGCGCGGGCCCGGTGGGCGGCGAGGGCGGACAGGATCTGGGGGGTCCACTGGGCGTCCGGACCGTCGTCGAAGGTCAGGTACGCGATGGGCTTGCCACCGTCGTGCGTGGCGTGCTGGGCGGGCGCTGGGACGCCGGCGGGGATCGCCATCGTGGGCCAGGGGTTGGGTACCGCAGGCTTCTTGGCCTTGGGTGCTGCTGCCTTGGGTGCTGCCCCCTTGGGTGCTGCCCCCTTGGGTGTTGCCCCCTTGGGTGCCGCGGCTTTGGGTGCTGCGGCCTTGGGTGCCGCGAGTGCCGGTGTCTTGGGGGCTGCGGTGGCCGTGGCGGCTGGCGCGGACGTTGTCTGGGTGGCGGTGGCCAGCCCCCACAGCTGCTGGGCGGTGGCGCCGCTGGGCACCCCGGCGACCTCCAGGAGGGTGGGGCCGAACGCGAGCGCTGCCCCCAGTAGGCCGACGCCGGCGACCGCCACGGCGGAGCGCATCGACGCCATGTGATTCTCCTCGGTGCTCAGCTGTGCTCAAGGGTGTGGGAGCGCGAATCTCCCACTGCGGCGGTGGATCTCGTCCGCCCTCGCCTATTCGACGCGGCACCCGTCGCCCTGAGTCTTTTCGGCGCGACCGACCACCGAAATCTGCTGTGGGACAGCAGGATGCCCTCGGCTGGTTGACTCTGACGTTGACTCTCACACGGTGTCAGGGAGGAGAACGGGCTCGTGTTGTCGATCGGAGACTTCGCCCGCTTCGGGCAGGTGTCGGTGCGCATGCTGCGGCACTACGACGCCATCGGGCTGCTGACGCCCGCTCACGTCGACCCATGGACCGGCTACCGCAGTTACAGCGCGGAGCAGTTGGCCCGGCTGAACCGGCTGGTCGCGCTCAAGGACCTCGGGTTCACGCTCGAGCAGGTCGGGCGCGTGCTGGCGGACGAGGTGAACGCGGAGGAGCTGCGCGGCATGCTGCAGCTGCGCGCCGCCCAGTTGGAGACCGAGGCGGAGCTGGCCCGAGCTCGCCTGTCCGGAGTCGAGCATCGGCTCCAGCTCATCGAAAAGGAGAATCAGATGTCCAACGTCGAGTACGTCGTCAAGCCCCTGACCGCGCGAACCATCGCGGCCCGACCGGCGATCGCCGGCGCCCAGCAGGAGATCGAGAGCATCGTCTCCCCGCTGTTCGGGCAGGTTGCGGAGGCCATCGAGGCCACGGGTGGATGCCCGCAGACCGGTGTCGGTACTTACGAGATGACCGACGACGGGCTGGAGATGCTCATCGGCTACGACTACGCCGGCGCCCCCGCCGACGGCTTCGAGCTGCACTCCCTGCCCGCCGTCGAGCACGCCGTGTGCGCCGTGCACCTGGGCGAGATGAAGACCATCGACGCCTCCTGGCAGGCCCTGATCCGCTGGTCCGAGGCCGACGGCTGGACCCCCGCCGGCCCCTGTCGCGAGATCTACGTGCACGCCACCCCGCTGGAGGATCAGTCCGGTTGGGTCACCGAGTTGCAACAACCCGTCGTGCGCTCGTAAGGGTGCCGGTGCTGTCGGCCGGCACCGACTAGTCGGGTGCGTCCTGGCGTCGTACGGTCGGACGTACCGGCCCGACCCCAGGAGTGCTCATGTCTGCATCTGCCGCGCCCGGCATTCCCTGTCGCACGATCGGCGGCGTCGACCAGCACGTGCCCGCCGAGGCGTTGGACGCGTTCGTCGCCGAGAGCCTGGCGGACGTCGATGTCGACGGCAAGGACGTGGTCCTCGTGATCCCTGACGGAACGCGATCCTGCCCGCTGCCGCTGCTGGTCGGGGCCATGCACCGCCATCTCGTCGGGCGGGTGGGGGCGCTGACGGCGGTGATCGCTCTCGGCACGCACAGCTACATGGAGCCCGACGAGATCGATCGGATGCTCGGGGTCGGGGGTGTCGACTCGCAGGGCCGGCCCCAGCCGGCAACTCTGGGCGACGCCTACCCGGGTCTGCTCGTGGTCAACCACGAGTGGGCCGACCCGGACATGCTCGTCAGCGTGGGGCGGATCGGCGCGGAACGCATCGCCGAACTCTCCGGCGGACGGCTGCGCCGCGAGGCGAACGTGCTCATCAACCGGCGCGTCGTGGAGGCCGACGTGGCCATCGTCGTCGGGCCGGTGTTCCCGCACGAGGTGGTCGGCATCTCCGGGGGCAACAAGTACTTCATCCCCGGGTGCGCCTCGCAGGACATGATCGACATGACGCACTGGGTCGGCGCGCTCATCACCAGCGCCGAGCTCATCGGCACCACGGGCATCACCGAGGTGCGCGCGATGATCAACGAGGGCGCCGAGCTCATCCCCACCCAGCGGCTGGCGCTGTGCTGCGTCGTGGAGTCCGGCACCGGGCTGCTGAAGGCCGCCGCCCTGGGCACCACGGAGGACGCCTGGGCGGCCACGGCGCAGATCGCGGCGCAGACGCACGTCACCTACGTCGACGCCCCGTTCCAGCGGGTGATCTCGTGCATGCCGACCCGGTACGACGACATCTGGACGGCCGCCAAAGGGTTCTACAAGCTGGAGCCCGCGGTGGCCGACGGCGGCGAGGTCGTGATCTACGCGCCGCACGTCACCGAGGTCAGCGAGACGCACCCGGAGATCTACGAGATCGGCTACCACTGCCGCGACTACTTCGTGCACCAGTGGGACGCGTTCAAGCACGTGCACTGGGGCGTGCTCGCGCACTCCACGCACCTGCGCGGCATGGGCACGTACGACCCGACCACCGGCGTGGAGCAGCTGCGCGTGCGCGTCACGCTGGCAACGCAGATCCCGCGCGAGGTTTGCGAGTCGATCAACCTGGGTTATCTCGACCCGGCCAGCGTGGACCTGCAGGCGCTGGCCGCCGAGCCAGGCACGGTCGTGATCCCCAACGCCGGCGAGGTGCTCTATCGGGTGAAGGGCGGCATCGGATGACCGCTGACGAGGGCGCTCTCGACGCCGGGACCCAGGGAGCGCACGCCGCCGTGGTGTTGCGGCGGGCGCAGGAGGCGATCGGTGCGCAGCTGCGCGGGGTCCGCCGCCTCGGGGTCGCGTTCTCCGGAGGTGTCGACTCCTCGACCCTGGTCGCCCTCGCCGCGCGCATCCTCGGGCCGGAGCAGGTGGTGGCGGTGCTCGGCGTCTCGCCGAGCCTGGCCGCCGACGAACGCCTGGCCGCGCACAAGGTGGCCGCCGTCATCGGCGTGCGGGTCGTCGAGCTTGCGACCCAGGAGGGCGCCGTCGCGGCCTACGCCGCCAACGGGCCGGATCGCTGCTTCCACTGCAAGAACGAGCTGTTCGCCACGATCTCCGCGGAGGTCGTGGCGAGCGAGAATCTGGATGCGGTGGCCTACGGGGAGAACGCCGATGACTCCCGGCGCCCCGACCGACCCGGTGCGGCGGCGGCGGTCGCGCACCAGGTGCTGCGCCCCCTCGCGGATGCAGGTCTGACCAAGGCCGACGTGCGAGCGATCGCCCGGGAGCTGGGCCTGCCCTGCGCCGACAAGCCGGCGGCCCCGTGCCTGGCCTCGCGGATCCCGCACTTCAGCCTGGTCACGCCGCAGAAGCTGCGGCAGGTCGATCGCGCCGAGCAGCTCGTGCGGGGCCTGGGTTTCAGCGACGGGCGCGTGCGGCATCACGGCGACATCGCGCGCGTCGAGTTGCCCGCGGCCGAGCTGGCCCGGGCGACGACCGAGCCGATCCGTCGGGCCCTGGTGGACGGGTTGCTGGCGCAGGGATTTCGGTACGTGGCCCTCGACCTCGTGGGCATCCAGTCGGGCGCGTTCACGATGGACCAATTACGGAGCGGGCATGGCTGAGTCTCCCCAACTCGGAGGGGACGCCGCGGAGTTCGACCTGGACCATGCCCGGGCCGCGCGGCGCGGGTTTCCCGAGGCGGTCTACTGCGAAGGCAAGACCGTCGCGCAGGTGGCCGCCATCGCCGCCGCGGTCCGCGACCGGTTCGTGCTCGACCAGCCGGTGCTCGAGCGGCCGGTGCTCGACCCGTCTGTGCTCGACCGGGCCGCCACGATGTTGTTCACGCGGGCCGACTCGGAGCAGGCCGCCGCCGTGCGGCAGCAGTTGCCCGAGGCCGTGTACGACGAGGCGGCCCGAGTGGTGGCGTGGCCCCCCGACCCTCCGGACCCCACCGGCGGACTCGTGGTGGTGGCAGCGGCCGGGACGTCCGATCTGCCGGTGGCGCGGGAGGCGCTGCTGACGGCCCGCTACCTGGGGCGGCCCGCGGAGCTGGTGATGGATGTCGGCGTGGCGGGGCTGCACCGGTTGCTCGGGCGTCTTGAGCTGCTGCGCTCGGCGCGGGCGATCGTGTGCGTGGCCGGCATGGACGGTGCCCTGCCGAGCGTGGTGGCCGGGTTGGTGGCGGCGCCGATCGTGGCGGTGCCGACGTCGGTGGGTTACGGCGCGGCGTTCGGCGGCGTGGCGCCGCTGCTGACCATGCTGAACGCCTGCGCTCCCGGGGTGGCCGTCGTCAACATCGACAACGGGTACGGGGCCGGGCACACCGCGGCCCAGATCGCCGCACCCTGGTAGCTCGGAACGTCAGCGCCCGATCGTCCCGCGCCCGATCGATTCCGCACCCTCAGACGGCGTCGTCGCAGGCGGCGCCGGGCACCAAGTCGGCGGCGTGAGCGGCGGCTCGCGCCGCCTCCAAGGCCTCCAGCACGGGGCGCCCGGCCCCGGCGGCGAGCGCCGCGCAGTCCTCGTACTCGGGCGTCGCGTGCACGATCCGCCCGGCACGCACCCCCACCTTCACGGGGATCCGGGCCTCCACCGGCCCGTCGCAACGCGGTGCGCCGGACCGTGGACTCGCGAAAGCCCAAGGTCCCGGTCGCCGCCAGCACGTGCGCGCGGACCCGCTCGGCCGAGTCGTCCGCCGGGTCGAGGAGCACGCTCAACACCTGCGCGGGGCGTCCCTTCTTGCCGAGCGCCGGGACCAGCCACGCGTCGAGGCCGCCCGCGTCCAGGCACCCCCGCAGCACGCTCGGCCAGATCCGCGGGTCCAGGTCGTCGACGGTGGTCTCCAAGAGCAGGAGGTGGAGGACGTGATCATCGACCGAATCGTCGGGCGTCGCGGGCCCGAGAACCACGCGCGTCACGTTGGCCCAGCCGGGGGTGTCGCGCTGTCCGGCGCCGGTTCCGACTCGCTCGAAGATGGTCGGCGGCCCGGTGAGCTCGGTGCGCTGCTCGCTCACAGAGCACAGCGTGACCAGGAGGGCGACGCCGGTGGGAGTGGCGAGCTCCCCGACGGGATCGCGCCCGCCCGCTTCGACCGTCTCGGCGCCCGGCGGCAGAGACCGGACCCGCACCCCGGAGCCCGCCAACAGCTCCCGGACGGCGGGACCCGGGACGGGCAGCAGCCCGTGGGCGGAGGCGACGGTCCCCTCGCCCAACGTCAGGGTCGAGCTGCTCAACCGGTCGACCCCTAGGTCCTCGAGGGCGACGCAGACCCCGACGATGTCGCCGATCGAGTCCCACGACCCGACCTCGTGAAAGACCACCTCGTCCTCCGGGACGCCGTGCACCCGGCCCTCGGCCTGCGCCAGGCGCCCGAACACGGCCAGCGCCCGATCACGAGCCCGCGGCGGTAGCTCCGCCGCCGCGATCAGGTCGCGGATCACCCGCCACGGTCGATGGGGCGCGTCCGGCGTAGCCGGCGCAAGCTGCACCGCAGTTGCCCGCTGTCCGCGCCGCGCCGTGGGCACCGCCTCGATCCGCACCGCGTCGCCCACCACGGCCGCCACCCCGGCCCGGACGACCTGCACGTCGGCCCCGGCGTCGAGCAAGGCGGCCAGCAGCATGTCCCCCGCGATGCCGAAGGTGGCATCGATCCACCCGACCCGCCCACCGTCGGCGCCGGGGTGGTCGGAGGGGACGGGCGGGGCAGGTTCTGGCACGTCACGAATCTCCCACGAGGCCTCGGGAAGTCAAGGGACGTGGCAGGGAGTCCCTCGTTCGGGGCGCTACAGCTCCGCCAGCAGCGTGCCCGGGCGTTCGACGCAGTCGGCGACGAAGCGCAGGAAGCCGCCGGCGGTGCCGCCGTCGCAGACCCGGTGATCGAAGGTCAGGGACAGCTGCGTGATGGGGCGGACCGCCAGCGCGCCCTCGACCACCCAGGGGCGCTCGAAGATGCGGCCCATGCCGAGCATCGCGGCCTCGGGGTGGTTGATGATCGGGGTCGAGCCGTCGACGCCGAACACCCCGTAGTTGTTGAGCGTGAACGTCCCACCGGTCAGCTGGGCCGGGGCGAGGCGGCCCTCGAGGGCCGCCTGCGTGCGATCCCGCACCGCCGCGGCCAGCTGACGCGTCGAGATCGCCTGCGCGCCGTGGACCACCGGCACCATGAGTCCGCGCGGCGACTGCACCGCGAACGAGAGGTTCACCGCGCCGTGCCGCACGATCTCCGATCGCTGCACATCGACCGAGGCGTTGAGCTCCGGATGCCGTGCCAAGCCCGCCACCACGATGCGAGCCATGATCGCGAAGAGGCCGATGCCGGACTCCGGGGCGCTCGCGCGCAGCTGATCGCGCATCGCCAGCAACCCGGAGGCGTCCACATCGACCCACGTCGTGGCCTCCGGGATCTCCCGACGGCTCCGGCTCAGCTTCTCGGCGATCGCGGCCCGCACCCCCGTCAACGGGATGCGCACCTCCGCGCCGCCCGTGGGTGCCGGCGTGGCCGGCTCGGCCGGGCGCGCGGGCGCACTC
>NZ_BAHD01000065.1 GCF_000298215.1 Kineosphaera limosa NBRC 100340 | reverse complement strand
CCTGCGGGCTCTGTCGAGCTTGGGCGTCCAGCTGCGCCTGCGCCTGTCCCCGGGCCTGCTCGGCAGCCGCCTGCAGTTCTGCGGCGCCCTGCGCGACCCGCTGCACGGTCTCGCGCACGGACCGCAGCTGTGCTTCGGTCTGCGCCGCTTGCCGGGCCGCCTGCACGCGGGCGGCGCGCAACTGCTGCAACTGCTGCCCGGCCTGCGCCATCGCCTCGGCCTGCTGGCGCTCTTGCATGGCCTGCTGCCGGTCGGCGACCCGCTCCCCCGCCTCGGTACGCGCGTCCATCGTCTGTTTCGCCGTGATAGGCAGCTCGATGGCTTCCAGCTGCGCCACGGTTTCGGCCGGCTCCTGCGAGCGCATGAGGATGTCTTGCCGGGTGTCCCCGGCCACGATCTGCCCGGCGGGCGTGCCGCGGACCGCCGCGGTCACGGCCTGCCCGACCTCCGCCTGCGTCATGCCCGCTGCGGCCGCCTTCTCGGGGTCGACGTCGACCTGTAGCAGCGGGGTCGTCGCGGCGAGGTCGCTGTGCACCTCTTCGAGCCCCTCGATCCCGCGCATCATCGTGACCAGGCGATCGGCAGCGGTCGCCAGATTCTCGGTCTCGCTGCCCTGCACCTTGATCGAGACGTCGCTGTTGGCGGGGCCGCCGCCCGCGCTGACCCGCACATCGCCGACGTCACGCAATCCCGCGATCTCGTCGCGTAGGCGTTGCGAGACGATCGTCGCGTTCTCCCCCGTGTGCAGTCCGACGACCATCGACGCGGTCGACGCGCCGCCGGAACCGCCGAAGGCCGCCCGCTCCTCGCCCCCACCGACCGTCGATTGCACCGTGGCGACCGCGGGGTCGGCCGCCAGCACCTGCTCGACCCGCTGCGCCGCCTCATCGGTCACCTCCAGCGTGGTGCCCGGCGGCAGGTCCTGCGCGACCGTCAGCGTGTCTTGGCCGGTGTCACCGAGGAAGTCGGTCTTGAGCAGCGGCACCAGCGCCATCGTGCCCAGGAAGATCACCACGGCCAGCACCGACGTGATGACCTTGTGCTGCAGCGACCACAGCAGCGCCGGAATGTACGGCCGCTGCAGCCCGGTCACCGCCTCGTGATCGTGGTCGTCGCCGGCCTTCGCACCGGCACCAGCAGCCGCACCGGCCCGCGGCACCATGAACCACGAGGCCAGCACGGGCACGATCGTCAGCGACACGAACAGCGAGGCCACGAGTGCGATCGAGGTGGTCAGCGCGAACGGTCGAAAGAGTTCGCCGACCTCACCGGAGACCAGGCCGAGCGGCAGGAAGACCACGACGGTCGCGATCGTGGAGGCGGTGATGGCGCCCGCGACCTCGCGGACGGCGCCGATGATCGCCTCCGGCCCGCGCTCGCCCAGGCCGGCGTGCCGCTTGATGTTCTCGATGACGACGATCGAGTCGTCGACCACTCGGCCGATCGCGACGGTCAGCGCGCCGAGGGTGAAGATGTTGAGCGACAAGTTGCCCCACCACAACGCGATGAGCGCCACGAGAAGCGACGTGGGAATGGAGATCGCCGCGATGAGGGTGGGGCGCACCGACAGCAGAAACGCGAAGATGACGAACACGGCGAACGCCAGCCCGAGCGCGCCCTCGACACCCAGGTCCTCGATGGACCTCTCGATGAACGGCGCCTGATCGAAGACGGTGGAGAACTGCGCCCCGTTGCCCATGTCGGCGGCGAGCCCGGGCAGCTGCGCCTGCACGGCGCGGGCCACCGAAACGGTGTTGCCTTCGGAGTCCTTGGTCACGGCCAGGCCCAGCGAGGGCTGCCCGTTGGTGCGGGAGATGGTGGTGGCCGACGCGAGTTCGCTGCGCACGTGCGCCACCTGCTCCAGCCGAACTGGCCCGTCGCTGCCCTGCAGCCGCAGGGCTCGCACGTCGGCCACGCTGCCCAGCGGCTGCCCGACCTGCACGTCGATGCGCGCGCCGCCGGCCTCGACGTCGCCCGCCGGGATCGTGGCGCCTGCGGCCTGCAACACCTGCGGCAACATCGCGGGGGTCACGCCGTGGCGGGTCACGTCGTCGGGGCGGAACGTGATGACGATCTGCTCGGCCCGATCGCCAGAGACCGTGGCTGCGCGCACCCCGTCGAGCCCGACCAGCCGCGGCGCCGCGATATCACGCAGTTTGCGGGCCAACGTGGCCTCGTCGTCGTCGGAGGTGACCGACAGCGCGACGATCGGGATGGCGTCGAGGCTGCCACCGAGCACCTGCGGCTCCACGGCGTCGGGTAGCCGCCCACGCAGCCCCGACACCGCCTGCTCGATGTCGGACTGGATCGCGCTCGAGTCCTGCCCGTAGTCCCACTGCACGGTCAGCTGGCTGACCCCGCGAGTCGTGGTGCTCTGCACCCGGCTCACGCCCCCGATCGGGCGCAAAGCGGCCTCGAGCGGCTCGGTCACCTCACGCTCGACGACATCGGGCGCCGCGCCGGGGTAGGGCGCGATGACGGCGGCGGTCGGCAACTCGAGCGAGGGGAACAGCTCTTGCTTGAGCGTCGAGGCCGCGAACACCCCCAGGCCCATGACCAACAGGGTCACGAGCGCGACGACCACTCGGTTGGCCAGGCTGACCCGGGTCAAGAGGTGCACAGCAAGGGCCTCGCTTCTTGTGCCACCGTCGGCCAGGGGTGCCCCGACGGTCTTCTGGTGTCGTCAGCGGTGACCCTACGGGTCTGCACCGACAAGGTTGCTTCGGGATGCAGGCCCTGACACGAATCCGTTACTGCCGCCTTGACAGACAGGGGGATCCGCTCTCAACCGGGCGCCGCGCGCTAGTCCACGTCAGGCAGGTTGCCCAGGACCTTGGTGATGGCTCCGGCGATGACGACGCGGGTGGGGTTCGGGCGCGGCTCGCGGTACCGCGCGGCGTAGCGCCGCTCCGCATCGGCCACCGCGTCGGCGTCGGTCAACACCCGCGCCCGCGCCTCGATGGTGCACCAGTAGCGACCCTCGAACTGACACAGCGCGATCGGCGCGCCGGGTGCGCCCGGTGAACTCGCGCGGCGAATCTGCGCCACCTTGATCGACGATCCGGAGGTGATGACCCGGACCAGCCGCCCCGGCACATCGAGGGTCGCCCCGACCGGCACGACATGCGGTCCGCCGTCGGCCCGGATCGTCGTCAGCGAACACAGCATCCGCCGCGCCCAGAACGCCACCAGCCGCGGGTCGTCCAGCTCGATGCCGTGCGGTCGCCGCACCCGTCCGCTCATCTCCCCCACCATGGGCTCATCCTGCCCCGGCAGTGGGCGCAGGCAGCCGGCGGGCCGAGTCCGGGCGCCGACAAGCCGCCGAAAAAACCGTTGCCAGTCCATCGTCACCGGTCGTACCGTCGAAGGACACCGAAAGGAGGTGATCCGAGTAGTGAAGACTTTTCGGACGCGTGAGGTGACTGCGCGCTAGCGCAGCCGTCCCGACTTTCCACCCGTCACCTATCCGGTGCGGACAGGTCGGTCAACGGACGGGTGAGCTGCGAAATCCAACGCAGTCACCGGGGCCCGCGGGTATACCCGGCATCGTCCAACCGGGTAGTCGATCTCGATCGGCAGCCCGCGGGCTTCACTGCGCCCGCCGCAGGCGCAACGATGAAAACCATGATCGAGACGACGGCTGCCCGGGGCGTCACCGGCCTCTTCGTGGGCCTGGCCACCCTGGATCTCATCCAGCGCGTGCCCGCCCTGCCCGCCGCCAACACCAAGGTCACTGCACAGTGGCAGGAGCTCAGCGCCGGCGGCCCGGCCCTCAATGCCGCCGTGACCTTCGCGGCCCTGCGCGGTCACGCCGTGTTGATCACCCGGGTCGGAAGCGGCACCGTCGGGCAGCTCGTCACCGCTGACCTGCGGCGTTGCGGCGTCACTGTCGTCGACGCGGCCCTCCTAGAGCCCGAGGCTGCGGGGCACGGCCGCACGGAGCAGGTGCCCACCTCCGGTTTCGAGCCGGCGGTGTCGGCCATCACCGTCGATGCGAGCACCGCGGACCGGCAGATCGTGTCGACGGATGCCGGTCGCCCGACGCCGTTGTCGTCCCGCGGTCGCGGGGCGTTACAGGCGCAGCTGACCGCTCACCTCAGCGATGCGGCGGTCGTTCTGCTCGACGGCCACCATCCCGACCTCGCGCACGCGGTGCTCGACGTGCTCGACGCCTGCCAGGCCCCCGACCAACCGGAGGTCGGCGCGGGACCGGTCCCACAGCTGATCGCCGCGGGGCAGCGGCCGGTGATCCTGGACGCCGGGCGCTGGAAGCCGCAGCTGGTCGACCTGCTGCCCCGCTGCACCGACATCGTGTGCTCCGCGGACTTCGTTCTGCCGCAGAGCGGTTCACAGGCAGAAGCGTCAGGCGACGGCTTACTGGAGCAGCTCGTTGAGGGCGGCGCCACCCTGGCAGCCGTGAGCGACGGACCGCGCCCGATCCGCTGGCGGACGGCGGTCGACATCCCGATCGCGGATGCCGACGCGGCCGGCGGGGCCACCCGGCCCGACCGTGCCACCGGAGCGATCAGGGTGCCATCGGCGGAGGCGATCGACACGTTAGGTGCCGGCGACGCCCTGCACGGCGGCTACGCGTGGGGCCTGGCGAGCGCGCAGCCCACCGAACACCCGGCAGCGCTAGACCGCATCGGCGCGCTGACCTTCGCCGCCCGCGTGGCGAGCCTGTCGACCTGCCACTTGGGCACGCGATCGTGGCTGGCCGCCGTGCCCGCGCTCCTCAACCGCGCGTAGTGCGCGGCGGGCCGGTCGGAGAGGGTCGGCAGAGCCGGGTCAGTCAGCCCGGCGTAGTTGCGCCGCAGGACGCCGTGGAGCCGATCGCGGTCAGGGTCAGTTCCACAAGAGCGCGACGAGCGCGTTGACCACGGCCGCCCCGGCGGCCGCGTGCGTGAGCACTGGTTGGCCGGCGCCGCGCTTGGCGCGGGCCCGGGAGATCTCGGCGAGCACGACGACCGCCAGCGCCAGCACGAGTTTCACGCCGATCTTGGCGTGGTTGAAGTCGTGGTCGGTCATCTCCCCCACCCCCACGAGGGCCAGGCCGACGAGCAGCTGGATCCGCGCCCCCCACACCATCACCGGGTTGATGACACCGGAGCCGACCGAGAGGGTGTATCCGGCGATGAGCGCGGCGACTCCGCCCCAGTGGGCGATCACGAGAATGGTGTAGAGAACGGCCATGCCCACACCCTAAGCAGCGCGTCGGAGCGCCAAGAAACCCAGCGGATCGACGGCTGGGGCAGCTGGTCAGACGAGGCGCCGGTGCATGGCCCACGCGGTCAGTTCGTGCCGGGAGCTGAGCTGCAGCTTGCGCAGCACCGAGGAGACGTGAGTCTCGACCGTCTTGATAGAGATGAACAACTCCTTGGCGACCTCCTTGTACTGGTAGCCGCGGGCGATGAGCCGCATCACCTCGCGTTCGCGGGCCGAGAGCCGGTCGAGCTCCTCATCGACCTCGGCGACCTCGCCGGCGGCCGCGCCGAACGCGTCGAGGACGAAGCCGGCCAGCCGCGGGCTGAACACGGCGTCGCCCTCGGAGACCCGACGAATGGCGTTGACCAGGTCGTTCGGGGAGATCGTCTTGGTGACGTAGCCGCGGGCGCCGGCCCGGATCACCGCGATGACGTCTTCGGCGGCGTCGCTGACCGACAGGGCAAGAAAGCGCACGGGCTCGCCCGCAGCGCTCGTCAGCCCGCGGCAACCGGTGAGCACATCGCTGCCGCCCCGGCCGTCGCCGCCGGGCAGGTGCACGTCGAGCAGCACGACATCCGGACGATGCTCGGCGACCGCGGCGATCGCCGTCTCGACGGTGCCCGCCTCGCCGACCACCTCCAGGTCGGGGGCAAGGTCGCCGACGAGTTCGCTCTTGACGCCGGAGCGAAACATGCGGTGGTCGTCGACGAGCACGAGCCGGATCGTGCCGGTGCCCTGCTCGTCGTGGCTGGTGGTGCTCACGTGGTCTCCTCACGGGTAGCGGCGGATGGCTGCGACAACGCAGGTGGGGCTGCCGGCTCGGACCGCACGGCGAGCTCCGATGGTGCGGGGGCCGGCTCGACGCGGCCTTCGGCGGGCAGCTGGGCGGGGGTAGGCGGCAGCGCGGCGGCGGGTGGCTGCGCCGTCTCCAGCGGCACCGTGAGCGCGACCTCGGTGCCCTCCTCCAGGCGGCGCCAGCGCGCGCGGCCCCCGTGGCGCTGCATGCGGCCCAGGATCGACTCGCGGACCCCCAGCCGGTCGGGCGGTACCTCATCGAGCTGATCGAGGTCGAAGCCGTCGCCGTGGTCGCGCACGAACGCCTCCGCCTCGGCGCGTCCGATCTCGACGTACACAGAGACCGGAGGCCGACCGTGGCGGACGGCGTTGAGCAGGGCCTCGCGCAAGGCCCCCAGCAGCACCTCGCCGGCGTCGTCGACACTGCGGTCCCCGGTCACGACGACGTCGATCGGAACCTCGTGCTGCTCTTCGACTTCGACGGCGAGCCGGCTGATCTCGGCGGCGAGAGAGCCCGCGGTGGGGGCGCCGCCGTACAACCACTCGCGCAGCTCCCGCTCTTGCCCGCGGGCCAACCGCGCAGCGATGCCGGCATCGTCGGCGCGCTGGATAAGCGCCAGGGTCTGCAGCACCGAGTCGTGCAGGTGGGCAGCGATATCGGCGCGCTCGGTCTCCCGGATTCGGGCGGTCTGTTCGCGCTCGTAGCGGCGCCAGAAACCGGCCACCCAGGGGGCCAGCACCAGCCCGATGCCGGCGAGCACCGCGATGGTCGCCACGCCGACATCCACGGCCATCGACAGCCCTTGTCCGCTGGTCAGCAGCACGACGATCCCGACGGCCGACAGGGCCGCACCCGCGAGCACGCGCGGCAGGGCACGCCGGCCGCCGGTCGGGCCGAGCCACCCCTGTCGCTCGAACGCCTCCACGTCGCTCCACGCGATGACCGCACCGACCGCGACGGCCAGCACCGGCAGCGCCGGGCGAACGAAGTCGGGCAGCCAGCTGCCGCCGGTAGCGCCCAGCGCCCCCAGTGCGAGCAGAGCGGCGCCCAGGAGCAGGAGTTGCACGGGCAATCGGCGCCCCGACGAGCCCTGCCCCGCGTCGGTCGCCGGGAGGGTGGCCCAGAGCAGCAGGTAGGCCAGGAACCCGAGCCCGAAGAACAGGTTGAGCACCACGAAGAGCACGCGCACGACCCGGACGTCGAGCCCGGTGTGCGCGGCCAGCCCCCCGGCGACCCCTGCGACGACCGCCCCGGAGCGGGTGCGCACGAGTCGACCCGCCCGCGTCGGCCCCTGGGGTGTACTCATGCACTCAATCGTGACACCTAGGACCGACAAGACGCGGCCTCGCGGGCCGATCCCAGGGCGGACACCCCGGCCTCGAGGTCGGACTTCAGGGTGGCCTCAGGGTCGGTCCGCATGCCGATCGCGCGCCGCTTCGGTGACGATGGAAGGTATGACCGACGACTCGCGCGCCCAGCACCCCGGCCCCGAGCCCACGCCACGTGGGTCACGTGGGCCCGCGGGGTCGAGCGGACCGAGCGGACCGGGCGGACCGAGCGGACCGGGCGCGTTGGATCGCCTGTACGCGGCGCTGTATCGACAGCCGGTGCGCCGCAGGCGCAATCGCCGAGTGTTCGCCGGTGTCGCCTCCGGCCTCGCCGACGAGTTCGGCCTCGACCCGGCGATCGTTCGGGTCGCCCTGGTGGTGCTGGCCCTGGTCGGCGGCATGGGGCTCTCCCTGTACCTCCTCGCGTGGTTCCTGCTGCCCGATGACCAGGGCAACCTCGCGGTACGCCGCGCCTGCACCGATCACGAGCCCGGCGCGATCGTGCTGGGAGTCTTCACGGCGATCAGCGTGTTCAGCCGGCTCGGCGACGAGCGCGGCTGGTGGCCCACGCTGGTGACGCTCGTCGTTGGCGGGGGACTCGTGTTTTTCGTCGTGCGCCATGTGCACCGCAAATACGGCTGGCCGGATGCCGTCAAGCCCGGGGGACGTGAGGAGGCCGCAGCGGCCGGGGGCGGTCAGGGGGCTGCCCCCGGCCCCGGCGATCCGTCGGCCGGCACCTGGCCCGACCCGCGGGGCGAGCGCTCCCACGATCCGCAGGCACCGCGGCACGGCTCCCCCACGCGCGGCGGCCACACCTCCGTGTTCGACCCCGTGACAGGCCGTTGGGTACCCGCCATGCCGGAGCCGGGTCGGCTGGCTCCGCCGCCGAACTCGCCTGGTCAGGGGTTCGCCGGTCAGACGCAACCGGGACACTACGGGGTACCCGCCGATCCCGCACCGGCCTGGCGGGGGCAGAACTGGTCCGATCCGCGCGACGTGCCGCCGGCCACTGCGACGACTGCGGTCCCCGCACCGGTGGCGCCGCCGACTCCGCCCCGCCGATTCGGTTTCTGGGCCACCGTGGTCAGCCTCGCGGCTGCCCTGGCCGTCGGGGTCGGCGCCGGGCAATTGGTGCTGCTGTCGAGCAGCACGGCCGATGCCGCCGTCGTCGGTGCGAGCGCCGCCTTGGCGCTGCTCTCACTCATCATCGTCATCGTGGGTTTACGGGGCCTACGCGCGCGGGTCCTGACGATGGCGGTCGTTGTGCTGCTGCCCTTCGCCGCCGCCGTGGCGCACGTCGATGCCACCGGGCAGGGCTCGGGCTTCTCGATCCAGGTGGGTCCGCGATGAGCCGGCACCGCCGGGGGACCGACCCGACGCAGCCTGGTCCGCCGCCCCGCCCCGGGGGGCCCGGGGCGTCGAGCGGTGCGGGCGCGGGGGGCGAACGGCGCCGCCCGCAGGTGTGGCTACTGGCGCTCGGCCTCGTCGGCCTCGTGGTCGCCGGGCTCTCGCTGCTGCACCAACTCGCCGGAGTCGGCGCCGACGGACGCTGGGTCGCACCGACCGCCGCGCTGGCCGCCGGCGGCGTGTTCGTGGTCGTCGGCCTCGTCGGGCTGCTCACCCGCCGCTGACCACCGGCGATCGCTCTCACCCGGGGACGCTGCTCGCAACCCAGCGGTGCGCGCGCGCCCAATCCAAGCCGGCCACCTGCGCCGCGGGCACCCAGGCGGCAGCGGCGGTCGAGCCGCCCACGTCGTGCACCTGCGTCGGCCCGGGCGCCGGGCAGCGCGCGGCGAACACGAGGTTCACGGCGTGAAAGTCCTCCAGTCGCCCCGACGGGGCCCGCCCGACCCAATGTCGACTGAACAGCCGGATGAGATCACCGACGAGCACCTCCTGGCCCGTCTCCTCCCAGCATTCGCGCCGCGCCCCGGCACGCGGATCCTCGTCCGGGTCCACACCGCCGCCGGGCAGCGCCCAGGCGCCGGGCGCGCTGGTCACGCCCGAGTAGCGGGTCGCCAGCAGCTGACCGTCGGCCCACACGAGCACCGAGGCCGCGACCCGCTGCACGGCCAGCACCTGCTCCCCCGGGCCAACGACCAGCCCGGGCGCCCGCGGGGGCCGCGCCACCGACTCCACCCGATCCGGCAGGTGCGGCTGGTCAGCGCGGCTGACCAGGTCGTAGGTGAGCACGATCTGCCCGCCCGGCGACCGGGTCACCTCCGGAAGGCCGCGGGCGAACCGACCCAGGTCCTCCGGGTCGATTCCGTGCGGCAGCGGCACCCGCCAACACTGCTCACCCTCGAAACGACCGGCGACGACGAGCGGACCCGACAACAGCAACGGCTCCGCGGTCGGCGACCCCGCGGCGGGCACCGGTTGGTCCGGCAGGCTCGGCGGGTGCGGCGCGGGAGAGGTCAACGAACCCGCTCCGGGGCCGATAAGCGCCCCATCGCCCGCTCGTATTCGCGCTCGGTGGTGGCGATGACGGCGCTCCAGTCGAGGTCGCTGGGCGGGACCGTCACGTTGTAGCGGTACATGCGCTCGCGCAGGGCGGTGTCGGTGAGCAGCCGCGCGATGGCGCTGGCCATGCCGTCGTCGGTGCGGGCCAGGTAGCCGTTGACGCCGTCGTAGACGAATTCCGAGGCGCCGCTGGTGTCGAGGCCGACCACCGGCAGGCCCGCGCAGCGCGCCTCCAGGGCCGCGATACCGAACGACTCCAGCTTGGCCGGGGAGAGGTAGACGTGCGCGGCAGCGTAGCGGCGCAGCAGTTCGGGGCGGCTGACCCGGCCGGGCAGGTCGACCCAGTCCGCGATGCCCTCGCGGCGCACATAGGCCTCGACGCTCGAGCGAAGCCGCCCGTCACCCAGGATCGTCAGCCGGAACGGCACCTCCGGCACCATCGCGTGCACCCGCTGCAAGACCTGCAGCATCGGGATCGGTCGCTTGCGCGCGACGAGCCGCATGGCCGTCACCAGTTCTACGTGCGGGCTGGTCGGAGGCGGTGTGGAGCCGTGGGCGGGCTGCCACCAGGTGTCGACGTCGATGCCGTTGGGCAGCACCCGCACGTCCGCCAGATTGCCCAGCAGCCGCTGCACGGGCACCGCCGCGACCGAGGAGACGGCGTTCATCGACACGCCGGCGCGCGCCCAGCGGCGCACCGCTCCGGTCAGGCCGATCGCCGGCTCGGCCCAGGCCAGCATGCAGTGCCACGTCATGGTCGTCGGCAGCCCGAGGCTGCGGGCCACGCGAGTGGCCTCGACGGTGAACGGGCTGACCACCCCCATGTGCACGTGCGCGACGTCGAAGCCGTCGCGCAGGCGGCGTCGCAGCTCACGCCCGGCGAAGGGGTTGAGCGGGAAACCCGCGGGCAGGGGGAGGCCGAGGCGGTGCACCGGGATGTCGTCGACGATCTCGACGAGACCGCCGTGCTGCCCGTCTTCTCCGGTCGTGGCCGTGAAGACCTCGACCTCGTGGCCCACGGAGCGCAATCCCTGCGCGAGGTCGCGAACCTGCACCTCGATCCCGCCGAGGCGGGGCAGGTAACAGTCCGTGACAAGGGCGATCTTCACAGGCCAACCCTGGCACATCCGTCTGGGAACAACGCGGCATGAGTGACACTTGGGGGGTGAGTCGAACCGTCGTGGCCGTCAATGCGCACCCCGACGACGAGGCGCTGCTCATGGCTGGGACCCTGGCCAAAGCCGCGGCGGCCGGGCATCGGGTGGTGCTGGTCGTGGCGACCGACGGCGATCTCGGACTCACCTCCGCACAGCATCGCGGCAGCACACTCGGGCAGCGGCGGCTCGCCGAACTGCACGCCAGCGCCGCGGCGATCGGTGCCGCGCGCCTCGAGTGGCTGGGTTACGCCGATTCGGGCATGGAGGGGCCGGTGCCGCCCGACCCGCCCGGTCGACAGCGCTTCCTGCATGCCGATCCGCGAGACGCGGCCGTCCGTATCGCGGACATCTTGCGGGAGGAGGAGGCCGACGTCGTCATCGGCTACGACCCCTCCGGCGGGTACGGTCATCGCGACCACGTGCGCGTCCACGAGGTCACGCGGGAGGCCGCGCGGCTCGCCGGCACGCCCCGGTTGCTGGAGGCGACCGTGCCGCGGGAGGCGATCACCGCCGGCATCTCGCTGGCCCGCCGACTGCCGGGCGTGCGGATCGACGTCGACCTGGGCGCGTGGGAGCGGGCGTTCACCCCGCGGTCGCAGATCACCCACCGGATCGGGGTGCGCGGGCAGATCCGGGCCAAGCGCACCGCCATGGCCGCGCACGCCACCCAGGCCGCCGCCGACGACGGCGCCGACCGCACCCTGGCGGCCTTCGGGCGCATCCCGCGGCCGCTGTACGACCTGATCTTCGGGCGGGAGTGGTTCGTCGACCCCGCCGCCGACGCGGGCGCTCCGATCAGCCGCGACATCTTCGCCGGGCTGCCGTGAACGACCGCCACGTCGACGGCGCCGGGCCCGGGGGCGAACAGAGCGAGCACGACGACACTCCCTCCTCATCGGAGGCGACGCGGGCCGCCCAGCCGGCACGGACCGCCTCCGGTAGGCCTGCTGGCGCATCGCAAGCGGGCGGCCCGTTGGAGCCCCCGACCGTCGCCTTTCCGAGCACCCCGAAGGCGATCGCCTCGCGGGCGCTGCAGATCGTCGCGAGCCTGGGGTTGGCTGTCGTGCTGTTGGGCTGGGGGCTGCCGTACCTGACCGACACGAGTTGGGCGACGATCCTGGGGTTGATCACCGGCATAGGCTGGCCGACCTTCCTCGGGCTGTTCGCGCTCATGATGCTCGGGCTGTACTGCTACACCTTCACGCTCACGGGATCGTTGCCGGGGTTGGGGCATTTTCAGGCGATACTGGCGAATCTGGCCGGGTCCGGGGTCAGCAACACGCTGCCGGGCGGCGGGGCGGTCGGGGCGGCGTTGACCTATGCCATGTTTCGGTCGTGGCGGTTCACGCATCGCGCGATCGGCACGTCGATCATCGTCACTGCGGTGTGGAACTTGCTGGCCAGGGTGCTGCTGCCGGTCATCGCGGCGCTGGTGTTGCTTCCGGCGGCGGGGCAGGTGCCGAACGCGATGGTGCAGGGCGCGATCGTCGGCGGCATCGGGGGCGCGGCGGTGGCGGGGGCGCTCATCGCGATCATCGCGTCGCGGCGCACCGCCCGGCTGGTAGGCCGGTTCGTCGAGCGGGTCCTCGGGCCGCTGCTGCGACGCCTGCGCGGGGGGCGGCTGCCGGATGCCCAACTGCTCGCGCTCGACCTGCGGGCCAAGATCATCGGCGTCGTACGCACCCGCTGGTTGTCGTTGACGCTGGGGCTCGTCGGCTTCATGGGCGTCTACTTCGTGTTGTTCCGGCAGTGCCTGGAGGCCGTCGGGGTCGATATCTCCTGGTCGCACGCATTCGCCGCCTACGCGGTAGGTCGTCTGCTGACGGCGGTCGCGGTGACCCCGGGCGGCATCGGCGTCGCGGAGGCGGGCGCGGCGGCGGTCCTGTTGGCCCTCGGCGTCCCCGGCGACGCCACCGCCGCCGCGGTGACCCTCTTCGCCCTGTTCAGCTTTCTCCTGGAGATCCCCCTCGGCGCCCTGGCCGCCGTCACCTGGCTGAACACCCGCGGCTACTACGCCCGCGCCCAACCCCCCGCGCCGTAGCCCAGCAAACTCGCTTTCGGCAGGTCAGCGGGGTTTGTTGCGGCCCGACAGGAGGCGATCGATCTGGCGGCGTTGGGCCTCGTGGGCGATGTGGTCGTCGAGGTCCTCGGGCTCGAAGCCGCCGGGCAGGGCCCGGTCGACGGCGGCGCCGATGAGGGCGTCGGCGAACGCGGTGTTGGCCGGCAGCACCGGGCCGTGCAGGTAGGTGCCGTAGACGTTGCCCCGCCGGGCGCCTTCGGTCTGGTCGGCACCGTTGTTGCCCTGGCCGTGACGCACCTGCCCGAAGGGCTCCTGCCCAGAACCCAACGTCGTTGACCCCGAGTGGTTTTCGTACCCGACGACATCCCCGTGCGGAGTCGACAAGACGACCGGTCCGATCATCCGCACCTCGTTGCCGCGGGTGGTCACGTCGAGAATGCCCAGGCCGGGCAGCCGCTTGCCCTCGACCGTCGTGAAGTCGTTGCCGAACAACTGGTACATGCCGCAGATCATGAGCATCGGGGTGCCGTCGTCGGCGAGCGAGCGCAGCAGGTCGGCGTTGGCCTCCAGGTCATCCTCGACGCGCGCCTGCCCCGAGTCCTGCCCGCCGCCGCCGAGGATGAGGTGCGCGTCGGCATCCAGGGGGTTGCCGGGGTGGTGCTCGACCAACTCGACGTCGTAGCGGTGCCGGCGCAGCCGGGTGGCCAGGCAGCGGGTGTTGCCGAGGTCGCCGTAGATGCTCATTTCGCGCGGATACAGGTGCACGAGCCGGATCGTGCCCTTGCTCGCCCCGTGGGCTTTGAGAGTCTCAGAGCTCATGACGCCTGCTTCGCCTCCTCGCCGAAATCCGCCAGGTCGTACCGTTCGGCGAGGGTGCGCCGCAGCGCCATCATCGCCGTGTACGTGCAGAAGATGCGCTTCGGCTCGTCGGGGTGGGTGGCCAGCAGGTGGTCCAGGGCCGCAATCAGGTTGGGCTCGATGTGCTCGGTGGCCACATCGTCGTAGTACAGCCGCAACGCCATGTCGTAGGCGCGCACCCCGCTGGTCACGGCCACCCCCCGATCGACCAGGGAGGCGAACGAGACGTCGTAGAGCCAGGAGACGTCGCGCCCGTCGGCGTAGTTGTCGTTGATGGCGACCATCGTGGCCACCGGTGTCGACCCGTACGTGTGCAGGGCGACAGTGAAGCCGGCGGGGTTCTTGACGAGCACGAGCTCCAACGGCTGGCCGCCGCAGTCGATGACCTCGCCGCGGCCGAACGGCGGGGCTACGGTGCGCAGCGCCCGCTCGGTAGCCGCCTGGTCGAAGCCCTCGCCCAGGAGGCGACGGGCCATCGTGACGGCGGCCGTCGCGTTGATCATCGCGGCCAGGCCCCGCTGGCGCAGCCGCAGCGGCCCGACCTGCGACTGATCGCCGAAAGTCACCTCGAAGTCGCGTTCGTTCAGTTCCCGCAGCAGCCCGTCGCCGGGCCCGACGGCCGGCAGTTGCGCCTCGTCGTCGAAGCGCACGTCGGCCTCCTGCAGCTCCTCGAGACGGTCGCGCATGGAGTCGTCGAGCCCGAAGTACGTGGCCGGCGGCACCTCGGGTTCGCCGGCGATCCGGGAGACGAAGGAGTCGTCGCGGTTGAGCACGACCGCCTCGCTGGTGCGGGCCGCGAGTTGGGCGAGCAGCTTGGCCGTGTGGTCGATCTCGGCGAACCGGTCGAGTTGGTCGCGGGCGACGTTGAGCAGCAGCGCGTGCGTGGGGGTGACGGCGTCGGCGAACCGCAGGGCGTGCGCCTCGTCGAGTTCGAGGACCGCGACGTCGGCAGACAGCCGGCCGCTGATCGGCAGCTGCGGCAGCATCGCGGAGATCACGCCGCGGGTGAAGTTGCTGCCCGTGGGGTTGCTGAAGACGTTCAGACCGTGCTCGCGCAGCACCGCGGTGAGCATCTTGGTGGTCGTCGTCTTGCCGTTGGTGCCGGAGACGACGACGATGCCGCCGCGCACATCCTCCAGCGCGTGCGCCAGAAAGCGCGGGTCGAGGCGTTCGGCGACCAGGCCCGGCAGCGCCGAGCCGCCGCCCTTGAGGCGGGTGGCCGCGCGCGCCGCCTTGCCGGCCACGGTCGCGATGAGGGGTCGAAGCACAGGCGTCAGCCTATCGACGTCCTCGATTCCCACGAGCCGGCTGCGGGACCACGCCTGCGCCAGGGGTCCGATGGCGGGGTCGACCCGCCGGGCTCGGGGCGCTCCGGGTCGAGTTCCGGCTGCCACATCCGCGCCTGGTCGAGCGCGTCCTGGGCGTCCAAGGTCATCCCGACGAGCGCGGCCAGCAGCGCCCCGGTGAGGCCAGTGGCGGTCAGCATGACACCGCCGACAATCACGTTGGACGGCTCCCCGTGGGCCACGAGCCCGCCGACGATCAGCAGCGCCCCGACGCCGACGGCACCAAGGACGCCGCACAGCAGGTACGTCCCGACGCGGATCCCTCGACGCTTCGCAACCCGACCGCTCGACATCCGGTCGCCCGTAACTCGCGCGCTCGACATCCCGGCCGGCCCGCCGCCCGCACCGCGCGCGCGGCCCCTCGGTAGCAACCCGAGCAGCCCGGCCACGCCCGCCCACGCGGCGCAGACGCCCAGAGCCGCGATGACGTCGCTGGGGCGGTGCCAGCGTTCGATGACGGTGGCGGCCCCGGTGAAGGTGGCGGCCGCGCTGACGAACACGACGAGCAGCGGCCGCAGCGGGCGCCCGGCGGTGAAGAGGAGGGCGAGAGCCAGGCTGGCCATGACGGTCGTGTGCCCGCTGGGCAGGCTGTTCATCGCGTTGCCGACGCCGTACTCGGGGCGCGGGATGGCGGCCTTGAGAATCTGGGTGGTGATGTTCGCGCCGGCGACGACGACGAGCGCCGCCAGGGCCGCACGGGGTCGCCGACGCAGGAGCGCCAGGAGTACCGACACCCCGACGGCCAACGCGATGAACTCCAGGCTCACGACATCCAGCCAGGCGTGGATGAAGGCCCGGAACTGCGCCGGCACCGCGATCGACCACAGCGAGCGTTCGTCGGCGCGCTGCCCCAGGTGGGTCCAGACCACGAGCATCGTCAACCCGGCAACCGTCAGGCCGCCGAGGACGATGAGCAGGGTCGACAGCACCGCCACGGCGCGCTCGCGGCCGTGCCGGCGATCACCGGACACGGCCTCGCGGCGCCCCGAAGGCTCGCGTGACTCCCAAGACTGCACGGACTCCATCCGTTCGATTCTCCCCGCTCCCCCGGGTGCTTCGCTGAACTAGCGCTGGCCGTCGCCTGGGCAACACCTCGCAGGCGGCCTCGACCCGCCCAGCGGGCGTGATCAGGGGACGTCTGCGGATGCCCCGAGCGGACGGCTCCCCCACAGCCGCCTCCCAGGGTACGGCAGCCGAACACCGCTTCCGCGCCAACGATATTGGGGCCTGCATCACCCCCCATTCGGCCCGGCTCGCCAACGCGGCACTCCAGCGAGCCACAGCAATGCGACGAATGCCCACGTCGTACCGACAACGACCCACGCGCCCTCGGCCAGGGCGGGGTTGAAGAGCAGGTTGACGCGCCAGGGCAGGAACCCTGGAAAGGACTGGACCGCGACGAAGACGATGCTGGCCACATACCCGCCGCCGGGGCCGCGCAACACCATGCCCACGAGGTGCGCTCCGACGATGAGCGCGTAAGTGCGCGTGACAGCGTCGAAGGTCAGCATCGGGGGTCCGAGCGCCGTCACGAAGGCGCACGCGGCGAGGCAGAGCACGGCGGCCAGCAGCACGAGGGCAACCCGCGCCGGCCACAACCGCGCGCTGGCTACAGCCTGAAGCTCCGGACAGCGCGGGGTGAAGAGCACCGCGATTCCTGCGGCCAGCGGCAGGGCGAAGAGGGTGCCGATGGTCTCCAGCGTCTCCACCGGTTCTCGCTCGGGGTAGATGGCGGGGAGGGTGACCCACTGGGTCGCCCCGGCTGCCGCGGCGACGGCGAGCAGCAGCCCGGCCCACGGCCAGGTCCATCCATGGGCTCGCAGGAATCTGCCGAACGTGACTGTGGCGCTGGTGAGCATCGGTTATCCGGTCGGGCAGCCCAGAGCCCGCAGGCGTTCGGCGAGCCAGGTCCCTTGATCCGCATCGGGATGGGAGAGCACCGCCGTGGCGTCGGCGATAGCGATCGAGGCATCCGGGAGCAGAGCGACACCGCCCTCACCGATGTAGTTGCCCCCGTCGAGGTCCAGCCCGTGCCGAAGCGTCCAGTACGCATACACCTCGGCCCAGGCGCGCTCGTCGGTGGCGGTGGCGGTCGGCCCGCACCTGACGTCGATGAGCGCAGGCAGCAACCTGGCCGTCGTGTCAGCGGAGTTCAGCGTGCGCGACGGCATGGTCTTGCCATCGCTCGGGCTGAAGACGAACACGCCCGGCGGCGGCTCCTGCAGCGACATCAGGTCGTCGGACCACACCTGATGTGGGCGCATTCCGGGCGGGAACGACGGCATTTCGCTCTGTACCAACTGAGCGAAGCCGGGGAGTACCGCCTTGAACGAGGTTGACATGCAGACCTGGGGGTGCCCATCGATGCAGGTCGCGTCCTGGCTGTGCGGGATCGCGGAGGCGCTGCCGGCGGTCCAGGTCAGCGCGGACAAGGACAGCGCAGCGCCCAGCCAGGCGGCCAGGCCCCGACGCCCACCGGTCAGCGCGCTCCACAGCGCCACCGCCAGGGACGTATACAACGCGGCGGTCAGCAGCAGCACCGTCGGCGCGGCTACCTGGATGCTCCAGTCGTAGGTGCCGGCCACATGCGCGCTCGCCAGAACCGCCTGTGTGAGGGGGCTATCGCTCCAGGGCAGGGCATAGATCGGCGCTCCGTAGACCAGGTAGCACACGATGCCGGCCAGGCCGACCGCCAGCCACCGCGGCAGCAACCAGCCGAGCCCTCCGCCGACAACCGCGGCCAGCGCGAGGTAGGCGGCCACGCTGACCGACACGAGAGCCGCCTGGGGAGTCAAACCGCCCCAACCTTCGGCGAGGGCACCTTGCCCGATGAGGGTCAGCACCACGAGGACGTATGCGCAGACCGCCGGCACCCAGGCGAGCGCTAGCAGGGGCACCAGGGTGCGTCGCAAGGATGCGCCCGACGCGCGCAACCACGACACCAGGCCCAGTTGCCGCGGCCCCGAGAAGAGGTAGGCGGCCACCATCGCGGTCAGCGGGGCGCCCAGGATCGTCATGGTCGTGGAGCGCGCCCAGAGGGCGGGCAACCAGCCCTGCCAGGAGGCCCGCTGATCGGTCATCACGAGCAGGCCGACTCCGAAGAACACAGCCCCCCACGTGATTCCAGCAATCTCTGGGCGAGCCAGGAGCGTACGGCCGCGCCACGGACTGCGCATCACACGGGCTCCATGAAGGCCACGGTCGCCTGACGCACCGCTTCCACCGTCAGTTCGCCTCCGGGCGACGTCAGGTCACAGCGCTCGAGAGTCAGGGCAACGCTGCCCGCCCGCAGCACGACAATGCGATCGGCGGTTGCGGCGGCGTCTTCGAAGAGGTGCGTCGACAGCAGCACGCTGACCCGTGGGCCTGTGTCTGCGCCCGCGCCGGTCAGCCGCTGCAGCGCTTCGTGGAATCGGGCGCGCTGGATGGGGTCCAGGCCCGATGTCGGTTCGTCCAACAGCAGCACTGCTGGTTGGGAAACGAGCGCCGCGGCCATTCCGGCACGCTGTCGCTCACCCCCGGAAATGCTGCCGAGACGGCGTCCGCGCAGGGCAGCCATCTGTGTCACGTCAAGGGCCTCGGCGCACAACTCTTCCGCCTCACGGGTGGGCACCTCTTTGAGCCAGGCCGCGTAAACCACGAAATCTGCCACGGTCATGGCGGGCGGAAATCCGAACCCCTGCGGAAGCCACCCCGTGTGGCGGCGTAACTGCTGCCACTGGGCGCGGTCTGTGACACGGCTCCCGCGCCAGCGCACCGAGCCTTTCGACAGTGGCCGCAACCCCAGGAGTGCCGCCATCAGTGTCGATTTACCGGCCCCGTTGGCTCCGAGCAGCACCGTGACGCCAGGAGTCAGGGCCAGTGACACGTCGCGGAGTACGTCTGCGCGGTCCCGCGCGAGCCAGCCCTGGTCCAGTGCGATTGTCACGGCGACGTCCTTATCGTTCCCGCCGCGGCGCGTGCGGGTCCCACCCCGAGAAACAGCATAAGGAACGGCGGCTTCTGCCGGCGGGAGCCAGCGTCGACGTGGCGCGATGCCCTGCAGGGGCCGTTTCGGCGGGGTCGTAGGGTGGCGGGAGACGAATGGGCAGGTGATGGCGTGGACGCGCAGGGGTCCGGGTCGGCCGGCGCTGGGCGCCGAGGTCGGGTCGTGGTCGTGGGGGCCGGGGTGTCAGGGCTGTTGGCGGCGCGCCGGCTACAGGAGCTGGGGCACGACGTGGTGGTGCTGGAGGCGTCTGGGCGCGTTGGTGGGCAGGTACACACGATTGATGTCGCCGGGTTGCCCGTCGATGTAGGTGCCGAGGCGTTGCACCTGGCTGTGCCGGGGGCCGCGGCGCTCATCCGTGACCTCGGGCTGGCCGACGATGTCGTGCCCGCCCGCACCAATCCGAGCTGGCTGTGGACCCGCCGCGGTCGTCGGCCGCTGCCTGCGGGGGTTGGGCCCGCCGGGCCGACCCGGCTGCGGCCCGTGCTGCGCAGCGGCGTGATGACCGTGCCCGGGCTGCTGCGGGCCGCCCTCGAACCCCTGCTCGCCAGCCGCGTCGGGCGATTGAGCGCCGATCCCGACTCCGATATCGCCGTCGGCGCATTCGTCAGCGGACGGTTCGGTCGGCAGGTCACCGCCGCGTTCGTCGACCCCCTGCTCGGCGGACTGCACTCCGGGGATGTCGACCGCTTGAGCCTGCGCGCCTGCGCCCCCTCGCTGGTCCCCGCCGCCACCTCCGGCAGCTCCCTGGTCCGCAGCCGCCGCGCCGCGCAGGCCCCGGCCGCCCCGGCTGCCCAGGGCGCCCCGGCAGCCGGCCCCCTTTCGCCGACGGTTGCGCCCGCTGCCGACGGTCGCGGTCGCAACAGCAACCCTGGGCAGCAAGCGCAACCGCGGACGACGGCCTCAGGGCACGCGGCCGCGAGCGCGGGCTTCGCCTCCTGGCCGGAGGGGATGGTCCGCCTCGTCGACACCCTCGCCGACGGCCTAACGATCCGCACGAGCACCGTGGTCACCGAGATCACCAGGACCGACGGCTGCTACCAACTCATCGCTACCCGTAGCGAGTCGGCACCCGAGCGCACCGAGACGACGACGTTCGAGGCCGACGCGGTGGTGTTGGCGGTGCCGGCGCCGGTCGCGGCGCGATGGGCGGTCGGGCAGGTTGCGGGCGCGGCGCGGCTGCTGCGGGAAACGCGGCAGGCGAGCACGGCGACGGTCATTCTCGGCTTTCCGCGGACGGCGGTGGCCGACCTGCCGGCGCTACGCGGCAACGGGCTGCTCGTGCCCAGCGGCACGGGCACGCTGCTCAAGGCCGTCACCCATCTGTCGACCAAGTGGCCGCAGCTCGACACCGACCCCGACCTGTACCTGCTGCGGATGTCCGCCGGGCGGGCCGGGGCCGATGTCATCGACCTGCTCAGCGACGACGAGCTCGTGACGCGGCTGCGAGCGGACCTCGCGCGGCTGGAGGGGATCACTGCGACACCCACGCACGTCGTCGTCCGCCGCTGGCGCACCGGCATCCCGCAGCTGACCGTCGGGCACCCCACGCGGCTGCGGTCAGTGCGCGCCGAGTTGGCCCGCGAATGGCCGGGAGTGGCGCTCGCCGGAGCCTCGTACGACGGCATCGGCCTCTCCTCCTGTGTCACTTCGGCGCAGCAGGCCGCGGCGGCGGTGCACGAGCAGTTGGCCGGGCACGACACGGCCAACCGGGCCGAAGCCACCCAGAACCCATGACGACGACCGCGAGCGCGACGCGGAAAGGACAGGAATGACCCCGGGGGCAACAAGCGACCCATCGATGCGCGGACAGCGGGCGGTGCGCCGGCTGCGGCACGACGCGGGCGACCGGCCGATGATCGTCATCTGGGAGGTCACGCGGGCCTGCGCCCTGGTCTGCCGGCACTGCCGCGCCGACGCCCAACACCACCGCGACCCGGCCGAGCTGAGCACCGAGCAAGGCAAAGCGCTGCTGGACGACCTCGCGGCCTTCGGCGCTCCCTATCCGATCGTCGTGCTGACCGGCGGCGACCCCTTCGAACGGCCCGACCTGGCCGCACTCGTCGAGCACGGCCACGGTCTCGGGCTGCACATGGCGCTCTCCCCGTCGGTGACGCCACGGCTGCAGCCCGACGTGCTCGCGACCCTGCGCGAGGCCGGCGCGGGCGCGATGTCGCTCTCGCTGGATGGTGCCAGCGCCGCCACCCACGACTCGTTCCGCGGCTTTCCCGGCGTGTTCGACGCGACCCTCAAAGCGGCGCAGCAGGTGCGGGACGCCGGCTTCCGGCTGCAGATCAACTCGACGGTCACCCGCGCCAACGTCGAGGAATTCCCGCAGCTACTGCGGCTCGTGCTCGACGCCCAGACCTCCCTGTGGAGCATCTTCTTCCTCGTGCCCACCGGCCGCGGCCAGCAGCTACAGGCACTCAGTGCTCCCGAGGTCGAAGACGTGCTGCACTGGATGTACGACATCTCCGACAAGGTCGCCGTCAAGGCCACCGAGGCGCCCCACTACCGACGCGTCGCCATCCAACGCACCCGGGCCGCCCAGACCGGCGAGACCATCGAGCACGGCCCCCTGTTCGAGCGGTTGCGGGCGGCCTCCGAGCAGATCCTCGCCGAGCGCCCGACCCGCACCCGCCCGCCTCGGCCACCGATCGACGTCAACTCCGGTCGGGGGTTCTCGTTCGTCGACCACCACGGCGACGTCTACCCCTCGGGGTTCCTGCCGCACCGCTGCGGCAACGTCAAGGATTCGGGGTTCCGGGAGATCTACCGGGAGAGCGAGCTGCTGCGCTCCCTGCGCGACCCGGCCCGGTTCGCCGGCAAGTGCGGGGTGTGCGAGTTCAAGGAGGTGTGCGGCGGCTCCCGCTCCCACGCCTACGCGGTCACCGGCGACCTGCTCGCCTCCGACCCCACCTGCGCCTACCAGCCGGCGGCGATGACCGCGCTGCACGAACGCCCCGGCCACACGGTCGCCTGAACCTCGGATGGACCGCCCGGCGGTGGACGGCGGTCCTCATGAGATTCGGCTGAGTTCGACCTCTGGCCGTGACACGGGCGAAACACGCCAGCCCTAAGTTCCCCTGCATTACGCGGCAATCCGTCGCGAGAACGGGGACTTACGTGTCAGACATCCTGCAAACTTCCCGCGGCAACGAAACACCCACTCTCGTCCGCGCCCTCGGGCTCGGCTCGTTGGTTCTCTTCGGGGTCTCGTACATGGCCCCCCTCATCGTTCTCGGCACATTCGGGGTCATCGCCGTCGAGAGCGGCGGCGCGGTGCCGTCGGCCTACCTTCTGGCGCTGGCAGCAATGCTGTTCACTGCGCTCTCGTACGGGCGGATGGCCCGGCTGCACCCAGTGGCCGGCTCCGCCTACACGTACGTGCGGCGTTCGATCAACTCGCACAGCGGCTTCCTCGTCGGTTGGGCCGCGCTGCTGGACTACTTCTTCCTGCCGATGGTCATCTGGCTCATCGGCGCCTCGTTCCTCGGGGCGGCCTTCCCCGGGGTCCCGCACGGGGTGTGGATCCTGGCCTTCATCGCGGTCACGACCGTGCTCAACATCCTCGGCGTCGTCGTGGCCGAACGTGCGTCGATGCTGCTGATGGCCTTCCAGTGCCTGGTCATCGTGCTCTTTGTCGGCTTCAGCATCGCCTCGCTGATCGGTGACGGCCAGAGCGTCATCAGCGCCGAACCGTTCTGGAACGACACGACAAGCATCGCGATGATCTCCGCGGGTGCCGCCGTCGCCGCCTACTCGTTTCTCGGATTCGACGCGGTCACGACACTGGCGGAGGAAGCCCGCAACCCGAAACGGGACATGCCGCGCGCGATACTCCTCATCGCGCTCATCGGCGGCGGGGTGTTCGTGCTCATCGGGTACGTCGCCCAGCTGGTACACCCCGGCACCGCCTTCGCGGACACCGACTCCGCCGCCTTCGAGATGGCGCGCACGATCGGCGGCAACCTCTTCTCCGCCGTCTTCCTGGCCGGGCTGGTCGTCACACAGTTCGGCTCAGGCATCGCCGCGCAGGCCAGCGCCGCGCGGCTCACCTACGCCATGGGACGCGACGGTGCGCTGCCACGTCAGTTCTTCGGCTTCCTGCATCCCAGGTTCCGCACCCCGGTGCTGAACATCCTGCTCTCCGGAGCCGTCGGCCTGCTCGGCCTGTTCATGGACGTCACGACCTCGACGTCGTTCATCAACTTCGGCGCGTTCATCGCGTTCACGATGGTCAACGTGTCGGTCATCGCGCACTTCCTGCGCAGGCGGCGAGAAGGCGACCCGCTGCGGGTCTTTCCCAGCCTCATCGCCCCCGGATTGGGCGCCGTCATCTCGCTTTACCTACTGACCCAACTCGACTCGCACGCCGTGAGCCTGGGCTGCGCGTGGCTGGCGCTCGGGGTGCTGTGGCTGGCGGTGCTGACCCGCGGCTTCCGGAAGGCGCCGCCAGAGATGCAACTGGCCGAGTGAACGCGCGACGGGGTAGCCGAGCTCAGACCGAAGGCGTGAAGAAGTACGTCGTATGCTCGGCGGCGCGGCCGTTGCCGTCGAAGACGAAGAACGCGGCGAAGCCGACCGTGCGCCGGCCGCCCTCCTTGAGGTCGCCCTCGTACTCGCCGTGCGCGGCCACATTGTTGCCCTCGACGACCAGCGTGCGCAGCACGTGCCGGCCCGGGGCGATCAGGCGACCCTGCTCGTAGTACCGGCGCACGTCGTCGATGCCGACCATCCGCTGGTATCCGGGACGCTGATACAGCACGTCACCGCTGAAGAACTCCAGCACCGACTCCATGTCGTCGGCGTCCAAGGCGTCGTAATAGCCCTGCACCGCACGCCGCAAATCCGGGCCGTGCGTCCGCGAGTCTCCCAACATCACGCCTCCTGCTGCTCGGTGCCGTTCGGGTGCTGCCATCGATCCTCGCACAGCACCCCATAGCCCCCGAGAACCCCGGTCACCCCGCATTCCTGCGCCGCGGACCAAAGATAGTGTTCGCTTTTACTCACCTGACCGTGTAAAAGCGAACACTATCTTTCGCGGGTCACTCCTGGGTCACTCCCACTCGAGCCCTCTGGTCGCAGGAGTGCCCCGCTCCACGCCTCGCCGACCGCAGACCGGCGCAGCCGCCGTACCCGCGGGTCACTCCCACTCGAGCCCTCTGGTCGCAGGAGTGCCCCGCTCCACGCCTCGCCGACCGCAGACCGGCGCAGCCGCCGTACCCGCGGGTCACTCCCACTCGATGGTGCCGGGGGGCTTGGACGTCACGTCCAGCACCACCCGGTTGACCTCGGGGACCTCGTTGGTGATGCGTGTGGAGATGCCGGCGAGCACGTCGAAGGGAACCCGCGTCCAGTCGGCGGTCATCGCGTCTTCGCTGCTCACGGGCCGCAGGACGATGGGGTGGCCGTAGGTGCGGCCGTCGCCCTGCACCCCCACCGACCGGATGTCGGCGAGCAACACGACGGGGCACTGCCAGATCTCGCGGTCCAGGCCCGCCTCGGTCAGCTCGGCGCGCACGATCGCGTCGGCCGCCCGCAGCGTCGCCAGGCGATCGGCGGTCACCTCGCCGATGATGCGGATGCCCAGCCCCGGCCCCGGGAACGGCTGCCGCCACACGATGCCCTCGGGCACCCCCAGCTCCAGGCCGACCTGGCGCACCTCGTCCTTGAACAGGTCCCGCAGCGGCTCCACCAGCGTGAACTGCAGGTCGTCGGGCAGGCCGCCGACGTTGTGGTGGCTCTTGATGTTGGCGGTGCCGCTGCCGCCACCGGACTCCACGACATCCGGGTAGAGCGTGCCCTGCACGAGGAAGCGCACCGGATGCCCGTCGGCCTGCGCGCCGCCGACGATGTCGCGCGCGGCCTGCTCGAAGCAGCGGATGAACTCCCGACCGATGATCTTGCGCTTGGTCTCGGGGTCGCTGACGCCGGCGAGCGCGGTCAAGAACTGCTCGGCGGCATCGACCGTCACCAGGTCGACGCCGGTGGCCTGCACGAAGTCCTCCTCGACCTGCTCGGCCTCACCCTGGCGCAGCAGCCCGTGGTCGACGAACACGCAGGTCAACTGGTCACCGACGGCCTTCTGCACGAGCGCCGCCGCGACCGAGGAGTCCACCCCGCCGGAGAGCCCGCAGATGACCCGCGCGTCACCGACCTGCGCGCGGATGCGCTCGACCTGCTCAGTGACGATGCTCGCCGGAGTCCAGTCACAGGCCAGCCCGGCGCCGTCACGCAGGAAGTTCTCCAGCACCCGCTGACCGAACGTGCTGTGCATGACCTCCGGGTGCCACTGCACCCCGTAGAGGCGACGCTCGTCGTCCTCGAAGGCGGCGACGGGCGCGTTCGGAGTGTCGGCGGTGACCTGCATGCGCTCGGGCGCCTTGGTGACCGCGTCACCGTGCGACATCCACACGGACTGTTCCTCGGGCTGCCCCTTGAACAGGGTCGAGCCGCCCTCGCGCACGTTTGCGGGTGTGGAGCCGTACTCCCGCAAGCCGGTGCGTTCGACGGTCCCGCCGAGAGCTTGGGCCATCGCCTGGAATCCGTAACACATTCCGAACACCGGCACGCCCGCCTCCAGCAGCGCGGGGTCGAGGCCGGGAGCGCCCTCGGCGTACACCGAGGAGGGTCCCCCGGAGAGGATGATCGCCCCCGGATCGCGCGCCAACAGGTCGGCGACGGGGGTCGTGTGCGGCACGACCTCGCTGAACGCGTTGGCCTCTCGTACGCGGCGCGCGATGAGCTGGGCGTACTGGGCCCCGTAGTCGACGACGAGGACGGGTTTTGCGTGCGGGTCGCTCACGGCGGCGAGTCTACAAGCGCGCCCCGATCGCGCCGGGATCGCGCCCTGCGGGCGGGCGGCAGCGTCTACGGTGGCGCCATCGCCCACCCGGAGGAGAAGCACACATGACCGCCGAACCGCCGCTGCTCGTCGACCGCGAGGGGCACATCGAGACCTGGACGTTGAACCTGCCGGAGGCGCGCAATCCGATCTCGGGGGCGCCGATGATCGAGGCGATCGTCGCGGCCGTGACGGCGGTCAACGCCGACACCGACGTGCGGGCGGTGGTGCTTACGGGGGCGGGGTCGGCGTTCAGCGCCGGCGGCAACGTCAAAGACATGGTGGATCGGTCCGGGATGTTCGGCGGCAGCCCGCACGTGCTGCGCGAGGGCTATCGCGCTGGCATTCAACGGATCCCGCGGGCGCTCTACCACTGTGAGGTGCCCGTGGTGGCGGCCGTCAACGGCCCGGCGGTGGGCGCGGGCTGCGACCTGTCGCTCATGTGTGACCTGCGGGTCGCCTCGTCGCGGGCGTTCTTCGCCGAGAGCTTCGTGCAGCTGGGCATGATCCCCGGCGACGGCGGCGCGTGGCTGCTGACCAAGGCCGTCGGGCCGGCGCGGGCAGCGGAGATGGCGTTGACCGGAGACCGCGTGTCCGCCGCGCAGGCATTGGAGTGGGGCCTGGTCAACGATGTCGTCGAGCCCGACGCGCTGCTGGGCGCGGCCCACACGCTGGCCGGTCGGGTCGCCAAGAACCCGCCGCTGGCCGTGCGGATGGCCAAGCGGCTGCTGCGCGAGTCCCAGCACCAGTCGCTGGAGTCGCTGCTGGAGTTCTCCGCGGCGATGCAGGCCTTGGCGCACCACACGGACGACCACCGCGAGGCGCTGGGGGCGTTCACGCAGAAGCGTCCCGGCGACTACCAGGGGCGGTGACGCTCAGTTCTGGACCGCGGCCAGGGTGGCGTGCTCGGCGGCGTTGACCTTGTGCTCGACCCAGAAGGAGAAGAACGGCACGCAGCCGGCGAGCATCACGCCGATGAGCTTGGGCAGCGACCAGCGGGCGGGCAGCCCCAGGTTGACGGTGGCGCCGAGGTAGACCATGTAGAGGAAGCCGTGCGGCATCGCCCACCACGCGAGGATGTCGTTGTTGAAGCCGTACTTGAGCACCATCTCCAGCACGAGCAGCAGCAGGCCGAAGCCGACGATGACCGCCATGATGCGGAAGAACGGCAGTGCCTTGGCCACGCGTGCGACGTCGTAGCCATGCGGCACAGCCGTTTGGGCTCGCTCCTGGTCCTGCGGGGTCCGGCTGGTCACGGCGTTCGCTCCTTCGTCTGGGCGTGGTCGGTGATCTCTGGGAGATCGGCAGGTGCCGGGGGTTCGTCGGCGGGCGGACCCCCGGCGGCCAGGGCCAGCCGCTCGTGCTCCTCGCGAACCATTCGCCACCACATGTAGAGGGCGAACAACGCGAAGATCCACCACTGCAGCGCGTAGGCGAGGTTGCGCCAGGCGAAACCGTCGCTGCCGAGGTCGGGCGGCGGGATGTGGGTGATGCCGGCGGGCGCGGCAGGCACCTGGTCGGTCGGAAAGAGCATCGCGTTGTACAGCGCGCCGGGCCAGACGTTGACGAGTTCGGCGAGGTCGACGGTCTGCATCTGCCCCGGTTGCAGGGGCTTCGGCTCATTCGGTGCGGACTCCCCCGGGGCGAGCAGCCCGGAGAGCTGCACGTCGCCGGCCTGCGGGGCGGGCACCGAGGCAGGGTCGGTGGTGAAGCCCCGGACGACCGCCAGGTGCGCGCCGCCGGGTTCGACGGTCACCGGGGTCACGACCCAGTAGCCGGGCTGCCCGTCCAGGCGCCGGTCGGTGACGATGACCTGCAGCTGCGGGTCGTAGCGGCCGTGCACCGTCACGGTGCGCCCCGCCAGCTCGGAGGTCATCGGCTGGTGCGGCGCGAGGGCGTCGGTCAGGGCGATCGGAGGCTGCGAGCTGGAGTGCGCCAGCGCCTCCTCGTGGGCGGTGTCGCGGGCCACGTTGAGCTGCCAGAGCCCGAGCTGGGCGAAGATGACGAGCACCAGCACCACGAAGCCCAGGAGGGCAAGCCACTTGGGTTTGATCGCGGTGCGCCACACGCACGCCAGGCTAGCCCGCCCACCTGAACGCCCGGCCAGGCCCCTCACACTCATGCACCGCTGGGACCGCCCGCGGCGGCCGGCAGGGTCAGCGGCCGCCGAGGGCCTTCATGACGCGCAGGACGCCGGTCATGCCTGCGGCGAAGCGCTCGGTGGGGATGCCCTCGGGCACGCCCAGGCCGAGGCCGCGTTGGGTGGCGATGGTCTGCACCTGGGTGTATTTGAGCAGGCCCTCGTCGCCGTGGCGGCGGCCGATGCCGGAGACGCCCATGCCGCCCATCGGGGCGTCGACGCTGGCGTAGGCGGCGCCGTAGCCCTCGTTGACGTTGACGGTGCCGGCGCGGATGGCGGCGGCGATGCGGCGGCCGCGCGCTCCGTCGCGCGTCCACACCGAGGCGTTGAGGCCGTACTCGGTGTCGTTGGCGCGGGCGATGGCTTCGGCGTCGCTGCCGACCCGATACACCGCGACGACCGGGCCGAACGTCTCCGTGCGGCACAGCGTCATCGACTCCTGCACGTCGGTCAGCACCGTCGGCTCGTAGAACCACGGGCCGACGTCCGGGCGCGCACGGCCGCCGGCCAGCACGACGGCCCCGCGCTCGAGCGCATCGCGCACCTGCCCTTCGACCCGGTCGAGTTGGGCCTGGGAAATGAGGGAGCCCATATCGGCCTCGAAGGTCAGGTTCGTGCCGAGCCCCAGCGATTGCACGCGAGTCAGAAACCGCTCGAGAAATGCGTCGGCGATGTCTTCGTGCAGCAGCAGCCGCTCGATCGACATGCACAGCTGTCCGGCCGAACTGAAGCACGCCCGCACCGCACCCTCTGCGGCCCGGTCGAGGTCGGCGTCGGCGGCCACGTACATCGGGTTCTTGCCGCCCAGCTCGAGGCTTGCGCCGATGAGCCGGGCGCCGGCATCGCGCGCCACGAGCCGCCCGGTCGCCGTCGACCCCGTGAACATCACGTAGTCGGCGTGCTCCAGCACCGCCGCGCCCGTCGTGGGGCCCGGCCCGAGCACGATCTGCAGCACCCGCGACGGCAGGCCGGCGCGCGCCAGCAGGTCGGCGACCAGCAGCGCGGTCAGGCTCGCCTGCGGGTCGGGCCGCAGCACCACGGTGTTGCCGGCCAGCAGCGCCGGGATCGCGTCGGTCAGCGCCATCGACAGCGGATAGTTCCACGGAGCGACGATGCCGACGACGCCGTGCGGGTGGCGCACCTGCTCGACGCGGGTCAGCCCCGGGAACACCCCCGCCCGGCGCTGGGGGGCGAGCAGCTTGGGCGCGACCCGCGCATAGTGGCGGCAGACCAGCGCCGCGTCGACGACCTCCTCGAAGGCCGCGTAGCGGGCCTTGCCCGACTCCAATTGGATGAGGTCGAGCAGCTCGCCCTGGCGGTCCAGCAACAGGTCGTGCAGGCGCGAGAAGATCTGTGCCCGCAACCGCACGGGCAGTTGCGCCCACGCGGGTTGGATCGCCCGGGCGCCCCGGTACGCCTGCTCGACGTCTTCGGCGCTGCTGACCGGCAGGCGGGCGAGCACCCGACCGGTCATCGGAGTGATCGTGTCCATCGTCTTGGCCCGCGGCGAGCAGATGGCGTGCCGCCGGAGCTGCTCGACCCAGTGCGGGTCGAGCGCGAAGGTGCCCGCGGTCGGTTGGCCCGGCTCGGCCGCCGGATTGTGCCGGGCGGGCCCGTCGAAACCCTCGCCCACATGCGTCGCCACGGACTCCCCTACCTGCTCAGGTGCCATGTCACCAGGCTACGTGGCGGCACCGACATACCGGATGCGACGTGGGCGAGCCGGGCAGCGCCATCGAAACGTGTCAGCGTCAATCGATGTCGGCGTCAATCGACATCTGTCCACTGACGCCACCACTGCGCGTCGATCGCGCTGATGACCCGGACGAAGGCGCTGGCGGGCGTCGACGCGTCGTCGGCGGGGTAGGCCATCCGAACCTCCCGGAACAGCCCGGGACTGCGGACCGGCAGGCACCGGACTCCCGCCGGCATGTTCGCCGCGGCGAGCGCGGGGATGAGCGCGACCCCGAGACCGAACGCCACGTAGGTCGCGATGGTCGCGAACGCGTCGCTGCGGATCGGGCAGGAGGGCGCGAAGCCGGCCGCGGTGCAGGCGCTCAGCAGGGTGACGTGGTGGGCATCGTGATCGGTGTTCTGGGTGATCCACTGCTCGCCGGCCAGGTCGGCGAGGTCGACGACGTCCTGCCCCGCGAGTCGGTGCGAGGAGGGCAGCGCGACGACGAGCGGGTCCTTGAACAGGCTCCGGATCCGCAGCTCGGGCACGTTGTGGGCCCACTGCGGCACCGTGAAGATGAAGGCGAAGTCGACGGCGCCGTCGCGCACCTGCAGGAGCCCGCCCGAGGGGTCGTTGTGCTCGCTCACGCGGATCCGGACCGCCGGGTGGCGGCGATGGAACTCCGCGAGCAGCGAGGGCAGGAAGCTGGCCCCGGCGGTCGCGAACGTCATGATGCGCAGCTCACCCTCCTCCAGCTGCGCCCGATCCCGGATCGCCTGGACCGCGCCCTGGGCGCTGCCGAGGATCTGATCGGCATAGGTGAGCAGGATGCGGCCCCGGTCGGTGAGCGTCACCCCGCGGGCGTGCCGGACGAGGACGGGCGTCTCCAGCTCCTTCTCCAGTGCGGCGAGATGGTGCGAGACCGTCGGCTGCGTCAAGCCCAGGGCGAGCGCGCCACCGCCGATCGAGCCGTCCCGCGCGACCGCCTGGAAGATCCGCAGCTGCTGGAGCGTGAACATCTCCAGAGCATAGAAGTCATCTATGCACGGGGCCAGATCTCTCGATGGTCCCGTGGGTTGCGCGCGCTCTAATCTCCAATCACGCCAAGCGCAACCGGGTCGGCCACCCGGGCGGGCACGGCTCTTGTTTGACGCGATCCCCAAGACTCCAGCCGCTCACGCAGCGGCCACCGTCGGATCGACGTCCACCGACCTACCGCCCACGCGGCATCGGCCTCACCCTTCTCCTTCAGACCTTTCACGCGCAACGGAGCACCCCCATGACCGACAAGATCGTCATCATTCTCTATCTCATCGTCATGACGAGCGCCGGCTATATCGGCGTCAAGCACAGCAAGTCCGGCACCGACTTCGCCCTCGCCGGCCGTCGCCTCGGGCCCTTCATGTACACCTCGGCGATGAGCACCGTCATCCTCGGCGGCACGGCCACGGTCGGCGGCGTCAGCCTCGGCTATCAGTACGGGATCTCCGGAATGATGCTCGTCCTGATGTTCTCCGCGGGCATCGCCATGATCGGCCTCCTCTTCGCCGGCAAGCTCTTCCGCGCCGACGTGTGCACCGTGCCCGAGGCGCTGGAGCGTCGCTACGGCTCGATGCCGCGTTTGATGGGCGCCGTCATCGTCGTCGCCTACTCGGTGCTCGTCGGCGCCACCCAAATCGTCGCCATGCGCACCGTTCTCGAAGTGGTCTTCGACATTCCCCCGACCGCCGCCGCCTTCGTCGGCTGGATCGTCGTCGTGGTTTACAGCGTCGCCGGCGGCATGTGGTCGATCACCCTCACCGACGTCCTGCAGTTCACGATCAAGTCGGTCGGCATCTTCCTGATCCTCCTGCCTTTGACGGTGCTGAACGCCGGTGGAATCGGTGGGATGCGCGAGGCGCTGCCCGAGTCCTTCTTCTCGATGACGGCGATCGGTTGGGGCACCATCGGCTCCTACTTCCTCCTGTTCTTCTTCGGGTTCATGGTCGACCAGGGCAACTGGCAGCGGCTGGCGACGGCCCGCTCGGTCGGCGTCGCCCGTTGGGGTGCCGTCACCGCGGGCATCTACTGCGCCCTCTACGGGGCGGCCGGCGCGCTGATCGGCGCGGCAGCCCGCGTGCTGATGCCCGCGCTGGACACCCCCGACAACGCCTACGCGGCCGCCGCGGCCCTGGTCCTGCCCGCCGGCGTCCTGGGCGTGGTCATGGCGGCCGCCGTCGCAGCGACGATGTCCACCGCCAGCGGTCTGCTCATCGGGGCTTCGACCGTGCTGACCCGCGACGTGCTGCGCCCGCTGTGGGGGCGACCGCATGACCGGGGTCAACCCGAACCGCATCGCGCTGTTCGTCAGCTGTGTCGCCTCGCTCGTCATCGCGCTCGGGGTCGACAGCATCGTCGGGATCGTCACCGTCGCCGCCGACATCCTGGCCGTCGCGGTCTTCGTGCCGGTCATCGGCGCGCTGTTCATGCGCCGCTCGGGCACGGCCGCCGCCGTCGCCTCCATCGTCGCCGGCACGGTCGTGTGCGTCATCTTCATGTTCATCTCCGGCCTCTACGCGAACGAGCCGGTGCTGTACGGCATGCTCGCCAGCTTCCTGGCCTTCGTCATCGTCTCGGCGGTCACGCCCAAGCGTCCGGCGGTCGACTTCGAAGACCTCCCGCGTCCCGGCGCCCTCACGGCCGACCCCGAGCCGGAGCCCGAGCCCGCCCACGCGCCCATCCACTGACCCGACCGCCCTGCGAAACCTCGAGCACAGAAAGAACATCATGAGCATCAGCACCCCCCGCGTCGAAGACCTCCGACGAGCCGCCACCCTCCTGGCGCAGACCCGGCGCGACAATTCCGTCCTCGACCACCTCCCCGCGCAGGTCGCACCGAGCGACATCGAGGAGAGCTACCTCGTCGCCGACCTCCTCGCCCAGGACCTCGGCTGGCCGATCAAGGGCTGGTTCTGCGGCGCAACGAACGTCGCCATCCAGGAGCTGCTCGGTCTCGACGGCCCCTACCACGCCCGGCTCTTCGAGCACCTGGTCTTCGAGAGCCCCGCGACGCTGGACCCCGACCTGTTCCCCCCGATGGTCATCGAGACCGAGGTCGTCTTCACTCTCGGTGAGTCGTTGCCGCCACGGGAGCAGCCCTACACGCAGGAGGAGGTGGCCGCCGCCGTCGCATCCGTCTCGGGCAGCATCGAGGTCGTCGCCGGCCACCTCTACGACTGGCCCAACCAGGACCCGTTCAGCGTCATCGCCGACAACGGCACCGACGGCGCCCTCATCACCGGGCCGGCAGTCACGCAGTGGCGCGAGCTCGACCTCGCCGACATCACCGTCGAGGTTCGCGTCAACGGACAGGTCGCCGGGAGCGGCCAGTCCGACAGCGTGCTGGGCAACCCCCTCGTCGCCATGACCTGGCTGGCCAACGAGCGCTCCCAGCGCGGCGACGGCCTCGTCGCCGGCCACGTGCACAACACCGGCACGCTGACCCGCCCGATCCCCGTCGCCGCCGGCGACACCGTCGTCGCCGACTTCACCGGGCTCGGCGCCGTCGAGCTGACCATCGCCACCGAAGGGACCCCGTCATGACCACGCGCAACGGTGGCGACCTCGTCGTCGAGAGCCTCACCGCCCTGGGCGCCACGCACGTCTTCGGCATCCCCGGGCAGCACGCCCTCGGTCTCTTCGACGCGATCCGGCGCAGCCCGCTGGCCTTCGTGTCCTCGCGGATCGAGAACAACTCCGTCTTCTCCGCCGACGGTTACAGCCGCTCCACCGGCGAGGTCGGGGTCCTCTTCTGCTCCACCGGCCCGGGCGCGCTCACCGCGCTCGGCGCCCTGCAGGAGGCGTACGCCGCATGCGTGCCGCTGCTCGTCGTGACGAGCCAGATCCCGACGGCCGGTCTGGGCGGGGCCCGTCGCGGCTTTCTGCACCAGCTCGACGACCAGCAGGCCAGCGCCCGCAACGTCACCAAGGCGACGTTCACGATCCGCACCGCCGACCAGATCCCCACCGTGCTCGCGGAAGCCTGGGGCATCGCCCTGCGGGCACCCTCGGGCCCGGTGTGGGTGGAGATCCCGCAGGACATCCTCCTGGGCGCCACGCAGGCTCCCCCGGTCGAGCACCTGTCGGTCGACGACCGCGGACCGCTGCGACCCCGCCCGGAGGCGACCGCGCAGGCCGTCGCGCTGCTGGCCGAGGCGAAGCGGCCCGTCATCCTCGCCGGCGGAGGCGCCCGCCGCTCCCCCGGCGCGGAAGCGGCCCTCGTCGCCCTCGCCGAGATCCTCGACGCCCCCGTCGTCGCCACCCCTGCCGGCAAGGGCACCATCGGCTTCGACCACCCGCTGAGCGCTGGTTCGTGGATCGAGGACCGGTACACGACCGAACTCCTCGAGCAGGCCGACGTGTTGCTGGCGATCGGGACGTCGTTCGGGGAGGTGCCGAGCAACTACTTCACGTTCGCCCCGACGGGTCGCATCATCCAGGTGGACGCCGAGGTCCGGGTGCTCGGCTCGAACCACGAGGTGCTGGGCGTGCACGCCGACGCCGCCGCCGCGCTCGAGGACTTCGCCGAGGGGCTCGTCGCGCGCGGCCTGGCCCCCATCCCCGGCAGTGGCGCCGAGGTGGCGGCCGACCTGCGCCGACGCGTCGAGGCGCGGCTCGAGGAGCAGGACCTCGACGTCGAACGCAGCCTGCTGCGCGGCATCCGCGCCGCAGTACCCGCCGCCACCGAGACGTTCTGGGACATGACGATCGCCGGCTACTGGGCGTGGTCGGCCTGGGATGCCCAGCGCGGCGGATTCCACACGGCCCAGGCCGCCGGTGGGCTCGGGCTCGCCTTCCCCGCCGCCCTCGGTGCTGCCGTGGGCACGGGGCGGCGCACCCTCGCGGTCACCGGCGACGGGGGCGCGATGTACTCGATCTCAGAGCTCGCGACCGCCCGCCAGCACGACGCGAACGTCACATGGCTCATCGTCGACGACGGAGGCTACGGCATCCTGCGCGAGTACATGACGGACGCGTTCGGGGCGGCCACCGCGACCGAGCTCGCGCGGCCCGACTTCGTCGCCCTGGCCCGCAGCTTCGACATCCCCGCCTACCCGGCCACGGTCGAGACCGTGCAGGACGTCATCGCGTCGACCTTCGAGACCCCCGGGCCCGCGGTCGTCGTCGTCCCGGCCCTCTTGCGGATGTTCGCCCCGACGCACCTGGGCGCGCAGCAGTCCGTCGCGCTCGAGACCGCGAACCTGTGACGGGCGAGAGACCGATGACACCCATCACACGAAAGACGTAGGCAAGACGCACATGAGCAACGACACATTCAGCACGACCGGCGGCCCAGTCGGGCCGGTGGACGCCACGATGGTGCCGCGGTACGCCGGCCCTGCGACGTTCGCCCGGCTGCCCGCCCTCGAGGCGGTCGGCCGGGCCGACATCGGCATCCTCGGGGTTCTCTTCGACAGCGGTGTGAGCTACCGGCCGGGGGCGCGCTTCGGCCCCGGGCACATCCGGGCCTCCTCCAAGCTGCTGCGCAACTACAACCCGATCCAGGATGTCGAACCGTTCGGCGTCCAGCAGGTCGCGGACGCCGGCGATCTCGCGGTCAACCCCTTCGACATCGATGACGCGATCGCGGGCATCGACGCCGGCTACCGCGCGACGCTCGACACGTGCGGGCGCATCCTGACGATCGGCGGCGACCACACGATCGCCCTGCCGATCCTGCGCGTCCTGCACGAGGCCCACGGGCCGGTCGCCGTGCTCCACTTCGATGCGCACCTCGACACGTGGGACACCTATTTCGGGGCGGCCTACACCCACGGAACGCCGTTCCGCCGCGCGAGCGAGGAGGGCCTCATCGACAAGACGGGCAGCATGCACGTCGGCATCCGGGGCCCGCTCTACTCCCGCAAGGACCTCACGGACGACGAGGTGCTCGGCTTCCAGGTCGTCGGCTCCCACCAGCTCGACGACATGGGGGCCGCTGGGGTCGCAGAGCGGATCCGCGCCCGGATGGGCGACCGGCCGATCTACGTCTCGATCGACATCGACGTGCTCGACCCGGCGGCGGCGCCGGGCACCGGCACGCCCGAGGCCGGCGGGCTGACGAGCCGCGAGCTGCTCGCGATCCTGCGCTCGCTGCAGGGTCTCAACCTCGTCGGCGCGGACATCGTCGAGGTGTCCCCGGCCTACGACCACGCCGAGATCACGGGCATCGCGGCGGCACACGTCGGGTACGAACTCATCAGCGCGATGGCCCCACAGGCCTAGGCTCCACCCAAGGAGCGCTCACGCGCGCCTCGGACACCGACGTCGACAGAGAGCAGGAAGAGCACCCATGAGCATGTATGTCGTCACCGACCCGGCCACCGGAGAAGTGCTGGAGACCTTCCCGGAGGCCACGGCCGAGCAGATCGAGGCCGCGCTCGCCTCGTCCGCGCAGGCCGCCGCGGGCTGGGGTCGCAGCTCCACGGCCGACGAGCGCGCCGCCTTGGTGCACAAGGTCGCCGACCTGCACCGGGAGCGCCGCGAGGAGCTTGCCCAGATCATCGTCACCGAGATGGGCAAGCCGATGGAGGACGCGCTCGGCGAGGTCGACTTCTCGGCCGACATCTACGACTATTACGCCGACCACGGGCCCGCCCAGCTGGCCGACGAGTCGGTCGACCTCGGACCGGATGCCGAGGGCACCGCGATCGTGCGTCGGGCGCCGCTCGGCGCGCTGCTGGGGATCATGCCGTGGAACTTCCCCTACTACCAGGTGGCGCGGTTCGCCGGCCCGAACCTCATGGTCGGCAACACGATCATCCTCAAGCACGCCCCGCAGTGCCCGCGCTCGGCGGCCGCGCTGCAGCAGATGTTCGACGACGCCGGCTTCCCGGCCGGCGCGTACGTCAACGTCTACGCGACGAACGAGCAGGTCGCGGACATGATCGCCGATCCTCGCATCGCCGGTGTCTCGCTGACCGGCTCCGAGCGGGCGGGCGCAGCCGTCGCCGAGATCGCGGGGCGCAACCTCAAGAAGGTCGTGCTCGAGCTCGGCGGCGCGGACCCGTTCATCGTGCTCAGCACCGACGACCTCGACGCGGTCGTCGACGCCGCCGCCTCGGCCCGGCTCGACAACACGGGCCAGGCGTGCAACGCCGCCAAGCGCTTCGTCGTCGTCGAGGACCTCTACGACGAGTTCACAGCGAAGTTCACCGCAAAGGTGCTGGCGGCGGGCGAGGGCATCACGCCGCTGTCGTCCGAGACCGCGGCGCGCAATCTCGAGAAGCAGGTGCAGGCGGCGGTCGCCGAGGGCGCGAGCCTGGCCAGCGCCGGCGAGCGGAACGGCGCGTTCTTCCCGCCCGGCGTCCTCACCGGCATCACCCCCGACAGCGACGCCTACCACCAGGAGCTGTTCGGCCCGGTCGCCATGGTCTTCAAGGTCGCCGACGAGGAGGAGGCCGTCTCGGTCGCCAACGACACCCCGTTCGGCCTCGGCTCCTACGTCTTCACGACCGACGCCGACCAGGCCGCCCGCGTGGCCGACCGCATCGAGGCCGGCATGGTCTACATCAACGGCGTGTTGATGGACCAGGCCGAGATCCCGTTCGGCGGGGTCAAGCGCTCCGGGTTCGGCCGCGAGCTCGGCCGCTTCGGGATGGAGGAGTTCGTCAACAAGAAGCTCATCCGCTCCCGCACCTGATCGTCGGCGCGAGTCGCCACCGCCCGGCCTGGACCGGAGCGGGGCGACTCGCCGGCGGGGGCCTCAGCCGGCGCCGTGGGCGACGACGACCTCGACCCGCTGGAACTCCTTGACCTCGGTGTAGCCGGTGGTGGCCATGGCGCGGCGCAGGGCCCCGACGTAGTTCGTGCGGCCGTCGGCGCTGCGGCCGGGGCCGAAGAGGATCTCCTGCATCGGGGCGATCGCGCCGACCTCCACCCGCTCGCCGCGCGGCAACTGCCCGTGGTGCGCCTCGGACCCCCAGTGGAAGCCGCGACCGGGCGCCTCCAGGGCGCGGGCGAGGGCGGCGCCGATCATCACGGCGTCGGCGCCGCACGCGATGGCCTTGACGATGTCGCCCGAGCGGCCCATGCCGCCGTCGGGGATGACGTGCACGTACCGGCCGCCGGATTCGTCGAGGTAGTCGCGTCGCGCCGCCGCGACATCCGCGATAGCCGTCGCCATCGGCGTGGAGATGCCGAGGGTCTGCACGGTGGTCTGGGCGGCGCCGCCGCCGAAGCCGACGAGCACCCCGGCCGCGCCGGTGCGCATGAGGTGCAGCGCGGCGGTGTAGGTACCGGCGCCACCGACGATGACCGGCACGTCGAGTTCGTAGATGAACCGCTTGAGGTTCAGCGGCTCGCTGTGGCTGCTGACGTGTTCGGCGGAGACGGTGGTGCCGCGGATGACGAACAGGTCGACGCCCGCGTCGACGACCGTGCGCCAGTGCTCCTGGGTGCGCTGCGGCGACAGGGCCCCGGCGACCGTCACACCCGAGTCACGGATCTCGCGCAGGCGTGCCGTGATGAGCTCTGGCTTGATCGGCTCCGAGTAGATCTCCTGCATGCGCGCGGTGACCGCGGCGGGCTCCAGCGCGGCGATCTCGGCCAACTGCTGGGTCGGGTCCTCGTAGCGGGTCCACAGACCCTCGAGGTCGAGCACCCCCAGCCCGCCCATCTGCCCGAACTGGATGGCGGTGGCCGGCGACATCACGGAGTCCATCGGGGCGGCGACCATCGGCAACCCGAAGTGATAGGCATCGATCTGCCAGCTCGTCGACACCTCCTCCGGATCGCGGGTGCGCCGCGACGGCACGACCGCGATGTCGTCGAAGGTGTACGCGCGGCGCCCGCGCTTGCCCCGGCCGATCTCGATCTCGCTCACGCGCACAGGCTACCTGCGTGGCTGCCGCCCGCCGCCGACGCCGCCCGGCACCGGTCATGACAGCATCGGAGGATGAGGTCTTGCTGCGCGCTCTACGTCGATGCCGGTTATCTGCTTGCTTCGGCGGCGACCCGGGTCACCGGCACCTCGCTGCGCAGCGGTGTGCGCGTCGACCACGACGAGTTGATCCCGCGGCTCATCTCGCAGGCGGAGCTGGACAGCCATCTGCCGCTGTTGCGGCTGAACTGGTACGACTCCGGCAGCGGGACCGGCGGGCAGCCGGATGGGGTGCAGGCGCGGCTGGGTCTCATGCCGCGCGTCAAGCTGCGGCTGGGTCGGCTGTCGTACGCGGGCGAACAGAAGGGGGTTGACCTGCGGCTGGGTCTGGATCTGGTGACGCACGCGCGCAACCGCACGATCGACATCGCCTATCTGCTCTCCGGTGACGACGACCTCACCGAGGCGGTGGAGGAGGCGCAGGGCCACGGCGTGCAGGTCATTCTGCTCGCCGTGCCCGACGACGACGGCAAGCCGTACGGGGTGGCACGGCATCTGCATCGGGAGTCCGACGGGCTGCTGCTCATCGACGAGGGCACGGTGCGGGAGTCGGTGCACGCGGCTCCGCGGCCCGCGCCGCCGGCGGCGCACGACGATCACGGCTCGGCGGTGGCCGCGATGGCGGCGG
>NZ_BAHD01000066.1 GCF_000298215.1 Kineosphaera limosa NBRC 100340 | reverse complement strand
AGCAGCTCGGGTAGTTCCCGGCCGAGGCGGAGGCCACGGCCAGCGCCCACCCCGGTGCTTTCGCCCCGACCGAGACAGCGACCGACATCGACACACCCGCCGGCTTCGATCGAGGCAACGGCCACGCAAGCAACCCTGGCAACGGACCATGCTGCGGGCACGGCACGCTCGCAGCCAGCAGCACAGGCGCGCTCAGCGCGGGCGTGCTGAGCTCCGGCGACCTCGGACACCACATGCTCGGCTCCAGTGCCGGAGTGCTCGACTCCGGCGACCTCGGACACCACACCATCCGCTCCAGCGTCGCCGGCTGCGGCACCACCCGCTACGGGCAGGTCCTCTCACCCGGCGATGTGCGGATGCTGGCCTGCGACGCGCAGATCATCCCGCCGTCCTCGGCACCCGCAGCGAACTCCTCGACCTGGGCCACGCCCACCGGCTCGCCAAACCGGGATTGGTCACCGCCCTTGAGCTGCGCGACAAAACCTGCACATACCCGGGGTGTCGAATACCGGCGGCCTGGACCGACAAACACCACCTCATTCACTGGGCCAATGGCGGACCGACGACCGAGTGGAACATGGCCTGCGTTTGCCGGCACCACCACACCGTCATCCACCGCCACGGACACATCGGAACAGTCACCCCCACCGGGGTCGCATGGACCCGCGCCGACGGCACCCCCATCGGCAACCAACCACGCCGCAGTGCTGGCGATGAGGCCGACGGCGAAAGCAGCGGCAGCGGACCATCTCGACCGGCAAGGATGCCCGAGTGCAAGGCCTTACCCAGCGAACAGTTCACCTTCGCTACCTAAGCGGGATCGCCCGGTACCCCGCACCACAGGACTTGCTGTGTGCCGCCGCCGCCCGCTGACTACCCCTGGGCACTGACCTCTCGGGAGACCGCTGTGTGTTGTTGGGCCAGGCGGCGTAGGGCGGCAAGGACCGGGTCGACGAGGACGGTGCCGAGCACGACTTGGCGCACGGCGGCCTGCGGCTCGGGTGGTACGGAGTCGACGTCGATGACCGCGATCTGCTCGGCGGCGTCGGCGTAGGCATCCATGCGGGCCTCGTCGAGGCCGATGCCCGCCGCGTCGCAGGCGGACCAGGCGCGGTCCAGGTCTTCGACAACCGGATCCCGCGGATCGACCAGCCAGCCGCGCCCCGCCAGCCAGGCATGCGTGCGGGACTGCGCCCACGGCTCCTCGACGTCCCGCGGCGGGATCGCCACCCGATCGACCCCCAGCAGCGAGCGCTGCGCCGCCCCCAAGACCTCCGTACGCTCCAGGTTCGGCTCCTCGATCACCGCCAACACCCGACCCACCGTCGCCAAGCTCAGCCCACCGACCTCCGTGAGGGCCCGCACCAGCCGCACCCGCTCGACATGGGAGTTGTCGTACTCGGCCTGGGTGCGCGAGGTCGCCCGACCCGCGTGCAGCAGCCCCTCGCGCAGGTAGTACTTCAACGTCGCCACCGGCACCCCGGTCGCCTCCGCCAAACCCGACATCCGCATCCCATCACCACCTCTTGACATTGGATAGTAACTCTCACCAATATTGGGGAGTGTCAGTATCTAACTGGATGCCGCAGGCGTCCCCGCAGATCCCGGGAGTTGCCATGCAAGGTCAGACGCACGCGCACGAGGGCGACCTCGTCGTTTTCCACATCGGCATGACGATCCGCAAACCCCACCGGCCCGACCTGTGGCTGCCGGTCTTCGCCGCCATGCCCAAGATGCTCGCCGAGCTGCACCGCAACAAGGCCCAGGCCGCCCGCGGCGAGGCCGACGACCTGGGCTTTCTCGGCGCCGACACCCTGTTCGGCGGCAAGGGGCCGTGGGTCGTGCAGTACTGGCGCAGCGTCGAACACCTCTACGCCTACGCCCACTTGCGCGACCACGCACACGTGCCCGCGTGGCGCGCCTTCAACAACGCGGCCCGCCGGCATCCGGGCGCCGTCGGCATCTGGCACGAGACCTACGTCGTGCCCGCTGGGGGAGTCGAGACCTTCTATGGCAACGGCGCCGGCGTGGGACTCGGCGCCGCCACCGGCCTCGTCGAGGCCACCCGTCGCGGCCGCGGAGCCCGCGAACGCCTCGGCGGCCGCCTGGCCACGGCCTCCTGAACTCACCCCCGAACTCACCCCTGAACGAACCCCCTTGAACTGGGCATCCTGACGGGGCTTCTGGCCGAAACGCCGCCGCACAGCGCGCGGCCGTCCCCCGCGGCGGGTAGGTTCGCTGGCCAACAGCCCGCTTCACCTCCGCACACCACTGTGGTTCGCGCCGTCGTCCGCTCTTCGGCCGGCCACCTAAGGGGATGCCCATGTTCGACACCCAGATCGAGTGGCTGGTCGAGAAGCTCTGGAGCACGCCGATGGTGGCGCTCGTGCTGCTCCTCGGCGTGTACTTCACGATCCGCATGGCGGCTCCGCAGATCCTGCGGGTCGGCGAGATGGCCCGCCTGCTCATCGGCGGCACCGGCTCCAAACAGGGCGTCTCCTCGTTCCAGGCGTTCGCCATGGCCCTCGGCGGGCGCATCGGCGTCGGCAATATCGCCGGCGTCGCCACCGCCATCCACTTCGGTGGGCCGGGCGCGATGTTTTGGATGTGGATGACCGCAATCGTCGGTTCGGCCGTCGCCCTCGCCGAATGTTCGCTGGCGCAGGTGTGGAAGGAGGAGGTGCACGGCGAATACCGCGGCGGCCCCGCCTATTACATCGAAAAGGGCATCGGCTGGAAGTGGATGGCGATCGCGTACGCCGCCGCCGCCGTCTTCGCGTGCGCGGTCACCGGTCCCTCGATCCAAGCGTTCAGCATTGCCGAATCCGTCGACGTGGCCTGGGGCATCGAGCCGTGGATCACCGGCGTCTTCGTCGTGATCCTCTTCCTGGCCGTCGTGCTCGGGGGCCTCAAGCGCATCGGTCTTGTCGCCGGGCTCGTGGTGCCGGTCATGGCCGCCGCCTACATCCTCGCCGGGCTCGTCGTGCTCGCCCTCAACGCCGACGCCGTACCGGGCATGTTCGGCCTCATCTTCGCCAGCGCGTTCGGCGCCGAATCGATGTTCGGCGGGATGCTCGGCGCGGTCATCATGTGGGGCGTGCGCCGGGCGATCTACTCCTCCGAGGCCGGCACCGGCTCCGGGGCGCAGGCCGCCGCCGCCGCGGAGGTCTCCCACCCCGCCAAGCAGGGCCTGGCCCAGGGCTTCTCGGTGTACGTCGACACGCTGTTCGTCTGCACGATCACCGGCCTGATGATCCTGGTGACCAACAGCTACAACGTCGAAAATCCCGACGGCACGACGATCATCGAGTACGTGCCCGGCCTCTCCGCGGGTCCGGCGTACACGCAGACGGCGATCGACACCGTGTTCCCTGGGGTGGGCTCCTCGTTCGTGGCCGTCGCGATGTTCTTCTTCGCGTTCACCACCCTGCTCTCGTTCGCGTTCTACGCCGACACCAACGTCGCCTACATCGTGCGTAACCCGCGCTGGGAGCGCATCTGCAATCGCGTCATGGTGTTCGTGCTCGCCGGGTCGATCCTCCTCGGCTCGTTCCGCTCCTCCGACGTCGCGTGGAACCTCGCCGACCTCGGCCTGGGCCTCTACACGTGGATCAACCTCATCGCGCTCGTGCTACTCAGCGGCACCGCCATTCGCGTCTACCGCGATTACGTGCGGCAACGCCGCGAGGGCCGCGATCCGGTCTTCGATCCGGAGGATGTCGGCATCCACAACGCGCCCGTGTGGGCCAAGATCCGTGAGCGCACCGAGAGCGATCGGGTGCGCTGATGATCTGGGTGTGGCTGATCATCGCGAACGTCGCGATGCTGCTGCACTTCGGCTTCATCGCCTTTCTCATCGGAGGCGGATTCTGGGCCTGGCGCCGACCTCGCCTCATCTGGGTGCATCTCGTCACGGCCATCTGGGCATTCGGTATCGAGGCCTGGCATTGGACGTGCCCACTGACCGAGATCGAACAGTGGGCACGTCTGAACGCCGGGCAGCCCGGGCTCGTGCCCACCGGGTTCATCGACACCTACATCCAGGACGTGATGTACCCCGCCGAGCTCAACCCCCAGGTGCTGCTGCTCGTCGCTTCCGTGGTCGTCGTCTCGTGGGTCGGCTACGTTGCGCTGCTGCTCCTGCGCCGCCGGTCGGCTAGGTCAGCAGCCAGGTAACCCAGGAGACCAGGCACATGAGCAGGGCGATGATCGGCAGGGCCAGCGCGGTCGTCAGTCGCGTCGCCCGCGCTGATCCGTAGGTCCGGCCGCTCGGGTCGGCGACGAGGTCGGCCGGCTCCCGCCAGCTCAGCACCGCCGCGACGAGTAGGCCGGCCCCGGCGACGAGACCGACCGCCAGCGCCGGCAGGTCGACCACCGGGGTGCGCCACAGCACGAACGCGGCGACGAAGACGCCCACGAGCAGCGGCCCGAGGAGAAACGCGAGCACCGGTCGGTCGAGGATGAGCCGGATCGCGCGCTCCGGGAAGACCAACACCAGCGCCGTGAGTGCGGCCAACAGCCCGGCGACGACGAAGTCCCCGGTCGTCACGGTCACCGGCGCGGCCTCGAGCCATCCGGTGACGGCCCGCGGCAACAGCACGATGCCCGCCAGGCCCAACGCGCCGGACACCATGGTGCTCGCGCCCAGACCCGACGATCCGCTGCCCTCGCTCGACGCCAACTCCCGGGCGTACTCCGTGGCTGGGCCGAACGCCTCGGCGGCGCTCTCACCGGTTTCGCACAGGTGCCCCTCGATGACGGCGAGCGCGTCGCCGATGCGGGTGCCGGGCACGCCGAGCACGCGCTGTTCGACGACGAACGCGTCGACCCACTCCGGCTCTGCGTGCGGCGCCATGGCCGCCAGGTCGTGGTCGTGTGCCTTGCCCATCGCGGTGCTCCTGTTCGTGTTCATGCCTGGTCCCCTGTCCTTGCTGCTGTCCTTGCTGCTGTGGATGTCGCGGCTGTCGTTGTCGCGCGACCCTCGATGACGTGGCGCGTGACGTCGGTGAAGGCTCGCCAGCGGTCGGCCCGCTCGGCGAGAAACTCCGCGCCCGCGGAGGTCAGCGCGTAGACCTTGCGACCCGGCCCACCCGCTCCGGGCTGCCAGTGCGCCTCGACGTGGCCGGCTGCTTCGAGCCGGCCGAGCAGCGGGTACAGCGTGCCGCCCTTGACGGTGCCCAGGCCCGCGTCGGCCAGCTCCTGGGCGATCGCGTAGCCGTGCCGCCGACCCCTCGTCAGCGCGGCGAGCACCGCGAGGCCCAGGACCCCGCGCAGCCAGTCGCTGGGCCACTCCTCCTCAGTTGCCATACCTAGATTGTGTGCCTGACTAGTCAGCGTGTCAACCTAGCTAGGCAGGCTGCCTTCGATGCCCCAGAGCACTGGGCATCTTCGACGCCTCAGGGCGCTAGGCGCGCAGGGCAACATGCTGCTCGCGTTGCCTAGCGAGCCAGTGGGTCGGGCATCGTGGGGCGGCGGCGACCCCGGGGGCGCTCGGCAGGGCGCGCAAGATGCTGCCCGTGCTGCCGAGCGGGACTAAAGGACATGGCATTTCGGTGTTGGGCGTCGCCTTCGGCTGGGATGCTTAGCCCCTACCGGCACCGGCCGACCAGCTCAGGTGCGTGGAGCTCGAGGGGAGGCGCCCGTGTCGACCGCACCGATGTCGTCGTCCTCGACGTCCGCGCAGGCTCGTGGGTCCGCGGGCGCATCACAGGCGCCGGGCTCCGGAGGGTCCAGAGGGTCTCGGTCGCCGGGCCACCCACGGCGTTCGGTGGGGGCGTCCGGGGGGTCGAGGCGTCGCGTGCGCAAGACCGCGACCGGCTGGATCCTCACCGTCGCCCGACCGGTGCGCGCGCTGGCTCTCATCGCGCTCGCGGGGCTGCCCGGGCTGGCCGGTTGCCTCTACGCGCTCACGCTGTGGCCCGGCAATCGAGCCGCGCAACTCGGCGTGCTCGCGTACGTTGCGCTGCTGGCGCTCGCCTTCGCCTGGCACGGCACGCTGGTGCACGCCGTGCAGCTCGACGGGGCGCACGTGCACGCCCGACGATTGCTGCGGCCGCTGAGTCTGCCCCTGACATCCCTGGTCAGCGTGGTCGTCGACGACGAGAACACGCTGCGGCGCTCCGCCAGCGGCGAGTGGTACCAGGCGCGCGGCACCCAGACCCTCGTGCATCTGGGCGACGGCTCGGCCCTGGTCTGCGAGGAGCCGCGGATCGCCCGCGAACTGGCCCGTCGCCTCCTCGCGCAGCGGCCTCGGCTCGGCGGCCGCCCCGGCGACCGACCCCCTCCGGAGCCGGAGTCGGTGCGGCTCATCGACGTCGGCCCCGCCTCTCGCGTGCGCCGCTGGGGTAGCGGGGTGATCGGTCCACTAGCGACTGTCGGCGTCGCGTTGCTGCTGCTCGTCTGCGCGCTGGGGGCGCTGGTCGCGTTCGACGGGCGACCTGGTGAGGCCCGCTCCGCCGAGGACGGATTCGCCCAGGTGCGCCAGTCGATCACCCTGCCACCCGACGCCCAACCGAACGCCGCAGCACTCACGGGCGACTCACCGCTCCCTGGCGCTGCCGCACCCAGCGGCGTCGCCGGTACGAGCGAGTTGGCGATGCGGGACTGCGCAGGCGCCAGTGGTCGACTGTGGTCCGGCGACCGCCGCAACGGCGAACTGGCCTTCGACGCGGCCGTCCATTCGCTGACCCAGGCCCAACTCGCGGGGGTGCGCCAACGCGCGACCGCCCTCGGCTTCCACCCCGCCGAGCCCTCCGCCTCCGCTGCCTACGCGGCCGGCACGACGGTGCTCGTCAAGGAGGCCGACGGGGTGCGCTGGGCGACCGCCTGGCGGAGCGCCGCCGAGCGGGGCGGACCCCCGAGCCGCTTCGACGCGCACGTCGGCGTCTGGACCGACTGCCTCGACTCTCGCGCGGTGCCCGACGACATCCCCGAGTTCTTGCACACCGCCGCCGCCTACCTCCTGGCCGGTGGCTGACGCAACCCGAGCGAAAGGTGGGCGAACGGCGGCACCGGCCGGCCACCTCCGGGCCGTCTCGTGGGCGCCGCCGACTGGTAGTAAGTGGCGTATGGACGTCTCCCTCTTCGTGCAGGCCTTCGGCGGGTTCTTCGCCATCATGAACCCGTTCGTCGCGCTGCCGATGTTCCTCGCGCTGACCGCCGGGTTCGAGCTCAAACGCCAACGTCACACGGCGGTGCGGGTGGTGCTCTACTCGCTCATGCTGGCGGCCGTCATCGTGGTCAGCGGCAGCGCGGTGCTGGGCTTCTTCGGCATCACCGTCGACGACTTCCGCGTCGCCGGCGGCATCGTGCTGCTGATGATCGCGCTCGGCATGCTCAACGGCGCCAGCAGCGCCCACTCCGGATCGGCCGACGAGAAGCAGCACCAGTCCGACCAGGCCGCCCAGGGCGACGTGTCGTTCTACCCGCTCACCTTCCCGATGATGCTGGGGCCCGGCACGATCACGACGATCATCGTCTTCACGAGTCACGCCGACGGCGCCGCCGGGTACATCGCCGTGAGCGCCGCGCTGGGTGTCGTACTCGCCCTGCTGTTCGCCGTGCTGTGGTTCGCCCCGAACATCGGGCATCACATGAGTCAGACGATGCGGGTCATCATGACGCGCCTCATGGGCATGATCCTGGCGGCCATCGCCGTGCAGATGGTCGTTGCCGGCCTCAAGGCCCTGCTTCCCGGCCTCGGCGGCTAACTCGATTCAGTCCACGCAGGTGACGACGAAAGGGTTGCCCCGGCGGGAGTGCTCGGGAAGGGTGGAACAGCGCGCACTGGAGTGACGCAGCCCACTGCGCGGAACCGTGTATCCACGTGATCGGAGAACCCCATGTCGCAGTGGCCGATGGGCCCCGGGTCGTCGTTCGACGACATCTTCAACCGCTTCTTCGGGCAGATGCCCGGCCAGCGGCCCGTGCAACGGGTCGACCTCAACCGCCTGCTGACCGACGACGCCAAGCGGCTGCTCTCCGACGCCACCGAGGCTGCCGTCGAGCGGGACAACGCCGAGGTGACCCCCGAGCACGTGCTCTATGCGGCGGCCTCCAACGACCCGGGGCGCGGGATGCTCAGCCAGCTCAACCTCGACCCCGACTCCGTCGCGGCGCAGATGGCGGACATCCTCGCGGCGCTGCCCGAAGACGCCGACGAACAGCGCCTCGGCCCGCGCCTGCGCGCCGCCATCCGGTACGCCCAGCAGCAGGCCGCCGAATCCGGCGTCGGCTACATCGGCCCCGAGCACATCCTCATCGGCATCGCCGCCAACCGCGAGAGCCCCGCCGCCAAGCTGCTCACCGGCTCCGTGCTGGAGGCGCCCGGCAAACCGGCGCGAGGCGGCCAGGCGCGCGGCGGTCCAGGTGGTCAGGGCGGCCAGGGGCAGGGGCAGAGCTCCACGCCGACGCTCGACGAGTTCGGCCGCGACCTGACCGCCGAGGCCAAGGCCGGCAAACTCGACCCCGTCGTCGGGCGTTCGGAGGAGATCGCCGAGACCGTCGAGATCCTCTCTCGTCGCCGCAAGAACAACCCCGTGCTCATCGGCGACCCGGGGGTCGGCAAGACGGCGATCGTCGAGGGCATCGCCCAGCGGATCGTCAACGGCGATGTCGCCAGCTCGCTGGCCGGCCGCCGCGTCATCTCCGTCGACATCGCCGGCATGGTGGCCGGCGCCAAGTACCGCGGCGAATTCGAGGAGCGCCTGAAGAACCTCCTCGAAGAGGTCAAGGAGCACTCCGACGAGTTCATCCTGTTCATCGACGAACTGCACACCGTGGTCGGTGCCGGCGCCGGCGGTGACGGCGCGATGGACGCCGGCAACATGCTGAAGCCGGCACTGGCCCGCGGCGAGCTGCACACCATCGGGGCGACGACCGTCGATGAGTACCGCAAGTACATCGAGAAGGACCCGGCATTGGAGCGGCGCTTCCAGCCGGTGATGATCAGCGAGCCGAGCGTCGACGACACCATCGAGATCCTGCGCGGCCTCATCGACGTCTACGAGTCCCACCACGGCGTGGTCTACGACGACGATGCGCTCATCGCCGCCGCGCAGCTCTCCGACCGGTACATCACCGACCGGTTCATGCCCGACAAGGCGATTGACCTCGTCGACCAGGCCGGCGCACGAGTTCGGTTGAAGCACAAGACCTCCGACGCCGACACCCGCAAGGTCGAGGACGAGGTCGCGCGCCTCAAGCGGGAGATCGAGTCGGCCGTCGCCGGCGAGCAGTACGACCTGGCCGCCGACCTCAAGAACTCGTTGCAGGCTGAAGAGGCCAAGCTCGAGGGCGGCACGGAGGGTGAGGAGCCGCACGTCACGGTCGTCGACATCGCCGAGGTCGTCTCCCGGCGCACCGGCATCCCCGTCGCCGACCTCACCGAGGAGGAGCGGGCGCGGCTGCTCAAGCTCGAAGACACGCTGCACGGGCGGGTCATCGGCCAGGCCGAGGCGGTGCAGGCCGTCGCGGAGGCGGTGCGGCGCGGGCGGGCCGGGCTGGCTGCGCCGAACCGTCCGTTGGGGTCGTTCCTGTTCCTCGGCCCCACCGGCGTCGGCAAGACCGAGCTGGCCAAGGCGTTGGCGGAGGCGGTGTTCGGCGACGAGGGCCGCATGATCCGCCTCGACATGAGCGAGTTTCAGGAGAAGCACACCGTCTCTCGGCTCGTCGGTGCGCCGCCCGGGTATATCGGCTACGACGAGGGTGGTCAGCTCACCGACAAGGTGCGTCGCCAGCCGTACTCGGTTGTGCTGTTCGACGAGGTCGAGAAGGCCCACCCCGACGTGTTCAACACGCTGCTGCAACTGCTCGACGACGGGCGGCTGACCGACGCGCAGGGCCGCACGGTCGACTTCACCCACACGATCATCATCCTGACGAGCAACCTGGGGTCGCACCTGATCCTCGAGGCCAAGGACGACGAGCAGCTCAAGGAGCTCGAGCCCAAGATCATGGAGCTGCTGCGCAGCCACTTCCGCCCCGAGTTCCTCAACCGCATCGACGAGACGGTCATCTTCCACCGGCTCGCCAAGGAGGAGCTGCGGCAGATCGTCGACCTCATCCTCGGGTCGACCCAGCGGTTGCTGCGGGCCCAGGACGTGGGTTTGGAGGTGTCCGAGGAGGCCAAGGACTGGCTGGTCGGCGAGGGCTACGAGCCGGAGTTCGGCGCCCGGCCGCTGCGCCGCACCATCCAGCGCGAGCTCGACAACCGCATCTCCAAGCTGCTGCTGGCCGGCACCGTCGGCGCGGGCGACACCGTGCGGGTCGTGGTCGCCGACGACGACCTGGACCTGCAGGTCATCGGGCCGGATGGCGACGAGAGCACGGTGGCGACCGAGGCCCCGGAGGCTGGGGTCGAAGATTCGGCGGAGGGCGCGGTGGAGGCGCCGGCCAAGCCCGAGAGCAAGCAGGCCGTCAAGAAGTCCTGACTGCCAAGAAGCCCTGACCGCCAAGAAGTCCTGACCGCAGGCCCCAGCCCGTGACGGGGGCGCCGAGCCTGGCGCCCCCGTCACTGCGCTTACAGAAGGTAGCGACTTCTTGACGTACCCGGGAGTGGCGGCAAAATGGGCTCAGGGCGCTGACCTGCAGTGATGTGAAATGCCTCGCGCGCAGTGGCGGCCCGGGTACGTCAAGAAGTCGCTACGTCGGCCAGCACCACCGGTCGAGAACGTGTCGGGGGCGCCCCGACGGGGGTGCGGACGAGTCAGGCGGGCTGCCCGCGCAGCACTCGGCGCATGACGAGGCGCGGCATCTTTGAGGCCACAGCGTCGGTGGTGCCGATGACCTCGAAGCCGGCGCGCTCGAACATGGCGCGGGTGCCGACGAACGCCATGGTGGTGTCCATCCGCCCCGGCGGATCGACCGGGTGGGCCTCGACCGCCGGGGCGCCATGGCCGGCGGCCCACTGCACGGCGCCCTCGATGAGCTGCGCCACCACTCCCTGCCGGCGATGCCCACTGCGCACGACGACACACACGACGCTCCATACCGGCACGTCATCGACAGGGCGGATCAGCTGCGAATTCGCCAGCCGGGGGATCTCCGCGCGCGGCCCGATGTTGCACCAGCCCACCGGAACCCCGTCGCGGTAGGTCACGACGCCAGGCGGTACGTCGCGCTCGCACAAGGTGCGCATCACCTGTTCCCGGTCGCCGCCGAGCTCACGAATCTCCTTGGCGCCCAACCGATGCGACAGACACCAGCAGTGGGTGGCGCGTCGGTTGGGGTTGATGACGTCCGCGAAGTCGTCGAACCGCTCCGGGGTGACCGCGTGCGTCGTCCACGTCTGGCTCATGCCCCCAGCACAGCACGTGCAGGGGACGAACGGTGACCGCTGGCCGGCAGTTGCTCAGCCGAGCTCGTGAGCCCGGAACCAGTCGAGGGTGGCCTGGCGCCAGATTTGCGCGCCGGCGCTGCCGGACTTGGCGTCGAAGATGTGGTCGGCGGCGTAGATGCGCACGAGATGGTTGGGCACGCCGGTGGCGCTCAGCGTGTCGGCCAGGGCGTAGGCGTCCGCAGGGGGTACGAAGCGGTCGCCGTTCGGCACGACCATGAGCGTGGGCGGTGCGGCGGCCGTCAGGTGGTTGGCGGGGGTGAGGGCCTCGTACCGCTCCGGCACCTCGGCCGGGGTGCCGCCGGTGTGCCGCTGCGTCATCGTGGCGGCCAGGCCGGAGCCGGTGCGGTCGGCGGCGTAGAAACCGGCGGGCGAGACATTCGGGTACAGCGTCGACACCGCCTTGACCTGCGGTATCGGCCCCTCGCAGGCGGAAGTCGCCGTGGCGGCGGCGGCGCGGTACGCCACGTCGAGCACGAGGTTGCCGCCCGCGGAGTCGCCGACCATCGCCAGCCGGGTGGGGTCGCCGCCATAGTCGCGCGCGTGCTGACCGAGCCACGTCAGGGCGCACGCGAGCTGCGGTTCTTGCGCGTCCCACAGGTGTCGGTCGGGCCCGGAGAGGGAGTAGCCGACGCTCGCGACGAGGTATCCCTGGTCGGCCAGCCAGGTCGCGCGGGCCGTCTGGAGCGGGTCGAGGCGGCTGCCGCCGATCCACCCGCCGCCGTGTACGAGCGCCACCACCGGAGCCCGCCGGGCCGCCGATGCCGGGCCTGGGGCGGGCGGCTGCCACAGCGCGATCCGTAGATCCTCGCCCTGATCGTGCAGGTAGACGACATCGGCGTCGGGATCGCGGGCGTCCGTGCCGCCGAGGCCGAAGAGGGGCGCGACCTGCAGGTCGACGCTCTCCGCGCGGGCGGTCGCGACGAGCCGGCCGCTGACATACCCGGTGCCGATGAGGGCGAACGCGGCCATCGCCACGACCAGCGCCCGAAACGCCGTGCGCCGCCGCCACCACAGCCACGCGGCGACTGCGGTGACCCCCAGCGCGAAGAGCATCGCCCGGAAGCTGTCACCCGCCATCACCGCCCCATAGGCGCCCAGGCGCGGGAGGCCAGGAGCGAACACGCCGAGGGTCAGCGCCGCCAGCCACGCGGCCGTCAACGCCACCCCTGCGACGACGAGCCGGGACGCCCAGCGGGCAGCCGGAGATTCGGGCTGCGTCACTTCGTTCTGGTGCGCGGGGTGCTGGGCGTCGGTCATCGAAGCCATCCTGAAGGCCGCATGGGTGCCGTGGGGCGGATTCGCTGCAGCGAGCGGCTCAGATCACCGGTTGCCACGTGACGCGGTCGCGTCGGCCGAGACGCACGGCGAGGAAGATGCCGGCGAGGGCGCCGAAGAGGTGGGCCTGCCACGAGACTCCGGGCTGCAGCGGCAACACGCCCCAGATCATGGATCCGTAAACCCCGAACACCACCAGACCGAGCAGGGCAGCCCAGAAGCGGCGCACCACAAACCCGTAGACGACCAGGAATGTCGCGTACCCGTAGACGAGCCCGCTGGCGCCGATCGTGATGGAGTTCTGTGGCCCGAGCAGCCACACGCCCAGGCCGCTGAGCAGGATCACGCCGATGGTTAGGGCCCACAGCCGCTTGGTCGTCCAGGCGATCAGTGCACCCAGCACGATGAGGACCGACGTGTTGGCGATGAGGTGCGCGAACCCCAGGTGCAGGAACGGGCTGAGCACGATGCCCGGCAGCCCGTCGAGTGTGCGGGGCACGATGCCGAACAGGTCGAGGTCGGCCGGGAGGATCGTGTCGACGATCTCGCTGACCCACATGAGCGCCACGAGGACGAACACGGGCACCACTCGGTGCAGCCACGTCGGCAGGTTCGGGCTGGCGGGGCGGCGGCTCAGAGTCGTCACCCGCCCAAGCCTGCCAGGCAACCCTGAACCGATCCTGGTGGGACGCCCGCCGCCCGCTGCCCACCCCCTGTCGACGGTTGCCCTTGCTGCCGAGGGTTGCTGTTGCGACCGCAACCCTCGGCAGGGACCGCGACGCCCAGGATGTGGACGGAGGGGTGGGCTTCGGGGTGGCGACGCGTGCCGCTCTCCTCTCCTGTCGGACGCGCGCGGCCCTCCCGTCGACGGTTGCCCTTGCTGCCGAGGGTTGCTGTTGCGACCGCGACGCTCGACAGGGAGCGCAACGCCCAGGATGTGGACGGGGCCGCGAGCGCCCGCGGGTCTACCCGTCGCGGCGGAAGAGGGCGCGGAGGCGCTGCTTGGGGACGGCGGCGACGGCGGTCAGGGAGATGTGCGCCGGGCACACCTGGGCGCACGCGCCGTACAGCGAACACGGGCCGAACTCCTCGTCCAACCGGCGGCTGACGGCCCGGGCGCGGGTGGAGCGTTCGAGCGACCCGTGCGGCAGCAGCGCCAGGTGCGTCAGCTTGGCCCCGGCGAACAGGTGCGCGGCTCCGTTGGGGCAGGCCGCGACGCACGCCCCGCAGCCGATGCACGCGGCCATGTCGAGGGCCGCCTCGGCGACGCCCGCGGTGATCGGCACCGAGTCGGCATCCGGGGCGGTGCCGGCGTCCAGCCCGACGTGCCCGCCGGCGGCGATGATCCGGTCCAGCGCAGACCGGTCGACGACGAGGTCCCGCACCACCGGGAACGCCCCCGACCGCAGCGGCTCCAACGTCACGGTCGCCCCGTCGGCGAACGCGCCGAGCCGCTGGTGGCACGTCGGGGTGTTGGCCTGCGGCCCGTGCGGACGCCCGTCGACCGTGATCCCGCACGCCCCGCAAATGCCCTCGCGGCAGTCCGATTCAACGCTCACCGGGTCGTCGCCGGACTCCACGAGCCGCGTGTTCAACAGGTCGAGCGCGTCGAGCAGGCTCATCTGCGGCGCCAACCCCTCGACCTCATAGGAGACGGTGCGGGCAGGAGCCGACGGCCCGTCTTGTCGGTGGATGCGCAGCGTGAGTTTCATCGGTAGCTCCTCGTCGCCAGCGCCACGGACTCGAACTCCAGCGGCTCCGCGTGCCGGGTGAAGCTCAGCCCACCGGCCCCCGCATCGGCGGTGCCCCACGCGGAGACGAACGCCCAGTGCTCGTCGTCGCGCCGGGCCTCCCCGGCGTCCTGATGTTCGGTGCGGAAGTGCGCCCCGCACGACTCCTGCCGGTCCAGCGCGTCGACGCACATGAGTTCGGCGAGTTCGAGGAAGTCCGCGACCCGACCCGCCTGCTCGAGCACCTGATTCAGCCGATCCCCAGACCCGGCGACCCGCACGTCCCGCCAGAACTGCGAACGCAGCTCCTCGACCTCGCCGATCGCCGCCTCCAAGCCCTCCCGCGAACGCGACACCCCGCAGCCGCGGTACAGAATCTCCCCGAGTCGCCGGTGGAACGTCGCCGGGGCCTGATCCCCACCGACGTCCAACAACGCCTGCACCCGCGCACGCACCCGGGCCAACGCCTCCTGAACAGGCGCCGAGTCAGCCGACGGCAATGTCTGACCCAGTTGCGGCGCAAGGTAATTCGGCAGCGCGAACGGAATCGTGAACCACCCGTCGACGCACGCCGACAGCAGCGAATTCGCGCCCAACCGGTTGGCCCCGTGATACGCCCACCCCGACTCCCCGGCCACGAACAGCCCGGGCAGGGTCGTCATGAGGTCGTAGTCGCTCCACAGGCCGCCCATCGTGAAGTGCGCGCCGGGCGCGATGCGCATCGGCACCTCGTACGGGTCCTCGCCGGTGGCGTGGTGGTACATCTCGAAGAGGTTGCCGTAGCGGGCCTTGAGCACGTCCCGCCCGAGCCGCTCGCGGGCGTCACGAAAGTCGAGGTACACGCTGTTCTTCAGCGGCCCGACCCCGTGCCCGGAGCGGATTCGCTCGGTGGCCGCGCGGCTGGAGATGTCACGCGGGGAGAGGTTGCCGAACGCCGGGTACATCCGCTCCAGGTAGTAGTCGCGTTCGGCGTCGGGGATGGAGTTGGCGTCGCGGTCGTCGCCGGGCGCGGCGGGCACCCAGATGCGGCCGTCGTTGCGCAGCGACTCGCTCATGAGGATCGTCTTGGCTTGCCACTCGCTGCTGACCGGCAGCGCGGTGGGGTGAAACTGCACGAAGCTCGGGTAGGCCAGCAGCGCTCCGTGCCGGTGCGCGCGCCACGCGGCGGAGGCGTTGCTGTTCACCGCGAGCGTCGAGTGGAAGTACACCGAGCCGTACCCGCCGGTCGCCAGCACGACGGCGTGCGCGGGCCACGCCTCGATTGCCCCCGTCGCCAGGTTGCGGGTGACGACCCCGCGGGCGCGACCCTCCTCGACGACGAGGTCCAGCATTTCGGAGCGGGTGTGCAGGGTCGCGCGACCGAGCCCGACTTGTCGTTGCAGGGCCTGGGCGCCGGCGATCTGCACCTGCTGCCCGGTCTGCCCGCGGGTGTAATACGTGCGCGAGACCTGCACCCCGCCGAACGAACGCGTCTCCAGGCTGCCGCCGTACTCGCGGGCGAATGGCGCGCCGATGGCGTTCATGTGGTCGATGACCCGTACCGACTCCTGCCCGAGCCGGTACGCCTCGGCCTCCCGGCCGCGGAAGTCGCCGCCCTTGACGGTGTCGACGACGAACCGGCGGATGGAGTCGCCGTCGACCTTGCGGGCGCGGGCGGCGTTGATGCCGCCCTGGGCGGCGACGGAGTGCGCGCGGCGGGCGGCGTCGTGGATGGTGAACGCGTGCACGTCGTAGCCGAGTTCGGCCAGCGCGGCGGCGGCCCCGGCGCCCGCGAGCCCGGTGCCGACGACGGCGACGGTGAACTTGCGCCGGTTCAGCGGCCCCACGAGGCGGTACTCGTCGCGGCGCCGCTGCCAGGCGGTCGCCGGGTCACCCGGTGGGATGCGGCCGTCGAGGTCGGCGCCGTGGGCGATCTTGTCGGGCGTGACGGTGTCGGGGGTGGTCTGGTCGGGGTTGGTCTGGTCGGCCAGGTCGGTCATGACAGCACTCCGGTCAGTACGGCGACGGGGATGCTCGCGTTGCCCAACAGGATGGCGATCGCGGCCAACGCCCCGACCCACACGGCCACCCGCCGCACCGTCGCGCCCGTGGCGCCGAGGTCGTTGACGGCCAGCAGCGCTCCGTGCGCGACGTGCGCCGCGGCCGCGAGCATCGCCACCGCGTAGGCGATCGCCGCCCACGGGCGCGACAGCGACGCCACGAGATTCGCGGCCGGCGAGCCGCCGTCGGTGGCGGCGGTGAAGTCGGCCGGAGCGGCTGGTTGCACCCCCAACGTCATGTCGAACACGTGCAACACGAGAAACGCCAGCAGGATCAGGCCGGTCGGCAGCATGAACGTCGCGAACCACATCTGCGACCCGGTGCGCCGCGCCCGAACCCCGCCACGCGCCTCCCGGGAGCGGCGCAGCAGCAGCACCGCGGCGGTGACGTGCGCGACCAACGCGACGATCAGGGTGATCCGCAGCGCCCACAGCACCCCCTCGTGGGGGATCAGCGGGTAGCCGATCTCGCGCAGCCAATGCGCGTAGTGGTCGAAGCCGGCGGCGCCGAAGTAGATCTTCAGGTTGCCGAACAAGTGCACGAGCACGAAGAACGCCCAGATCATGCCGGTGACCGACATGACGAGCTTCAAGGCCCACAGCGGGGCCCGTCGGGTGCGGGTGCCGGTCGTCGGGGTGGTCGTGGTGGATGCGGTCATCGCGCCCTCTCGGTGCAAAGTCGTCCGAGTTCGACGCTACCGGCGTTCCCGCCGCCGGTCCGGCGGCACGGCCCGGCGACTTCGATCGCCGATGAACAACAGCAGCCATACGGCAAGCCCGAACCGAAGCCCGAACCGCAGAAAGGCAGCGGCGGCGCAGCCCCCCGAGCCACGCCGCCGCCGATCAGGTGGGGAGACCGGCCGCCGCACTCCCGCCGTTCGGCGGGTCGGCCGATCTCCCGCAGGGGAGCCTCAAGCGGCGTGCACCTGCTCGCGCAGTTGGGCCAGGCAGCCGGAGAGGATGCGCGAGACCTGCATCTGGGAGACGCCGACGCGGGCGCCGATCTCGGCTTGGGTCAGGTCGTCGACGAAGCGCAGCCGCAGCACCGTCCGCTGCCGGTCGGTGAGGGAGTGCAGGGCTGGCCGCACGCTCTCCCACTCCTCGATCTCGCGGTAGGTATCCGCGGCGGCGCAGTCGGCGCCCTGCCCCTCCTCCTGCGGTGGGCCCAGCGGCTCGGCCGTGAATCCGCGGGAGGCCAGCCGGGTCTGGGTGACGACCTGCTCCTCGACCTCCAGCCACGCCGCCAGCTCGGCCTGTGTCGGCTCGCGCCCCAGCCGGGCCCGCAGCGCCTCCTGCGCCAGGCCCAGGCGGGGCCGCATCTCCTGCAGGGATCGCGGCGGGCGCACCAGCCAGCCCTGATCGCGGAAGTAGCGCTTGAGCTCGCCGGTGATGGTCGGCAGGGCGTAGGCCACGAAGCCGGCGCCGACACTCGGGTCGTACCCCCGAATGGCCTTCATGAGGCCGAGGCGCGCGACCTGGGTCAGGTCGTTACGTTCGATGCCGCGGTACCAGAAGGTGCGGGCGGCGCTGTCGGCCACGCCGATGGTGAGCGTGACGATCTCGTCGCGCAAGGCCTGCCGGTCGGCTTCGGCGGGGGTGTGCTGCAACTGCGTCAGCAGCTCATCGGCGCGCTTCACATCTGAAGAAGGATGGGGTGCTGCGCCAGGTGCGGCGCGGGGGCTGTCGAGGGTGGCCATCGCTCGGACCCTTCGATGTGGTCACCCAGCACCGTGTTTGGCCTGTGACCTGGTGCACACAGTCAATCACTCGCGACGATCTGGACACAAGTCCCGTTCGTCGCCGCCACGAGGGGTGGCGGCGACGAACGGGCAGGCCAACGGGGCGGACCAACCGCATCCCTACAGGCGGCTCAGTCCGCGCTCGGCTCGCTCAGCACGGCCGGGTCACGGTCTCCGGCGGTGCCGGCTCGACCGGAGGCGGGGTCGGCACCAACGCGGTGTCGGTCAGCTGCTCGAAGCGGTTGCCAAGAACGACATCGACCGACTTGCTGACGCGCGGCACCTGCTGCAGTCGGGCGCCGGGCACGTGTTGGGCGACGAGCCGCGCGCCCTCCGCGCCGTCCTCGCCGTAGCGGATGACCGCGACGTCGTCGGGCAGGAAGCCGTTGTCGGGGTCGTTGCCGTATTTGCCGGTGACGAAGCCGCGGTCGGTGAGTTGATTGCTGACGTCGGTGGCCAACCCGCTGCGGAAGGTCGTGTTGTACACGTTGACCGTGACCTCCTGCGGCAGCGGCGGCGGGGGCGGCGGCACCTCCACGAGCCCTGGGAACGTGCCGCCGATGACGAACGACACCGATGGGCCCTGGCGCCCGTCGAAGTGCAGGTTCGCCCCCTTGACCTGGGCTGCCACGAGCAGCGCCTGGTCGCGCCCGTCCGCCCCGTAGTTGATCGTGCCCTGACCCGACATCAACCCGCCGGATGGCACCGTGCCGACCTCCGCCACATCGAAGCCGCGTTTGAGCAGCTCCTTGCCGATGGGGGTCGCCTTGCCGTTGTAGCCCGACGCGTTGAGCACAGTGAGCCGAAAGCTGTCCCGCTCGGGTGCCCGCACCACCTGCGGGGTGCAGGTCGGCGACGACGAGCTCATGAGGTTGTACCCGTAGGCACCCGCCATCGTCACCGTGCCCAGCGCGACCGCCGGAACGCTGACGAAGGCGGCGATCCCGAGCCGCCGGTTACGTCGTAACCATCCTGCGCGGCGACGCTCCTGACGTCGGCGTTGTGCGCGCCCTGCGCTGATCGACGGACGTCGTCCGAAGAACTTCATGACCTCCACTACTCCCCAGAAACGGCATGCTGCGGCCTGGCCCCCCTGGCCGTCATCGGAATGGGCGATGTGCGGGAGTTCCGCACGGACACAACCCTAATCGGCCTAGATGACGGATCAGGCAACGACACATAACGGTCAGGCGTCGATGCCCGCCCCGGTATCAGCGCCACCCCAGACGCCCCTCAGGTGACCCCCAGATTCGGGTCCGCAGGCGCCTCCGGTGCGGGGCCCGGCGCCGCTGCGGGTGGACCGGCGACAGGCAGCGGCGGGGCTACCCTGATCGGGCCACAGGAGCAGGCGGGACATCGAGCAGTCGGCCCGCCCGAGGAGGGGAGCGCAGATGGAGGCAGGGGTGCAGGCGGCGATCGCCAACAGCCACGACGTCATCCGGGTGCAGGGGGCACGGGAGAACAACCTGGCCGACGTCAGCCTGGAGATCCCCAAGCGGCGGCTCACGGTGTTCACCGGGGTTTCCGGCTCCGGTAAGAGCTCGCTGGTGTTCGGCACGATCGCCGCCGAGAGCCAACGGATGATCAACGAGACGTACAGCTCGTTCGTGCAGGGCTTCATGCCCTCCCTGGCCCGCCCCGACGTCGACCACCTTGAGGGCCTGACCACCGCGATCCGCGTCGACCAGGAGCGCATGGGCGCCAACCTGCGCTCCACCGTCGGCACCGCCACCGACGCCAACGCGATGTTGCGCATCCTTTTCTCCCGGGTGGGTACCCCGTACGTCGGCTCGTCGCAGGCCTTCTCGTTCAACGTTCCCTCGGTCTCCGGTGCGGGAGCGGTGACCATTGCGACCGGCGCCAACAAAGGTAAGAAAGAAAAGCGCACGTTCTCGATCACCGGCGGTATGTGCCCGGAGTGTGAGGGGACCGGCCGGGTCTCGGATTTCGACTTGAGCGCGATCATCGACGAGGAAAAGTCGCTGGCCCAGGGCGCGATTCTCGTGCCGGGCTATTCGATGGACGGCTGGTACGGGCGCATCTTCTCGGGTTTCGGCTTCGACATGGACAAGCCGGTGAAGAAGTTCACGAAGGCGCAACGCGACGACCTCCTGCACAAGGAGCCGACGAAGATCAAGGTGGAGGGCATCAACCTCACCTACGAAGGGATCATCCCGCGCATCCAGAAATCGATGCTGTCGAAAGACCGGGAGGCCATGCAGGCGCACATTCGGGCGTTCGTCGACCGGGCCGTCGTCTTCAAGCCATGCCCGGAGTGCGGTGGCACGCGGCTGGCGCAGCACGCGCTCGAGTGCCGGATCGACGGGGTGAATATCGCCGACTGCTGCGCCATGCAGATCACCGACCTCGCGACCTGGGTGCGCGGGCTGAACCACCCGGAGGTCGCGCCGCTGCTCAAGGGGCTGCTGCACCTGCTCGACTCGTTCGTCGGGATCGGCCTGGGCTACCTGTCGCTGGAGCGGCCGGCGGGCACCCTCTCCGGGGGAGAGGCCCAGCGCACCAAGATGATTCGCCACCTGGGCTCCTCGCTGACCGACGTGACGTACGTCTTCGACGAGCCGTCGGTGGGGCTTCATCCGCACGACATCGCGCGGATGAACGAGCTGCTCATCCAGCTGCGCGACAAGGGCAACACGGTGCTGGTCGTCGAGCACAAGCCGGAGATGATCGCGATCGCCGACCACGTCGTCGACTTGGGCCCGGGAGCCGGAACGGGCGGTGGGCAGATCTGCTTCGAGGGCACCGTCGCGGGACTGCGCGCGGCCGACACGATCACCGGCCGGCATCTGGATGATCGCGCTCGTCTCAAGGAGTCCGTCCGAAAGGCACAGGGGCACGCGCAGATTCGCGGCGCGTCGACGCACAACCTGCAAAGCGTCGACGTCGATGTGCCGCTGGGGGTGCTGTGCGCGGTGACCGGGGTGGCGGGGTCGGGCAAGTCGTCGCTCATCCACGGTGAACTCGGCCCGCGCGAGGATGTCGTGGTCATCGACCAGGGCGCGATCAAGGGGTCGCGGCGCTCGAATCCGGCGACCTACACGGGCCTGCTGGAGCCGGTGCGCAAGGCGTTCGCGAAGGTCAACGGCGTCAAACCCGCGCTGTTCTCGGCCAACTCCGAAGGTGCCTGCCCTAACTGCAAGGGCGCCGGCGTTATCTACACCGAGTTGGGGTTCATGGACACCGTCTCCTCCCCGTGCGAGGTGTGCGACGCCAAGGGATTCCAACCGGAGGTGCTGGACTACACGCTCGGTGGGCAGGACATCGCGCAGGTCATGGCGATGTCGGTCGCGCAGGCGTGTGAGTTCTTCGCCGACGGGGAGGCGAAAGTACCGGCGGCCCACAAGGTGCTCACGCGCCTCGCTGATGTGGGACTCGGGTACCTGCGGATCGGGCAGCCGCTGACCACCCTCTCCGGCGGCGAGCGGCAGCGGCTCAAACTCGCGGCGCAGATGGGGGAGAAGGGCTCGATCTATGTGCTCGACGAGCCGACGACCGGGCTGCACCTCGCGGATGTCGAGAACCTCCTGCGGCTGCTGGATCGGCTCGTCGACTCCGGTAAGTCCGTCATCGTCATCGAGCACCACCAGGCCGTGATGGCGCACGCCGACTGGATCATCGATCTGGGCCCCGGTGCTGGTCACGACGGTGGGCGCGTCGTCTTCGAGGGCACCCCGGCCGACCTGGTCGCCGACGCCTCGACGCTGACGGGTCAGCACCTGGCGGCGTACGTCGGAGGGTAGCGACGGTCCGGCGTGATCAGGCTTGTCGGCGGGGCGTGACAGGCTTGCCTCATGGGGACAGAGCTGACTGATCTTCCGCCGGAGGCGCGGCCGCGTCGGCCCGCACACCTCGTGAGCCGTCGGGCGCGCGTCGTTTGGCGGGTCGCCGCCCTGCTCACCTGGATCTGGCCGATCGGCGGGGTCGTGGGCTGGATGTGGTTCGACGACGGCAACCGCTCGTGGCAGTGGCTCGCATTGGGGGTCGTGCTGGTGCTGGCTGCCGTGTACCTCGTCGTCGTGCCCGAGTGGCGCTTCCGGGTGCACCGCTGGGAGGTGACCGACGACGCGGTCTACACCCAGTCCGGGTGGATCAGCCAGGAGCGCCGCGTCGCGCCCATCTCGCGGATCCAGACCGTGGACAGCGAATTCGGGCCCATCGAGCGGCTGTTCGGCCTGGGCACGCTGACCGTGACGACCGCGTCGGCCGCCGGCGCCCTGCGGGTCGCCGGGTTGGAGCGTGCCACCGTCGACGAGCTCGTCGAAGAACTCACCCGCATCACCTCCCAAGTGCGCGGCGACGCGACATGAGTGGCGACCTGAACCATGACGCGGCGCCGCCGGTCTCGCCGCCGCAGCCGACGGTGCGGGCGGCGACGGATTCGTGGCGTCGCCTGGATCGCCGGATGCTGCTCATCGAGCCGGTGCAGGCCGTGGTGCGCTTTCTGCCCGCGCTCGTTGTGGTCGTATTCGCGGGCTCGGCGGGGCGGTCGGCTCCCTGGTGGACCAACCTCGCCGCGGTCATCTTCCCCATCGCCCTCGGCATTCTGTCGTGGCTGACGACGTCGTACCGCATCACCGACGAGCACCTTCAGGTGCGCCGCGGGCTGCTGCAGCGCACGACGCTGACCGCGCGACTCGACCGCATCCGCACCGTCGATGTCACCGCCTCCCCGCTGCACCGGCTCCTTCGGGTCGCGGCGGTGCGGGTCGGCACCGGCGGCGAGCGCCCGTTCGTCCTCGACGGGTTGCCCGCCGAGCAAGCACGGGCGCTGCGCGAGGACCTCTTGCACGTCGCGCGGTCGCAGACCCCACCCGGTGACGACCCCGCGACTACCGGGGCCGACCCCGCGAATACGGCCGCCGACCGGGCGCCTTCCACAGCAGACCCGGACTCCACCGTCTCCGGGGCACTCGCGACCAATGAGCCGGAGTCCGAGCTGGCGGTGTTCGACGCGGGGTGGATCCGCTTCGCGCCGTTCAGTCTTACGGGCTTAGCGACGATGCTCGCGGCGATCGGCGTCGGCCTGCAGTTCTTGGGTGAACTGACGCGCCGCGCGCTGGAGTCCGAAATCGGGTCGGCGGCCTACGACTACGCCACCGGTCTCACTCTCACGATGGCCATCGTCCAGGGGGTGCTGGGCGTGCTCGTGGTGTTCGTCGTGGCCTCGATCGTCGCGTACGTGCTGCGTTACTGGGGTTACCGGCTGACGCGGCATTCGGCGGGCACGCTCGGCGTCACGCGCGGGCTGCTGACGACGCGCACGACGTCGCTGGAGGAACGGCGGCTGCGCGGGGTGCGGGTGACGCGGCCGTTCCTCGTGGGGCTGGTGGGCGGGGCCAAGGCCGACGCGCTGGTGATCGGGTCGGCGAACCAGGAGTCCGGCAGTGACCTGCTCGTGCCGCCGGCGCCGCGCGAAGTGGTCACGCGGGTTGCGGGGCGGGTGCTGCGCGACCCGGAGCCGTTGACCGTGTCGTTGGAGCAACACGGTCCGGCGGCACGCCGGCGACGGTACACACGCTCCCTGGCGCTGCCGATCGTCGTCGCCGCCCTGACCGCACCGCTGTGGTGGTGGCTGGAGTGGACGTGGCTGTGGGTGCTGCCGGTCGTCGCCCTGGCGGTGGCGCCCGTGCTGGCGCGGGCCCGCTATGCCCGGCTCGGGCACGCGCTCGTCGGGGACCATCTGGTGGCGCGGTCCGGGCTGTTCCCCGAGCACACCGACGCGATCGGGGCCGGCGGCATCATCGGCTGGAACGTCTCGGAGTCGTTCTTCCAACGCCGCGTCGGGCTCGTCACGCTCTCGGCGACGCTGGCCGCGGGCGGCGGCAAGATCGAGGTGCTCGACGTGCCGTGGCCGCGGGCGCTCGCGGTGATGCGCGCCACGACTCCCGGAATGCTCGACGACTTCCTGCCCTGACAGCCACCCTGTGCACATGACGGTCATCGACGACTACCTGGCGGGCTACGACGGCGAGCATCGGCGCCTCATGGACCAGCTGCGCGCGCTGATCGAGCAGTTGGCGCCGCAGGCCGAGCAGGCCATGGCGTGGGGCATGCCCACGTACAAGGTCAACGGCAACCTCGTGCACTTCGCTGCCGGAAAGCGCCATGTGGGTTTCTACCCGGGCGCGGACGGCGTCGCGTTGGTCGCCGAGCGGGCCGATGCCATGGGGTTGAAGCGCAGCAAGGGCGCCATCCAGTTTCCACTCGACCGGCCGCTGCCTGTTGAGCTCGTGACCGAGGTCGTGCGGTTCCGGCTCGAGCAGCAGCTGGCCAAACGCCGCTGACCTGGCTTTTCTGGCTCAGCTGCTGCTGGGCTCAGCCGTGGATCTGGGCCAGCATCTGCTCCATGGTGCGCTGCACCGCCAGGGTGTCGTCCAGCGGCATGATCGGGCTCTCGGTGAGCCCGGCGGCCAGGCATTCGCCGACGTGCTGCACCTCGAACTGGTAGCCGGAGTCGAAGTGCTGAGTCTCGGATTCCTTGCCGCGCCACACGGTGATGCTGGCGCTGCGGTGAAAGCGTGGGTGCACGTCGATCCAGCCGCCCGTGCCGAGGATGGCCATGCGTCCCGGGCCCTGCACGGTGAACGCGCCAGCCAGCGAGGCGCTGCGCCCGTCGTCGTAGCCGAGCAGCACGCCGAATTCGCCCTCCACGCCGGAGTCGTAGCGGCCACCGACCGCGTGAACGGTGTCCGGCGCTCCCAAGAAGTGCTGCGCGAACGACACGACGTAGACGCCGAGGTCGAGCACCGCGCCACCGCCGAGGGCCGGGTCGAACAGGCGGTCGTTGGGGTCGTAGGCGCGGAAGGCCGACAGGTCGCCGTTGACGGCCCGAACCTGCCCGATGGTGCCGTCGGCGATGAGCTCCCGAATGTGCTGCACCGCGGGGTTGAACCGGGTCCACATCGCCTCCATGACGAAGACCTCGGCGGCGCGGGCGGCGTCGATGATCCGCTGGGTGTCCTCGACGGTGCTGGTGAACGACTTCTCGACGAGCAGCGCCTTGCCGGCCGCGATGGCGGCCAGCGCGATGTCGGTGTGCTGCGGATGGGGCGTGGCGATGTAGATCGCGTCGACGTTCGGGTCGTCGGCGAGGCCCTCGTAGGTGCCGTGCGCCACCGGAATCCCGTGCTCGTCGGCGAACCCCTGCGCCCGCTCCAACGACCGCGACCCGACCGCGACGAGTTCCCCGTTGCTCACGTGCTCGAAGGCCTGCGCCATGGTTGCCGCCATGCGCCCAGGTCCCGCGATACCCCACCGCACCGTTGTCTGCGTCATACCCGCGACCTTATACCCCAAGAAATCCCCTGCCGATGCCGCACTGTGGATTCGAGGGTCATAATTCGAAATCTGAAAAGTCGCCGATAGTCTTATTTCGCGCGAGATTCATAGTCGGAACTCTGAACTTCGCCGGAAAGTATGACTAACGGCAGGGTTAGCTCAGATCGTGGTGGCGCGCAGGAGGGCCAGGGCGGAGCGCGGGGGGAGACGCCGGAATTGCGCGGTGAGTGCCGCGATGAGGTGGCGATCCGTGGCCCGAGCGTCGAGGATGTCGTACTGCCGCTGGGCCGGCAGCCGGCCGAAGGCGTCGAAAAGGGCCAGGGTGTCGTCGGGGCTCAGTCGCAGCAAGGCCCGCAGTGCCGCGTGCCGCGCGAGGGGCGGGCCGCCGGGAACCGCGAGTCGGGAGCCTTCGCGCACCGCACCGGTGATGCGCTCGACGAAGTTGTCGACGGCTGCCAGGGAGGCGAACGCCGAGTACCCGGTGATCGGATTGTGTTGCGCCCCAGCAGCGCCGAAACGCACCACCAGCGGGCCGGTCGCCACTTGGCTGCCGCCGGCACGGGCGCTTTGGTGGTGCCCGCCCAGACCGGGAAAGCGCACGCCGGGTCTACCCCGGTCAAGAGCGACTAGATCCCGACCGCTCAGGCCTTGGCTGCTAAGGCCCTGGCCGGCCACGCCCTGGCCATTCGGGCCGCGACCTCGGGGCGCGCGGAGCATGGGGATGGAGACTCGCTCGATCTCGGCATCGTCCACCCCCGGACCACCGATCCCGTGCCGCGCGAGGCGCACGCGCAGCCGCCGATCCAACTCCGGATGATCGGGGCCGGGGGCGCCGGCGAGGCAGGTCTCCTCGAGCAGGATCCGACCGTCGGGCATGGGGATGGCGTAGAGGAACGTCGGTGACGTCGCCGCCCAGGCGGGGGCGCCGTCGAACGGGCGCCAGTCCATGAGCACGGCCTCGTCACCGGCGAGGACTGGCGCGGCGAGGTGCGGTTCGACGAGCACCCCGATGGCCCGCTGCAGGGGTAGGCGGCGCGGGCGCTGCGAACTGGCGGGCACGGCGCCGCGCGCGTCGACGACGACCCGGGCGGGCACGTTCACAAGGTCGGAGGCTGCTCGTTCCTGCAGCTCAGCGCCCGTGAGGTCGAGGGCGCGAGCAAGTGCTGCGTTGTCGAGCACCGCGTATCCTGCCCGGATGGGGTAGCTCGCCTCGGCGCGGATCACCGGGTTCTGCGCGCGGGCGCCGACGGCTTCCACGGGCAGCCAGGCCGGCAGCTGCCGAGACCAGCCGCCCAGCGTCTGCCGCCACGGCCGCCCGGGGTCGGGGTCGATCACCAGCACCGACAGCCCGGTCCTGATCAGCCGATGCGCCAGCGCCCGCCCCGCCGGCCCCAGCCCGACGACCGCGACATCCCACCTGCGCTCGGCCATACCTAGCAACGGTGCCACAACCGCCCGAGCCGTCTGTCGAGACCCACTTCACGCATGCGCTCGGGGGATTTCGGACACGACCGGGCCAGGAAATCAGGGCAGCAGCTCCCAGAATTGCTTGCGCGCGGGCATCGCGTGGATCACCAACTCTGCGCCGCTCTCGAAGACCAGCACAACCGTCTCGAGGAGCCGTGCGTTTGTGTCGAAGCCAAGACGCAACTGACGGTGCGGCCAGTCGTCCTCGTCATCAAGCGGCTCGATCCACTGTGGCCAGTCAGCCGCCTGCGCCGCATCCTCCTGGCTGACTCCATGCTTGAGCGCGCTCGGGTGGACCTTCACGCCGCGAAGTGAGCGAGTGCGCGGCGAATCGCCTCGGAGCGGCTGACGTTGTCCCGACCCGCAAGGGCGTCCAGGGCCGCCACTTCCTCAAGCGTGAGTCGCACCGCGACGACCTGCATGGGCTCGGCTCCACGGCCAGGCCGACCGCGTCCACGGCGCTTGAGTTGCTCGACGTCGTAACCAGCCTCGGCCTCATCGGCCCACTCCTGTATCTGCTCCTGCGTCACCTCGTCCTCGCGCATGTGAATATCGTAAACGAAAACATGCCTGGGAGCAGATCGCCCGCCCTTGGCGACCGTTGCACCCCCTCGCCGGTTGCTGTGGCGACCGCAGCCCAGTGCAGGGGGGCGGCTCCCGCCGGGCGAGACGGTTGGCGAGTCCGACTGGACAGCGCCCGGCTGACTGGCCAACCGCTCGAGACGTCGTCCAGTCGGAGTCCCGGTGGTCCAAGTCGCGCTTGGCTCAGGTGACCCGTTCTGGCACCTGGTAGGCGGGCCTGCTGGCGACCGCGATGCGCGGGCGGTCCCCGTCGAACACGACGATGACCGGATAGGCGTGCTCGCGCAGCGGGCGGGCGATCCATGCGCGATCTCCGGGCATCGGGAGTTTGCCGGAGAAGGAGCGCCCGGGGATGACAGGCCATCGCCAACTCGAGCCGGCCCCGGTGGTGACGGTCACGGGATCCTCCCAGGCGGACGTCGTGACCGAAACGGCTTGTGCGGCCTGCGCGCCCCGAACTTCCCGCCAGCCGCGTTCGATCGGCCACCACCGCATCCACCACAGGATCGTCAGCGGGGCCAGCGCTAGCGACGGCTGAAGCGCGACGATTCCCCCTCCATTGATCACCGCTGACGCCGCGAGGGCAACGAGCAGAGTCGGGAGGATCAGCCCGCAGCGCAACAGCCAAACGGAACGCCGCAATTCGGTGCGGAGCGCCGTCAGCGCCTCCCTCGGCGTCACTCCGTCCATCGACCCCCCAGGGGCTCGGCGTGCACGCGCGTGTAGCGGCCACCCGGGCTCGTTAGTCCGTTCAAACTACCGGGGACTGCGGGGTGCCCGGTCGCCCACGACCGCCCGTCGGCGACGACCGTCCGTCGGCGACGACCGCCCGTCGCCCACCGCACGCCAGCCCTGCCCACCGTTGCGTCCCCTTCCGGGCCCCGCTCTCGCCGCCGGTTGCGCCCCCGCCCAGCCCCGCTGTCGCCGACGGTTGCGCCCCCTGCCGACGGGTGCTGTTGCGACCGCAACCCAACGCAGGGAGGGCAACCGTCGGCGGGAGGGTGGCGGGCTCGCGCCTGGCGCCCGTGGGGGTCTTGACGGGGGGCGGCACGCGGGGCAGACTCCTGCAATCGATTCCAATTGGAATCGATTGCAATGTCGCAAGGAGGTGGCAGCGTGGCCGTGACCCTGCGGGATGTCGCGCTGGCCGCTGGTGTCTCCCCGGCGACGGCCTCCCGGGCGCTCGACCCCGACGCCTCCGCGGCGCCTCGTACGCGCGACATCGTCCGACAGGCCGCCGAAGACCTCGGCTACGCCGGCAACTCGGCGGCGCGCTCGCTGCGCACGAGCCGGACCGACACCATCGGCCTGCTGCTGCCTGATGTCCGCAACGCCTTCTTCACCGACCTGGCGTACGCGGTCGACAAGGCCGCCGCCGAAGCAGGTCGCACCGTCATGATCGGCAACGCCGACGAAGACTGCCACGCCCAGGACCGCTACCTCAACACCCTGGCGAAACACCAGGTCGACGGGCTGCTCGTCGTCCCTCAGGGCGGAGCGAGCGTCACGCTGCGCAAGGTCGTCGCGGCCAACCCGACCGTCTCGATCGACCGCGATGCGGGCCTCGGCGTGCCGGTCATCGCCTCCGACTCCGCCGGCGGGATGGGCGAGCTCGTCGACCACATCGTGGCGTTGGGGCACCGGAGAATCGCGATCGTCGCCGGCCCGCAGTCGACCTCCACCGGCCGCGAACGCCTCCGGGCCGTCGCGGTCCGCCTGTCGCAACACGGCATCGGCCTGGGCAGCGAGTACCTCGTCGAGGGCGATTTCCAGCTCGCCAGCGGTATCGCCGCCGCGCAGCAGCTGCTCGGTCTGTCGACGCCGCCCGAGGCGATCATCGCCGCCGACGCGCTGATGGCCCTCGGCGTGCTCACCGTCATGCGGCGCCGCGGCGTCCGCATCGGCGAAGACGTCGGCATCGCCGCGGTCGACGACACCCCCTGGTTCGAGGTGCTCGACCCGGCCGTGACGGTCGTCGCCCAAGACACCGCCCAGCTCGGCGAGAAGGCAGTGGCAGCCCTGCTGGACCGCATCGCCGGCGAAGACGTCGACACCACGCCCATCCCAACGCGGCTCGTCATCCGTCGCTCCCTCGGCGAGACCGCGCCCAGCCCGTCCGGCGAGAGCCCACTCGGCTCGCCCATCGACAGCGCGCCCGGCTCCCTGGGCGAAAGCCCGCCCGACGCGCCGACCGACCAACGCAACGGCCGCGCCACGACCCAGCCGATCCGGCTCCGGAACCCCGGCCGCACCGTCGGCGAAAGCACATTCACGACCCACAACAGCGAGGAGACGACCCATGGGTGAGGTCCTGCTACGCCTGGAGGGGGTGTCGAAGTCCTTCGGCGGCATCAAGGCTGTTCGCGACGTGAGTCTGGACGTGCGCCGCGGCGAGGTGCACGTGCTGCTCGGCGAGAACGGCGCGGGCAAGTCGACGCTCATCAAGATGATCGCCGGGGTGCACGAACCCGACACCGGCCGCATCGTCGTCGACGGCAAAGAGGTGCGCATCCCTGACACCCGCACGTCCGAGTCGCTGGGGATCGCCACGATCCACCAAGAGCTCAACCTCGTGCCCGAGCTGTCAGTCGCCGAGAACCTCACCCTCGGCCGCACGCCGCGCAAGTTCGGGCTGGTCGATCGCCGCGCGGTCCGCAAGTACGCCCAGGAGGCGATCGCCCGCATCGGCCTCGACGTCGACGTCAATCGCAAGGTCGGCACGCTCGGCGTCGCCCGCCAGCAGATGATCGAGATCGCCAAGGCGCTCGCGATGGACGCGCGCATCCTCATCCTCGACGAGCCGACGGCGGCGCTGACCCGCACCGAGACCGACATCCTCTTCGACGTCGTGCGCGACCTGCGCGAGCAGGGCGTCGCGATGGTCTTCATCAGCCATCACCTCGACGAGATCGAGGAGATCGGCGACCGAATCACCGTGCTGCGCGACGGTACTGCCGTCGACACCGTCAGCGCTGGCGCGGGGGAGGCCGAGCTGGTGCGCCTCATGGTCGGCCGCAGCATCGACGACCTGTACCCGCGGCGCCGCGGCGAGGTCGGCGATGTCGTGCTCAACGTCGAGGGGCTCAACCAGTCGGGCGTCTTCGAGGACATCTCCCTTGAGGTGCGTGCGGGTGAGGTCGTCGGTATCGCCGGGCTCATGGGCGCGGGCCGCACGGAGGTGCTGCGGGCCATCGCGGGCGCGGACAGTTACGAGTCCGGCTCGGTGACGGTGCACGGCAAGCGTCTGCCGAAGAAGGACGTCGCCGCTGCGGTCGGCCGCGGGGTGGGCCTCGTGCCGGAGGACCGCAAGAACTCCGGGCTGGTGCTCGAGGCGTCGGTCGCCGAGAACCTCGGCTACGCCACGCTGCGCTCGACCGGTCGCGCCGGCCTCGCGGACCTGCGCGGGCAACGGCGTCGCAGCGACGAGGTGGCCCAGCAGTTGCGGATTCGGATGGCGTCGCTGGACCAGCAGGTGCGCGGCCTCTCCGGAGGCAATCAGCAAAAGGTTGTGTTCGGTCGCTGGTCGATGGCCGGGTCCGACGTGCTGCTGCTCGACGAGCCGACCCGCGGCGTCGACGTCGGCGCGAAGGTCGAAATCTACGAACTCGTCAACGCCATCACGGATGCCGGCGGCGGCGTCCTGCTCGTCTCGAGTGACCTGCCCGAGGTCATCAGCATGAGCGACCGCGTGCTCGTCATGGCCAAGGGTCGCATCGTCGGAGAACTCACGGCCGAGGAGGCCACCCAAGACGCGGTCATGTCGTTGGCCGTCAAGGAGGTTGATTCGTCCCGTGTCCGCTGAAAAGTCTGCTGAGAAGTCGGCCGAGAAGGCCGAGAAGGCTGCGGCGAGGTCGGCGAAGGCCGAGGCCAACTCGACGCCGGAGCGTTCGCGCCTTCGCGCGTTCACCCTGTGGCTCGCCGACAACGGCGCGCTCGTGGGCCTGGTGCTCGTCTGCGTCGTCATGTTCATCGCCACGCCGACGTTCCTGACGACCCAGAACCTCCTCAACATCGGCGTGCAGGCGGCGGTCGTCGCGGTGCTCGCGTTCGGGATGACGTTCGTCATCATCACCGCGGGCATCGACTTGTCGGTCGGTTCGGTCGCGGCGTTGTCGGCGATCTGCGCCGGCTGGCTGGTCGCGACGGCCGGGCTGCCCGGGCCCATCGCGCTCCTTGCGGCGCCGCTGGTCGGGTTGTTGGCCGGGGCGGTGTCGGGGGCGGCGATCGCCTACGGCAAGTTGCCGGCGTTCATCGCGACGCTGGCGATGCTGTCGATCGCGCGCGGTTTGGCGCTCGTCGTCTCCGGAGGCCGACCGATCGAGATGCCGCCGGCGGTCTCGGCGATCGGGCGCAGCATCGGCCCGGTCCCGGTGCCGATCATCGTGCTGCTCGTCGCGTGGGGCGTCACGGCGTTCATCCTCAACCGCACGGTCTTCGGCCGCTCGCTGTACGCCATCGGCGGCAACGAGGAGGCGGCGCGGCTGGCCGGGCTGCCGGTCAAGCGGACCAAGATGGCGGTGTACGCGCTGGCCGGACTCTTCTCCGGCGTTGCGGGCCTGGTGCTCGCGGGCCGGTTGGCGTCCGCGCAGCCGCAAGCGGCCAGCGGCTACGAGCTCGACGCGATCGCCGCGGTCGTCATCGGCGGCGCGAGCCTGGCCGGGGGGTCGGGGCGGGCGCTGGGCACCCTCATCGGGGCCTTGACCCTGGCGGTCATCCGCAACGGTCTCAACCTGCTCAATGTCACGGCGTTCTGGCAGCAGGTCGTCATCGGCCTCGTCATCGCGGCGGCCGTCGGTATCGACGTGCTGCGGCAGCGCCGCTGACCCACACCCCTACTCGTCAGCAACACCCACTCAAAGGAGAGAGAACATGGCTCGGTCCACCTTCCACACCTTGGCGGCGGTCACCTCAGTTTCCGTGCTCACCCTCGGCCTGGCGGCCTGCAACCGGGATTCGGCCCCGGCCGGCGATGCGGCCGGCGCGACCGGCACCGCAGGAGGCGCCGGCAAGACGATCACCCTGGCGGTGTCGACGCTGAACAATCCGTTCTTCGTCGACCTGCGCGACGGCGCTCAGGAGGCGGCGGACGCGGGCGGAGCGACGCTCAACGTGGTCGACGCGCAGAACGACGCCGCGACGCAGGCCAACCAGATCGCCGACGCGGTGACGAAGCAGGCGTCGGTCGTCATCATCAACCCGGTGGATTCGGATGCGGCGGGCTCGGCCGTGACACCGGCCTTGAACGCGAACATCCCGGTCGTCGCGGTCGACCGGGCGGTCAACGGCGCGGAGGTCGCCTCGCTCATCAGCAGCGACAACGTGCAGGGCGGCAAGCTCGCCGCGGAGGCCCTCGGCAAGGCGATGGGTGGCAGCGGAGAGGTCATCGTGCTGCAGGGCGTGCCGGGTACGTCGGCCAGCCGTGACCGCGGCCAGGGCTTCACCGACGGCGTGGCGGGCGCGGGCATCAGCGTCATCGCCCAGCAGCCGGCCAACTTCGACCGCACTCAGGGCCTGAACGTGGCGACCAACCTGTTGCAGTCGAACTCCGGCGCAAAGGGCATCTTCGCGGAGAACGACGAGATGGCCTTGGGTGCGATCCAGGCGCTCGGTAACCGCGCTGGTCAGGAGGTCATGGTGTTCGGCTTCGACGGCACCGCCGACGCGCTGGCGGCGATCGAGGCGGGCACGATGGTCGGCACCATCGCCCAGCAGCCGAAGGAGCTCGGCAAGGAGGCCGTCAACAACGCGCTGAAGGTCGCGGCCGGTGAGACGGTGGAGAAGCAGATCCCCGTTGAGGTCAAGGCCGTGACGAAGGAGAACGTCAACGAGTTCAAGCAGTGACGAGGTCAAGCAGTGCGGTTCGCTAGGTGGGGCGAGCAACATAACGCCCGCCCCACCTAGCCGCACCAGCATCAGCGCCACGGATCAGCTACGCGGGATTCTTCGGCAGACAGGAGTGCGCATGAGGCACAGCGGAATCGTGCACGCCCAGCTCGCGCACCAGATCGGCTTGCTCGGCCACACCGACCGCGTGGTGGTCGCCGACATGGGACTGCCGTTGCCCCGCCACGTGCCACTGATCGACCTGGCGCTGGTGACCGGGACCGTCCCGTTCGCGGCGGTGCTCGACGCGCTCCTCGACGAGATCGTCGTGCAGGGGCACGTCATCGCAAGCGAAGCCCTGGAGGGGGTCGCTGGCACCTGGTTCGACGAGCGCGCCGACCGCCTCGGCCTGCGCACGACGCTGGACCACGAGTCGTTCAAGCAGCGTCTCCCGCAGGTCGCCTTCGCCGTCCGCACCGGCGAGGCCACGCCCTACGCCAACGTCATCCTCGAGTGCGGCGTCCCGTTCTGATCGACTGGCGACGGACCCTCAGCGGGGCGCGATCCGACCCCCCGCGCCCGCGGGCGGGTCGGTCCGCAGGGCGTCGATGCGGGCGGCGAGACCCGGGGGAAACGCCGTGGCCCGCGCTCCTTCTCCGCCGATGACGTGCAGCATGAGCACTTCCTCGGTGGCGCGCAGCCGCTCGTCGACCCACAGTTCGTGCCAGATCCACAGGGTCTTGGCGCCCCCACCGATGATCGAGCTGCGCACCTCCAGCGTGGCGTCCGGCGGCACTTGGTCGAGGTAGCGGACGTGCGCCTCGACGGTGTACAGCGACGTGCCGGTCTCGACGAGGTACTCCGGGGTCATGCCGATCTGGTTCATCACCGCGTCTGTGGCATGGCCGAAGACGAGCACGTAGTAGCCCTCGGACAGGTGCCCGTTGTAGTCGATCCACTCCGGGAGCAGGGGTTCGGACCAGGGGGCGAGCTCGCTCACGACAGCCTCCCCGTGGCCCGCAGGACGGCGATGAGCTGGGCGTCGCGCTCGCGGACGAGGTCGGTGATCGTGCGTTCGCCGGCCTCCTCCTCGCACCCGGAGACGACGGCGTCACGCAGCTCCGGCGTCAGCTCGGGTGCGTTCAGCCGCGTCCACGGGCTGAGCAGCGAGGGCCCGAAGTGGTCGAGCATGTGTGCCATCCCGCCGGGGCCGCCGGCGAGGTGGAACGTGAGCATCGGCCCGTGGAAGGCCCAGCGCAGGCCCGGCCCCTCGACGATCGAGGCGTCGATCTGCTGAGGCGTCGCCTCGCCGTTGGCGACCATGTGCAGCGCCTCGCGCCACAGCGCCTCCTGGAGGCGGTTGCCGACGAAGCCGGGCACCTCGCGGTCCATCGTGATGACCGACTTGCCGGCGTGGGTGAAGAACTCACGGGTCCACGCGACGACCTCGGGTGAGGTGCGCGGGCTCCCGACGACCTCGACGAGCGGGATGAGATAGGGCGGGTTGAAGGGGTGCCCGAAACCACGAAGCGCTCCGGATGCGAGGTCTGCGTGTCCATCTCGCTCATCCCGTAGCCGGAGGTCGACGACGACACGACGACGTCGACGGGAGTCGCGGCGTCGATCTGGGCGAGCAGCGGGCGCTTGAGGTCGAGGGACTCGGGGGCGCTCTCCTGCACGAAGTCGGCAGACCCGACCGCGTCGGCGAGACTCGCGCAGACGACGAGCCGATCAGGGCTCGCCCCGGCCGCGAGTCCGACCTCGGTCAGCGCCGGCCACGCGGCGTCGACGAGGGCGCGCAGCCGCTGCTCCGCATCGGGCGCCGGGTCGAAGGCCCGCACGTCGTAGCCGCGGGAGAGGAAGTAGGCGACCCAGCCGCCTCCGATCGTGCCGGCGCCGATGCAGGCGACGGTCCGCACCTCCGCGGGTGCAAGGCGCGCCATATCAACCCCTCGGCTTGAGCTTGAGGATTTCGCGGGCCTCGTCGGGCGTCGCGACGGCGGCGCCCATCGCCTCGACGAGGGTCTTGGCGTTGGCGACGAGCTGGGCGTTCGTCGCCTTGTTGCCCTTGCCGAGGTAGAGGTTGTCCTCTAGGCCGACGCGCACGTGCCCGCCGAGCAGCACCGACTGAGCGGCCCACGGCATCTGCATCGCGCCGAGCGCGAACGAGGCCCACACCGCGCCCGGGGGGAGCTGGTGGGTCATCGCGACAAGGAGCCCAGGATCGGCCGGGGCACCGTACGGGATGCCCATGCACAGTTGGAACATCGCCGGGTCGTCGACGAGCCCCTCGGTGACGAGTTGTTTGGCGCACCACAGGTGTCCGGTGTCGAAGATCTCCATCTCGACGCGCACGCCGAGCTCCTGGATGCGCTTGGCGCCTTGGCGCAGCATGTCCGGCGTCGAGACGTACACGAGGCTGCCGTCGCCGAAGTTCAGCGACCCGCAGTCGAGGGTGCAGATGTCGGGGAGGAGCTCTTCGACGTGCGCGAGGCGCTCCAGGCCGTTGACCAGGTCGGTGCCTTCTCCGTGTGGACCGGCCGGGTTGTCGCGGTCGACGACGAGGTCGCCGCCCATCCCCGCGGTCGTGTTGATGACGACGTCGACGCCGCTGTCGCGGACCCGCTCCACGACCTCCCGGTAGGCGCTGACCTCGCGGTAGCCCTGGCCCGTCTCGGGGTCGCGGACGTGAATATGGATGATCGCCGCGCCCGCTTTGGCCGCCTCGATCCCGGCGGTCGCGATCTGCTCCGGGGTGACCGGTACGTGGGGCGACCGGGCGGTGGTGTCGCCGGCTCCGGTCAGCGCGCAGGTGATGATGACTTTGCGATTCACGGGGGCTCCTTCGAGGCTGCAGGGCGTCCCGGTCAGTCTCCCCTGTCGGATATCGAGCGGGGCCGTGCGACGCGAACCTGTTTCGCCCGCGGTGGGGTATTTGCCGACGTTCGATCCGAGTTCGCCAACGTCACTCTCGAGTGCCGGCTGCGTCTCCGAGGGCCGCGGGAGTCCAGGTCGGCCAGCTTGCCGTACCGACGAGCTCGCCGTGTTCGTAGGTGGCGACTACGCGGAAAGGCGTCGCAGCGCTTGAATTGTCGAGGATCTCGGTTCGATCGGCTAGGCCACGGGCCTGCGCGATCAGGCTCCACAATCGGTCGTAACGCTCTCGAATCTTCCGTTCCGGCACGTCGTGACCACCTTCGCTGACTCGGTCGGCGACGCGCGCGACGCTCAACTCGACGGGGATCAGCAACACATGTAGGTGGACGATGTACCCAAGGCGCACAGCCTGACCCACGAGGTCGACCTTGCTTCTGTGGCTGAAGACGGTCTCGGAGATGAAGGACTTGCGGTCGGCGAGTAGTCGCTGCCGTTCGCCTTCAGCCGCGCGTGATGCGTCGTAGGCGTGCTCCAGCTGCGCCTGCGGCCATCGGGCAGCCGCGATCACGTCGGCCTTGACGAAGGGCAGGTCGGCAATCGGCGCGATGACGTGCCGCACGTACGTGGACTTGCCGGACCCGTTCGGCCCGGCCAACAGGTGCAGGATCGGCATCGCGGCAGATCAGTCGTCCTGGGCCGAAGGGCGTCGGACGACGGCACCGTTGTCACCAGCTTCGGACCACGACCGCCCCTGTGCCGTGAATTCGGCGGCGAAGTCGAGGGATTCGCGTCGCTGGGCCATCTGCTGCTCCCAGGCGACCCGCACCACCGCCTGCTCGGGCTCGCCGACATCGTCGTAGGAGGTGATGCCTGACAAGACCCGGCGCACGTCACGCCCGCTCACGTTGGGAGAGGCTTCGAGCGCGCGGCCGATGCGAGCCCAGTGGTTGATCTGCTGGGTTGCGCTTCTGCTGGCGATTGCCCCGGACGCCTTGGCTGCTTCCCAGAGATCACCGTCCACGCGGGTAGGCATGGTGTTCATGGCTCATTGTAGCGAACTGCTACAAGACGGGCCTGGATGGAGCGTCCTTGGCCGCCGTTCGCGTGCGAAGGCAGGTCAGTGCAGCGGGCAGATGAGTTGCGGCAGGGAGCCCTGGGCTTCGGCGCCCAGGGCCTCGTTGACCTGGTAGAGCACGCCGATGAAGGTCACGGCGGTCAGGAGCAGGCCGACGAGCGCGTACGTCAGATGCTGACGGGTCACACAGTGCTCCCCTCTGCGGTCGGCTCTGCCGTGCGGGCGCGGCGTTCCTTGATCGGCAGGTGCACCAAGCCGGCCCCGATCGACAGGACGATGCACAGGATCCACATGAGGTGGTAGCTGCCGGTCTGTTCATAGATCGTGCCACCGAGCAGGGCACCGATGAAAGCCCCGACCTGGTGGGAGAGGAACACCATGCCGAACAGCATCCCGACGTGGCGGGTGCCGAACATCAACGCGACCAGCCCGGAGGTCGGCGGCACCGTCGAGAGCCACAGCAGCCCCAGCAGCATGGACGTGATGACGACCGTCGCGGTCGTGACCGGCGCGACGAGGAAGATCGCGAACACAGCGCCGCGGGCCAGGTAGATGGCGCTGAGCAGGTAGCGGCGCGGCCAGCGGCCGGCCAGGATGCCGGAGGTGTAGGCGCCGATGACGTTGAACAGCCCGATGAGCGAGATCGACCACGCGGCCACGGCCACGCTCATCCCGTGGTCCGTCAGGTACGCCGGCAGGTGGGTGGTGACGAAGGCGATGTGGAAGCCGCAGACGAAGAAGCCCGCCGCGAGCATGAGGTAGCTGGGGTAGGTGCCGGCGGCGCGCAGCGCCTGCCCGGCGGAGACCAGGTCGTCGGGGTCGTCGGAGGCCCCGGCCACATACGCGGACCCGGTCAGTGAGCGGGCGAACAGCGGCACGAGCAGGAGGGTGCCGGCGAGCAGGATCAGCGCGGTCTGCGGGCCGTAAGTGCTGATGAACGCCTGCCCCAGGGGCGCGAAGAGGAACTGCCCCATCGACCCCGCGGCGGTCGCCAGCCCGAATGCCCAGGACCGTTTGGAGGGCTCGACGAGGCGAGAGAAAGCCGCGATGACGACCGTGAACGACCCGCCGGCGATGCCGATGCCGATGATGACGCCGCCGGTCATGGTGAGCATCACCGGATTGGTGCTGATCGCCATGAGGACCACGCCGGCGGCATAGATGAGGCCGCCGATCGCGAGCACGCGGGCCGCGCCGAAGCGGTCCGCGATGGCCCCGGCGATGGGCTGGGTCAGGCCCCACAGCAGGTTCTGGAACGCCATGGCCAGCGCGAACGCCTCACGGTCCCAGCCGCGCAGGTCGACCAGGGGGGTGGTGAAGAGGCCGAAGCTGGAGCGCACCCCGAACGTGATGATCGAGATGAGGCAGCCGGCGGTCACGATGACCATGGGGCGACGCCACCACGGGGGGCTCAGGGTCGCGGTCGCCGGGGTGTTCACGGTCGCCGCCACGGTGCGCACAGGAGCATGACAGGACTGTAGCAGCTTCGGTTCAGTGAATGAACTGATGTGCCGTAGGATGTGTCCATGGCACTGCCGCGCGAGTACACGACCCAGTCCTGTCCGTTGGCCCGCTCCCTGGAGATCCTCGGCGAGCGCTGGACCCTGCTCATCGTGCGCGACCTGTTCTTCGGGGTCACCCGCTTCGGCGACCTGCAGGTGCACCTCGACATCCCGCGCGCCGTGCTGACCGCGCGCCTGGCGCTGCTGACCGAGGCGGGCATCGCGGCGCGGCGGCCGTACGCCTCCGGGCGGTACGAGCACGTGCTGACGCAGGCCGGCCAGGAGCTATGGCCGATCGTGCACGACCTCATGCGTTGGGCCGACCGGCATCTAGCCCCGGACGGACCCGTGCGCCTGTTCGCCCACGCCGAGTGCGGCCAGGTGCTCGCCGACGACGGCAGCTGCGGGCGCTGCGGCGTGCGCC
>NZ_BAHD01000067.1 GCF_000298215.1 Kineosphaera limosa NBRC 100340 | reverse complement strand
GACGCAACCGGCCCGACGCCTGCTGGCCACCTGTAGTTCACGCGTTGGTTCACCCACGCCTGAGCGCGCCGCGACGCGGGTGCTCGGTGAACCTCGATCGCCCCCGCAGCCGCCGGCCGCAAACTTCGTCGAAGCGGTGTTTCGGTGTGCCGTGGTATAGCCATCGCTATACCAATTCAAGACCCGAAGCATGGAGACGTGCGTCTCATCTCGAGTAAGTCGGACGTCCATTTAGAAGTGACAGGATGTTGTGTGCAGAGACAATTTCGGGGCAATTCGGCCCGGAGTTCTTAGATCTAACCAAATTTGGTTCAAGAATTAGTAAAGGTGTTGGTCTTTCGTTCGGGACGGGTGCAACGATGGTCTCGACGGACGGCACAGGGGAGACGAGAGTCGTTGTCGTTCGGTCAAGTTCAGACTTCCGGACCCATGCCGCTAATGCGGGTTCGAGACCGATCAATAGGAGTTAGTGATGAACGACACCCGTATCCAGACCATGACCAACGGCGCCGCTCGCACCTGGTGGTGGCACCCCCGCCCCGTGGCGTCCGCGGAGCTGAACTCTTCGGCTGGTACGTGGTGGTGGCACCCGCGCCCGGTCGCCTGACGCGAGCACTCTGCCGACCGCTGCTGCCGTCATCCGGCGCGCGCCTCACGGCGGATCTTTGCGGCGCGCCGGCCTACGGCTGATGCCGGCCGGGGATATGGGCCCGTACCTGCGAGCGCAGGTGCGGGCCCATATCTGTTGCGGCACTTAACCTGGCTTCGTGAACAGCACGCCGTTGTCGCCGACGGGCCCTGCCCAGGGCCCCGGGCGGCTGCGCTTGATGCCGGCCTATCTGGCCCTCGTGGGGCTGGCTGCGCCGTCGCTGCTGGTGCTCACCTGGTGGGTGCATCGGCCGGGGTTGGCGGAGTTGCCGGGCCTGCTGGTGCTGCTGGCGCTGGGGGCCGCCAGCGCGCGGCTGCGTGACGTCGAGGGCGAGGCGCAGATCGACCTGTCCTTCACGGCGGCCATCCTGCTGGCGGCCATCCCGATGAGCGGCCCGTTCGGGGCCGCGATCCTCGGGGCGCTCATCCCACTCCTGGATGTGCGCCCGGTGCCCACCGTGGCCCGGCTCTTCAACAGTGCGATGACCTGTCTGGTCGGGGGCCTGAGCGGGCTCAGCTATCTGGCGTTCGGCGGCTGGGTGCCGGTGCCGGCGGGGGCCGACGGTCGCGAACTTCTGATGCATGTCGCCGTGCCTCTCGTTGGCGCCGACATCGTGCTGTGTCTCATCAACGCCGCGCTTGTCGGGGTGATGATCTGGCTGCATGAGGAGCCGGGTTGGCGGCTGTTGCTCGAGCCCTTCTTGGCGACCCTTCCGGTCTACCTCGGATACGCGCTGACGGCCTTTTTGTTCGTGGTGCTCTGGGAGCAGGTCGGCCTCGGCGCGTTGGCTGCGGCGTTCATCGTTGCGCCACTGCTTCTGGCACGTTGGGCATACGTCCAGTACATCGCCGAATCCCGATCGAGGCAGCGAATTATCGACGCGCTGGCGGCCGCGGGGCATTCGCCGGCGGGCGCGGAGCGCAGGGCCCGGCGAATCGAGGCGATCCTGCGGATATTCGAGCCGGGTCTAGAACTGTCGCGGCGCGCCGCCAACGCGGTTCGCTATGGCGCACTGCTGCACGACATCGGCATGGTCGCCATTCCGCGGGAGACCGACCGCCGGCAGGCCGGCGAGTTGACCGCCGCGGACCTGCGGATCCTGCGTTCCCATCCGGTGACCGGGCAACAGGTTCTGCACGACATCGGATTTCTGCGCGATGCGGCGGCGGCCGTGCGCCACCACCACGAGCGGTGGGACGGGACCGGATATCCGGACGGCCTGGCGGGCCCGGCGATCCCGCTGCCGGCCCGGGTGCTGGCCATCGTCGACGCCTTCGAGGCGCGCGCCTGGCGAGACTCCGGGCCGACGCGCCCGGTGCAGTGGCAAGCGGCGCTCGACGAACTGCGTCGGCGCAGCGGTAGCGACTTCGATCCTGCGCTCGTGCAGACTTTCGAGCGGCTCATCACCGACTCGCCCGATGGCAGCCTCGATGTGCCCGATCGCGCCGACCCGCAGGCGCAGGAGCCTGCGACCGCGCCGCTGCGGGCGCGCCGGGGCGCGGGCAAGAGGTTGCGGCACGCAGATCCCCTGGTCGGCGACGCGATCGCCCTGGCCCAGCAGCGCGGCATCCTGCCGCCGGCCGGCCGCCACGCCGATCAGGCCCCGCCCGCCCCGACCCGGGTGCCGGCGGCGATCAGCGGCCGCTGGCTGTTCGCCTGGCTCGGTCTGCTCTTCCTCGGCGTGCTCTTCGTGGAGAGCGACCGGGCGGCGTTCCCCGCACCCGAGCACGCGACTCTCATCATCTTTTTCGCGACGTTGGTGCTCACCGAGCGCTTCCGCATCCAGTTGCTGTGGCGGCTGCCGACGGCACCGACGGCGGCCGCGGCCGGCATCGCCTTCGCCATGACCACGGGCCTGCCCGACCACGACGCGCTCGGCATCGCGACGTGGCAGATCGTCGGGGTGGTCGTCGCCGCCCAACTCCTCGACTGGTTCACCGCCCGTCGACACGGCTCGCCCACCGAACGCCGCGAAGCCGCGGCCGACGCGGTGATCCGCACCGGCTCGGTGACGATCGTCAGTGTGCTCGTGCGGGACGTGCCCTGGCCCGGGGGACCCCTCGCCCAGCAGCTGTTGGGGTGGCCGCAGTGGCTCCAAGCGATCCTGCTGACGATCATCGTGTGCCTGGTGCTGCTGGCGGAGTCGCCGGCGCGGGTCTGGGCGCGCTCGCGTGGCGAACGCCTGGCCTGGGCTCGGGAGACGACCGCGGAGATCAGCGTCGGCGCGGGCCTGGGCATCGCGATCGCGGCCACGGCGGTCGTGCTGGCCATGGCCGAGCGGGTGTTGGGGCTGGCCGCCATCCCCCTGCTGCTCGTGCCCCTGTCGGTCAGTCAGCTGGCGTTCGGTCGGTACCTGCAGACCCGGCACACCTATCGGCAGATCGTGCGGGCGTTGTCCCGGCTGCCCGAACTGGCGGGGCGGGTGCCGGCCGGGCACGCGGAGGCGGTGGCCGCCGTCGCGGTCGGCATCGGGGTGCGACTGGGTTTGCGGGAGCGGGAGTTGGCCGCCCTGGAGTCGGCCGCGATGCTGCACGACACGGGGCAGTTGGGGCTGACCCGGCCGTTGCCGCGCGGGGCCACGGTGCTTGCCGCCCCCAGCGACCAGGAGCACATCGCGCGACAAGGGGCGCGCATCGTCGACTACACGGGCACGTTCAGCGACGTTGCCGACATCGTGCGACACCAGGCGGTGCCCTATCACCGGGTCATCGGGGCACGGATCGGGCTGCCGCTGGGGGCCCGCATCGTCAAAGTCGCCAACGCCTATGTCGACTATCTGGGGGAGGAGGCGCGCGACCCCGCGCAGGCGATCGAGCGGCTCTACCTGGGGCTGGGGCACGAATTCGACCCCCGCGTGGTGCGCGCCTGCGAGGCTCTGATGCTGGAGGGCGAACAGGCCTGGGGGTCGCCCGCGGCCGTGCCGAGCGCAGATCGAGTGCTGCGAGGCTCTAGGCTTTCGGCCGGGATACCCCGTTCCGCCCAACCCAAGTGAGGACTCCTTGAATATCACCGTCGTCGGACTCGGCAAGATCGGCCTGCCCTTGGCGGTGCAGTTCGCGAGCAAGGGACACCACGTCTTCGGGGCGGATGTCAATCCCGCCGTCGTCGAGCAGGTCAACGCCGGCCAGGAGCCCTTCCCCGGCGAGGCGCACCTGGCCGAGAAGCTCGCCGAACTCGTACCGGCCGGCTACCTGGAGGCGACCACCGACACGGCCGCGGCGGTGGCACAGTCCGATGCCGTCGTGGTCGTCGTGCCGCTGTTCGTCGACGCCGAGGGCATCCCCGACTTCGGCTGGATGACGGATGCGACCAAGGACATCGCCCGCGGCCTGACCAAGGACACCCTCGTCTCCTACGAGACGACGCTGCCGGTCGGCACGACTCGGGAGCGCTGGCTGCCCCTCCTGGAGGAGGGCTCGGGCCTGACCCAGGGGCAGGACTTCCACCTCGTGTTCTCGCCCGAGCGGGTGCTGACCGGGCGGGTCTTCGCGGACCTGCGCAAGTACCCCAAGCTCATCGGCGGGCTCTCACGGGAGGGGGCCGCCCAGGCGAAGGAGTTCTACGAGGCGGTTCTGGACTTCGACGAGCGCCCCGACCTGGTGCGCGGCAACGGTGTGTGGGATCTGGGGTCGGCCGAGGCCGCCGAGATGGCCAAGCTCGCCGAGACCACCTACCGCGACGTCAACATCGGCCTGGCGAACCAGTTCGGGGCGTTCGCGGCGGCCAACGGCATCGACGTCTACCAGGTCATCGAGGCCAGCAACTCCCAGCCGTACAGCCACATCCACCGTCCCGGCATCGCCGTCGGCGGCCACTGCATCCCCGTCTACCCGCGCCTGTACCTGTGGAACGACCCCGACGCAACGGTCGTGCGCGCTGCCCGCGAGGCCAACGCGGCGATGCCGAGCTACACGGTGGGCCTGGCCCAGGGGGCGCTCGGTGACCTGGCCGGCAAGCGGGTCGCAGTGCTCGGCGCCTCCTACCGCGGCGGGGTCAAGGAGACCGCGTTCTCCGGGGTCTTCCCGACGGTCCAGGCGCTGCGCGACCTCGGCGCTCAGGCCTTCGTGCACGACCCGATGTACAGCGACGACGAGCTCGGCGCGTTCGGTTTCGACGCCTACCACCTCGGCGACGAGGCCGACGTCGCGATCCTGCAGGCCGACCACGCAGAGTACAAAGAGCTGTCGGCCACCGACCTGCCGGGCGTGCAGCTCGTCGTCGACGGCCGCCGGGTGCTCGACCCCGCCCGTTTCGAGGGCGTGGCCTTCCGCACGGTGGGCAAGGCCTGAGCGGGCCGTTGCCGGTAGCCGACGGGCGGCGCTGGTGGAGATGCGCACTCGACGCCCAGGGGCTCGCCTGGTCCGCCGTCGATGAGGCGGTCAAAGCCGTCGCGCGGCTGGGCGCGGCGCGCGGGCGGCAGCTCGTCGCCGACACCACCCCCGAGCTCGTGGCGGCCTCGTTCGCGGCGATGGAGCATCTGCAGATCGACGGGCGCGGTACGCGCGGCTGGGCTCCGCTGTCGGGCTTCGTCGCCGCGCGCGACGGGTGGGTGCGTCTGCACGCCAACTATCCCCATCACGCGGCGGCACTGACCGCCGCATTGGGATTGCCCACCGCCTCGGGGGAGGCCGACCGTGCCGCGTTGGAGGAGGTGATCGGGCGGCTCGCCGCCGCAGACGTCGAGACCCGGGTGCGCGCGGCCGGCGGTATCGCCGTCGCTGTGCGCACCCGGGCGGAGTGGGCCGAGCAGGCGCACGGAGCGGCGAGTGCCGGCGACCCTTGGGTGCGTGTCGACCTCGGGGCGCCGCGCCCGGCGCTGGCACCGGCGCCGGCCGGTGACCTGCCGTTGGCAGGGGTGCGGGTGCTCGACCTGACCCGGGTCATCGCCGGTCCGACCTGCTCGCAGCTGCTGGCCTGCCTGGGCGCCGACGTGCTGCGCATCGACTCGCCGCACCGGCCCGAGCTGCTCGATCAGTACCTGTCCAACGGCATGGGAAAGCGGTCCACTGTGCTGGACCTGCAATCGAGCGGCGCAGTGCCAAGCGAGCGGCTGCTGCACGAGGGGCTGCTGCCTGCCGCGGATGTCGTATTGCTGGGTTACCGGCCGGGGTCGCTGGACCGCTTCGGCCTGGACCCCGAGGAGCTGCGTCGCCGCTATCCCCGGCTCGTCGTCGCCTCGCTGTCGGCCTGGGGTGAGAGCGGCCCGTGGGCACGTCGCCCCGGCTTCGACTCCATCGTGCAGGCCGCCTCTGGCATCGCCACCAGCTGCGGCGACGGCGACGAGCCCGGCGCGCTGCCGGTGCAAGCGCTCGATCACGCCAGCGGCTACGTTCTCGCCGCTCGCGTACTCGATCTACTCGCCCAGGCCCGTGCCGGGCTCGTGCGGATCAGCCTGCTCGGTGCCGCCCGTACCTTGCTGGCCATGCCACCCCCGCCACCTGCGGCACCGGTCCCCATGACGGTGCCGCAGGTGGCCCTGTCCAGCCCCCACGGGAGTCTCGTCGCCGTGCCACCCCCCATACGTGTGGACGCGACGACGATCGAGCGACCCATCTCCGGTTACGGCGCCGCCGAACCGACGTGGCTTTGACCCCCTGGAGCTGCGGTTTACGTGTTGGCGGTCTGCTTGGCGCCGGGGACAGCGCAGCCGGTCAAGCGCTGCTTGCCGATGGTCAGGGTCGCCCGCTGACCGGTGTTCTGGCCCGCGGTGTCCTTGCACTGGCCGGCGCGCACGACGAGAGCGATGGTGCGGCCCTTGGAGCGGCCGGTGAACTCGACGCCCTTGGCAAACGCGGAACGCTTGACCTTGATCGGCCCGTTGATGCCGCGCAGCGCCTTGCTGTTGCCCTCGACGCGCAGCACCCCGCGGTCGACCACGGCCCGCCACGTGTTGCCGTATGCGGTGAACGCCGTGCCGGGCTTGCTGGGCGCCGGCTTGGGGCGGGGCTTGCTCGGGGTCGGCTTGCCACCGAGGACGCTCTTGGCGGCCACCGTGGCGCCGGTCGGAGCCTGGGTCGGTGCAGCCGACGCCATGCCCGCCATTCCCGTGCCCGCCACAGCCAGCGAGCCGGCCAGAACTGCGGTTGCGATGCTGCGGGTCTTCATCGTCATCGTGCCTCTTTCGGTCTTGGCTGCGCCGCGACCCCCTGATGTGTCGAGCGCATGACCATGACGTTAGGCAGCGGTTCTCACCAGGCCGTCACGCCTTCTTCACAGGCTCATCACGACGTGGCGGAGCGTCTTCGCGACCGCAGATCGGCCGCCTCAGCGGGCGTGTTCGCGCAGCACGGAGGCAACGGTGTCGGCGGCGTGGCCGTCGCCGTAGGGGGTGCCTTTGTCGCCCGTCGGCCGCTCCCGCACTGCAACGTCACGCAACTGTGTGAGGTCGTTGTCGAGGATGTTCCAGCCGCCCTCCAACGTCTCGACCCACTCGGTCTCCGGGCGGATCGTCGTGCACGGGGTGTCGAGCAGGAAGGCCTCCTTCTGCAGGCCGCCGGAGTCGGTGACGACCCCGGCGGCGCCCATGACGGCCCGCACCATCTGGGGGTAGGCGAAGGGCGCCGTCTGGTGCAGGTTTCCGCCGGTCAGCTCGATGCCGTGGGCGGCGGCCTTGGCCACCAGGCGCGGGTGCGCGAGCAGCAACACGGGGGTCGACAGGTCGCGCATCGCCTCGACGATCGCGCGTAGCCGCTGCGGTGTGTCGGTGTTGTCGGGGCGGTGGATCGTGGCCAACAGGTACGGGGCGTGGGCGTCCATGGAGTCCGGCAGTTCGATGGGGGTGTCGGCGACCCCGTCACGGACGAGCAGGCAGACGTCGGTCATGACGTCGCCGACGAGCACCGACCGCTGCGCCAGGCCCTCGGTCGCCAGGTGGTCCATGGCGACCTGCGTCGGGGCCAGCAGGATGTCGGAGGCGTGGTCGGTGAGTACCCGGTTGTGCTCCTCGGGCATGCGGCGGTTGAACGAGCGCAGCCCGGCCTCGAGGTGGGCCACCGGCAGGTGCATCTTCACGGCAGCGACGGCAGCGGCCAGCGTCGAGTTGGTGTCGCCGTACACGAGCACCCAGTCGGGCCGGTGCTCCTCCAGCACGGGGTCCAGGCCGGTCAGCATCGCGCCGGTCTGCACGCCGTGGCTGCCCGAGCCGACGCCCAGGTGTACGTCCGGGGCGGGGATCTTGAGGTCCTCGAAGAACACATCGCTCATCGCGGCGTCGTAGTGCTGCCCGGTGTGCACGATGACGTGCTCGATGTCGCCGGTGCGGGCGAGTGCCTGGGCCACCGGGCCGAGCTTGACGAACTGGGGGCGGGCGCCGACGACGCTGAGGACCTTCACGGGTGGCCTTTCGTTTGCGAGTGGTCATTCGTTTGCCAGGAGTCGCGCGACATCGAGGGTCGTGCGGGCTTGTGCCGGGGGGTCGCGCGATAGTCTGCTGCAGGGGTCTGCACGTGCTTGACCCGCAGACATTCTCACGTACCGCGACGAGGTGTGCCGCGACGACGTGCGCTCACCTGAAGGGACACTACGAGGCATGAACGATTTCATCCCACCCGCCAAGCCGCTCATCGGTGAGGAGGAGCGTGCCGCGGTCGACCGCGTGCTGCGCAGCGGGATGCTGGCGCAGGGCCCGGAGGTCAAGGCGTTCGAGGAGGAGTTCGCGGCGCACTTCGGCCTGGGGCGCGAGTGCGTCGCGGTCAACTCGGGCACCTCCGGCCAGCACCTGGGCCTGCTCTCCAGCGGTGTCAAGGCCGGTGACGAGGTGATCGTGCCGTCGTTCACCTTCGCGGCGACCGCCAACTCGGTGGCGCTGACCGGTGCGACCCCGGTGTTCGCCGACATCGCCGCCGACTCCTTCTGCCTGGACCCCGCGGCGGTCGAGGCGGTCGTCACCGAGCGCACCGTCGGCATCATGCCGGTGCACCTGTACGGGCACCCCGCCGACATGCCGGGCTTGGGCGCGGTCGCCGACAAGCACGGGCTGCAGTTGTTCGAAGATGCGGCGCAGGCGCACGGTGCTTCGCTGAACGGCACTCCGGTGGGTGCCTTCGGCTCGTTCGCGATGTTCTCGCTGTACCCCACGAAGAACATGACCTCCGGCGAGGGCGGCATGGTCTCGTGCGCCACGGGCGACATCGCCCGGCTCATGCGGCTCTACCGCAACCAGGGGATGGAAAAGCAGTACCACAACGAGGTCGTCGGCTTTAACAACCGGATGACCGACATCCACGCTGCCATCGGGCGCGAGCAGCTCAAGAAGGTCGGGGCGTGGACGGCCAAGCGGCAGGAGAATGCGGCGTTCTTGTCGGCCAACCTGGAGGGGGTCACGACCCCGCCGGTCGCCGACGGTGCGGTGCACGTCTACCACCAGTACACGATCCGGGTGCCGCAGGACCGCGACGGCTTCGCGGCGGCGCTGCGCGAGCAGTACAACGTCGGCTCGGGCATGTTCTACCCGGTGCCCAACCACCGGTTGGCGCCGTTCGCCGGCCGCACCCGCGACGAAGACCTGCCGCAGACCGAGCAGGCGGCCCGGGAGTGCCTGTCGCTGCCGGTGCACCCCTCGCTGACGACCGGTGACCTCGAGCGGATCGTCGCGGCGGTCAACGCGCTGGCGAAGGCGGGTGCGTGATGACGACGCTGCGCGCCGGCCTCATCGGCCTGGGCATGATGGGCCGCCACCACGGGCGGGTGCTGGCCGGGCTGCCGGGGGTCGAGCTCGTAGCCGTCGCCGACGCCTCGGGGGAGGACCCGCACGGCGTCGCCAAGGGGCGGCCGCTGTGCTCCACCATCGAGGAGTTGCTGGAGCACAAGCTCGACTACTGCATGGTCGCGGTGCCGACGATCTACCACGAGCCGGTGGCCCTGGCCCTGGCGAACGCCGGGGTGCACGCGATGATCGAGAAGCCGCTGGCGCAGGACACGCCGGCGGCCCAGCTCATCGCCGACGCCTTCGAGCAGGCCGGACTCGTCGGGGCGGTCGGGCACATCGAGCGCTACAACCCGGCGCTGCAGCAGGCCCGCCGCAGGCTGGAGGAGGGCGACCTCGGCGACGTGTACCAGATCGTCACCCGCCGCCAGGGTCCGTTCCCGGCGCGCATCGCCGACGTCGGGGTCGTCAAGGACCTCGCGACGCACGACATCGACCTCACCTCGTGGGTGCGCCAGCAACCGTTCACGTCGGTCGCGGCCCGTACGGCCTATCGCAGCGGCCGCGAGTACGAGGACCTGGTCTCGATCACCGGCCAACTCGCCGACGGCACGGTGACCAGCCACCTCGTGAACTGGCTCTCGCCGTTCAAGGAGCGGGTCACGATCATCACGGGCGAGAAGGGGGCCTTCGTCGCCGACACCCTCACCGCGGACCTGACCTTCCACGCCAACGGCTCGGTGAAGACGACGTGGAGCGATATCGCGCGCTTCCGCGGCGTCTCGGAGGGGGACGTCATTCGATATGCGATCCCCAAGCGCGAGCCGCTGCAGGTCGAGCACGAGAACTTCCGCGACGCGGTGCTGGGCAAGGAGGCGGACATCGTGACCCTCGCTCAGGGGCTGGCGACTGTGCGCGTGGCCGAGGCCGCCATCGAGTCGGCGCGGACGGGGCAGACACAACAGCTCTAAGCGGCTGTCCAGGCTGCCCCCAGGGGGCGTTCATGCAACGGGAGTCGTTGCGGCACTGACCAACTGGACGTGAGCTCGGCCACCTGCGTCCGGGCAGAAAATGTCACGTTTGCGTCAAGACGGACACGGGCGCGGTCGATGGGGAGGCCATGAGCCCGCGCCCCAACGCCGCTTCCCGCACCCCTCGATCCTCCCGTGCAGTGCACCGCTCTGCCGGCCGCCCCGGGTACCGCACCGGCCGTCGGCTGGCCGCCGCGGCGGCGGCGACGGCGATCGCGGCGACCGGCACGATCGGCGGTATCGCGCTCGCGCCGTCGGCGCAGGCAGCCGAGGAGGTCGTGCAGCGGCCGGAGTCGGGGTCGTTCACCCTGGCGGGCCGCGGCTTCGGTCACGGGCGGGGCATGAGTCAGTGGGGCGCCTACGGGGCGGCGGACGCGGGCCTGGCGTGGGCCCAGATCCTCGACTTCTACTACCCGGGCACGACCCGCACGTCGGTCGGCAACTCGACCATCCGGGTGCACATCACGGCCGACAAGGACGGTGACACGACGGTGCTGCCGGCGCCGGGTCTGTCGGTGACGCACGGCCGCACGGTCACGGCCCTGCCGACGGGCCCGAACTACACGGCGTGGCGGGCCGTGCGCTACCCCAACGGCATCACCTTGCAGTACCGCGACGCGGCGGGCACGTGGAAGGCGCAGCGCAGCTTCCGCGGCGCGGCCGGCGGGGTGTTGGTCTTCCGCACGAACAGTGGTGTCGTGCGCCTCGCCCTGCCCAACGGCACGAGCCAGGATCTGCGCGGCAACGTCTTCGCGACGATGTCGGGCACCTCGATGATCACGGTGCTCAACACGCCGATGGAGACCTACCTGCGGGGCGTCGTGCCGAGCGAGATGCCGACGTCTTGGCACATCGAAGCGTTGGGGGCCCAGTCGGTCGCGGCCCGCACCTACGCGGCGGCCTACCGCGACCGGCAGCGGGCCCGCGGCGCGCTGTGGGACATCTGCGACACGATCTCCTGCCAGGTCTTCAAGGGGACCGCGACGTACAACCGCGCCGGCGTGCGCACCACCCAGGAGTACGAGCGCACCGACCGGGCCATCGCGGCCACCAGCGGCACCGTGATGCGGGCCGGCAAGGCGGCCAACTCGCCGTTCGCGTTCGCGGAGTATTCGGCGAGCAACGGCGGCTTCACGGTCGCGGCCGGCCCGTACTACCAGGTCGCCAAGGCCGACCCCTACGACGGTCGCATGCGCAACCCGAACACGGCCTGGAACGCGGTGGCGCCGGTGGCGCGACTGGAGAAGGAGTTCGGGCTGGGGCGCCTCGTCGACGTGCGGGTGCTCAAGCGCGACGGCCGCGGCGCCCTCGGTGGCCGCGTGCAGGAGATGCAGCTGACCGGTACGAGCCGCACCGTCACCGTCTCCGGTACCAAGATGCGTCAGGTGCTCAAGCTGCGTTCCGACTGGTTCGTCGTCACGCCCACCCCGCCGGTGTCGACCACCGCGCGCCGCTAAGCCAACGCCACCTTCAGCGGGGCGCCGGTCTTCTCGCGGACCTCGTCCTCGGTGACGCCCTCGGCCAGCTCGCGCAGCACGAAACCGTCGTCGGTGACGTCGATGACGGCCAGGTCGGTGATGATGCGCTGCACCACACCCTTGCCGGTCAGCGGCAACTCGCACTCGCCGAGCAGCTTGTGGTCACCGTTCTTGGCGACGTGCTCCATGAGCACGATGACCTTGCGGGCGCCGTGCACGAGGTCCATCGCGCCGCCCATGCCCTTGACCATCTTGCCGGGGATCATCCAGTTGGCGATGTCGCCGTTCTGGCTCACCTGCATCGCCCCGAGGATTGCGGCGTCAACCTTGCCGGAGCGGATCATGCCGAAGCTCGTGGCCGAGTCGAAGAAGCTCGCGCCGCGGCGGACCGTCACGGTTTCCTTGCCGGCGTTGATGAGGTCGGCGTCCTCGTCGCCCTCGATGGGGTAGGCGCCGACGCCCAGGATGCCGTTCTCGGACTGCAGGACCAGCTCGACGTCGTCGGGAACGTAGTTGGGGACGAGCGTCGGCAGACCGATGCCGAGGTTGACGTAGTCGCCGTCCTTGAGCTCGGTTGCCGCGCGCGCGGCCATCTGCTCGCGTGTCAGTGCCATGTCAGACCATCCCTCACTTCGCCGAGAACTTGACTTCGTCGTGGCGCGCATCTTCGGCCGGGCGCACGGTGCGCCGTTCGATGCGCTTGTCGTGCGCCTGCTCGGGCGTCAGCGGCACCACACGCTGCACGAAGATGCCGGGGAGGTGAACCTCGTCGGGGTCGATCTCGCCGGGGTCGAAGAGGTGCTCGACCTCCGCGATCGTCACCTTGCCGCACATCGCGGCGGGCGGGTTGAAGTTGCGGGCGGCCTGGCGGAACACGAGGTTGCCGTGCCGGTCGCCCTTCCAGGCGCGCACGACACCGAAGTCGCAGCGCAGCGCCTCCTCGAGGACGAACTCCTTCTCCTCGCCGTCGACGGTGAAGGTGCGGGTCGGCTTGGCCTCCGAGGCCTTGGCGATATTGCCTTCGCTGTCGTACTTCAGCGGCAGGCCGCCTTCGGCGATCTGGGTGCCGGAGCCGGTGAGGGTGTAGAAGCCGCCGAGGCCCGCGCCCCCGGCGCGCATCTTCTCGGCGAGGGTGCCCTGCGGGGTGAGGTGCACCTCCAACTCACCGCCGAGGTACTGGCGGGCGAACTCTTTGTTCTCGCCGACGTAGCTGGCGATCATCTTCGAGATCCGCTGGTCAGCGAGCAGAATCCCCAAGCCCCAGTCATCGATCCCGCAGTTGTTCGAGGCGACCGTCAGGTCACTCACACCGCGTTCGTGGATGGCTTGGATGAGCACGCTGGGGATCCCGCAGATCCCAAAGCCCCCCACCGCGAGGGACGCTCCGTCTGCGATATCGGCGACCGCTTCGGCGGCGCTAGCAACGACCTTGTCCATGCTTGGACTCTAACGAACTGGTCAGGAAAGCGTACGGCGACTCAACGAACGCGGTGTAGCTGCCGATGGGAGCACCGGTCCCCGGAGCACACCGGCCGCTGTCCCCGCACTGTGGCGGGCGAGGTGCTTCACCCCGTCGTCCCACGAGGTGTACCCCGCATGTCGAACCGCGCAATCCGCCGCGCCGCAATCGTGTTGATCGCGTCCGCCACCGCCTTCGGCCCCCTGGCTGTCGCGATGGCGCCCAGCGCGGCCGCCGACACCGTCTCCCCATCCTCGATGCCGGACGAGGGAGACATCGGCGCCGTCGTGCGGCAGGCCGACGCCGCCGACCGGGCCGCGGGGCTGACGCATTCGCACTCGCCCTCGTTCTCCGCGCAGAAGACCGCGCCGCAGGCCGGCGGGCAGCTGTCCGCCGCGCGCTCGGCGATGAGGGTGGCCGCGCTCACCGGTCCGGTCGCGACTCGCGCGTTGCCGGCGATGCTCGATGCCCGGCCCAGCTACATCGGGCAGAACTCCTGCGATCCGGTCGACAAGCCTGGTGCCGTCGCGTTCCGCGAGCTCATGGTGTCGAACTACGGCGTCGGACGCGCCGGCATCTCCCGCCTGTGCAACGCCAGCCAGAGCGAGCACATGGAGGGCCGCGCGATCGACTGGATGCTGGACTCGACCAAGCCCGACGAACTGGCCGTCGGCAACGCCGCCACCGAGTGGCTGAGCGCCAACAACGGGGAGAACGCCCGCCGGCTCGGCGTGATGTACCTCATCTGGAACCGGCAGATGTGGCGCGCCTACGCTCCGGAGCGGGGCTGGCAGACCTACACCGGTGCGAACCCGCACACCGACCACATCCACGTGTCCCTGACGTGGGACGGCGCGATGAAGCGCACCTCGTGGTGGACCGGCTCGGCCGTCACCGCCTCCGACCTTGGACCGTGCCGGGTGTACGCGAGCTCGCCCGCGCCGATCTACACGGGACGGCGCACCGGCTCCTGCCCGACGACGGTGCCCGCCCCCAACTCCAGCTACCCGGTGTTCCAGCCGGGGCAGAAGCACGCGTCGATCGCCGTGGCGCAGCGGGTGCTGGGCATCACCGCCGACGGCGACTTCGGCATGGGCACCCGTCGGGCGGTGCTGGCCTACCAGGGCAACGAGGGCCTACCTCGCACCGGCGTGCTCGACAAGGCGACGTGGGCGCGGCTGGTGCCGTCGTCTGTCAACGCGACGCCGACGACGACTCCCAATACCTCGACGCCGCCCAGCAGCGCGCCCCCCGGCAGCGCGCCGGAGCCGACCGTGACACAGCCGCCCACGCGGGGTCTCCCGGCGTCCGTGACGAACCGGTATACGCCGTACAAGAACCTGCGGTTCGGTCTCGGGGCCAAGGGCACCCCGGTGCGGGTCGTGCAGAAGGGGCTGAAGGTCCAGTCGACGGGCACGTTCGACGCCCGCACCCGCACGGCGCTGATGGCGTTCCAGCGGTCCTGGCGACTGCCGGCGACGGGCCGCACGGACCTCAAGACGTGGAACCGGCTCGAGCTCGCGCAGTTCCCGTGGCTGGGCTACCAGTCGACGACGGTGCGGCCGGGTCAGACGGGGCGGGCCGTCACGTCGCTGCAGCAGGCGCTGCGGCTGCGCGCCGATGGGCAGTTCGGCCCGCAGACGCGGTCCGCCGTCATGACGGTGCAGGCACGCTATGGCCTGCAGCCCACCGGCATCGTCGACCCGACGACCTGGCGCGCCGTCATCGCCCAGGCGCCGAGGTAAGCCACTCGGGAGGCGAGGCTGCGTAGCCTCAGTCGGCAGCGACGATGCGGGTGATCTGCTCGGTGGCGACGAGCCGTTCGGTGACGGCGCCGTCGACGACGGCCGAGGAGCCCTGGGCGCCGGGCTGGGCGCGCACCACGACGACCGATCCGCCTCCGGACCAGGCGGTCAGGGCGGCCTGGAGGGCGAGGGCTTGGTCGTGCGGGGCGAGCAGCAGCACCCGCTCGGGTCGCGCTGTGGTCGCGCCGACGAGGTCTTCGAAGGTGGTGACCTGCCCGCCTGCCATGACGGCGGGGTCGGCGGGGTCGGGTTCCTCGTCGACGTCCAGGTGGTCGCCGTAGGTGGCCAGGATCGCGGCCTCGTCGAGGGCCGCGGAGTCGAGCGCTCCGGGAAAGCTGCGGGAGAGGGCCTGCAGGGTGACGCCGACAACGAGAGGCCGGGCGTCACGGCCGAGGGACTGCGGAGAGTCGGTGACGACGACGTCGGCCTCCTGGCCCGAGCCGCGCAGGCACAGGGTCGCGCCGACCGCCCAGGTGGCCAGGGCCCAGTAGGCGGCGCGCCAGTGCCCGGCGGGCAGGTCGAGGCGCACCTTGGTGCCGGGGGCTGCGTCGGCCTCCTCGATCAGCAGGTTGGCGGCCTTGGCGACCCAGTTGCTCAGCACCTTGCCGGACAGCTCGATGCGTTCGGCCCCGTCGTAGTGCGTCAGCCGAGGGGCGGTGGCCGCGGGACCGGAGGCGAGGGTTTCGAGCAGTTCCGGCAACGTCGTCGCGCTCGTCATGGCCCCAGGGTAGGTGGCGCGGTTACGGGTTGGCAGTCCGGTCGCGCGGTGTTGTCAGCCTGGTCGCGGCGCCGTGTGGGCGTTGTCGGCGCGGGCGCTTATGGTCGCGGGGTGAGCGCAGGCGAACACGACGCGACGGCGTCTGCCGAGTGCGTCGACGTCGAACCACTGCGGCTTGGTGACGTCGACGTGATCGCCACCTGGTCGGCGTTGCGCCGAGGCGGCGGCGACCCGACGTTCGCTCGCCGCGGCCGGGTGGTGATCAAGGCGTGGGGGACCCCGACCGGGCCCCTGACGATGCGAGTGGCCCAGCCCGCCCCGGGCGAGCCGGTGGTGGTGCGAGCGTGGGGACCGGGAGCGCAGTGGCTGACGGCCTCGCCGGAGCGGCTGCCGGCGATGTGCGGCGGCCTGGACGATCCGTCGGGATTCGTGCCGGAGCACGAGGTGCTGCGCCGGGCGACCGACCGCTGGCCGGGCGTGCGGGTGCCCGCCACAGGACTGGTCATCGAGGCACTGGTGCCCTCGATCATCGAGCAACGGGTGACTGGTGCGGAGGCGTTCACCTCCTACCGCCGGCTGGTGCGTCGGTACGGGCAGCCGGCGCCGGGTCCAGCCGGCCGGCCGGGCGTCGCGGGGGAGCGGCCGCTCATGGCGCCGCCGACGGCGCGGGAGTGGGCGTTGATCCCGTCGTGGGAGTGGCTGCGGGCGGGTGTCGATTCGCAGCGGTCGGACACCGTGATGCGTGCCCTGCGGGTGGCCGGCAGCCTGGAGCGCTGCGTGGGGCTGCCGTCGGCGCAGGCCAGGGCGCGGCTCATGGCGGTGCCCGGGGTCGGGGTGTGGACGGCAGCGGAGGTCGCCCACATCGCGCTCGGGGACGCGGACGCGGTGAGCTTCGGCGACTACCACGTGGCCCGGAACATCGGTGTGGCCCTCACGGGGGAGCCGGTGGACGACGAGGAGTTGGCCGTGTTGTTGCGCCCCTACGTCGGTCACCGCTACCGGGTGCAGCGCTACGTGGAACTGCTCGGCATCGCCCCCGAGCGCCACGGCGCCCGCCGCTCCCTGCCGACGCACCTGCCGACCCGCTGGTAGGAGCGCGCTGCCCCCGCTGGCCAGGCGCGGCTCAGCACCCGGGCGCGGCTCAGAACGGTGGGGGTTCAGGCGCGAGGCGGCTGGTGAGGTCGGTGAGGCGGGTGCGGAGGTCGTCGCGTTCTGCGCGCAGGCCGTCGTGCTCGGCGCGCAGGCGCTGGTTCTCCTGGGTGACGTCGCGGTGCCGGGAGGCGTGGAAGCCTTCGAGGGGCCCGTCGGGGATGGGGCCTGCTTCGCTGGTTCGGGCCTTCGCGGCCGGGATGCCATCGCCCGGTTGGGTGCTGCCTGCCTGGTCGGGAGGTGGTGGGATGCGCCAGCCGTAGAACCCATCCGAGCCAACGAGGTCGGAGTCGTCGGCTCCCCACGGCGCAGGAATTTCAGGGCCGTCGTCGTCGAGTCCGTCGGCGAAGGCCTCGCTACCGGGGCGGGGGTCGCGACCCGGGCGGGGGTCGCTGCCGGGGCGGGGGTCGCTGCCGGGGTTGCTGCGTTCGATGGTGTGGAGGCCGAGGTCGCGGTAGTCCATGGGGTAGGTGCGTGTGGTGGTGCCGTCGGCGAGTCGCCAGGTGACGACGCCGTCGGGGTCGAGGGTGGCCGACCAGTGCCGGTTGCTTTTGCGGGTGTGGTGCCGCGTGCACTGAACTTGCAGGTTGTTCCCGCTGGTGGGTCCGCCGTCGCGTCGTTCGTGGACGTGATCCAACTCGGCCCGGGCGGCGGGGTGGACGCAGCCGGGGGCGCGGCAGTGTCCGTCGCGGGCGCGGACGGCGCGGGCCATGTCCGCGGTGGGTCGGTAGGTGTCGATGACCGTGTTCATCGCGTAGCCGGTGACGGGGTCGGCCACGATCCGCCGCCACACGCTCCCGGCGGCGTGGGCCATGTCCCGGATCGTGGCCGCGTCGACGACGACGTCCTCGACCAGCCCCGGCTCGTTGTTCGCGCCGAGCAGCGACGCGGCGGAGACCACGATGTTGACGACCGCGGCAGGCCAGCCCCCCGCGCCGGGGTGATCGACGCTGGTGGCCGCCCCGTCGGCGGGTTGCCCGAAGGTCAGCAGGTCCAGGGCGGTGTCGGCGCGGAGCTGGGCCAGGGTCCGTGCGTCACCGCCGGCTTTGACGGCGCGGGCGATCGCATCGACGCGGGTCATCGCGGCCACGAGCCGGGCTTCGGGGCCGTGGATCTGCAGGGTCGCGGACCGTCGTCGGCGCCGCGTAGGTCGACGTGCCGGTTGGCCTGGACGGCGTCGACCCGCTGCTCGGGCGTGGCCCATCGCGCGGCCTCACGGCGCAGGCGGCGGCGGAACAGTGCTTGGGAGACCGGCAGCCCCCGCTCCCGGCGGTAACTGCGGGCGTGGCTGATGACGCCGTGCAGCATCCGCGCCCGCCGATACTGCGAGAGGCCCAGGTCTCGGGATTCACGCAGCAGACTTGCGGCCTGGTCCACGGTCACCGAGCCGTCGGCGATCGCCGGGTCGATCAGCTGGGCCAGGTGGGTCGGGGCGGTCGCGACCCGCGCTCGGTTGGCCCAGGGGCTGCGTTGCCCGCCGCACACCGTGACGACGGTGTCCACGATCGAGGCCCGGGCGGCGCGTGTCACGGCCTCCAGCCGGGCGGCGCTGGGCTCCCGCTCATGCCCACACTCGGCCCTCCACCGCTCCAGGTCGGACTCGACCTGCCGATCGACCATCCACCCCAACAGCTCCGACCGCCGGACCTCCACCCGCGTCGCCAGCCCCTGCAGCGCCTGCAACTCCGCCGACGCGTCAGTCAGCGCGAACCCCTCGGGAATCCCCGACCCGATCTGCGGCCCTGCGTCCGCCGCAGGGCCCTCGTCAACGTCGTTGACCTCGACGCCAGCCGCCGACGGCCCGTCAGCCACCTCTGCGGTGGTCGCCGCCTCAGCGATCGGATCGGCACTGGGTGGATCGGCACTGGGTGGATCGGCACTGGCAGGGTCGGACGGGGTGGGATCCGCTGGAGCCGACTCGACCGACTTCGCCGACTCGACCGACTCGACAATGGCGGCCTGCTCGACGCCCGCAGTATCGGGGGTCAACCCGGCGAGGAACTCCTCAAGCAGCTGCGGCTGCCCATCGCGGATCACAACATCAGGCCACCGGCCGTGGGTGAGCAGGTAGTCGAGCATCTCAGCCGTCACGGGAATCCCGAGCGACCCCGCGCAGGGGTCGGCGTTCAAAGCAGCAGCCGTCACCGCGTCATCACAGTGCGCGGGCGCACCAGAAAGAGCAGACATGACCACCGCCTTACGTAACATCAACCTGTCGTCGTGATGCGCTAATCCTACCGTTCAGAGGCTCTGTTGGCTACAGATGTTCGTAGAAAAGTCTTGTACGTGAGTTGCATTCCGTCGCACCGGAACTGGCCTCAGCGGCCGTGGAGCCGACGCGAGTAGACGCGAGTCGACACCCGCGGCGCCGCTCAGCGTCGGCCAAGCTGGAGGTGAGTCCACGAGCTATGGGTCGCCCACGCTCCGAGAAGGCCGACGCCGAGAGGGGCGCACAACGCAAGGGCCGAGATATCCGAGCCGGGGGTCGCCCAGAGGACGGGGACGGCCCAGGGCAGGTACCGGCCGAGCCCGAACCCGGCCGCGAGATTGGTGACCACGACGACGGCGAGGGGTCGCCCCGATGCCCGGAAGGTAGCCGCGCCAGCGGGTGGCGACCCAGGCCACGGGCACGGCGCTGACGACGACGCTCAGCCCGGTCGCGACGAGGGTGAGCCAACACCCGAGGGCGCCGGCGAGGGGGAGTCCGAGCGCGACCCCGCCGAGCGCCGACACGGTGCTCTGGGCGAGGACCAGCGCGACCCCCCAGCACAGGCAGGCGGAGATCTTGGCCAACGCGACGCTGCTCCGCGAGGTCGGGATGGCGAACAGGCCGACCACGGTGCCGTCGGTGAACTCACGGCCCACCATCCGGGCCACGACGATTCCGGTGCTGAGCAGGACCGTGACTCCCAGGCTGAGCGCTGTCAGCCCGACGTACCCGTCCCAGCCCGGCCCGGCGATCATCGCGGCGGCCTTGCGGCCCAGGTCGGAGCCGGGACGGTGGACGGCCGCGGCATATCCACCGATAGATGTGGCGGACACCAGGGCAAGGACGGCGAGGGCTGCGATCCGACTCCCCGCCGCCCGCCAGATCTTGCGGCACTCGATGGGCACGACGGGGTCGAGGGTGATCGTCATGCGAGTTCCCGGTCGGCCAGGTCGGACGCCACGACCCTGTCGAAGAAGACCTTCTCCAAATCCCGACCGTCCGGGGTGACCGTGTCGATGATGCGGCCGCGGTGGAGGATGTCGACGTGGTCGGCGATGCGCGCGAGTTCGTCGAAGTGGTGGCTGGTCAGCAGGATCGACCGACCGGCGGCGGCCAGGCGGCGCACCTCGTTGCGGAAGGCGACAATGGCGAGCGGGTCGAGGCCGTTGGTCGGTTCGTCGAGGATCGCCACCGTGGGCTCGTGTGAGAGCGCGCTGATCAGGCCGATCTTCTGGCGGGTGCCCAGCGAGAGGCGTTGGACGCGGGTGTCGAGGCGGTCGCCCATCCCGAGGGCTTCGGCCAGGCCCTGCGCGCGGCGGGCTGCCTCGTGCGGATCCGCTCCGTGCAGGCGGGCCGTGTCCGCGATGTTCTCGCGTGCAGTCAGCTCCGGGTAGGTCGCCGGCACTTCGACCAGGTGTCCGACCGTTCGCCACGCGCGCCTCGGCCCCCACCGGATGTCCTGCCCGTGCAAGAACACTCGTCCGGCGTCGGGTGCGAGCATGCCGAGGGCCACCCGCAATGCCGTGGTCTTGCCCGCGCCGTTGAGCCCGATGAGCGCCCGCACCTGGCCCGGAACCAGTTCGAGGGTGAACCCCCGAAGTACGGGATGACCGCTCAGGGCGACGTGCGCGTCCTCGATAGCCAAGGTTGCGCTCACGGTGACGCCCCGATGAGGCTCTCGAGGCCTTCGTTGAGGGCCCGTATGGGGTTGCCTGTCTGCGCTGTGGCCGCCCAATCGAGCAGGATCGCGGTGGCAGCGCCCATGAGGGCGCCGGCCGCGGCGCGGGCGGCGGGCCCGGGGGAGCCCGACTCGACCAAGGCGTAGAAGAGAGCATCCTGCGTCGCTGCGGAGGAGGCCCAGACCGCTCCGCGCAGCGATGGCGTTGCAGCGATGAGTCGGATCCGATCCGCAAACTCGGCCGACGCCAGCTCCTGCGTACCCTCGGGTGAGGCCACGGCGCCGAGAACCCCGTGAACCGTGCGCTGAAGGGGTGTCCGCGAGCGCGGCTGGGCCGCCACGGCGGCCGCCAGTGCCGGGTCGAAGAGGTCCCCGACGACGACCGACTCTTTCGTCGGAAAGTGCCGGAAGAACGTCATGTGCGAGACGCCGGCAGCCTTGGCGATCGCCGCCACGGACACGCTGTCGTACCCCTGCTCTCGGAAGAGGCCAGCAGGGCAGTGGCCGGGTCTCAGAGCAACACGATGCGCAGGTGTGAAGGGGCGCCGGGGCGTTGGCCGGGCGTGTGCTCGGTGATGCGCCCGTGCAGTCCTTCCGACTCCAAGGCCACCAGGAGGCGAGCGGCGGCGACGCCCAGGCTCACCTCGTGGGTTCCGGAGAGGTTGATGCCCTGCTGAACGACGTCCGGTCGCACCCCGCTCAGGTCGATGGCCGGGGCTACCGGTCGGGTCGGAGCGCGGGGATGGCCCGGGGGGATGTCGCAGATGCCGGTGGTGCTCAACGCCAGCCGGCAGGCCCGGGCTAGCCGCTGCGTCACATCGTCTTGGTCCGCTCTCGCCGCGTCGCCCCCGCCTGCTAACCGCTTCCCGGCCGCGCTGTCGACGGCCGTAGCGGCGGTCCCCGCGCGAGCTTGCGGCAGCCCCACTTCGACAGCCTCCGCCGTCCCCGGGGGTGCACCCAAGGCCGATCGCACGGCCTCCACATGGCCGAGCGCAAACCAGTCGCCTGGTCCCGTGCGCACGAGTTCCCGGGCCGTTAGCCACCGATGGTGCGGGAGGTCGGTGGCATCCCCAAGGTCGGTGGCATCCCCTGGCACCAGGTGCGGCGGAAGTCCACGCACGATGGCGGCCGCCACGCCGGCGTTCTTCGGTCGGACCAGATCAGCTGCCGCGGCGATCTCATCGGCCACGGCTGTCGCGGTCACGCTCAACGGGCGACCGTCGGCGTCCTGCGAATCGCGCAGATCCTCGACCGTCAAGAGTCCGGCGGCCCCGAGGGCGAAGTCCGTCTGGCCGACCCGCCATGGGCGACCGGCGGTGTCCGACAGCACGACACCGAGTCGTCGCAGACCGAGCAGAGCGCACAGTGAAGTGTGCAGTTGGGTGGCTTCCGCATCGGGATCCGCCGGAAGGAGCAGCACGCTTCCGTCCGCCGCCCCGCTGGAGCCCGTGTTGGAGGCATCGATGCCCGCCGCCGCGAGCACCGGCCCGGCCAGCGACTCCACGATCCGGGTCACCCCTGAGGGGGTCGCGCGCTCAGCAACCACCCGACGCGACTGGGCCAGCACGTGGGCGGCCTTGTGCGCTTCTGGGGCGCGGAGCCCGAGAGCCTTGGACACGAGTTTGGCCGACACGACCAGCACGTCACCGTCCCGAAGCGCCGCCGCCGCGTCGGATGCCGCGTCCGAGCCGGTCAAGGCTCGCGCCAGTAACGCCGCGACGTCGTCACCCTCGACGACCTCCGGGACCTCGCCGACCGGGATGACCGACAGTCCCGAGGCTGCGCTGCTCACGCCCGCTCCGCCCGCAACTCCACGCCCAAGCTCAAGGCGTCCCCGGCCAGGCGCGCGGCCGACTCCCGCTCCCGCATGAGCAGCGGCACGGCCCGCAGTCGCACCCCGCCACCCACGCGATGCTCCTCCCCGGGCGCGACCAGCCAGCCGTCGAGGAAGTCCGCGTACAAGCCCGCCACGGCCTCCGGCGTCGTCGGCAACCCCAGCGCCGCCAGGCACGCATCCGCATGCCCGCGCACCGGCGCCCCTCCGACGATCGGGCTCACAGCCACGACCGGCGCCGAGGTGCCGCGCAGCGCATCCCGCACCCCGGGCACCGACAGCACGATCCCGATCGACACCACCGGGTTCGACGGTGGCAGCAACACGACGTCGGCCGTCCGAATCGCCTCCAAGACCCCCGGCGCCGGCCGCGCCCGATCGATGCCGATCGCGTGGAACGCCCGTGCCGGCACCCCGGCGCCCATCCCGACCCACCACTGCTGAAAGTGGATCGCCTGCGTGGCCCCCTCGCCCGCCTCCTGGTCGTCGACGACAACGTGGGTCTCCACCGGCTCATCGCTCATCGGCAGCAGAGTCACCCCACGCTGCGCCAACCCCCATCGCTGCGCGAGGCGGCCGGTCACCTCCGACAGGGTCAAGCCCTGCCCCAGCCACTGGCTGCGCACGATGTGCGTCGCGAAGTCCAGATCGCCGAGGCCGAACCACTGCGGTTGCCCCCCGTAGGCGGCGAGTTCGCCTTGCACCGTTCGGGTGTCGTTGCGGCGTCCCCAGCCCTGCGACTCCTCGATGCCGTCGCCGATGGTGTACATGAGGGTGTCGAGGTCGGGGCAGACCCGCAGCCCGAACAGCGTGATGTCGTCGCCGGTGTTGCCGATGATCGTGATCTGGCTCTCTCGCAGGGCCGGATCGGCGTGCACGTGGTCGAGGAGGCCGCGCAGGAAGCGGGCGCCGCCGATCCCTCCGGCCAAAGCGGTGATGCGCATGGGCGGCAGTCTGTCAGGCGCCTATCCGCGCTGGTCCCCGTGGGCGCAGCGGTTACCGGCCAGTCACATTCGGGAGGCTTGTGCGACCTTGGTTAGTGCTGAAATCGCTTGGGAGAGTAGCTGAACTGGGCAATCGTCCTGGACGACCAGTCGAATCTCTTTAACAGATCTTGGGTTGACTTCCGTGGATGACACGCGTGTAATTCCCTTGTTGTTGCTTCATCGCAGGACTCAGGGCGGCGAGTCCGTTGATGCGACCGAAGCCTGATGGTCGAGGAGGGGCCATGAACGACTTGCAGCTGGTCTTCAGTGCAGTGGAGACCGAAGAGACCCAACTGTCCTGGCAGGATCGGGCGCTCTGCGCGCAGACCGATCCCGAGGCGTTCTTCCCCGAGAAGGGTGGCTCGACCCGGGAGGCCAAGCGCGTGTGCGTCGGGTGCGATGTGCGGGCCGAGTGCCTGGAATACGCCCTGGCCAACGACGAGCGCTTCGGCATCTGGGGCGGGCTCAGTGAGCGCGAGCGACGCAAGCTGAAGCACCGCGCAGTCTGACGGTAAACAGTCGGACCCGGCGCGGGCTTGGCCCGCACCTACGAAGGTCGATGTCGCGACCGTGACCTGCAGCCGAATCGGCAGGTGGCGGCCGGGGCATCGGCCTTCTGCTGTGCCTGGGTGGGGGGAGCCGGTGCGCGGTCGGTGGGTGAGCCGGTGCGGCTCAGTCGTCGCGTCGATAGTCCGGATCCAGCGTGGTGGGTTCGACGTTGAGCGCTCCGGCCAACTGCTCGATGACGATGTCGTTGACCATGGCGGGCAGATCGCGAGGGTCCTCGGCCCGGGTTTCGATCGGGCGGCGGTACAGCACGATTCGGGCCGGCAGCTTGCCCTCGGCGGGAAACAACCGGCTCAGCGGCACCTGCCGGTGTTCCCAGGGGGCCGGGTCCGACGGCGGCACCAGTTCGACGGCGATCTCGACCCCGTGCAGGGGTCGACACAGGCGCCGTTCGATGCGTTCGACGGCGTCGAGCACCTGCTCGTCGAACTGATCCGAGCGGCTCGTCATGACCGGTACCCGTGGCCACGCGAACGGCCCACGCACTCCTCGGCCGTGTCGGTCGCGTCGCCGTATGCGCGCGGCCCGCGAGCGCGCGTCTGTGAACTCCGGCATGACAGAGAATTCTACGGCGCTGCCGGCATCGGCCCCGAACGCCACGACACGGCGGCGCCTTCCTCGGCGTGGCAGGCACGGTGGGAGGCGACCTGCGGGGTTACGCTCTTGCGCGTGAGTCTCATGCGTCGCTGCTCCCGTACCGCGTGCCCGCGGCCTGCCGTGGCGACCCTCACCTATGTCTACGCCGACTCGACCGCCGTGCTCGGCCCTCTGGCGACCTTCGCCGAGCCGCACACGTACGACTTGTGCGGCGAGCACGCGGAGCGCCTCACGGCCCCGCGTGGGTGGGAGGTCGTGCGCCTGGTCAGCCGGTTCGAAGACCTGCCGGTGGCGCAGGACGACCTCCTGGCGGTGGCCGACGCCGTGCGGGAGGAGACGGTGCGCGACCGCAGCGCCCGCCAGGCTCCCGCGGCACGTCGGTCCGCGGTCAACGACTCCGGGTCGTCTCACTCTCCTTACCCGGGCTACTCGGGCTACTCGGGCTACTCAGGGCGGCACCGTGGCACCCAGGGTGAGCCGGCAGGGGAGCCCGGTCCTTCCGGTGAGGCGCCCGAGCGTGGGCCGGCGATGAGCCGTGCTGCGGGATACCCGGCTCCGGCGCAGGGCGGTCGCGCTTGGTCGGGCACGCAACGGGGCCACCTGCGGTCCCTGCGGCCCACGTCTGCCGGTTCCACCGACCTTTAGCCCAGGTAGGCTTCGGGGCGTGAGCACGCCAAACCTGTCGGACTTCATCAAGGCCTATGACGTCCGCGGACTCGTCCCCGAGCAACTCGACGAGCAGGTCGCGCGGGCCATCGGCAGCGCGTTCGCCACGGTCGTCGCGATCCCCGAAGGTGCCCGCGGCATCGTCATCGGATACGACATGCGCCCTAGCTCGCCGCAACTCTCCCGAGCCTTCGCGCAGGGTGCCGCCGCGCACGGACTCGACGTCACGATCATCGGGCTCTGCTCCACCGACGGCCTCTACTACGCCAGCGGCGCCCTCGACCTTCCGGGCGCCATGTTCACCGCGAGCCACAATCCCGCCCAGTACAACGGCATCAAGATGTGCCGCGCCGGCGCCCGCCCTGTCGGGCAGGATTCTGGTCTGGCCGACATCACCAAGGTCGCCCAGGCCATCGTCGAGCGCGGCAGCCTCGAGCGCGTCGGCGAGGCGGAGAGCACGGCGAGCCCGGGCCAGATCAAGGAGCGGGACATGCTCGGCGACTACGCCGCCTTCCTGCACTCCCTCGTCGACCTCTCCGGCATCCGGCCGCTGAAGGTCGTCGTCGACGCCGGCAACGGCATGGCCGGACTGACCGCCCCCGCAGTGCTGGACAGCGTGTCGGCCCTGGAGGTCGTGCCGCTGTATTTCGAGCTCGACGGCACCTTCCCCAACCACGACGCCAACCCGCTGGAGCCGGAGAACCTGCTCGATCTGCAGGCGGCGGTACGCGAGCACGGCGCAGATCTCGGGTTGGCGTTCGACGGCGACGCCGACCGCTGCTTCGTTGTCGACGAGCGCGGCGAGCCGGTCAGCGCCTCGGCGATCACGGCGTTGGTCGCCGACCGCGAGATCGACCGGGCGGTGCAGGGCGGGACACCGGTCGCTGACGTCGCGATCGTGTACAACGTCATCTCCAGCCACATCGTGCGCGAGACCGTGGCCAAGGCTGGTGCTCGCGGTGTGCGCACTCGTGTGGGGCACTCCTTCATCAAGGCCGAGATGGCCCGCGAGGGAGCGGTCTTCGGGGGCGAGCACTCGGCCCACTACTACTTCCGCGACTTCTGGTTCGCCGACACCGGCATGCTCGCGGCCATGCACGTGCTCGCCGCGCTCGGCTCCCAGCCGCAGCCGTTGTCGCAGGTGGCGGCCCCGTATTCGCGCTACGCAGCCTCCGGGGAGGTCAACTCCACCGTTGCGTCGGTGACCGCTGCCACCGACGCGGTGCGCGAGTGGTCGCAGGGCCGCACCGTCGACATCGACGAGGTGGACGGGCTGACGGTCGCCAACGCCGACACCAGCTCACCGATGTGGTGGTTCAACCTGCGGCCCAGCAACACCGAGCCGCTGCTGCGGCTCAACGTCGAGGCCGTCGACGAGGCGACGATGACGCAGGTGCGTGACGAAATCCTGCGGATCGTGCGCGCCCCTCGATGACGCCGAAGGCGTTGAGTCAAGCACGCAGTACAAGTTGTGACAGGTCCATGTCACAAGATGCCCCACGAAACGAAGGATCGTAGATGAGCACGGACAAGACCGCGACGATCGACCCCTGGCTGCGCGAGATCCTGCGCTGCCCGGTGACCAAGTCCGAGCTGGTCGACGGCGTCGGCCCCGACGGCACCCCGGAGCTACAGGCCAGCCAGGCCGACGCCGACGGGGTCCGGCGCGCCTACCGGGTCGAGGGCGGCATCCCGGTGCTGCTGGCCGACGAGGCCCGGGTCCTGAGCGACTAGCAGGCGCCACGACCACGTGGTGCGATGCGACGAGACTTGGAGGCGAGAAAGCGATGCCGTATATCGACGAGGCCCTGCTCGATGACGTCAGCCGGCTGACGGCCTGCGACAGCCGCGGCACGCTACGGGCGTTGGCCACGGCCGGCGCGCAGGTTCGCGAGGCCATCACCCTGGCGCAAGAGTCGGGTATCGAGCGGCTCGCGTCGCTGGACCGGCCCCGCTCCGTGCTCGTCGCCTCCCTGGGCGGGTCGGCGGTCGTCGCCGACGTGCTCGACGTGCTGGCCGAGCCCGGATCGCCGGTCCCGGTGTCGGTGCGTCGCAATGTGCCGCTGCCCGGCTGGGTGGGTCCGCTCGACCTGGTCGTCGCAGTCTCGCTCTCGGGGCGGGCGCGCGGGCCGCTGGCGGTGGCCGCGGAGGCCGCTCGGCGGGGCGCCTCCCTGCTGACGGTCGGCGCCGCGGAGTCGCCTCTGGCCGCCGTGTGCCATCGGGCCCGCGGCATTCACGTCGACATCGGTCGCGAGCGCATCAACTCGCGGACCGCCTTGTGGTCGCTGCTGACCCCAGTGCTGCTGGGTGCCGGGGCCATGGGTCTCATCGATGTCCGCGAAGACACCCTGCTGGAGACGGCGGTGCGGCTCGACGACCAGGCGGAGGCGTGCCGCCCCAGCTCGGAGTCGTTCGTGAATCCGGCCAAGGCGCTGGCCATGACCCTCGCGGAGACCGTGCCGGTCGTGCTCGGCGACGGGCCCCTGGCCGGGGTAGCCGCCAACCGGGCCGCCTCGATGCTAGCCCGGACCGCCCGCATCCCCGCCACCCACGGCGAGCTGCCCGACGCCGCGAGCCAGGTCGTCGCGACCTTCGACGGCCCGTTCACCGCCGGTGGCGGGCAGGGTGTCGCCGTGCCGGCCGGCGGCGACGACATCTTCGCCGATCCCTTCCTCGACGGACCGGCCATGCCGCGCCTCGGGCTGCTGATGCTGCGAGATGCCCCGCGCCCCGCGCCGACGAGCCCCGAGGAGGCCGACCTCGACGCGCTGGCCGAAGCGGTGCTGCAGACCGCGCAGGAGGCCGGGGTGCGGCTGGCGACGATCACCGCCGAACCGGCCCACCCCCTGACCCGGCTGGCCGGCCTTCTGGCGCAGACCGACTTCGTCGCCACCTACCTGGCGCTCGGCCTCGGCATCGACCCCGCCGTCTCTCGACACATCACCGCCCTGCGCGACCACACGATGGGCTGAGCCGGCCACGGCTGGGCAGCGCCGTCGACATCTGAAGGAGGAGCCGACGTGAGCCAAGAGCGCGAGCATCTCGACCTGTTGATCCTGGGCAGCGGCTCGGGCAACACCCTGGTCACCCGCGACTGGGAGGGGCGGCACGTCGGCATCGTCGAGCACGGCGTCTTCGGCGGCACCTGCCTGAACGTCGGTTGCATCCCCACCAAGATGTTCAGCTACTCGGCGGACCTGGCCGACGCCATCGCCACGTCGCCGCGATTCGGGGTCGACGGCAGGCTCGACGACGTGCGCTGGCGCGACATCCGCGACCGTGTCTTCGGGCGGATCGACCCGATCTCGGCCGCGGGATTGGAGTACCGCCGTACCGGCCCCGATACGTCGGCCTATGAAGGGCACGGCAGGTTCGTGGGGGAGCGCCAGGTCGACGTCGCGCTGCGGGCGGGCGGCACCGCCCGGTTGAGCGCCGATCAGGTCGTGATTGCGACCGGCAGTCACGCGGTGGTCCCGGAGGTCGTGCGGGACTCGGGTGTCGAGTTCCACACCTCCGACACGGTGATGCGGATCGAGGAGGTGCCGCCGCGGCTGCTGATCCTCGGTGGCGGTTTCATCGCCGCCGAGTTCGCCCACATCTTCACCTCGCTGGGGTCGGCGGTCACGGTGGTGGCCCGGGGACCGCGGCTCCTGCGGCATCTGGACAAGGGCGTGGCGGAGCACTTCACCGCCCTGGCCTCCGACCGCTGGGATGTGCGACTGGAGGAGTCGGTGCAACGGCTGACCCGGGGGGCCGACGGGGGCATCGTTGCGCAGCTGGGAGACGGCACCTGCGTCGAGGCCGATCTGCTGCTCGTGGCGACGGGTCGCCGCGCGAGCACCGAGGACCTCGGCTGCCCCGCGGGCGGCGTAGACCTGCGCGAGGACGGCCGGGTCGCGGTCGATGAGTACGGCCGCACGAGCGCGCCTGGAGTGTGGGCCCTAGGCGACGTGAGCTCGCCGTACCTGCTCAAGCACGTGGCCAATCACGAGGCGCGGGTCGTGGCACACAACCTTGTGCACCCGGACGACCTGCGGGCCATGGATCACCGTTACGTGCCCGCCGCGGTCTTCACGAGCCCGCAGATCGCGACCGTCGGCAAGACCCGAGAGCAGCTGACGCAGGAGGGGACGAGGTACATCGACTTCACCCAGCGCTACGGTGACGTGGCCTACGGGTGGGCCATGGAGGATCGAGAGGGGCTCTGCACCGTCGTCGCCGACCCCCGCGATGGCCGCCTGCTCGGTGCCTACCTCGTCGGTGACCAGGCCTCCAGCCTCATTCAGCCGCTCATTCAGGCGATGACCTTCGGGCAGCCTGCGCACGAGGTCGCTCGGGGCCAGTACTGGATCCACCCCGCCCTCGCCGAGGTTGTCGAGAACGCACTGCTGGGCCTGCCCGAGCCCCGCGCAGGCGCGTGAGCCCCGCTGAGGCAGCCAGAACTGGGCTGACTTCGCAGCTGCGGCAACGGATTTGGCGCCGATAACAAGCCCTTGATGGCTCGCCCAGGGGGTGTGACGTTCATCTCCCGGTCGCTGCCCGCGGGACAGTCGCCCGTGACCGCCGCGTGACCGAATATCGGTCAAATCAGGCAAAAGCGGTAGTCCCGGGGGTTCTCGGGGTGATTTCCGTCGCCATGGCGGGCTACCCCTTATCGGCCTCGCCGTTTCCTTAACCGGCGAATCTGTATGCAGCTCAACTGTTCCCGGTGAATCCGCTGCTAATATCTCGCGGTGAGGCCGCCAATTGCGGGGGGAATGTGTTGGACGGGTGTCCTCCTATGTTCTTGGGCAACCGTCCAAGAATTCAGGGTTCGGGGGCGGGCGTTTAGGTCCGCGCGTGATGAATAGGACACGAAGATGTCGTTGAACTCCCCTGCGCGTGCAACTCGCGTCGTGCGTGTCGGCCGGAGCGCCCAGCTCCGCTTGGGGTGCGCCATGCTGGCCGCCGGCCTTCTGACGGCAGCACCACTCTTGCCCGCCAACGCTGACGAAGTGTCCGGCGCCATCACCGGTGTGAGCATCAAAGAAGCTACTGCTCCGCAGAACTCGTCGATCCGCCTCGACCTGACCTGGGCGGTGCCGGACACGGCGAACGGCGGTGACACGTTCTCGCTGACCTTGCCGGACACCCTGCGCGCCCTGAGCGGCCAGACGTTCGAGCTGCGTGACCCCGACGGTGCCCTCGTTGCGAACGCAGTGGTGAGCGGGCAGGTCGTGACCTTTACGCTCACCGATTTCGTCGACACCCACGAGAATGTGTCTGGTACCGCCTGGTTCCTGGTGAACTTCGCCGACTCCGTGCGGCCCGGGCCAAATCAGGAATTCGAGTTCCAGGTCGGCGACGCTGTGTTCCGCGACAGGGTCGATGTCGGTGTGGTCGTGCGTGGCGACTATTCGAACTCGGGCACGAAGTGGCAGACCTGGACCAACCCATTGCGAAGCAATCCGCCGCGCCCCGCTCAGGACGTCATCTTGTGGGCGATCGCCGCGCCCCGGGTCACCGACAAGACCGCAGGCGGCACCATCACGTTCATCGACGAGCCCGGCCCGGGGCAGGCGCTGGACTGCGCTTCGATCCTGGTGCGGTGGTCGTCCAAGAACACCGGGCAGTTCGACGACATCGGCACGATCGGGCCCGATCGGTACACCAAGACCTGTAGTGCCAACAAGCTCGAACTCACGATGCAGACGCACACCGCGGACATCGGCAAGGTGCCCTATCTGCTCGGCTGGTCGTCGCTGACCGACCCGACGCTTCAGAGCTACCGCAACACGGCCACCGTGAAGGTCTCCAAGGGAGGCACCTACACGGTGAATCACGTGCTCAACGCCTCCTCCGGCGGCGCCGGCAGCGGCCAGACCCCGACCTCGCCGACGACGCCGACGGACGAGCCGACCACCCCGACGGGCGAGCCGTCGACACCCACTGTCACGGTGACCATTCCGGGTGAACCAGGGCCGACCGTGACAGTCCCCGGCCCCACCGTGACCATTCCGGGGGAGCCGGGCCCGACGGTGACGATTCCGGGGGAGCCGGGCCCGACGGTGACGATTCCGGCGGAGCCGGTGCCGACCGTCACCGTGACGGGTCCGATGCCGACGATCACGGTGACCGTCGTCCCGGCGCCGAACCCGACGATCATCATCCCGGCGCTGCCGACCGTCACGGTCCCGGGCTCGCCGACCGCGACCGTCACCGTGCCGGGGTCGCCGACCTCGACGGTGACGGTGACCGCTCCGGCGACGCCGACAGCTCCGGCGACGCCCATCAGCACGGCGACCCAGACTGCTCCGGCGACCCCGGTGGACACGCCGACGGACTCACCGACCAGCACGGTCACCGTCACGGCGACCACCACGGCGACTCCGACGAGCGCCGCAACGCCGACGCGACGGGCGACCACCCCGGTGGCCGGCGGCTACACACCGCCGGCGTCGGGGTCCACCCCGCGACGCATCGACACGGGTCTGCCCGGTGACGACTCCGTGCAGCCGTGGCTGCTCGGAGCCGGAGCGGCCGCGCTGACTCTCTCCGGGGCCGGCCTCATCGTGTTGGGTCGACGCCGGGACCAGGACGGCTCGTGATCGGCGAGCACGCCGGCGTGCGGAGCGCGACGCGGTTGTGAGTACCGAGCTGGTCGACCGGCCCCCCGGCTGCGCCCCGGCGCGCAGGCGACGGTTGGGGTCGGTCGGTCGGCGCGTCGCGATGGGCGCGTGCGCGGTCGGCATCCTCGGCGGGGGTGCGCTCATCGCGCTCGGGCTGGGCGCCGCGCCACCTGCCGAAGCGCCGCTGCCGCAGCAGCAGTTCAGCGTGGCGGCCCCGGCATCGGGGTCGATGCCGACCGCGACCCCCGACCGCACCTTCGCCCCCGACCGGCTCGTCATCGACAGTCTGGAGATCGACGCGGCGGTGGTCCCCGGAGCACTCGACGCGGGGGGCGAGCTGGTGGTCCCCGGCGACGTGCGAACGGTCGCGCTCTGGTCCACCGGCCCCGGTCTGCACGCCACCTCCGGCACGAGCGTGCTGGCCGGGCACGTCGACAGCCACGGCAACCTCGGCGCGCTGTACCCGCTGCACCGCATCGCCCCCGAGAGCCTCGTCGTCGTCTCCGACGACACCGGGCGACCCACGGCCTGGAGGGTCGTGTCGCTGATCGCCACGCCCAAGGACGACCTGCCGGAGTTCACCGCCGGCGGACCCCGCCGTCTGGCGATCGTCACGTGCGGCGGTGCGGTCGTCCAGACCCCGCAGGGCCGCCGCTACGCCGACAACGTCATCGCCTTCGCCGTGCCTGTCGCGATGCCTGTCTCGGCGCCCGACCAGGAGTGAGACGGGGGCACGGGCCGGCGACGGCCTGGGTATCCTGAACGGTGACGTCCGGCGCGGGTGATGACCCACAGCAGCGTCAGCAGACTCGGGGCCAGGGGGCCCCGCAGTCACGTTGCGGCCCAGACGGGCGGCGCCGGGCAACCGCACATCACACCAGAAGGTTGCTCCATGTCCGTTGACTTCCAGGTCGCCGATCTTGCCCTGGCGCAAGCCGGCCGCCACCAGATCCGCCTGGCCGAGCACGAGATGCCCGGCCTCATGGCGCTGCGCGAGGAGTACGGCGAGTCCAAGCCGCTGTCCGGCGCCAGGATCGCCGGCTCGTTGCACATGACCGTGCAGACCGCCGTGCTCATCGAGACCCTCGTCGCGCTCGGCGCGCAGGTGCGCTGGGCCAGCTGCAACATCTACTCGACGCAGGACGAGGCGGCCGCCGCGGTCGTCGTCGGCCGCGACGGCACTCCGCAGGACCCCCAGGGCGTCCCGGTCTTCGCCTGGAAGGGCGAGACGTTGCCGGAGTACTGGGACTGCACCGAGCAGATCCTGACCTGGCCGAACGGCGAGTTCGCCAACATGATCCTCGACGACGGCGGCGACGCGACGATGCTCGTGCACAAGGGCCGCGAGTGGGAGCTCGCCGGTCAGGTGCCCGCCACCACGGACGAGGACTCCGAGGAGTTCACCGTCTTCAAGGCCCTGGTGCGCCGCACGATGGAGTCGGACCCGACCAAGTGGACGAAGGTCGCCGAGCAGATCAAGGGCGTCACCGAGGAGACCACCACGGGCGTGCACCGCCTCTACGAGCTCGCGCGCTCCGGCGAGCTGCTCTTCCCGGCGATGAACGTCAACGACGCGGTGACCAAGTCCAAGTTCGACAACAAGTACGGCTGCCGCCACAGCCTCATCGACGGCATCAACCGCGCGACCGACGTGCTCATCGGCGGCAAGACCGTCGTCGTCGCCGGCTACGGCGACGTGGGCAAGGGCTGCGCCGAGTCGCTGCGCGGCCAGGGCGCCCGCGTCATCGTCACCGAGATCGACCCGATCTGCGCGCTGCAGGCCGCGATGGACGGCTACCAGGTCGCCCGCCTCGAGGACGTCGTCGGCCAGGCCGACATCTTCGTCACGACGACCGGCTGCTTCGACGTCATCCGCGCCGACCACATGGCCGCGATGAAGAACAAGGCGATCGTCGGCAACATCGGCCACTTCGACAACGAGATCGACATGGCCGGCCTCGCGAAGATCCCCGGCATCACGAAGACGGAGATCAAGCCGCAGGTCCACGAGTGGACGTTCGAGAACGGCAGCTCGATCATCATCCTGTCCGAGGGTCGCCTGCTCAACCTCGGCAACGCCACGGGTCACCCGAGCTTCGTCATGAGCAACTCCTTCGCCGACCAGACGATCGCGCAGATCGAGCTGTTCACCAAGCAGGGCGAGTACGACAAGGACGTCTACGTGCTGCCCAAGCACCTCGACGAGAAGGTCGCCCGCGCCCACCTGGCCGCCCTCGGCGTGCAGCTCACCGAGCTCACCAAGGCGCAGGCCGAGTACCTCGGCGTCGACGTCGCGGGCCCGTACAAGCCGGAGCACTACCGCTACTGAGCCAGGAGCTGAGGACCCGAGGGAGCGCTAGCGACTGAGGCCCGCAGGCTCTGCTACTGAGCAGCGACACAGGCAGCGGCGGTCACCCACGCGGTGGCCGCCGCTGCCGCGCGTCGGGCAGTGTTTGCGCCGCGCGCCGCCGGGGGCGTGGGGCAGGGACACGCCGGGTAACACGCAGGTAACGGCCCGCTGGGTATTCTCGAGAGGGTGACGGGGGGACCGTGAGGGGCAAGCGCATGACGACTTCGAAGGGGAGGCAGAGATGAAGGCTCGGGTGCTCGTCGTCGACGACGACCTGGCACTGGCGGAAATGCTCGGCATCGTGCTGCGCAACGAGGGGCTGGAGGTCGCGCACGTCGCCGACGGCACGTCGGCGTTGGAGGCGTTCCACCAGTTTCGGCCCGACCTCGTGCTGCTCGACGTCATGCTGCCCGGGATGGACGGCATCGAGGTCTGCCGCCGCCTGCGCGCCGAGTCCGGGGTCCCGATCGTCATGCTGTCCGCCCGCACCGACACCGTCGACGTCGTCGTGGGTCTGGAGTCCGGTGCCGACGACTACGTCGTGAAGCCGTTCAAGCCGCAGGAGCTCATCGCGCGGGTCCGCGCCCGCCTGCGTCGCGGCGACGAGCCGGAGCCGGAGCGGCTGCTGATCGGCGACATCGTCATCGACGTCGCGGGTCACTCGGTGAAGCGCGACGGCCAGGTCATCAGCCTCACCCCGTTGGAGTTCGATCTGCTCGTGGCGCTGGCGCGCAAACCGTGGCAGGTGTTCAGCCGGGAGGTGCTGCTGGAGCACGTCTGGGGCTACCGGCACGCCGGCGACACCCGCCTGGTCAACGTGCACGTCCAGCGGCTGCGCAGCAAGATCGAGAAGGATCCCGAGCATCCCGAGATCGTCGTGACGGTGCGCGGCGTGGGCTACAAGGCCGGGCCCGCGTAGGCCCCTGGCATGAACTCTCTGGCATGACCCTGCGGGGGCGCGGCAGAAGCGCCGGGCTACGGCTGCGTCGCGGGTCGCGGCGGGCCCGGATCTGGGTCTTGCGGTCCGTGCGTCGCATCCTGCACTGGTGGCGGGTCAGCCTGCAGTTCCGGGTGGTCTCCACGACGATGCTGCTTGGCCTCATCGTCATGGTCTTGCTGATGACGTTTCTCTACCAGCGCATCTCCGACGGCCTCGTCGACTCCCGCACGCAGACCGCTCGCGAGGACGCCGCCTACCGGGCCAGCGAGATCCAGGCCAAGCTCGACTCGACCGATCAGTTGGACCCCGAGAGCATCCGGCAGCTGGCCTGGAGCCTCATCCGGCAGCAGTCCTCCCAGACCCCCGATCAGACCCGCGAGGTCATCCTCACCCCGGCGATCGACAACACTCGGGGGCCCGAGCGGGTGCCGACGATGTCGATCGGCTCCGACGCCACCGTGCTGCCGACGGAACTACGCCAGGCGATCGCCGCCGACCCGACCCACCAACACACCCAACTGGTGAGCGTGTCGCGGGGTGAGGGAACGGTGCCGGCGGTCATCGTCGGCCAGCAGGTGCTCGTGCCCCAGGCCGGTCGGCAGGAGCTGTACTTCGTGTTCCCGCTCGACCGGGAGCAGGACATCATGACGATGATGCTGCGCACCTTCGTGCTCGGCGCCCTCGTCCTCGTGATCCTCGTGGGCCTCATCGCCTATCTCGTCACCCGCCTGGTCGTCGATCCGGTCCGCGAGGCGGCGGAGGTCGCGGGCCGGCTCTCCTCCGGTCGGCTCAACGAGCGCATGCGGGCCAAGGGTGAGGACGACCTGGCGACGTTGGCGCGCTCCTTCAACGACATGGCCGACAGCCTGCAGACCCAGATCCGTCAGCTGGAGGATCTTTCGCGCGTGCAGCAACGCTTCGTCTCCGATGTCTCGCACGAGCTGCGCACCCCGCTGACGACCATCCGGATGGCGGCCGAGGTCATCCACGACGCCCGCGCCGATTTCGCCGCGCCCGTCTCCCGCTCCACCGAGCTGCTGCTCGCGGAGGTGGATCGCTTCGACGAGCTGCTCGGCGAGCTGCTGGAGATCTCCCGGTTCGACGCCGGCGGCGCCGTGCTGGATGTCGAGGAGGTCGACCTGCGGGCGGTCGTCGATCGGGTCGTCGCGGCGTCCGCGTCGCTGGCCGACAACAAGGGCGTGCGTGTGCGGGTGCTCGGCGCCGACAAGCCGTATCCGTGCGACATGGATCCGCGTCGGGTGGAGCGGATTCTGCGAAACCTGCTCGTCAACGCCATCGAGCACGCCGAGGGGCGTCCCGTGCACATCGAGCTGGCGGCCAATGCCGACGCCGTGGGAGTGGCGGTGCGCGACTTCGGCGTCGGCCTGCAGCCGGGCCAGGCGGCGATGGTGTTCAACCGCTTCTGGCGGGCCGACCCCTCACGCAACCGCACGACCGGCGGCACGGGTCTCGGCCTGGCCATCGCCCTCGAGGACGCCCGCCTGCACCACGGTTGGCTGCAGGTGTGGGGCACGCCCGGCGGCGGCTGCCGATTCCGCCTCACGCTGCCGCGGCACGCGGGGGTGCCGATCGCTCGGGCGCCGCTGCCGCTGAGCGAGGACTCAGCGCGTGCCGGCCATACGACCGACGCGCCGACCGAGCAGCCTCCGGAGGTGACAAGTGGGCCACTGACCGGGCCATTGACCGGGCCATTGACCGGGCCATTGACCGGGCCATTGACCGGGCCACTGACGACACGGCACGGCCCGCAGCCCGACCAACGCACCGCGGGCGCAGCCGTCGCGGATGGGTCCGGCCCGTCGTGACGGCTGGGGTCGCGCACCGACCGGGGGAGGGTCCAGAGCGGACGGGGCGGGCGACCCGCCGGGCCCGGCGCCACCGGCGCCACCGGGGCCACGGGCGGCACCG
>NZ_BAHD01000068.1 GCF_000298215.1 Kineosphaera limosa NBRC 100340 | reverse complement strand
AGTGTTGCTCGGTGTGCCTAGCGGTGGCGGGGGTCGGGCGCGAGGTACGGGCCGCGTCTCGGGGTAGCTAGGCCCAGGGAGCAGCATGTTGCCCGGTGCGCCTAGCGGAGGCGGGGGTCAGGTGCGCTCCTCGGAGGCGCCGCCGCGGGTGGCGTTGTGCAGGCGGATCGTGGCCCACAGGAGCGCCAGGGCGAGGGCCGCCGCGGCGCGGGCCAGCTCGGGGGCGGTGCCGCTAGTGGCGGCTGCGGGCAGCAGGATGCCGACGACGAACGCCAGGGCGGCCGGGGTCACGAGACGCAACGCGAGCAGCTGCGGCCCCGAGCCGGGCATGAGCAGCGCCAGGCTCGCGGGCGGTCGGAACGCCCCCATCCACGTCGTGGCGGTGGTCGTCAACGTGCCCGTCAGGCCCAGCGCGAGCACGAACACGGCCGCTCGCGCGGGGTCGGCACCGACGCCGGCGGCGACAGCGGCGCCGGACACGAGCCACGCCGCCAACGTCAGCGCGGCGGGCGTGATCGTG
>NZ_BAHD01000069.1 GCF_000298215.1 Kineosphaera limosa NBRC 100340 | reverse complement strand
GGCGGTCTGCCGGGTCGCGAGGCAGGTGGCCGCCGACAACGGGGCCCGGATGACCCGGTGTCGGGCCGCCGGCGCCGGGGCGGCCGTGAGCCTGCCCGTGGCGACAGGCGGAGCGCGCGATCGCCCGGCCTCCGAATCCGGCGGCGGCACCGGCCGTTCGCTGGGATCGCCCGGATCGGTGGAGGTCGAAACGGCCGTCGACGTGCCGCCACCGCTGGACACCTTCGGGCCGGCGCGCGGCCACGCGATCGCCGGATCGAAGTGAGGGCCCCGCGAAAGCCGCTTCGTGGGCCGTCAGATCAGGCTGCGGCCAAAAGGAGGAAATCGTTAGTGCGAGTCGCCGGAACATTCGGTCAGAAGGAGGTCCAGCAAGAGTACGGATGCGGCTTTGTCGAGGGGCTCGTTGCCATTTCCGCACTTCGGTGACTGAACGCACGCGGGGCACCCTGATTCGCACGGGCAGTCGGCCACCACCGCGCGGGTATTGCGCAGCCAGTCTTGCCGTTGTTCAAAGCCGCGTTCGGCGATTCCGGCGCCGCCGGCGTGCCCGTCGTAGATGAGGACCGTCGGCAGCCCGGTGTCGGGATGCAGCGCCGTCGACACCCCGCCGATGTCCCAGCGGTCGGCCTGCGCCACCAACGGCAGCAGGCCGATCGCGGCGTGCTCGGCGGCGTGCGCGGCCCCGGGAACGGCGGCCTGCGCCACCCCGACCGCCGCCAACGCCTCGGGGGTGATCGTCCACCACGTCGCCCGCGTCGGTAACTGTCGCTCGGGTAGCTGCAACGGATGCTCGCCCAGCACCGACCCGTCCGGTGCGCGGCGCAGGAACGAGGTCACTTGCTGACGCACGGTCACGTGCCCATGCGCAACGGTGACCGGACCGGCGGCCCGCGAACTCAGCACGCCGACGATGTCGAAGGCGCCCACCGATCGGGCCTGCGTGCGCCAGCCCGGGTCGCCGCGGGCGACCAGCGCCGTGCCGCCCACCAGGTCGAGGTCGGTGACGACGTACGGCCGCTGCTGATGGACGTACACGGCTCCCGTGTGCACGACCGCATCGGCCCGCGGCACATCGACGGTGCCCAGCACCCGCCCGCTGAGCGACTCCACGATCTCGACCGTCGAGCCCGCCCCGCGCAGCCCGGTCAGGTCGGTCGCCCGCTCCTGACGGGTCCAGTACCAACCGCCGCGGCGAGCCCGCAGCAGCCCACGACGCACCAACTCCTGCGCCAGCGGCCCCACCTGCGGGCCGAAGTAGGCCTCGTCCGCGGGCGTCAAGGCCACCTCCGCGGCCGCCGCCGCCAGGTGCGGGAGCAGCACGTAGGGGTTCTGCGGATCCATGCCGCACCCCTCCGAGCCGGCTCCCAGCACCGCCTGCGGGTGCCCCACGAGGAAGTGGTCGAGCGGATCGTCGGAGGCGATGAGCACCGCCAGGCTCTCGCGACCCGAACGGCCCGCGCGCCCCGCCCGCTGCCACAGCGCCGACCGAGTCCCCGGCCAACCGGCCAACACCACGGCGTCGAGGCCGCTGATGTCGATGCCCAGTTCGAGCGCGCTCGTCGCCGCCAGCCCCCGCAGTCGACCGTCGCGCAGCCGGGCCTCCAAGTCGCGCCGCTCTTCGGGAAGGTAACCGCCTCGATAGGCGGCGACGCTCGATGCCAGGCCCAGATCGAGCGACTCCAACCGGTGGGTCGCCCGGTCGGCCACGACCTCCACCCCGAGCCGAGAACGCGCGAACGCCACCGTCTGCACGCCGCGCCCCACCAGGTCGGCCAGCAGGTCACCGGCCCGGGTCAAGGCGCTCACCGGCTCGTCCGCCGCCGGGCCGGCGGCGGTCCGCGGGTCGACGAACGCCACCGTCATCGCCGCTCGAGGCGAGCCGTCGTCGGTGATCGGCTGGACCGGCAGCCCCGTCAACCGCTGCGCGTGCGCCCCCGACTCGGCGATCGTGGCCGACGCCAGCGCGAACGTCGGGGCCGCACCGTAGTACGCGGCCACTCGCCGCAGCCGCCGCAGCACCGCTGCCACGTGCGCGCCGAACACCCCACGGTAGACGTGACATTCGTCGACGACCACGTATCGCAGCCCCCGCCAGAAGCTCGCCCACGCCTCGTGCGCGGGCAGCATGCCGGCGTGCAGCATGTCCGGATTCGTCAGCACGAGCCCCGCGTGCCTGCGAATCCAGCGGCGTTCGTCGCTCGGAGTGTCCCCGTCGTAGGTCGCCACCCGAACGTGCGACAGGCCCAAGGCCTCGATGTGCTGCGCCTGGTCGGCGCCCAGGGCCTTGGTCGGCGACAGGTAGAGCGCCGTCGCGCGCCCGGCGCAGGACTGCTGCGCCGCGGCGATATCGGTGAGCACCGGCAGCAGGTAGGCCAGGCTCTTACCGGATGCCGTCCCGGTCGTCAGCACGACGTGGCGCCCCTCGTGCAGCGCCTGCGCCGCCTGCGCCTGATGCGACCACAGCCGCGCCACCCCCCGCTCCGTCAGCTCGCCGCGCAGCTGCCCGTCCACCCATGCTGGGTACTGCGCGAACCGCGCCTCCCGCGCGGGCAGCCGGGCCACGTGGGCGAGGCGTGCGTGCTCGGCGCGGCGCAGCACCGCCAGCCCCGCGTCGACCGGGTCGAAGGTCGCGGCGGCCACCACTGGATGCGTCGAAGTGCTCATGGTGCCTCCACGGTAGGTGTCGGCACCGACAAGCCGGGGTCGCTCGCCCCACAGGAGGCTCTGGGGGGGCCTGGGTGGGGCGAGCCTGGCTCGATACAGTGCTCTCGACTCCCGTCGAGAGTGAGGAGACACGGGTGGAACTTCTGTTGTCCTGCACGAATGAGGGGCCCGTCACGATCGTCGACGTGCAGGGCGACATCGACGCGTTGTCCGCCCCCGCGCTGCAGGAACGACTGGAGATGTACGTCGCGGCGGGCCAGCGGCACCTGGTGCTCGACCTGTCGGGTGTCCCCTTCATGGACTCGACCGGCCTTGGTGTCCTGGTGGGCGTGCTCCGCTTGGCGCGCGCCCACGGCGGCTCCATGCGACTGGTGGCTCCCTCCGAGCGAGTGCTGCGCATCATGGCCATCACCGGGCTCGACGAGATCTTCGAGACCGCGCCGTCGCGCGACGACGCCGTCTCGGCTACCCGCTCGCAGGACAGCCGGACTCTCGACGACTGACCCGTTTCAGGGAGTTAACGGGTGGGTAAGTGTGGAACCTTCTCCTGGCCCCGTCGGTTCTCCTAAGGTGAAGAGGGTCGGCGACCTCGTTTATTGCGCGCGCGTGGTCTGAGTCCTCGTCAAGTCGCCCCATGGTGGTCCAGCCCAGGAGCCACGAGTCGTACAACTGCTGTCAGGCAGGAGACACGTGCCCCGCACTCTCTACTCGGCGACCGCCCGCACCTGTGAGCAGCTGCGCGGTCGGCGAGTCACCGAACTCCCCGCCGTCGAGCGCGATGCGCTGACAGCGGATCTGCTCGCGCGCGCGGCGGATGCACCCGAGTCCGAGCGCCAGGTTCTGCTCGATGAGGTCGTCCTGCTCAACGGGCCCGTCGCCGAGGCGATCGCCGCGCGCTACCGGGCTCGCGGCATCGAATCGGACGACCTGCTGCAGGTCGCTTATCTTGGCCTCGTCAAAGCGTCACAAGGGTACAAACAGGGCGAAGGCCCCGCCTTCCTCGCATACGCCGTTCCCACGATCTCCGGCGAACTCAAGCGCCACTTTCGGGACTTCGGGTGGATGGTGCGACCGCCGCGCCGCCTGCAGGAGTTGCGCGCGGCGGCCGTGAACGTGGGCGCCAGCCTGCAACACGACCTCGGGCGCCCGGCCACCGACGCCGAGGTCGCGCAAGCCCTCGACGTCTCCCTCAGCGAGCTCGGTGAACTGGAGTTGGCCGACGGTTGCTACAGCGCCCTGTCGCTCGACGCGACGGGCCCCGGTGACTCCACCGTCGTGCTCGCAGACCTGCTCGTCGATGAGTCGGCCGAGTACGAACACGTCGAGGACCGCGAGATGCTGCGTCCAGCTCTGGAGATGCTCAGCGATCGCGACCGCAAGATCCTGCTGCTGCGCTTCGTCCGCGGCTTCACCCAGGAGCAGATCGGCAACGAGATCGGGGTCAGCCAGATGCAGGTCTCTCGCCTGCTGACCCGCATCCTCTCGAGTCTGCGCGACGAACTGAGCGAGCCGGCCGAGGTGGGTTGAGGTCCTAGCCTGTTCGTAGCAGGGGGCCCTCGGCGTCACGAATGTCAGATTTGCGAGAATCTTGTGGCGGGCCTCGACCGAGGCTTGTTCGATTCAGGCCACTTCGAGGAGGTGCAGTGAACGAGGCAGGTGCTGCCGATTTCGCGCACATCGCCATGGCTCTTCACGGGGCCGACGGTGTCGGCGCCACGTTGGACCGCATCGCCGAGCTGGCCCGGGCCACCGTCGACTGCGACATGTGCGGCGTCATGGTCGTGCACAAGGGCAAGCGGGTCGAGACTGCCGCTGTCACGAGCGAACTGGTGCGCCGGGCCGACGAACTGCAGATCGAAGTCGGAGAGGGCCCGTGCCTGCAAGCGATCGAGGCGCAGTCGGTTTTCATCATCGCCGACACGATGACCGAGGATCGCTGGCCGGTCTGGAGCCGCGCCGTCGTCGATCTCGGCGTTCGCAGCGTGCTCTCGATCCGCCTGTTCACCCGTCAGCAGACGATCGGCTCGCTGAACCTGTACTCCGCGCAGCCGAATCACTTCACCCCGGCGGACGCGGCCATCGGGGGGATCTTCGCGGGCCACGCGTCCGTGGCGCTGGCGGCGGCGCAGACGGAGTCGGGCCTGCGGGAGGCCATGGAGAGTCGCCACCTCATCGGCTTGGCCCAAGGCATTCTCATGGAGCGCTTCGACCTGGACCAGGAGCAGGCCTTCGCGGTGCTGCGCCGCTACAGCCAGGACCGCAACATCAAACTGCGCAGTGTTGCCCAGCACGTCGTGCAGGAGCGCGCGCTGCCGGAGTAGCGGCGTGAGAGTGTCGTGCCATGAGCACCCCCACGCCCATCGTCGTGCCCGATCTGTTGCCGCGTCTGCGCGCCGATCTCATGGCGGCGGGGTTCACGGTGGCGGGAGTGCAGGCGCACCTCGGGCCGGTCGTCGCCGGAGCGCTCATGCGCGAGCAGGCGTTGCCTGCCGAGCGCGCCACCCGCGACGACGGGCACCCGTTGTCGGCACTTATCCGCCTCTTCACGCTGGGTGTGGAGGTGCCCTTCGAGGCCGTGGACGCCGCCCTGCCGACGCTGCGGGCGCAGGGTCTGCTGGCTTTGGGCCTGGCGCAGCGTTCGGGCGCGGACGTGGCGGCCCTGTGCGATCTGCGGCCGTACGGGACGCAGGACCAGGACTGGTGGGTCGCCTCCGACCTGTCCGTCTCCAGCCGGCGCGGACCGCTGGAGCCCGACCACGTGCTCGGCATCGGGGCAGCCTCGCTGACCCTCGCCTCGTGGACCCCGCGCCCCCAGGTGCGCCGGGCGTTGGACATCGGGGTGGGCTGCGGCATCCAGGCGCTGCACCTACGCGACCACTGCGAGCAGATCGTGGCGACCGACATCTGCGCCCGCGCCCTGGAGTTCGCCCGGTTCAACGCCGCCTTGGCGGGCCAGGAGTGGGAGTTGCGGGCGGGCAGCCTCATGGAGCCGGTGGCCGGAGAGGTCTTCGACCTCATCGTCAGCAATCCGCCGTTCGTCATCACGCCGCGGGCGGCGCGGGTGCCCATGTTCAGTTACCGCGACGGCGGGCGCGCCGGTGACGAGATCGTGCAGGACGTGGTGCGCGGTGTGGGGGCGCTGCTCGCCCCCGGTGGCGTGGCGCATTTCATCGGCAACTGGGAGATCCGCGACGGCGCGCACTGGCGCGACCGCTGGCACGAGTGGCTGACGGGCACGGGCCTGGACGCCTGGGTGGTTCAGCGCGAGGTGCAGGATCCGGCGCAGTATGCCCAGCTCTGGGCGCGCGACGGCGGCCACCTGCCGGGCTCGTGGATCCACGACGAGCTGTACGCGGCCTGGCTGGCGGACTTCACGGACCGCGGCGTCGAAGGGGTCGGCTTCGGTGTGGTGACCCTGCAGCGGCCGCAGGTCGAGCGGGAGCCCTTCGTGGACCTCGTGGAGGTGACCGGCCCGGTGGCCGCGCCGATGGGGCCGACCGTGTTGGCGGGCATGGCCGCCCGCACCTGGCTGGCCGAGCACGACGACGACGCGGTGCTCGACGTCGCGTGGGTTGTCGCGCCAGACGTCACGCTGGAATCCCATCGTCGGCCGACGGATGCGCAGCCGCAGGTCATGCTGGTGCGCCAAGGGGGCGGGCTGCGCGTGAGTCGGCAGGTGGACACGACGACGGCCGCGCTGCTGTCGGTCTGCGACGGCGACCTGAGCGCGCGGGCGGCCCTGGCCGCGATCGACGCAGTCCTGGCCGCGACGGAGCCGGAGGTCGAGCCCGAGGAGGACACCGGCTCCGGGGCGCAGCACGACCAGGTGGCGGTGATTCGGGCGCTCGTCGCGGACGGGATCTTGGTGCCGGACTGACCGGGTCGACGATCGCGCCGCGTCGCAGGTCAGCGGGCCTGCAAAGCGCCCAGAAGTGCTTGCGGAGCGCTCGCGGATCGAGGTCGGGGGACCTTCGGCAATTCCGCCGATGCCCTCGATAGGCGTTACGGTGCCTAGCGCAGGGCGTGTCGCGGCTCAGATCGATCCACTCGATCCGGACCTCGGGGTGTCCAGATCGGGGGAGTCTTGAGGAGCCGGAGGACCAGCAGGTGAGCAACAGCCAACAGCGACGGCTCGTGATCGTGGAGTCACCGAACAAGGTGAAGTCGATCGCGGCCTACCTGGGGGATGGGTACGACGTCGAGGCGTCGGTGGGTCACATCCGAGACCTGCCCAACCCCAGCGAGTTGCCCGCCGACATGAAGAAAGGTCCGTACGGCAAGTTCGCCGTCGACGTCGACAACGACTTCGACCCGTACTACGTCATCGACTCGGACAAGAAGAAGAAGGTCACCGAGCTGCGCCGGGCCCTCAAGGAGGCCGACGAGCTGCTGCTGGCGACCGATGAGGACCGCGAGGGTGAGGCCATCGCCTGGCACCTCAAGGAGGTGCTCAAGCCCAAGGTTCCGGTCAAGCGGATGGTGTTCCACGAGATCACCAAGGAGGCCATCCAGCGGGCCGTGCACAACACCCGCGACCTGGATACGCGCCTGGTCGACGCGCAGGAGACCCGCCGGATCCTCGACCGCCTCTACGGCTACGAGGTCTCGCCGGTGCTGTGGCGCAAGGTCCGCCAGGGCCTGTCCGCCGGGCGCGTGCAGTCGGTCGCGACCCGTATCATCGTCGAGCGGGAGCGCGAGCGGATGGCGTTCCGCGTGGCCTCCTACTGGGACGTCTCGGCGCGCTTCGCCCCGCAGGCCGCCGCCGGGGAGGAGTTCGGCGCCCGGCTCAGCGCCGTCGACGGCGCCCGGGTGGCGATCGGGCGCGACTTCGCCGACGACGGCACCCTCAAGACCGCCGCCGCGCTGCACCTCGACGAGGCCGGCGCCACCGCCGTCGCGACCGCCGTTGCCGCCGCGGTCGGCACGGTGACCGAGGTCGCCGAGAAGCCGTACACGCGCCGCCCCTCCGCGCCGTTCATGACCTCCACGTTGCAGCAGGAGGCCTCCCGCAAACTGCGGCTGAGCAGCCGCAACGCGATGCGGGTGGCACAGCGGCTGTACGAGAACGGCTACATCACCTACATGCGCACCGACTCCACGACCCTGTCGGAGTCAGCGCTGACCGCGGCGCGCAGCCAGGCGCGCGACATGTACGGCGCCGAGTACGTGCCCGAGCAGCCGCGGCGCTACGAGAAGAAGGTGAAGAACTCCCAGGAGGCGCACGAGGCGATCCGCCCCGCCGGCGACCGCTTCCGCACTCCGGCGCAGGTCGCCGGGGAGCTGCGGGGCGAGGACTTCGCCATGTACGAGTTGATCTGGAAGCGCACGATCGCCTCCCAGATGGCGGATGCCCGCGGCTCGACCGCCTCGGTGAAGATCAGCGTGCCGCTCTCCGGTGTGGAGGCGGCCGGCGGCCCGCGCGAGGTGGCCGAGTTCTCCGCCTCCGGCACCGTCATCACCTTCCGCGGCTTCCTGGCCGCCTACGAAGAAGGCCGCGACGAGGAGGAGAGCGCAGCCGCTACGGCGCGTGAACAGAACCGCCGTCTGCCCAAGCTGGGCGAGGGCGTGCGCCTCGACATCCCGCACGCGCAGGCCGACGGCCACGAGACGAGCCCGCCGCCGCGGTACACCGAGGCGACCCTCGTCAAGGCCATGGAGGAGTTGGGCATCGGCCGCCCGTCGACGTACGCGGCGACGGTCACGACGATCCAGGACCGCGGGTACGTGGGGCAGCGCGGCAACGCCCTGGTGCCGCGGTGGCTGGCGTTCGCGGTGACCCGGTTGCTCGAGGAGCACTTCCCGCGGCTCGTGGACTACCAGTTCACGGCCCGCATGGAGGAGGACCTCGACGAGATCTCCAACGGCGACCTCGGCCGCGTCGACTGGCTGCAGCGGTTCTACTTCGGCGACGAGGCACGCTCCCAGGAGGGCTTGCGCGCCCTCGTCGAAGACCTCGGCGACATCGACGCCCGCGAGATCAGCACGATCCCCCTCGGCGACGGCATGGTGGTGCGTGTCGGCCGCTACGGCCCCTACGTGCAGGACCTGGCCGACGACGCCGAGCAGCCCCGCCGCGCGTCCGTGCCCGACGACGTGGCGCCCGACGAGATGACGCCGGAGCGCGCGCGTGAGCTGATGGAGCTGGCCTCCGACGACGGACGGGTGCTCGGGCTCGACCCGGTCAGCGGGCACGAGATCGTCGCCAAGGCTGGCCGTTACGGCCCGTACGTCACCGAGGTGCTGCCCGACCCGCAGACTCCGGCGGCGTCGACGACCGAGGCCGACAAGCCCAAGCGCGGCCGCAAGGTCGCCAAGCCCAAGCCCCGCACGGCCAGCCTGTTCAAGGGCATGGAGCTGTCCACCGTGGACCTCGACACGGCGCTGAAGCTGCTGTCGCTGCCGCGGGTCGTCGGGCTCGACGGCGAAGGCCAGGAGATCACCGCGCAGAACGGCCGCTACGGGCCCTACCTCAAGCGCGGCACCGACTCCCGCTCGCTGACCAGCGAAGAGCAGCTCTTCGACATCAGCCTGGAGGAGGCGCTGGCGATCTACGCCCAGCCCAAGCAGCGCGGCCGGGCCGCCGCCAAGCCGCCGCTGGCCGAACTGGGCGCAGACCCCGTCTCCGGTAAGCCGGTCGTGGTCAAGGACGGGCGCTTCGGCCCGTACGTCACCGACGGCGAGACCAACGCGACCCTGCGCCGCGACGACGACCCCGAGACGATCACCGCCGAGCGGGGCTTCGAGCTGCTCGCCGAGAAGCGCGCCAAGGGCCCGACGACCCGACGCACGGCCAAGAAGACGACGACGCGCAAGACCGCCGCGAAGAAGACGACGGCCAAGAAGACCACCGCCAAGAAGGCCACCGCGAAGAAGACCAGCCCGACGTCGAAGGGCTGAGCGTGTCGGCTGCTGGCGCGCCGGACGACGGGACGCTGCTGCTGCGGCAGCGGGTCGTCGGGCGCTCGGACCGGCTCGTCATGGCCATCGTCAATCGCACCCCGGACTCGTTCTACGACCGGGGCTCCACGTGGGCGCTCGATCGCGCGCTGGAGCGGGTGACCCAGGCCGTCGCCGCGGGCGCCGACATCGTCGACATCGGCGGCGTCAAGGCCGGGCACGGACCCCCGGTCGACGAGGCGGAGGAGATCGAGCGGGTGGTGCCGTTGGTGCGGCTCGTGCGGCAGCGGTGGCCCGAGGTGATCGTCAGCGTCGACACGTGGCGGGCCGGTGTGGCCCGACGGGCCTGTGAGGCCGGGGCGGACCTGCTCAACGACGCCTGGGGCGGCACCGACCCGCAGCTGGCGCGGGTGGCGGCCGAGTTCGACGTGGCGCTCGTGTGCACGCACACCGCCGGGATCGCGCCGCGCACCAATCCGCACCGCATCGAGTACGACGACGTCGTCGCCGACGTCGTGCGCGACTGTTCCCGGCTGGCGCAGCGGGCGCTGGACGTCGGCGTCGATCCGCGCCGCATCATCGTCGACCCAGCTCACGACTTCGCCAAGACGACCGCGCACTCGCTGGAGGTGACCCGCCGCCTCGGTGAGCTCGTCGCGCTCGGCTGGCCGGTGCTCGTGTCGGTCTCCCGCAAGGACTTCGTCGGCGAAACCCTCGACCTGCCCACGGACGAGCGGCTGCCCGGCACCCTGGCCGCCACGGTCGTCGCAGCCTGGCTCGGCGCGCGCATCCACCGGGTGCACGATGTTGCGGCCGTGCGTCAGGCGCTCGACATGACCCGCGCGATCGCCGGGGACGCACCCCCGTTGGTGGCCGTGCGGGGGCTGCGATGAGCCTGGCCGCGGTGGTTTTCCTGCCGCACCCGCCGTTGCTGCTGCGGGAGAACGCCGGCGCGATCGACGTGGCCGCTGGCCTGCGATCCGCCTGCGTTCAGGCGTTGCGGGAGGCGCTGGCGCAAACCGTCGGGCCGGGCGGCGAGCCGCGGATCGTGGTGCTGACGGGGCGCGGGCGATCCTCGCCCCGATTCAGCGGGCCGCCGCTCGGGGTGCGGGTGGGTCGACAGCTGCTCGACGCGGCCGGCGTCACCGATGTGGCCGCCGTCGAATCTGTCGTGGTGGGCGACGCGGAGCGGGCTGGACAGGAGGCCGCCGAGCGGGTGCGGGGACTGTGCCAGCAGCCGGGCCCGGTGCTGCTCGTGGTGCTGGCGGACGGCAGCGCGCGACGGGACGAGGGGTCGCCGGGGCTGCCCGACGAACGGGCCCGGGCGTTCGACGAGCGCTTTCTCGCCGCGGTGGGCTGCGGCGATGCCCCGGCGCTCGCGGGCCTGGCGGCCGGCGGGTCGGATGCCGAGTTGCTGCTCGAGGGTCGGCCGGCGTTGCGGGCGGCGGGGCGGGCGATCACGGAGCTGCCGGTGCGGGTCGCTCCGCTCTTCGCCGAGCTGCACGACGACCTCGGGGTCGCCTACGTCGTGGGCGGATGGCGATGCGAGTCCTGCTGAACGACACCGGAGCCGGACCGGGGCCGGGCAGCGTCATCGACCTGGCGACATCGCAGGGCCGGCTGGCGCTCCAATCCTTGTATCTCACACCTGGTACAGAACCGTGGCTGCGTTCGAACATGGTGAGCACCCTGGACGGCGCGGCGCGCGGATCGGACGGGCGCAGCGGGTCGATCAACACCTCCGCCGACGTGGCGGTCTTCGCCTCGCTGCGGGCCTGGTCCGACGCGGTCATCGCCGGCGCCGCAACCGTGCGGATCGAGGGTTACGGCCCCGTCCGGACCGCCGACGAGTGGGCGCCGGCGCGGGGCCTACGCCCACCGCATCCGACGCTCGTGGTGGTCAGCGGTCGCGCGCAGGTGCCGGCTGCGCTGCTCGACGGCTCCATCGAAGCCCACGGCGGACCGGTGCTGCTGGCCACGACGCGGGCCGCGGGGCCCGATCGGCTCGCCCGCGCCCGCGCGACGCTCGGGGTCGACGGCGTGCTGATCGCCGGGGGCGACCGCGTCGACCCGGCCCGCCTCGTCGCCGAGCTGACCGACCGCGGCTACCACCGCCTCCTGTGCGAAGGCGGCCCGCACCTGCTCGGTGACGTCGTCGCGGCCGGAGCGCTCGACGAATGGTGCGAAACCCTCGTGCCTCGGTTGGCCGGCGGCGATGCCCCCCGCATCCTCGCGGGCGGCGGCGTGCCGGCGCGACTGGCGGATCTGCGGCCGGTGCTGCTGCTGGAGGCCGACGGCGCCCTCATCGGCCGCTGGGTGCCGTCGGTTGCGGCCCGCTGGGGCGACAGTCAGCCGGCCTCGCGCAGCACCTGCGCCAGCAGGTAGGCCTCGGCTCCGCCCAAGCCCACCGAGAAGTAGCCGGTGAGGTCGCCCGGACCGCGAATGCCGTCGACCTCCGGCAGTCCCCGCCACAGCACCTCGCCGAGGTTGAGCAGGCACGGCGGGTCGGGGGTCGTCGTGAGGATGTTCGGCGGGCTGTACCCGGCGACCTGGTCGACGGAGTCGGTGACGGCCAGCCCCAGCCGGTCGAGCAGGTCGAGACCGAACTCGTGGTGCCCCACCTGTTTGGGGCCGATGGTGGCCAGGTAGGTGCCGCGCGCGAGCCAGTCGGCCTGCACCACCGGGGTCGAGCTGTGCGTCGCCAGCACGACGACCGGCATCCCCTCGACCGCCTCCCGCGCGTGAGCCACCGCTACCGCCGGCACGCCCAACTCGTCGCGGGCCCGCTGCGCGAACCGCTCGCGCCGCGTGGCGTCGCGGGAGTGCACCCGCACCTCCTGCCAGTCGCGCACGTCGGCCAGCGCCCACAGTTGATGCCAGGCCTGCCGGCCGGTGCCCACGAGCCCGAGCCGGTCGGCCTCCGGAGCGGTGAGGGCGGCCGTGGCGATGGCCGTCACCGACCCGCAGCGTCGCGGCGCCAGCGCAGAACCCACGTGGATGCCGCTGACGGTGCCGCGCTCCTCGTCGTAGACGACGGTCACGTCCTCGACCCGGCCGTCGCCGGGCGCCAGGTACGAGCGAAAGCCGAACCAACCCCCCTCCGGGGCGTGTGCCTGCCCCGCGGTGAGCCGCAGCCGCCGCTGTCCGAGCTGCGCGTCGGCCCGCGCCGGCGCCGACAGTTCTCCGAACGTGTGCGCCTTGAGGGCCGCGCGCATCCACTCCCGTGTGCGGGTCGGCGTCAACCATCGCCCGACGTCGTCATCTGTGAGGATCTGCACACTCATGCCTTCAGTGTCGGCACTTCACCGCGTCGATGCAGGCTGTGGGCGTCCCCAGCGCCGCCGTCGGGTGGGTCCGGTGTGGCGAAACCCGCACCGGCGGCAGGTGGCTGGGGACCAATGGGCTCTCAGGAATCTTCGAGCCTGGTCGATGGGGGCGGCGATAGACCACAAGACATGCAGGCTCGTCTCGACCTTGGGCGCGCCATCACGATGAGGGGACTTGAGTGTTCAGCAACCGCAACCGAGGTGCCTCTGCTCAGGCGACCTCCAGTCACCACGACGAGGAGCTTCGCGGCTACGTCGAAGCCCTGAACACCGTCTCCCAGCGGATGGCGACCGCGAGCACCCCTCATGACGTGCTGCAGGTCGCCCTCGATGTTGTGCGCAACGCCTTCCAGTGCAACTACGCCTCGTGCTGGTGGATCGACCCCAAGGACCAGGTGCTGAAGTTCCGCCAGGAGTCCGGCCAGGTCAGCCCCGAGTTCCGCCAGGTGACCCAGACCGCGACGTTCCCCAAGGGCGTCGGCCTGGCCGGCCGGGTGTGGGCCCAGCGTGAACTCGTCTTCGTCGCCGACCTCGCCCAGGTCAACGACTGTGTCCGCGCCCCCGTCGCCAAGCGCTCCGGCATCGAGGCCGCCGTGGCGTTCCCGCTGATCCGCGAGAACCAGGTCGTCGGCACGATGGACTTCATGGCCGACCCCGAGCACGTGCCCGGCCCGGTGCGCCTGACGGTGCTCGACACCGTCGGTCAGCTCGTGTCGCAGGCGCTGGAGCGGGTGCTGGAGGCCGAGCGCCGCGAGGAGATGGAGCACGACATGGCCGCGATCAACGCGGTCGTGCGGGTCATCGCCGACTCCAACACCGAAGAGGCCGCCATCAAGGGCGCCCTGGACACCACCCGCAACGAGTTCGGCTGGGAGTACGGCTCCTTCTGGGCACTGGACGAGAACGAGCGCGTGCTGCGCAACTCGCTGGAGTCCGGCGGCGCCGGGGCGGAGTTCCAGCAGGTCACCCGCGAGGCGACCTTCGCCGAGGGAGTCGGCGTGGCCGGTCGCGCGTGGAAGAGCCGCGACATGGTGTTCGAGCCCGACCTGGGCCTGGTCACCGACTGTGTCCGCGCCCCCGCCGCGCAACGCGCCGGCGTCAAGTCCGGTGTCTGCATGCCGATCATCGTGCACGGCAGCGTCGTCGGCACCATGGACTTCTTCACCACCAAGGAAATCGTCCTGTCCGGCGACCGGGAGCGGGCGCTGCGGAACACCGCCTTCCTCGTGTCCAACGCCATCGAGCGCCACCGCGCCCAGGCCCGCACGGAGACCGCCGGTCAGGAGCTGCTCAGCTCGATCACCGAGGTCGAGCGCAATGTCGTCGAGGCCTCGAACGTGGCCGCCGACGCGCAGCGCCTCACCGAGGAGGCCAGCAAGATCGTCAACAGCCTCAACACCAGCTCGGTCGAGATCGGCAACGTCGTCAAGGTCATCACGTCGATCGCCGAGCAGACCAACCTGCTGGCCCTCAACGCGACGATCGAGGCCGCGCGCGCCGGTGACGCCGGTAAGGGCTTCGCCGTCGTCGCCAACGAGGTCAAGGATCTGGCGCGCGAGACCGCCAAGGCCACCGAAGAGGTCGACTCCAAGGTCTCGGCCATCCAGAGTGACGCCGGCTCGGTCGTGCACGCCCTGCAGGGTGTCGCCCAGACCGTCGAGCGGATCAACGAGGCGCAGAACATCATCTCCGGTGTGCTCACCGAGCAGAGCGCCGTGACCCGCAGCGTGCTGCAGGGCTGACCCAAACTGCCCGTCGCCAGGCCGTCGCCCCCGCTTGGGGCGGCGGCCTGCGCGTGTCCTCACCCGTAGGCATTTCTCGGTATATCTGGGGTGGGGCGTGCCACAGGACCGTCGCTCAAGTGGGTACCGGGTGCGCCGATGGGGAGTGCGTACCCGGGCGCCGTCCCCGCGCTCGCCCCGACTCGAAGGATCATTCGGACATGGACGTCGCCGCTCTGGCCCAGACCATCCTCATGAATCGCAACGCCAGCGCCATGCAGGATGCGCAGGTCTCCCTGCTGCGCAAGGCGATGGATGTCGAAGCCAACGCCGCCGTGCAGCTCATCGACAAGATGGCCCTGCCGCTGGCCACCGAGGGTGCCGTGGGGCGCAACGTCAACACCTACGCCTGAGCCTGCCTGAGGTTGGCTGAGCTTGTCGGTGGCCTCGCCTAGGCTGCCGGTATGACCAGCACCCCGGCCAACGACCCCGCCCCGCGCGGGGTCTTCGTCGTCTTCGAGGGAGGCGACGGCGCGGGTAAGTCCACGCAGGTCGCGCTGCTCAGCCAGTGGTTGGGCGAGCGCGGGGTCGAACACGTTCTGACCCGCGAGCCCGGCGGTACGGCGCTGGGCACGCGGCTGCGGGAGCTGCTGCTGCACGTCGAAGACGGCGGCCCCGTGCCACGGGCCGAGGCGTTGCTGTTCGCGGCGGACCGCGCCCAGCACGCCGCCACGCTCGTACGGCCCGCCCTGGCGGCGGGGCGGTGGGTGGTCAGCGACCGCTATATCGACTCCTCGATCGCGTATCAGGGCGGCGGCCGCGACCTCGACACCGACGAGGTCGCGCGGCTCTCCGCATGGGCAACCGACGAGCTCGTGCCCGATCTGACGGTGCTGCTCGACGTGCCCGTCGCGGTCGGCGCGCAGCGGCGGCGCAGCGCGGCGGCACCAGAAGATCGGATGGAGTCGGAGTCGGTGCGTTTTCACGAGCAGGTCGCGCAGCGGTTTCGGCAGTTGGCGGAGGCCGCGCCGCAGCGCTACCTCGTACTCGACGCCACCGCAGAGCCTGCGGCGCTGTCAGCGGCCGTTCGCGACCGGATCGATGCCCTTCGCGGTGCCCTTCCAGACGGCCTGCCGGACGGCCACACAGAGCGTTCGGGGGTGCGGCCGTGAGCGTCTGGGACGATCTGGTCGGACAGTCGCGCACGGTCGAGACGCTGAGCGCGGCGGTCGCCGATCCAGCGCGGATGACGCACGCCTGGCTGCTGACCGGCCCCCCCGGCTCCGGGCGCAGTAACGCGGCGCGGGCGTTCGCGGCGGCGCTGCTATGCCCCGACCAGGGCTGTGGCCAGTGCCGGGAGTGCCGCACCGCCCTCGACGGTACGCACGCCGACGTCGAGGTCGTCGCCACGCGCGGGCTGTCGATCCAGGTGCAGCAGGCCCGCGAGTTGGCGTTGCTGTCGGCGCACCGCCCGTCGGTGGGGCCGCGGCGCATCATCATCGTCGAAGACGCCGACCGCCTGACCGAGCGGGCGGCCGATGCGCTGCTCAAGGCCATCGAGGAGCCCGTGGAGCGCACCGTCTGGGTGTTGTGCGCGCCGAGCCTGCAAGACGTCATCGTGACGCTGCGCAGCCGCAGCCGACACGTGCGGCTGCGGACCCCGCCGACGGCCGCGGTGGCCCAGCTGCTGGAGCGCCGCGACGGGATCGACCCGCCGATGGCGCGGTATGCGGCGCGCGCCGCGCAGAGCCACATCGGGCTGGCCCGTCGGCTGGCCCGCGACGAGGGTGCCCGCATCCGCCGCCGCGACACCGTGTTGTTGGCCAACCGCATCCGCACGACCGCCGATGCCGTCGCCGCCGCCGCCGACCTGGTCTCGATCGCCGACGAGGAGTCCGGTTCGGCGGGCGCGCAACGCGACGCCGCCGAGCGGGCCCGGCTGCTGGAGACCTTGGGCGCCGATCCGTCGGCCCGCACTCAGCCGCTGGCGGTGCGGGCCCGGATCGCGGCCCTGGAAAAAGAGCAGAAGACGCGCGCGACACGGTTCGCCCGCGACGTCGTCGACCGCTCCCTCATCGACCTCATGTCGATCTATCGTGATGCGTTGATGGTGCACCTGGCCGCCCCTGTCGAGCTCGTCAACGACGACCTGCGCCCGGAGATCGACAAGCTGGTCCGGCAGCGCAGCCCGGTTCAACTGTTGGCGGCGATGGACGCGATCACCACGGCACGCGAACGGATCGACGCCAACGTGCCCCCGGCGCTGGCCCTGGAGGCGATGGCGGTCGCCCTGCGCATCACGTCAACCGCCCCGGTAGCGTGAGCGCCAACACCCTTCGTCCACCGCACACAAACGCCGGCTGCGCCGTCCCCGCGACGGGCCGACGCCGGCCACGGAAGGAGTCCATGTGAGCCGCGTCTTCGCCCGGATCACTCGCAGCGTGCAGGTCCGGGGCCGGGTCGTCCTGGCTGGTGTCGCGGCTTTGACGTTGACCGCAGCCGGATGCACCACGGGCTCCGGTGACCCGGGCGCCGACGGCACCGCTGCCGCTCCGGGTACGACGGCGGCGCAGCCGGCCGCCAACCTGAGCCGCTTCTACGAGCAGACCCCGAAGTGGGGCGCCTGCGACGACGTGCAGCCGGAGACGCAGGGTTCGCAGTGCACCTGGCTGGAGGTGCCGATCGACTACGCGAGCCCCGACGCCGGCACCACCAAGTTGCGGGTGCTCAAGGTTCCCGCCACCGGCACGGCGAAGGGATCGCTGCTGGTCAACCCGGGCGGCCCGGGTGGTTCGGCGGTCGACTACGCCAACATGGCCGACTGGATCGTCACTGGGCAGATCCGCCGCAGCTTCGATGTCGTCGGCTTCGACCCGCGCGGCGTCGGCCGGTCCGAGCCGATCGTCTGCCTGGACGACGTGAAGACCGACGAGATGCTGGGCGCCGATCCGACTCCGGACGACGAGGCCGAGTACCAGCAGATGATCGAGGCGTCCAAGCAGTTCGGGCAGGCCTGCGAGAGCAAGTACCCCAAGCTGCTGCCGCACGTCTCGACGGTTGATGCGGCCCGCGACATGGACGTGCTGCGCTCGGTCTTGGGTGACGAGCAGCTGACGTATTTGGGCAAGTCGTACGGCACGTTCCTCGGTGCGACGTACGCCGGGTTGTTCCCGCAGCGGGTGGGCCGGCTGGTGCTCGACGGCGCCATCGCTCCGGACCTGACGAACGACCAGATGAACCTGGGGCAGGCTGTGGGCTTCGAGACCGCGACCCGCGCCTACGTGCAGGACTGCATTTCCGATGGCAACTGCCCGCTCGGTGGCGAGGTCGAGGCGGGGCTGACGAAGCTGCGCGACATGCTCAAGCAACTGGACACCAATCCGGTGCCGGTGACCGGCGACGCGCGGGTCACCAAGCTCACCGAGGGCTGGGCCACCCTCGGGTTGGCGCGGGCGATGTACGACGAGACGGCGTGGGGCGGGCTGACCGACGCGCTGCGCCAGCTGGAGGGCGGCGACGGCACGGACCTGTTCGAGTTGGCCAAGCAGTACGCCGACCGCAGCAGCGACGGCAAGTACGGCGGCAACATCATGCAGGTCATCTCGGCGGTCAACTGCTTGGACCGGGGCGCGCAGCCGCAGGACTTCACGCAGATGCAGCAGCTGGGGCAGGAGTTCGCGCAGAAGGCGCCGACGTGGGGACCGTTCCTGGTGTACGGCTCGACGACGTGCGCGCACTGGCCGGTGCCTGCCACCGGTCAGCCGGAGAAGATCACCGCCGACGGCGCCGCGCCCATCGTGGTGGTCGGCACGACCCGCGACCCGGCGACCCCGTACGAGTGGGCGCAGCAGCTGGCGAGCCAGCTGTCGAGCGGCACGCTGATCACCTACGACGGCGACGGCCACACCGCCTACATGCGCTCCAACTCCTGCGTCGACTCCGCGGTCGACAAGTACCTGCTCGAGGGCACCCCACCCAAGGAAGACCTGCGCTGCTGAGGCGCGGGAGGGTCGCGGCGGGGCCGCGTGGCTCGCTCGGTTTGGGCGCCGCTGGGGCCATCCGTATACTGGTTCGAGCGTGCCCCGCACGGCTCGCACCTGCCGCTTTAGCTCAGTCGGCCAGAGCGATTCACTCGTAATGAATAGGTCGTCGGTTCGATTCCGACAAGCGGCTCAGATGACGCCCCCCGGTCCTCCGGGGGGCGTTTCTGTTGTTCGGGCCCGAGTTCGACCGATCGACGCTCACGAGGTCCAGTGTCAACAGCTGAGATAATGATCCCCATGCCCGAGGAAGCCTCGCTCGTCCCCACCTGGCCCGTCTTCGTCCTGCCCACACTGCAGGTTCTCTCCGATGGCAAGAGCCGTCACCGCCGGGAAGTGTTCGACGCGGTCGCGGAGCACGCGGGAGTGAGCGAGGATGCCCGAGCCGAGACGCTCAAGTCCGGCGGTCCCCGCTTTGAGCAACGGATGGGCTGGGTGTTGAGCCACCTCGGCAAGGCGCATTGGGTTGATCGGCCGGAACGAGGGCACTACGTCATCAACGACGACGGTAGGAAGGCACTCGCGAAGTATCCGCGGGGCTTCGATGGCTCTCTGGCGCGGGAGGTATTCGGGCCGTATTGGCCGAAGAAGGCCGAGTCCGCAGCTCCGAGTGGGCCCCAGCAGCCGTCTGACGAGATCTCCGACCCGATCGAAGTGATCGAGGACGCCGTCGCACGCATCGAGGCGCGCGTCGGCGACGAACTTCTCGAGCGTCTCCGGAACAGTCATCCCGACTTCTTCGAACAGGCGGTCATCGACCTTCTCCTGAAGATGGGCTATGGCGGCGTTGCCGAGCGTGGGCGACGCATCGGCGGCTCGAACGATGAGGGCGTCGACGGGTTGATCAACCAGGACGCGCTTGGCCTCGACCAGGTCTATATCCAGGCCAAGCGGTACAAGGAGGGAAACAACGTCGGGCGTGAGACGATCCAAGCGTTCGTCGGAGCGCTACACGGCTTTGCTGCGTCCCGCGGCGTCTTCCTCACGACGAGTACGTTCACGGCAAGCGCCGTCGACTACTCGAAGAAGGTATCTTCCCGGGTCATCCTGATCGACGGCGCGAAGCTCGTGGAGCTGATGATCACCTACCGCGTCGGCGTCCAGGAGAAGCAGAAGTTCAGCGCTGTGGACATCGACGAGGACTACTTCGAGTAGTCCGTCGCTCAGCGCCCTGCGCTACTCCAGTGCAGCACAGCGCAGTTCGACGGCCACGCCGTGTTCGACAGCGAGCGGGTATTGCCAAGCGCGGGTCACGAGCTCAGGACCTCTCTGGCCAGGCGAGCGACGCGAGGATCGTCAGGTCTCGTGACGGACACGTGTGATCGTGGGTGCCGTCCTTGAGGTCGGAGCTTCCGCTCGTAGAGTGCTAGCTTTGGCGATCCCACGGGCGCCGTGGCTGGACAAGGGAGTTCGCATGAGCCGTCTGTTGCCGCTGCTCGCCTGGCAGGCGCGGGCCCGGGAGCCGGAGGAGGGAGTGGCGGCGCTCGCCGAACGCCTCACCGGGCTGCTGGCCGACTTCCCCGAGACCCGACTGGTCGTGCTGCCCGAGTATCACCTCACGGCCGTACACGGCACCCCGGACCAGCGGGTGCAGCGGTATCGCGAGCTGGTCGAGCCCATCGACGGCGAACGGGTGACGGAGTTGCGGGAGGTGGCTCGCGACCTGGGCATCTGGCTCGTGCCGGGCACGTTCCCCGAGGCCGGGCCGAACGGCGAGCTGTACAACTCGACGGTGCTGCTCGGCCCCGACGGCGGGGTCCACGGCGTGTACCGCAAGATCTTCCCGTGGAGGCCGTTCGAGCCGTTCGACATGGGTACCGGCTTCACGGTCGCCGACGTCGACGGCATCGGCCGCGTCGGGTTCGCCATCTGTTACGACCTGTGGTTTCCCGAGGTCATCCGCCAACTCGCGTGGTTGGGCGCCGAACTGGTCATCCTCCCGACGCAGACCTCCACCCGCGACCGCGAGCAAGAGCTGGTGCTGGCCCGCGCCGCCGCGATCGCCAACCAAGTGTTCGTGCTCAGCCTCAACGCCGCCACTCCCTCGGGCGTCGGGCGCTCCCTGCTCGTCGACCCAGAGGGCCGCGTCCGGTGGCAGGCGCCCAGCGAGGTTGCGGGCGTCTACACCGACGTGATCGACCTGGACGAGGTGAGCCGGGTCCGCGAGCACGGCACCTGCGCCCTGAACCGCATGTGGCATCAGTTCGGTACAAACGACCCCGAGATTCTCTTGCCGGCGTACGGTGGCAGCATTCGCCCCGGCTCGTGGCTGCCGGGTAGTCGGCGCGACGCGCACGGGACGGATCAGTGAGCACCCAGGCCGCCGAGCCAGGCACCGGTCGCACCTCGACCGACAGCTCACCCTCCTGCCGCTGCTGCTGTTCGGCATCGCGTACGTCACGCCGTTCATTGTTCTGACGACATTCGGCATCTTCTCCGAGGCCAGCAACGGGACCCTTGCGACGGCCTATGCGCTGGCGACCGTCGCGATGCTGTTCACCGCCCTCAGCTACGGCAAGATGGCCGGCCTCTATCCCAACTCCGGCTCCGCGTACGCCTACTCACGTAAGGCCTTCGGCGGGCGTATCGGTTTCATGGTCGGTTGGGCGGTGCTGCTCGACTACTTCTTCCTGCCGATGGTCGTGTGGTTGTTCGGCACCGCCTACCTGACCAACCAGTTCCCGAACCTGCCCGGCTGGGTCTTCCTGCTCGCGTTCATCCTGCTGACGACGACACTCAACGTGATCGGCATCAACGTGGCCACGCGAGTGAGCCTGGCGCTGGTCAGCTTCCAGATGCTCGTTCTGGTGTTTTCGTGGTGTTCTCGCTCGGCTCCGTGCTCGGGGAGGGTGGCGGTGGGATTACGGCCGAGCCCTTCTGGAACCCCATGTCCACGGTCGCGGCGGTGTCGGCCGGTGCCGCGCTCACCGCCTACTCGTTCATCGGCTTCGATGCGGTGTCCACCTTCGCCGAGGAGACGAAGGACCCGACGCGGACGGTACCCCGCGCCATCATCCTCACCGCGCTCGTCGCGGGTTCGATCTTCGTGTTCGTCGCCTTCGTCGTGCAACTCGTGCATCCCGGTGGGGAGTTCGCCAACCCCGATTCGGCCGCCCTCGACATCGCCCGGGACATCGCCGGGAACTTCTTTGCGGCTGTCTTTCTCGCGACCGTGATTGTCGCCCAGTTCACCGCCGGCATCCCGATCCAGGCCGCCGGCGCCCGGCTCATGTTCGCGATGGGCCGTGACGGCGTGCTGCCGCGCCAGTTCTTCGGGCGCCTGCACCCGCGCTTCCACACGCCCGCATTCAATCTCTGCCTGACCGGCGCGGTCGGCCTCCTCGCGCTCGGATTGTCGGTCACGACCTCGACGTCGTTCGTCAACTTCGGCGCGTTCACGGCCTTCGCGTTCGTCAACCTCAGCGTCATCGCCCACTACGTGCGCGGCCGCCGTGGTGGCACGCCGCGGTCGGTGGTCGGCTGGGTGGTCTTTCCGCTCATCGGCCTCGCGGTCGTCCTGTGGCTGATGAGCAGCCTGGATCCACACGCCCTGACCCTCGGCGGCCTGTGGCTGGTGCTGGGCTTCGGCTGGCTGCTGTATCTGACCCGCGGCCTGCGCCAGTCGCCCCCGGAGATGACCTTCGAGGAGTGAGGACGGATCGTCAGTGGTTGCCGAGCTCGAGAACCTCGTCGGCTACGGCGGTCAGCAGGGGGCGGTCGTGGGCGGCGATGAGGACGGCAGCTCCGGAGCCGGCCTCATCACTGAGGGCGCGCATGATGACCGCCGTCGTGGGGGCGTCGAGCATGGCGGTCGGCTCGTCGCACAGCAGCAGCGCGGGGCGCAGCGCCAACGCGCGGGCCAGGGCGGCCCGCTGCAGTTGCCCGTCCGAAACCTGGTGTGGATGCCGGTCGAGCAGGTCGGCGCTCAGGCGCACCCGGTCGGCCAGTTCGGCGATGCGCTCCTCGTGCCGGCGCGGGTCGACGCGCAGCTGCCCCGCGGCGCTGCACAACGGCTCGGCGACGATGTGTCGGAGGGTGAATCGCGGGTTCGTCGCCGCGCGCGGCGACTGCGCGACCAGACTCGTGCGCCGACGCAGCACCGCCGGCACCCGGTAGCCCGTCGCCGTCACCGGCTGCCCGCACACGCTCACCTCCCCGGCGCTCGGGGTCAGCAGCAGCGCCGCGATCCGCAACAGCGTCGACTTGCCGCCGCCCGACGGCGCCATCAGGCCGACGACCCGACCCGGCGCCACCTGCAGGTTTACGTCCTGCAGCACATCTGGGCCGTGGCGGTCATAGCGAAACGTGACGCCGTGCAGGGCCAGGCTCACGGCTCGCCTCCGGGTTCCAGGCACGCCACCGAGTGGTCTGGCGCGACAACTCGCAGGCTCCTGTGCCCGCACGGCGCGCCGACCCGGGCGTGCCACGCGCAGACCCGCGGATCCGGATTCACCAGGGAGGACACAGACCCCGGCGGCGGCACCAGGCCACGCTCGGGCAGGGCCGCCAACAGCGCCCGGCTGTAATCGTGCAACGGCTCGTTCAATACGTCACGGGCCGGGCCGACCTCCACGAACTCGCCGCAGTACATCACCGCGACCCGGTCGGCGACCGCCCGCGCGGCCAGCAGATCGTGCGTGATGAGCACGACCGCGTGGCCCGCGTCGGCGTGCCCGCGCAGGAGGGCGAGGACCGCCGTCGCGTTCGAATCGTCGAGGGCCGAGGTCGGCTCGTCCGCGACGAGCACCTGCGGTTTCAGGGCCAGCGCCAGCGCGACGAGCGCCCGCTGGGCCATCCCGCCGGACACCTCGTGCGGATAGGCACCGGCAACCCCCGCCGAGAGCCCCACCTGCGCAAGCACCTCCGCCGCGCTGCAGCGGAGGTCGTGGTGGCGCAGGGTCTCCTCGATCGTCGCCCCGATGGTGCGGACCGGGTTGAGGTGCGTGCTCGCCGACTGCGGCACGAGCCCCACGACGCGACCCCGCACCCGCGTCAGCTGCGCCTCGGTGAGGCTGAGCAGATCGCGGCCACCGACCTCCACCCGGCCGCGAACGCGGCTGCCCGCCGGCAGCAGGCCCATCAGAGCCGCGGCGAGCACCGACTTGCCACAGCCGGATTCGCCGACGATGGCGGTCACCGTGCCGGGGGCGGCCTGCAGCTGCAATCCCCGCGCCGCGTGCACCCACGACTGGCGCGGCGGGGACGACAGCGGCCGGGTGCGCCGAGGAGGTAGCGGGAGCTGCACCCGCAGGCCGTCGACGACGAGCCGCCCATCGGCTACTCGAGCGGCGGCCTCGAGGGCAGCGGGGGCGCTCACGGCCGGCCGCCCTCGGCGGGGGCGCCGCCGACATCACCCAGGTCACCGAGGTCACCGAGGTCGCCCAGCTCTGCGACGGCTCCCTTGGGCTGCGCGCGTTCGCGCAGGTAGCCGCCGATGCCCGCGATGCCCAGGCACGCGGCCGCCAGCAAGCCGCCGGGCACCACGAGCAGCCACCAGCCGCCGGCCAGGATGCCGGCCCGGGCGTCTTCGAGCAGCGTGCCCAGGGAGGGATCGCCGGGCGGGAGTCCCACCCCCAAGAAACTCAAAGCGCTCTCGTGCCACACCGCGTGCGGCGCCAGCAGCACGACGGCGATGAGCGCCTGCGGCACCACCGCCGGCAGCAGGTGCACGGCCCACACCTGCAGGCGGCTCGACCCCGACGCGATGGCGGCCGCCACGTGTCCGCCGCCGCGCGCGGCGAGCACCTCGGCCCGCACGATCCGCGCCACCTGCGTCCAGTGGGTCAGCCCGATGGCCACCACGATCGCCCACCACTGACCGCGCCACAACGCCGCGATGACCATCCCCAGCAGCAGGTGCGGCAGCGCGTTCGCGGCGTCGACGACACGCATGGTCACCGAGTCGACCCAGCCACCGAAGATCGCGGAAATCGTGCCCACGACCGTCCCCATGACCGTCGAGACGACCGCCGCGATGGCCGCGATGACCAACGACACCTGCAAGCCCTGGGCGCAGCGAACGAACAGATCGCGCCCCAGCAGGTCGGTGCCGAACGGGTGCGCCACCGACGGCGGCAGCAGCGCCGCCGAAAAGTCCACGACCCGAGGATCCGTGGGCAGCAACAGCGGCACGAGCACGGCGTAGGCGGTCAGCAGCAGCAGCGTCGTCAGCCCCACTCGCAGCGCCGTGCGACCGGTGCCCACGCGTCGGCGCGCTGGGCCGGGCCGCCGTCGGCCCGGGCGGCGCCCGGAGCCCTTCGCCGCCCGGCCGGGCCAAGGGGCCACCACCCGCCACGGGGAGTCGTAGGTCGACCCGCTGGAGGTGACCGACCCGGCTCCGGGGCGCAGCAGACCCCGCCGGGCGGCCGATCGGTCGGGGCCCCTCGTCGACTTATGCATGATCGACCCGCGGGTCCAGCAGCAGGTAGAGGGCGTCGGCCAGCAGCGAGCCGAGCAACACGGCGGCGCAGGTCAGTACGGTGACGGCGGCCAGCAGCGGAAAGTCCATGCTCGTGGCCGCGTCGACCGTCGCCGCCGCGAGCCCGGGCCAGCTGAACACCGTCTCCACGAGCAACGCGCCCGTGACGACCTCGGGCAGGCGGGCGCCGACGACCGTGACGAACGGCAACAGCGCCGCCGGCAACGCGTGCCGCCACACGACGATCCGCTCGGGCAGCCCCCGGGCGCGGGCAGCCTGCACGTGATCCTCGCGCAGAGCGGCGACCATCGAGGTCCGCACGTTGAGCAGCAGCCACGGCATGAGAGAGAGCCCGAGCACGCAAGCGGGCAGCACGAGGTGCCGGGCGATCGACCCCCACGTCGGGTCGGCCCCACCCGTCGCCACGCCGGCGACCGGCAGCCACCCCAGCCCGAGCGACAACACCGCGATGCCTACGAGCGCTACGACGAACGGCGGCACTCCCTGCAGCACGTACGCCAGTCCTCCAGCGAACCGGTCGAGCAACGACCCCGGTCGCCGGGCCGCCAGCACCCCCAGCACGAGCGAGGCCACCACCGCGATGGTCAGGCCGGCGCCGCCGAGCAGCAGCGTCCACGGCAGCCGCTGCGCGAGCACGTCTGCCACCGGTCGCGCCAACGACCGCGACTGCCCGAGGTCGCCGCGCACCACGACGTCCCCGACCCAGCGCCACCACACCGCGTACCAGGCGTCATTGATCCCGAGCTGCTCCGCCAGCGACGCCCGCTGCTCCACGCTCGTGCGCTCGAAGCGGTCGCCCAGGTAGGCGGCGAGGGGGTCGAACGGAGAGCGCGACGCAAGCCAGAACGTCGCCGCCGAGACGAGCGCGATGACCGGCACGAACACCAAGAGGCGTGTGCGAACAAGTCTCCCGACCCGCCGCCACCGTCGTGAGCGCCGCCCAGGCGCACCCGGGCCGGAGGTGAGCCGCTCGGCCGACGTCGGCGATGACACGCTCATCCCTTCGGCGTCCAGCGGTCGATGTCGACCCATGGGCCCCACGCCGTGCCGTGCTCGTGCGGCTCGAGCAACGTCGGGGTGGTGTTCCACTCCTGCGCGATGCTCGTGCGCTGCAGGTAGACGTGGTCGAGAAAGACGAGCAAGACCATCGACGGATCGGCCACGTAGAGCTGCTGCACGCGCCGGTAGGCGCCGACGCGGGTGTCCTCGTCCGTGGAGGTGCGCCCCTCGTCGAGCGCCTTGTCCATCGCGGCGTTCACGTACCGGCTGGGGTTGTCGTAATAGGCCCCCGCCGCCGGATAGCTCGAATGCAGGCTCTTGTAGACCTGGGTGTCGACGTCGTAAGGGGTGTCGCCACCGCCCAGCAGCAGGGCGTCGGTGCCCATCCGCGGCTCGGCCTGCGCGAACTCGACCCCCTCGATCGTCACGTCGACGCCGAGCTTGAGGGCCTCGGAGGCGAACGCGGCCGAGAGGTCGCGGCGCAGCATGTCGGTCGGCCGGTACATCAGGGTGAAGGCCGCGCGTCGCCCGTCCTTGACGCGGATGCCGCCGTCGCCGACCCGCCAGCCGGCTGCCTCGAGGGCGGCCTTGCTCGCCTCCAGGTCGTAGGTGAACGTCGCGGCGGGGTCGTAGAAGCGGCCGTACTGCGGCGGGACGAACGTCGAGGCCGGCCGCCCCTTGCCCGCGAGCACCCCGTTGACCAGCGCCTCCCGGTCGATGCCCGTGTTCAGGGCCTGGCGCATCGCGGGGTCCGCCGTCACCGGGTTGCCGGCCGGCAGCGAGAGTCCCCGCCAGTCCGCGGAGGTCGCGGTGACGACGTCCATCGCACCGTCGTCGTCGAAGGGCTGGGCCAGGCGCGGCGGCAGCACCGAACCGTCGAACTCACCGGCCCGCATCCGCTGGGCGCGGGTGTTGTCGTCGGCGGCCAGGGAATAGGTGATGCGGCTCATCGGCACCGGCCCGAGCCGGTACGCGGGGTTTGCGGTGAGCACGAGTCGGTCGGCGGAGAACGAGTCGACGACGTAGGGGCCGGTGCCGACGGGGGCCGTGGTCAGCGGCGAGTCGCCCACCTGCTGACCGGGGGTGATGGCGCCCTTCGGGGCGATGCCGATGAGCAACGCCGTCCGGAACGACACCTGCGGTTCGCGCAGCGTGAAGACGACCGTCTGCGCATCGGAGGCCGTGACCCCGGCGAGGTTGACGAGGTCCCCGGCGAGGGGAGAGGCGCTGGCGGGATCGGCGATCGCCTCGTAGGTCGCGACGACATCCTGGGCGGTCAGTGGCGAGCCGTCGCTGAAGGTGACATCGCTGCGCAGCGGCACCGTCCACGTGCGGCCGTCCGCCGAGATCCGAGGCAGGGCGCTCGCGAGGTGGGGCACGATGTCGGGCAGCGCGTCGGGCCGCCCCTCCAGCGTGAGCAGCGACTCGTTGATCTTGCCCTTGCCGGTGTTCGCGAACCCGGCGATGGGGTTGAGGGACTCGGGCAGGGAGGCGGTGAGCAGCGTGATCTGGCCCTGCTGCGGGCCCGCGCTCCCGGCACTCGATGCGGAGTCCGTCGTCGGCGGGCTACAGGCGACGACCCCGACCAGCGCGAGCGCGAGGATCGCGCTCACCAGGGATCGTCGCGCGAGTGGTGCCCGATGACGAGCCATTGGCTAACCTCGAATCTTGCGAACGGGTCGGCCCATCATATGTCTGGCTGAACAGATATCGCGTGCGTGGACGATTGGATGCGACACCAGCAGAGGCGGCAACAGCGTGGCCAGCACAGGGGATGCGACTACCTGTGGTGCGAAGGGAGCGGCGGTGATGACGGACCCGAAAGCGGGAAGGGTCGCCGCCGACGCGGTGGCCAAGACCACGCCGGAGCTGTCGACGTGGACCGGCACCTTCGAACTGCTCGCCGACCCGACCCGCCTCAAGATCCTCATCGCCGTGCACGCCGCACCCGACTCGAGCGTCGGTGAGATTGCCTCCGCCGCAAGTGTTTCCGCCAACGCGGTGAGCCAGGCGCTCGCCTCCTTGGCCGAGGCCGGGGTCGTCACCGGTCGCCGTGACGGCCGCTACCGGCGCTGGACGCTCACCGACGACGCCGCCCACGAACTGCTCCACCACATCCGCGCCCCGCACTCCGCCCTGCACCCCGAGCACTGAGCGGCCGCAGGGCGTGCCAGGCAGACGCCACCCCACCCTCGGGCCTGGCAGCCACGATGGGTGGGGTAGCGGCCGTCCTCAGCGGTGCGCGATGTCGATGACCAGCCGGTCACCGTCGGTGCCGCGCAGCACGAACGCCCGCATCGGGGTGCGCTTGGTGACCCCGAGCCCGAGGGTGGTCTGACCCTCGAACGAGCCGGCGAAGGCCGCCTGACGCAAAGTGCGGAAGCCGCGGGTGTTGACGAGCTCGGCGGGGTTGCGCGGCCGGTAGGTCGGCTGGCCCTTGGCGTCGTAGGCGGGCGCCCCGATGACGACGGCGATCGCGGCGCCGCCCCGCAGCGGCACCCGGTTGCCGCTGCCGTCCTGGGTGACCGAGCGCACGTACCGCACGCTGTACCCCTTGTTCGCGAGTGTGCCGTCGAGGTCGACGACCACCCGGTCGAAACACGAGTGCCGACCGGCCCGCACTCCGGTGAGGTGATTGTTGCGGCTCAGCGACACGGGCAGATTGCCCTTGGCGCCGGTGCCCCAGCGGGTGTCGCATGTCGCCCTGGGAGTGGCGGCCAGCGCTGCCGTCGACAAGGCGGTCGCCGGTTGTATGGATGTCGAAGCCGCGGCGCCGACGGCTCCAGCGGCCCCGGCGGGACCGGCACTCAGGCCGACGACGAGTGCGGCCACGGCGCTCGCTCCGACGATGTGCCGGAGCGGGCGCCGACCGGTGCGATGTGCGTTTGGTCGGTGAGTACGGTTGTGATTCATGGTGATCCCCCTTGATCCCCTGGTGATTCCCCGTTACGCCGCGACCTCTCGCCGCGACGTATTGAGCCGTCTTACACCCGCTCCCCAGCGGTGTCCAGGGGTGCTCGGCGCGCCGCCGCAATGCCCCCAGGGGTGCCCGGGACTCACGGCTGAGTGTCACCACGTCCACAGATTCGGCCCGTAGGGTGGCCCGCGGGGATCCGGCTCGACGTGACGGGCCGGGCGAAATGCACACGCGGACGAATACCTGGGGGTGCCCTTTGCGGGCTAAAGCACTTCTTGTCGGGCTGACGACGGCGATGCTGGTGGCCGCTTGCGGCGGCAACGCGAGCGAACCGCAGGCGCAGACCAGTCCCACGCCGACGGCGGTCACCCAAACGCCGACCGCCCCGGCCACGCCGGAACAACCGATCGAGCCCAAGCGCACCGACATCCTCTACGCCCAAGACGGCAAGGAAGAGCACAAGCTCGACCTCTACATGCCCGGCGCCGACACCGACAAGGGTGCGGGGCCGTACCCGACGGTCGTGTTTGTGCACGGCGGCGGGTGGGCCGCGGGCGACAAGTCGGACATCAACAACGAAGAAATCCAGATGAACCAGCTGCGCGACGTGCTGCTGCAGAACGGCTACGCGATCGCCTCGGTCAACTACCGGGTGGTGCCCAACGGCACGTTCCCCGAGCCGGTGCAGGACATCTCCGCCGCCGTGCGCTTCCTGAAGAGCCACGCGAACCAGTACTGGCTCGACCCCGACCGGTTCGTCATGATGGGCGACTCCGCGGGCGGCCACCTGGCCACCATGACCGGGGTGAGCAGCGACGACAAGGAGTTGCAGGGCGACATCGGGATCACCGACACCGACACCAAGGTCAAGGCGATCGTCGGCTACTACGGCCTGTACGACCTCACCAAGCGCACCGAGGACCAGCAGAACGGGCCGTGCCAGCGGGCGCGTCCGGGCGCGGAGTCCTCGCACGGTCGGCTCATCGGCGCCGACCCCGACTCCCCGGAGGGCGAGCCGATCGCGGCCAAGGCCAGCCCGGTCACGTACGTCAACGCGAACACCCCGCCGGTGCTGATGTTCCACGGCAGTCAGGACTGCACGACGCCGCCGCCGCAGGCCGAGCGTTTCAAGGCCGCGCTGGAGGCCGCCGGGGTGCCCGTCGAGCTGACGATCATCGACGCCGCCCACGCCGACCCTAAGTTCTTCACCGCCCAGGAGCTCAAGGACCAGCTCATCCGCTTCCTCGACACCTACGTCAAGTAGCCGCTAGCCGAGCGCAGGAGGTGGGGCCTGGGTCTGCCGTCAGCTTCGGCGGCGCAGATCCAGGCCCAGCACGAGCTCCAGCGCCTCTTCAACGGCGGCGAGTTCGGTGCGGCTCAGGTGTCCGACGCGCGCGCCAAGACGCGCTGTGTCGATGCCGCGGAGGTGCTCGAGCAGAACGCAGGTCGCCCTTCCCTCGATCTCCACCTCGGGTCGGAAGCTGCGCGGGGTCGCCGCCGTCGAGGTCGGCGCCACGATAACCGTGGAGAGGGGCAGATCTTCGGACTGCAGCACCACACCCAATCGACGCCCTCGCTGTTCGTGGCCACGGGCCCGAGGATCGTCACTGAGATCGTCACTGAGTCGGTAGACGTCACCACGTATCAGCATCGGCCCACTCGTCCAGGGCCCGACGCACGGCGGCTTGATCCTCGGGGTCGGCGAGGTCGCGCAGGGCATCTGCTCGCATCACTTCTCGTCGGCGTAGTTGCCGCGACTCGATGAGCGCTCGACGCACCGCCTCCGAGACGGTCGTGCCGTCGGCCGTCAGTTCGGCGAGCGCGGCTTCGGCCTCGCCGTGGATTCGCACATTCACAAGCCCCATGCTGGCAAGTTAGCCCCGCGTTTTACATTTGTCACACAGTTCGCCTGTGGATGGGTCGCATCGGGGACGGGCCCCTGTGGACGGCTCAACGGAGGTCGGGAGGGCTGCCGGTCCGCGCTAGGCGACCTACTGTGGGCGGATGAGCGCTTACGACCTGGCGGAGAGGTTTCGCACCGGATCCCCTCCGGCGCTGCTCACGGGCGTGCAGGCGATCGCGCGCTTCCTCGTCGAACAGCGCGCGCTCGACGCCCGGCGCGGGCTCGATACCGGCTTCTTCGTCAGCGGCTATCAGGGCAGCCCGCTCGGCGGCCTCGACAAGCTGCTGGCCGGCGAGCCGGAGATGTTGCGCGCCAACGCGATCCACTTCCAGCCCGGGCTGAACGAGGAGATTGCCGCGACGTCGGTGTGGGGCAGCCAGTCGGACCTGCCGACGGGGCGGCAACGGCACGACGGTGTCGTCGGCGTCTGGTACGGCAAGGCGCCCGGAGTCGATCGCGCGACCGACGCCCTGCGTCACCTGACGATGTACGGGGTCAATCCGGCCGGCGGGGTCGTGCTGCTCGCCGGCGACGACCCGGCCGCGAAGTCCTCCACGGTGCCGGCCGTCAGCGAACGCACCCTGGCGGCGCTCGGCATCCCCGTGCTCTTTCCGCGCAACGCTGCGGAGGTCGTCACCCTCGGCCTGCACGCGGTCGCGTTGAGCCGGGCCAGCGGCAGCCCGGTCGCGCTGAAGATCGTCGCGGACGTCGCCGACGGCGCCTGGGTGGTCGACGAGGCGGTGACGGCGGTGGAGCCCGTGACGCCCGCCCTGACCTGGGACGGCGAGCCGTGGGTGTTCACGCAGAGCCCGCCACTGGTTGGCAGCGCCCGGATCGTCGCGGTCGAGGCCCAGCTCGTGGGGCCGCGCGCGCAGATGGTGCACGACTACGCCGCCGCGAACGGCCTCGACGAGGTGACCGTGCCGGCGCCGGGCGGCCGCCGCGGCATCATCGCGACCGGACCCGCCTTCGACTCCGCCCTGCAGGCCCTCGTCGATCTCGGAGCCGACGCCGACACCCTCGCCGCGCACGGCGTGCGGGTGCTGCGGGTCGGCATGATCACCCCGCTGGAGCCGACCGCGGTGCGCCGCTTCGCCGAGGGGCTGGAGGAGATTCTCGTCGTCGAAGACAAGACGTCGTTCCTGCAGACCCAGGTGCGTGACGTGCTCTACGGCGTCCCCGACGCCCCGCGGGTGCTCGGCAAATGCGACGCCGACGGGCGGGTGCTCGTGCCGGCCGAGGGTGAGTTGACCCCGGGCCGCCTGCACGAGCCGATGCGGCGGGTCTTCGCCGGGGTGCTGCCGCTGACGCCGCCCCCGGCCGCGCGAAAACCGTTGCCGCTGTTGCCGGTCGCCCGAGCGCCCTACTTCTGCTCCGGCTGCCCGCACAACCGCTCGACGGCCGTGCCCGAGGGATCGCTGGCCGCCGGCGGGATCGGCTGCCACACCCTCGTCACGACCTCGCGGCGCACCGACAGCGCCGTCACCGGCTTCACCCAGATGGGCGGCGAGGGCGCCCAGTGGATCGGGCAGGCGCCGTTCACTGACACCCGCCACATTTTCCAGAACCTCGGCGACGGCACGTTCGCCCACTCCGGGCAGCTCGCGCTGCAGGCGTGCGTCGCCGCCGGCGTCGACATCACGTTCAAGCTGCTACACAACGACGTCGTCGCGATGACCGGCGCGCAGGACGCGCAAGGGGCGCTCACGATCCCGGCGCTGACGCACAAGCTGGCCGCGGAGGGGGTGGCGCGGATCTTCGTGCTCTCCGACGATCCCGGTCGGCACGACGCGAAAGCCATGGCGCCCGGCACCCGCGTGTGGCACCGCGACCGCCTCGAGGAGGCGCAGCGCGAACTGCGCGACACCCCCGGCGTCACAGTCCTCATCTACCAACAACACTGTGCGAATGACTCGCGGCGGCAGCGCTCACGAGGGCTGCTGCCGGTGATGCCGACGCGGGTGGTCATCAACGAAGACGTCTGCGAGGGCTGCGGCGACTGCGGCGTCAAGAGCAACTGCCTCTCAGTGCAGCCGGTGGCCACCGAGTTCGGCGAGAAGACCCGCATCGACCAGACGACGTGCAACACCGACTACTCGTGCCTCCTGGGGGACTGCCCGGCGTTCATGACCGTGCAGGTGCCGCGGGAGCCGACTCGCGGGAAGGTCGTCACCCCGCCGGAGCTGGGCGAGCCGGCCTGGGTGGGCGCCGCTTCGGACAAGGTGGGGACGCAGAGTGTGTTCCTCGCCGGGGTCGGTGGCACGGGCATCGTCACGGTCAATCAGGTGCTCGCCACGGCGGCGCTACGGGCGGGCTACGCCGTCGACCTGCTCGATCAGATCGGGCTGGCGCAGAAGGCCGGGCCCGTCGTGGGGCACCTGCGGTTCAATGCGGACGGGCCGGTCGAGCCGTCGAACCGCGTGACGCCGGGCCGAGCCGACGCGATCCTCGCCTTCGACCTGCTGACCGCGACCGACCCGGTGAGCCTGGGCTACGGCGATCCGACCCGCACGGTGGCCGTCGCCTCGACGAGCGTCACCCCGACCGGCGCGGAGGTCTACGACCGCTCGCTGCATCAGACCGGCACCGAGGAGCTGTTGGGTCGACTGGCCAGTGCGGCCACCGACATTCACACCCTCGACATGCTCGGCGATGCCGCGATCCTGCTCGGGTCGAGCACAGCCGCGAACTTGCTGCTCGTCGGGGCGGCGGTGGAGTGCGGGGCGTTGCGCTTGCCGCCGGCGGCCGTCGAGGAGGCCATCGCGATCAACGGGGTGGCGGTCGAGGCTAATGTCGCGGCGTTCCGCTGGGGGCGGGTCAGCGTCGCCGACCCGCCCGCCTATGCCGTGGCCCTAGCCGAGGATTTCCCTGCCGCGGGCGCCGACGCCAGCCCTGCCGCGCTCGCCGGGAGCGGCTCTCGGAGCGAGCGTCATGGTCGGGTCCCCCTGGCTGGGCCCGCCCGCGCGGCGGCGCAGGTGCCCGCCCTGGCCACCGCGACGTTCACGGGGGAGACCGCCCGGCTGGCCCGGCTGCGCGCGGCCGATCTCGTCGGCTTCCAGGATGAACGCACTGCACAGGACTACGTGCGTATCGTGGAGCAGGTGTGGCGGGCCGAGCGGGCCGTCACCGACGCCACCCGCCTGTCCGAGGCGGTGGCCCGCTACCTCTACAAGCTCACCGCGTACAAGGACGAGTACGAGGTCGCCCGGCTGCTGACTCGCGGCGGCTCGGAGGGTTACGCCCAGGCCGCGGTGCCCGGCGGCGACCGGCTGACGTTCCGGCTGCATCCGCCGATGCTGCGGGCGCTCGGTATGAGCGGCAAGATCGGCTTCCGGCCCTCGACGCACACCGCGCTGCGTGCACTGGCGCCCGGCAAGCGGCTGCGCGGCACCGCCCTCGACCCGTTCGGCCGCGCCCGCGTGCGTCGCGTCGAGCGCGAACTGCTGCGCCACTACCGGGCGGTGCTCTACGACCTCGTCGCCGACCTCACCCCCGAGTCCTACGACCGGGCCGCCGAATTCGCCGCCCTGCCCGACCTGGTCCGCGGCTACGAGGACGTCAAGCTGCGCACCGTGGCGACCTACGTCGAGCGCCTGCAGGCGCTGGGCCTGCCCACGCCGACGCTCTAGCTGCCCGGAATTAATTGTCGTTGTGGTGAACTAATTACGTGCCCCCATGCGGCGCTGCCGGCTCATTCTGACGCCGCAGGTCAGAGGCCTGGGCCTCGGCGCCGGCCAGGGGGCATGTAATTAGTTCACCACAACGACAAACCGTGCCGGGCCCTCGCCGACCGTCGGGTGCCCGCCTGTCGAGGCAGACCGCCGCGCCGCTCGCGCAGGCGCAGTCCGCCCGCGTACAGGGCGGACTCCTCAGCACGGCCGCAACTTCGGCTCGGCAAGGGGCGCAGAGTGTTGCTCGGTGTGCCTAGCGGCCTACGCTCGGGCGTCCGCGGCGGGGCAGCCGGCGACGTGGTCGGGCGACATGCGCACCGACCACTCGGCCAGGCACACCCGACAGAGCCGATGACCCGCGCCGCGCGCGACGAAGGGGATGACCGGCTCCCCGCCGGCCAGGGCGTTGGCGGCGAACGGGTACACGGACAGCTGCTCGTCGCTCATCCGCTCCCGCGGGATGTCGACCATGGTGCGAATCGGGTTCAACGCATAGGTCATCCAGGCGTTGGGGTCGATGGGCGGCGCTGGTTGCTGCGACATCGGGACCTCCCTTGCCGGGGACGGCGATCGCGGGCCCGGGCCCCGTGATCGCGGCGGGCAGTCGACACACGAGTCCGTGCATCGACGGGGACGACGACTGCCCCCAAACGGTGCAGGGTGGAGCGTTGCCAGACGAGCGGTAGGGGGACACCATGGTGCCGACCGGCCCCGGCCGCTGTCTCAGCTTGCGACGGCCGTCAGCCCCCATTCCCGGACCGGATGGGTCGCACGATCGTTCGTTCCGCGGGGGGCCCCGCGCGGGGCCGCCAAAACCCCTGGAGTGCTAGGCGCGGCGGGCAG
>NZ_BAHD01000070.1 GCF_000298215.1 Kineosphaera limosa NBRC 100340 | reverse complement strand
CCCCACCGGCCGAATCGTCACTTCCACGGACGAACCGTCACTCCCAACCGACCACCCGAGCCCCAAAGCGACCACTCGCCAGACACAAAGTGCCCACCAGCCCCCCAAAGTGACGACTCGACCCCGGGGCGGTCATGGGGATCGACGGCGGAGCTCCTGACCCAGGACGTTGACGAAGGTACTGGCTCTCTTGGCGACAAAGATGTCCTCGGGGTACATGAAAGCGACGTACCACCTCTCGTACTCCAGGTCGCGCCGGCGCCCCTCGTCGATGGGCCGATCCTCCTCCGGGTGATGTTCGTTGCTTTGCACCTCGGCACACACCCGTTGCTTGGGCCACACCAGGTCGCCGGTGGCCAGCCAGGTGCCGGCCCGGTCGACGATGTCGAAATTTGAGCTCCGGCTCGGGCAGCCCACCGTTGACGACCACCCACCGCGTCATGGACTCCAGTCGCGATCGCGAGCCGACGCGCACCCGACCAAGCGCATTGCGCACCCGAACGACGCCGCGGTACCGCTTGCTCTGGCGCCAGGCCAAGGCGTGGCGCAGCGACTCCAATGACTCGAGGTCCTGGGCGATCCCGTCGCCGGCGGCCACGAGGTTGGGCAGGGTCAGCGTGCTGTGCAGATCGGCCCAGGTGTCGGCGGGTGCGACGACCGGGAGCCCATCGAGCTCGACGACCTTGCGCCCGCCCTGCCCCTCGTGATCCCGGACTTGCGGGCGACGCACGCGGCCGGTCTCGGCCGGACGGATGATGTGCACCGGGCCGTCCTCGATCGTCGGCAGCCACAGCCCGTGCAGGTGCGCGGCCGTGATGTGGGAGATCGCACTCCCCGGTGGCGCGACCGCCAGCACCGCCCGGCAGCGGTCGGCCAACTCGGTGAGCTGCGAGAACGAGCGCACGCCCCGTAACGGTCGCTGCAGCGCGGGGTCGGCAAGCTCCTCCGGACTGACCCCCAGGGCACGCGCCTCGCGGACCGTGAAGATGCCGCCGGGGCGGATCGGCAACACCAGCGCCGATCCGCTCGTCACGCCAGGAGTCGGAGTGGGCGTCCCGCCGCCGGGGAGCACCGATCCGGAGTCGGCGTAGCCGCTCGTAGTCACGCCAGGAACGGGAGAGGCCGCCCCGTCCGCCAGCACCGACCGCGCGCCGATCAGGGCATTCATCGTCATGCCCTGAGGATGGCCCGCCGACACAGACGTCCGCCGGGATCGCCGGCCCAGCCTGTGGATGCGCGCCGCCACGCCGCCACCTTGTGGACAGCGAAAAGGGCGTCAGCAGCGGATGTCGTGCTCGTCGGCGGGGACGCCGTCGAGGTCGAGCAGGGCGAGGCTGATGGTGTCGATGACGTCGCGGGGCGCGGTGTGCTGCAGGTACTGGCCGCCGGGCAGCACCCGGGCCTGCACGGTGGCCTTGCGGCTCGCAAGCTGCTGAACCTCGTCGGGGCCGGCGGGGTCGAAGCCGTCGGGGCTGCCGATGAGCCAGATGGGCAGGTCGAGGTCGTCGTACAGGCGGATGCTCGGGAAAGCCGGGCCGGGCTCGTACACGAAGCAGGCCCGGACGGCCTCCGGCGTGGGCGCGAGGGTGAAGCTGCCGTCGTCGTGATCGACGATGTTGCGTTCGATGAGGTCGAGGGTGAGGTGCTCGCCGGGCACCCACCAGTCGCCGCGGAGCTTCTGCAGGGCGTGCTCGGCGAAGGCCGCGCGGTCGGGCGGGTCGCCGAGCCGGCCGAGGGCGAACCGGTCGCCCAGCATCTCGCCGGGGTGGGCGTTGTCGAGGAGTGCGAACTCTTGCTGCATCCGCTCGGGGCTGGTGGCGCAGGAGCCGTTGATGAGGACGAGCGCCGCGAACCCACCGGGAGCGTGGGTGGCGGCCTGCAGCGCGATGGCTCCGCTCATGCCGAGCGCAACGAGGACCGGCCGCTGGAGCTGCAGCCCGTCGACGACGGTCACCAGGTCCTGCCACAGCTGATCGCCCGGCACGATCGGGGCTCGACTGCGGCCGTGCCCGCGCAGGTCGACAGACACGACGCGCCCCTCGACGCCTGCGATCACCGCGCCCCAATCGAGGGCGTTGAATCCGGGCGCGTGGACCAGCACGACCGGCCGACCCACTCCCCCGTGGTCGATCGCCGACAGCTGCCCACCGTTGACCAGAAATGACACTTCGCGAACCATGATCGCCCCACCCTATTTGTTCCCCTGAACCCGACGACGCGTTCGCGCGCAACGAGACCGGGCACGCCGCGGCCCCCGAGGTGACGCGGGGTCACCCGGGGGCCGTAGCGCGCCAGCGCCGAGCGCGGGCCTTAGCTCAGCGCAGGAAGTCCATCAGCGAAGGCTGAATGACCTTGGCCGACGCCGCGAGGGCCGCCTGATAGGAGGCCGACTGCACCCCCAGGTCCATCGCGGCCTGCTGAAAGTCGGTGTCTTCGACCTTGCTCAGCGCGATCTTGGAGGCGTCGTCCTGACGCCCGTTGAGCTCGACAAGACCCTGCAAGCGGTTGACGCGGGCGCCGACGGTGGCCTGCACGTTGAGGATGTTATCGCGCAGATTGTCGACAGCCTCCAGGCCGGCCCTCATGCCGTCCAAGTCGCCATTCTCGATGGCCGTTGCGAGCGCATCGAGTGCGCCTGTGTCGGCTTCGAGCGCGGACCCAAAGGCCTCTTGCCCGCTCACCCCGACGTTGAGTTGGCCCGCCTCATCCGCCGCTTCACTGATGGTGCGCATCACCGGATCATCGTTACCCAAGAAGGACCCAGTGGTGGTATGGAAGGCGACATCGTTCGAAGACGTGCCGCCGAAGAGCGAAACTCCGGCATAGCTGCTGTTGGCCTGCTGCAGCAGGCCGGCGCGCAGCTCCCTGATCTCGGCCGCATAAGCCTTCAGCTGGTCCGGACCGTTGGTGCCGTTGAGCGCGGCCACCGTCTGCACGCGAATGCGCTGAGTCATGTTGTTCGTCTGCGTCAGCGTGTTGTCTGCCATACCGAGTCGGTCGAGGCCGTCGGCGATGTTCCGTCCGAATTGGGCGAGCTGACTCTGCTCGGAGCGGAAGCGCAGCGCGGAGACTGTACCCACCGGGTCATCGGAGGGTCGGTTGAGACGCTTTCCCGTGGTGAGCTGCTCCTGCGTCTGCTGAAGGCGACCGAGGGACGTATTGAGGCCGGCCATCTGGGTCCGGTTCATCGAGTTCTGCGTGATGCGCAGTGACGACATGTCAAATCACCCCTTTCAGCGGGTCATGTGGATGAGGGTGTCCAGCGTCTGATCGATGACGCCGATGAACTTGGCGGCGGCACTGAAGGAGTGCTGGAACTTGATGAGGTTGGTCATCTCTTCGTTGAGGGAGACGCCGGCCACGTTGTCCCGAGCGTCCTCGGCCTTGATGACGACGTTCTGTTGCACGGCCACGTTGCGGTTGACCGACTGGGTCTGCACGCCGAGCTGAACGACCATGGCGTTGTAGGTCGCATCGGGCCCATCCTTGTGGCTGATGTGGCGAGCCATGGCTTGGGCGTTCTTGCCGTCCATCGTCGTAGCTGTGCTGTTGACGGCCAGGGAGTTGGCGGTCGCGTCCGGATCGACCCGAATGTTGCGCGCAGTGATCCCGCCGCCGCCCTGAGCGATGAACAGATCCGCACCGGGCGTCCCCTCGACGGTGAAGCCCTGTCCCTGCTGGTTGTTGACGAGGCCGGCGAGCTGCTTTGCGATGGCGTCGAACTGCGACAGGTAGTCCGGGATCGTCTCGTTGAGGTTCTTCAACTGGCCGCTGACACGACCGGAGGCGATGTCGGCGTCGCCGGCGTATCCGTCGTCGCCGACGGTGGGGTCCCATTCGATGGAGATGGCACCAGGTTGGCTGCCGTCGTCCGGGTATTCGCCCCAGTTGGGGTCGTTGACCATCAGCGCGTTGGCATTGGTGCCGTTCACGAGCATTCTGTCGCCGATCATGACGTCGACGGCCTGGCTGTTGAAGGGGGCGTCCTGATCCGCTTGGGCGGGCCGCACGGTAGCGCCGGTCAGTTGGGAGATCTTCGCGATGAGCACGTCGCGTTGGTCGAGCAACTCGTTCGAGGGCACTCGGGCGATGTTGTTGTTGCGAATCGCCGCGTTGAGCTTGGCGACGTCCTCGGCCATCTTGTTGATGTCGGTGACGTTCGCCTCCAGCTCGCTGACGGTGTCGGCGTACTGCGTGGCCAGGGAGTTGCCCATGAGGTTCAGTTGCGCCGCAGCGTTGACACCGTTCTCCAACGCCGCGGCGCGTGGGGCCTGGTTGGCGGCGGTAGGACTGTTGCCGGCGGTGGCCCAGGAGTTCCAGAATTCGGCCAACTTCTTCTGCAGGCCGGTGTCGCTGGGTTCGCCCACTGCGCGCTCGATCGCCGCCATGGTCTTGGCCTGCTCTTGCAGGTTGCCGAGCGCCGCGTTCGAGTTGCGAGCCCGAGCCTCGAGAAACTCGTCGTTCATGCGGGTGACGCCGGTGACTCGAACGCCCTCACCCACGCCGTTGTACTGGGACCAGAACGCGGGGACACCGGGACCGCCGACGGCTTCGAGGTCGACGCGCTGACGCGTGTAGCCCGGCGTGGCCGCGTTGGAGATGTTCTGGCCGGTGACATCCAGGCCACGTTGCGCAGCGTGAACCGCTGACTGGCCGATGATCAGGCCGCTGAATGCCATGGGTCTATCCCTCATCCGTGAGTCGTGGTGGCGTGCGTTTGACGGTCGTGGCCCGCGCTGGCGGCGCCTGAACGCTCGTATCTCTTATCGGTTGACGCGAGGATGGGTAAAGCGTTATGCCGAGATCTCGTAGCAATCAGTTAGCCTGCACGGAAGCCTCACACGGAGGCGTCGAGGAACAACGCAACAGCGCGATTGCCGGTGCCCCTGCTTTCGGTACGGTGTTCCAGGTGCTTGAGGTCGCTTTCCGCAGCCACGAGTTGAAACTGCACGAACGTTGACAGCAGGCCGATACGGCGCACGAGGCTCATCACGCGCTCGGCGAGCTGGGGCGGCAGCGGTCCCAGGTCACCTGGGGCCTCCCATGCGGGGACCATCGTGGCCTCCCCCGTGCGCACCTGAGCCTCGTGGACGTCGAGCTCGTCCTCCATCGCCATGAGGGCCTGCTCCCACTTCGCCACACTCATCCGTGTCTCCTGGACCTTCGTCGACCTGACGGTCGGGGTGTCTATGCGTCGAGTTGCGGGCCCGGTCAGCTCTGCCCGGTGACGCCGGCACTCGCCACCTGATGCCAGGCGTCGCGGATCGGCTCGACGACCTCGCGGGCATTGTGCACGAATTGCACGTCCTTGGTCATGTTCGCCTCGATGAGCTGCTCGATGACCCATGCATAGAGGCGCTGCAACGCCTCGCCTTCCTTCCACAGCGTCGTGTCGAGCGTCGCACTTAGCTCGTGCACGATGTCCTGGGCATGGATGAGCGCGGAGTGCGTTGCTTGAATGTCACGAGCACCCAGACCCGTCTCCGCCGCGTTCAGGTCCTTGATGAGGCGGTCATACAGCATCATCAGGAGCTGCGCGGGCGTAGCCGTTGCGACGGCTTCACGCGCGTAGCGATTGCGGAGTTGGGCCTGGGTGCTCATGCATCATCTCTTTCGATTGGCGACGAATGTCAATACGTAGGCAACGAAGCCAGCTGGCCCGAGAGCCAGTTGCCCTGGGCCTGCATCTTCGACAGCAGTGACTCCATGGCACTGAACTGCTGCTTGAGAGTCGCTTCTCGCAGAGTCATTCGTTCCTCGAACTTGGTCAGCTGGGCCGTGTAGTCCTTTACCGAAGACTGCCCGGCCTGGATCCGCAACGTCAACGTCCCATCGGCAGCACTCGTGGCCTGCTTACTCACCTGACCAACCTTGGTCGCGATATCACCCGCGGCCTTGGTCACCGACTCGGGGTCGCTGTTGAAGTTCGCGACGAACTTCGTCTTGTCGAACTTCAGAGTGCCGTCGCGCTCGATGCTGATGCCGATCGACGAGGGCAACGCGGTGCTCGAACCGATGAAGGCGTTCTGGATGTCCGTCGACAGAGCACGGGTCATCGAGTCCCCCGTCAAGGCACCGCCCGACTTCTTCTCCGGGTCCCACTTGTTGTTCTTCGAGATCGTGCCGAGCGCCTCGTTGGCCGCCTTGACGAACGCCTCTACCTTCGTGGCCATCCCCTCGACGTCGGCCGTGAAGTCGAGCGTCACTGGGGTCGTCGGGTCGGCCTTGACGGGAGTGATCGTCACGCCCGGCATGATCTCCTTGACGTCGCGGGTCGGCGATGTGATGTCGTAGGCATTCGCCCCCGACCCGATCGTCAGCACGGTGTCCTTCGCCTCGGTAAGCGTCTTGAACTCGCCGAGCACCGACGAGGCCATCGGCGTCGTCGAACCGTCGGTGACGTTGACGCCGCTCTGTGCCCCCGTCGTCGCGGACGTGAGCTGAAGCTTGAACGTGTTCGGCGCGACCTGCACGGTGGTCGCCTTGACGCCGGAGTCGCTCTGGTTGATGAGAGCGGCGACCTCCTGGATCGTGGCGCCGGCCTTGACATCGATCGCCGCCACCTTCTCGCCCGAACCGACGTGGAACGAGAACGCGTCGGCGCTGATGCTCTCACCGGCGGCGAAGGTCCTGTCGAAGGCTCCAGAGCCCGCCGCAGCGATGCTCTTGACGGTGAACGTCAGCGAGCCTGCCACTGCCTTGTCGGTGGTCGTCGCCGTGGCGATGTCCTTGTTCGACGAGGTCGCGGTGACACTGGTGAAGGCCGAGCCGCCGCCGGTAAGAACGTCGGGCACGAGCGCTTTCGCCGCGTCACCGAGCGACTTCATCTGCCCGTTGAGCGTCGTCAACGTCGTGACGAGCGACTGGGCCGTGTTCTTGCTGGTCGTGAGGCCCTTGCCCGAGAGTCGCTCCGCCTGCATGAGCTTGGAGACCAGGTCGGCAGTGTTGATACCGCTGCTGAGACCGGAGACAGAAATGGCCATGGTTGTCCTCTCCTTCCGTGGAGTCGGGTCGCGAAAACCTAAGAGGGGGCGCGGGCGCTTAGCCCACGCCCCCTCGGGGTCAAGCGACTATCCGGTTGTCAGATCAGCCCAGGAGGCGCAGGACGCCCTGCGTCGACTGGTTGGCCTGAGCGAGCATCGCGGTGCCGGCCTGCTGCAGGATCTGCGAACGGGTGAAGTTCGTCATTTCCTTCGCCATGTCGGTGTCGCGGACGCGGCTCTCGGAGGCGGCCAGGTTCTCCGCCGACACCGAGAGGTTCTTGATGGTGTGCTCGAGGCGGTTCTGCGTCGCACCGAGACCCGCACGCTGCGTGGACAGGGTGTCGATCGCCGAGGTCAGCGCCGTGATGGACTCGGCGGCAGCTGCCGCGTCGGAGAAGTCGACGCCGCTCAGGTCGATGTCCCCCAGGTTGCCCAGAGAGACAAGCATCTGGTCGGCGGCGTTGGCGCCCACCTGCAGCGTCACCGTGGCGTTTGTGCCATCGATCAGCTGCAGGCCGTTGAAGTTGGTCCGCGAGCCGATCGACTGAATCTCCGACTTGAGCTGCGTGACCTCCGCGTTGAGCTGGGCGAGGTTCTCGGTGCTGTTGGTCCCGTTGGCCGCCTGGACGGCCAGCGTGCGCATGCGCTGAAGCATTGAGTGGACCTCGTTCATCGCGCCTTCGGCGGTCTGAACCATGCTGATGCCGTCCTGCGCGTTGCTGACGGCCTGGTTGAGACCGTTGACCTGCGTGCGCAGCTTCTCCGAGATCGCCAGACCAGCAGCGTCATCCGCGGCCCGGTTGATCCGAAGACCAGAAGACAAGCGCTCGAGGCTCGTCTGCATGGAGCCCTGCGTGCCCGTGAGGTTGCGGTACGCGTTGAGGGCGGCGACGTTGGTGTTGATCTGCAGACCCATGATGTTCTCCTTCGTGGATAAGGGGTCCGGGCCACCTTCCCTGGCGGTCCCGAGGGGCCTTCGTGATGAAAGCGCCCTGTCGAGGCATTACGGCCCCGGCTGGTGCCGGGGTCTTTCCCGACACTGGTCCATCGGCCGGCGCGTCACGGCGTTGAGGATTCTCTGCCGGCATTTTCCGAAAGGCCTGCCAACGGGGCCGGTCGAGCCACCTGGGGGCCCTCATCTGCCAGTGCGGCGGACACCGCCAGGCCTGCCTCGCCCCAGCGGGCGAACTCTTGAACGAGCGCGGTGCGGTGCGCGACGCCTTCCGCCAGCAGCCTGGCGGCCAAGGCCTCGGGCGGCCGGGGCGCCCAGCACAACAGCACCAGTCGACCGAATCCGTGGACGACCCCGTGCCGAGCCAGGAGTGGAAGGGCAGCTTCGATCGCCGTCTCCGTGTCCCCGACTTCGGCCGCGGCCATCATGCGAGCCTGCAGCACCGGGGCGAGCCCCCCTTGCAGACCCAGCGCCGAGGTCGGCTGGGTCACCTGACGCATACACTCCAGCGCTTCGCGCGGCTGACCCGCCGCTGCGAAGGCCCGACCTGCCAGCCAGGCCAGCTGCTCCGGGTCCGAACCTTCACGGCTCAGCTCCGTCAGGATCGAGCTCACGGCCGCAAAGTCCCGACGTTCGATATGCGCGGATGCGAGGAGTTCACCGGCCCAGGTGCGGAAGGGCGACGTCGTGGCGAGTCGGCGCGCGGACTCCCAGTCCTCGATCCCTGCCGCCTGCTCGCCGCCGATCGACCGTGATCGCCCGCGGTTCACCAACGCCTCGACGAGTCGGTCGGCGTCGGCACCCTGGGCCAGGAGCTCGCTGACCTCCACGTCACCCAGCCGGCTGTTGCGTTCCCTGCGCCGTTCCATCGCCGCCGACGGTCCGTATCCGTGATGGGCGATGTGGGCGACAGGTCTGCCGACGCGGGCCCCCCGAAGCGTGGAGCCGTTCCGTGCGGCGATGATCTCGTGCACCCGATTCCGGAACTGGGCGACGTCGGGTCGAAACATCCGCACCAGCGGGGAGCTGCTGACGCAGACGCCGTCCCGCACGTCGTCCATGTCGAGGACGAGGGTGTCCAACCGCTCTCGCCGGGCGAACTCCAGGAGCCGCCGCATGCGGTCGGTCTCGGTCACGAGCTGCTCATCGGCGTCGATGGAGAGCACCCAGTCCGTCTGCGCGAGGTCCATCGCCGCGTTCCTCGCACGGGCGAAGTCGTCGTCCCAGTAGCCCTCGACCACGCGGCAGCCCGAGCGACGGGCAAGCTCGGGCGTGCCGTCGCCGGAGCCCGTGTCGTAGACGCAGATCTCGCGAAGGACCGGCCGGATTCGATCGAGGGCGGCCAGGCACGACGGCAGAGCCGCCGCTTCGTCCTTGACGATGAGGCAAGCTGTCAGGCCGGGCTCGGCCATCGGTGTGCCGATCAGCCGACGAAGGTCGCGAGACGTCGCCGCAGGGCTTCTGCATCGCCCCGGTTGAGCGAAGAATCTGCCAGCGTGCCGGCCTGAGCGCGCTCGAGTCGTCGAACCACATCGTGCATCCGAACGATGACTCCGCCCACCTGGGCCAGGAGCGCCTCGGGGTCGCCGTCCGCGACGATCGCACTGTCGTAGGGCTCTTCGATCGCCCGCGCGAACGAGAGCACTTCGAGTCCGGCGAGATCGCTACCGGCTCCATCCGCCAAGACGTGCACACACTCTGCGTCCGAGGCCGTGGGCTCTCCCGGTACGGCGAAAGCGAGCTGGAGTCCCGACCCTGCGGGGACGATGGCCCGGAAGGCCTTGAGCATCGTCAGTGGCACGGCCGCCTGCTCCCAATCCGTCGCAACGATGAAGCGGACGGGCAGCTCACTGCGGGGCTCCTCATCCAAGGCGCCGAGACGCTTCAGCATGTCGGTGATGTCGGTCGGGAGGGGGGCGTCGCTCATCAGTGCGCCTGCTTTCCTGCGGTTTCGTTGTCAGCGTCGTTGTCAGCGCGGACGTTGTGCCCATCGGCGGCTGCCCGCGACCCTTGAGCGGAGGTGTGCGGCGGCGTGTCTCGGGACACCAAAGGATGCTCGATGATGTCGGCAGCGCCGGGACCGACTCCTGAGCTCGCTCGTAGCGCCGCCAGGACGGCAGGTCCGTGAGGCCCTGTGCCGAGGTCGGCCAGGATTTCGGCCAGTGCCTGTGTACTGCCCCGCCACATCCGCACGATCTGACCGACCCGCTCCACCTCTCCCCAGTGGACAAGGGTCAAGAGCGTCGCCAGAACGTGATCCCACCGACCCAGGCGGCCTAAGGCCTTGACTCGCAGACCCAGCACCTCTCGGGTGTCGACCGTGCCCCGCGTCTCGCGAGCGGAGTCACGCGCCGGGACCAGATCCGCGGTCAAAGCCAGCACCTTCTCGTCATGCCCGAGCGCGAAGAGCACTTCTGCGAGGAGGAGCCGGGTGAGATCAGCCTGAGCGCCGCACTCCTCGAGGCGGCGGAGGACTTCCATCGCTTCCGTCGTGCGGTTGGCGGCCGTGAGTCGTCTGATGAGGTCCCGGCCCGCCCCGACTGCACTCGCAGACCCCGCGCCCCACGCCTGCCACGCGGCCATCAGATCCGACAGCGCGTCTTCGTCCCGCCCCAACAGCGTCCGGGAGCGCCCCCGATGCTGGTAGGCGTGCGCGATGCGCGCGGCGTCACGAGATTGCAGTGCCACGTGCAGCGCAGCGTCGGCGACGGCTTCGTTTCGCTCTGCTTTGCTCCGACGAATCTGCTCGGATGCGTACCCGAGGTGATCGAAGTGCATGACATTCGGCGCCACCGAGTGAATGGAGATGCCGCGACCGTCGATGTCTGTGACGATCTCGTGGATGGGGTGGACGAATCGCACCGAGCGGGGGCGGACTGCCTTGATGTATCGCGAGTGCGCTACACGTTGGCCGCGCTCATCCAGGTGATAGAGCTCCGCGTCGATGACGTTCGCGCCTCGCTGCTGGGTCAGCTCTCGCACAAGTCGGGCGGGGTCGGCGACCACCCTCTCGTCAGCATCGACGATGAGCGCCCAGTCGGCCCTGGACATGTCGAGTGAGGCGTTTCTCGCCCGCGCAAAGTCGTTGTCCCAGTAGCCTTCCACGACGACACAACCCGCCGCGCGGGCGATGGCCACGGTGTCGTCCGCAGACCCCGTGTCGTACACGCAGATTCTCTGCAGCGACGAGCCCAGCCGCTTGAGCGACTCGATGCAGTCCGGCAGATTGACGCTCTCGTCGCGCACGATGAGGCAGGCATCCACTCGCGGAACGCGGCTCATTGCACCCCTCCACGGCCGATCGTGACGCCGCTCACGACGTCGAGGTTGTATTGGGCCAGCGCCCCTCCGCGACCCGAGACCGAGCCGACCAGGTCTGGCCGGTCACCGATCTCGAGGCACTGCGCCCAACAGGTGCGGGCAAGCTCGATCAGGACGCCGGCATCACGCTTTCGCGTCGCGGTCATCTGCAGGAAGAGATCTCCGGCAGCAAAGAACAGATCTGGGGAGCGACTCCATCTGGTGCGCTCAGACTCGAAAAGGGCCACGCCTTCGTCGAACCGTTCGGTGCGCGTCAGCAGGTGCAGGGTGCGCACGACGAGCGGGTGGCGCCAGGCGGCCTCGTGGGGGGTGCGCTCGAGAGCGACCAGATAGCTTTCCACGGCCTCGTGGTAGCGCTCCTGTACTTCAAGTTCCTTGGCCAACTGGTAGCTGAGGTAGGGGTCGAAGCCGCCCGCCAAGGCCCGTCGAAGCAGCCGCTCGTTGCGACCTCGCTTCGCTGTGTTCGCCGCCGGCAGGTAGCCGTCGTGTCCCAGCACCAGACCGGATGCCACAGCAGGGTCGGGGTGCACCGGCTGTTCGTGGATCGACCCCTCGTAGCGGACGTCCGAAGGCAACACGCGCACCAGACGCTCGACCGAAACGCTGGGCCCCACCCCTGCCCTGCTCGAGTCAGGCACGAGATCTCGTCTCGTGACCCAGCCGACTCGCCCAGGGTTGACGGCACCCCACCGCGCCAGAGCCTCACCGCCGGACTCGACCCACTCGTCGGCATCCAGCACGAGTCTCAGCGGGTGCGACGCGAGTTCGAGCGCCCGATTGCGGGCGGCGGCGAAGTCGTCACACCACGGGAAGTGCTCGACGCGCGCCCCGCACCCGAGAGCGATCTCGACCGTGGCATCCGTCGATCCCGTGTCGAGGACGAGGAGCTCATCGACATAGGGGGCGGCCGACTCCAGCGCTCTGGCGAGGCACCGCTCCTCGTCCCGCGCGATGACGACGAGGCTGGAGGCGTTCACCTGACCAGGGGTGAGGTCACGTGACCCAGGTCGGCGACGCCTCGCGCCGCTGCGCCCTGCCGACGCAGCGCCGCCTCGAGTCCGGCCGACTCGTCACCGATCTGTGTGACCCCACGGCCGACGCAGAAGTCCTCGAGCGCGCTCGCCATGGCCATCGACTCGGCGTCGGTGAGCGCCAATCCGGATCGCCGCGGGTGGTTGATGGCGCGCACGAACTCCGACAGCTCGTAGCGGAGTCCATCGCCCTCGAACGGCACCGAGTATTGGCGGGTGAGGCTCGGGTCCTCCCGGTGAATTTCGAATGTCCGCGTCAGCCACCACGGCGCGGGCACTACCAGATACCCGGTAGTCCCGGAGACCACGAGAGACCCCTCTGTCTTGACCCCCATGCCGACCTCGAAGGACCCCACGGCCTGCGGATACACGAATCGCGCCGAGGTGAAGGCGTCGACACCATGCGACCGGATGACGGTGAACTGCCCGGCGGGCAGGTCCGCTCCCAGGAGCTTGACGATCGGCAACAGGCCGTACGTGCCCAGCTCGGTCATGCTGCCTCCGGCCGGCGCGACCCACTCGCGGGCGCCGGGCTCCACGAGCTTCGTGAAGGCGCAGCGCACGGCCCTAACCTGGCCCAACGTGCCGGACCGGACGATCGCGACCATACGCTCGAAGCCCGGGAGATAGGCCGTCTTCACCGCCTCCATGAAGACCAGCCCTCCCCCCTGTGCTCGCTCGTGCAAGCCCGTCAGATCCGCCGCGGACAGCGCCGCCGGCTTCTCGCACAGAACATGCAGCCCCGCCGCCATCGCGGCCTGGGCATAGTCGACGTGCGCATGGTGCGGACTCGCGATGTAGACCGCGTCGATGCCGTCGACGAAAGGACCCCACTCACTGTGGGCCTGCTGTAGACCGTGCTCTTCGACGAAGCTCGCAGCGGAGCCGTGACGGGGATTGAAGGCGGCGACGAACTCGACACCGCTGACGAAGCGAGCCTCAGCCACCATGCGATGGGCGATCCGCCCGGTCCCGACAACTCCGACGCGAAGCAGGCTGTGCGCCTGAGTGCGCACTTGCGTGCTGGACACTCCGGCAGTCCGTGGCAGATAGACGACCTCGCAGAAGTCGCGCAGGTGGTCGAAATGCCCCTCCCAATCCGACCCGATGGCGAAGATGTCGACGCCGTGCTGCTCGATGTCTCGGACCTTCTGCCCTTCGTACTCTTCGACGAGAACGAGGTCCGCGAGTCCGGACTCTTCGACGCTTCTGATCCGCTGGGGGAGGGAGTCGGTGACGTTGAGCTTGCCGCGCCCGCGGTCGTAGTCGGAGCTGGTCACGCCGACGATCAACCGGTCGCCCAGCGACTTGGCCCGCTCGAGCAGCCGCCGGTGGCCGTGGTGGAAGACGTCGAACGTGCCATAGGTGATGACCGTGGTCATCCGTGAACACCATCCTGAGGTGGGCGGCCGGAGAAGGCGCGTTGGCTGACCGCGCGGCGGGTGGCCCCGGGTCGAGGGCGAGACATGACTGCCCATCGGCCGATCTGCCTATGGTTGAAGGATGTTCCGCACCGCCACCTGAGTCCGACGTCGCTGCGGTCTGCTCAGGAGCAGGCAGGAAGGGTCGAACGGAGGACCATGACGGGTCCTCGGGCACTGCGCATCGCCTTCCTCCCCTACCAAGCAGCCATGTGGGACTCGATGGCCTCGATCTGGCGCGCGGCGCACGAAGACGCAAATACCGAGGTCGTCGTCCTTCCGGTGCCCTACGACGACCTCGACCCCGAGGGCGGTGTGGCCCGTCATTGCCCGGGTGAGCAGCTGCCCGCGGAGGTGCCGACGCAGAGCTCCAACAGCTTCGATCTCGCGGCCTTCCGCCCCGACATCGTCTATGTCCACAACGCCTACGACGCGCACAACCGCGTGACCCGGATCGCTGCCCCGTATCGCACGGACGCGCTGCGCCGCCTGGGATGCGTCCTTGTCTACGTGCCGTACTACATCGTCGGAGGCACCCTGCCGCCCGGGCAGCGGGACCTTGTCGGATACGACAACGTCGATGTCATCGCGTTGCAGACGCCGGCCCACCGCCCCCAGATCGCGGCGCGACACCAGCGCAAGGTCATCGCGCTCGGCACGCCGAAGGCCGACCACGTGGTCCGCGGGATGTCCGACCCCGACGACGGCGGAGACCAGCCGACGCCGGCCGTCACGATCTTGGTGACGACGAGCATCACCGAGGTCCTGCATCACAGCGAACGCGCTCTGGCCCGCACGTGGGAGGTCATCGAATTCGCCGCCGGCCGAGCCGATGTCTCCGTCATCTGGCGGCCACACCCGCTCCTGGCGAGCACGATGATCGCCATGCGGCAGCGGCTCGTGGAGCCCTTCGCCAAGATGCTCCAGGTCGCCGGCCGCATCCCCAACGTGCGGATCGACCTGTCACCGGACTACCTCCCGTCGATCGTGGCCTCGGACTGCTACATCGGCCTGAGCCCGACGTCTCTCGCGCTGCTCTTCGGGGTCACGGGCCGGCCCGTGCTCATGCTCGACTGCGCGGCAAACGACGATGACCCGATCGCCCTGGGCGTCGCGCCTTCGTTCGGTGACTTCGAGGGCTACCTGCCGTGGGCTGCTGCCGACGTGCGCGGCGATGTCACCGTGTCCAGCTTCGTCGACTACGTCGCGACCGGCCGCCACGACCGGGCTGGGCAGGTGCGTCGCTTCGAGGAGGTGACGGGCCCCCTCGACGGGGGGGTCGGGGCGCGGATCCACGCGCGCCTCGCCGACGCGACGCGGGCGGCGGTCTCGAAGACCACCGCCCGCCGCTGAGCCGAGCCGACTACCTCTTGACCTTCGGCACCGCGATCTTCACGTTGACGGGCTTGAGTTCGATGTACGGAGTGACGACCTGGACCGGCACGGCCTTCGTCGTCGTCGACTGTGCCGGGATCTTCACCGTGAGCGAGTCCTTGCCGTCGCTGACGGTCCAGCCGGTGCCCTTGACGAGCTCGGTACCGCCCACCTTCACGACGGTGATCTGGTCGAGGTTCGTGCCGGTGAAGACCGCGTCGCCGCCCTCGGGTGTGAGCGCTGCCTTCGGCGCCTTGAGGGCCGTCTTGGGCACGAGGTACTTGAGCGAGATCCGGTTCGTGGGGGCACCCCACTTCGTCGTGGCGACGATCTGGGCGACGGGCTTGGCCTTGAAGGCGAGCGTCGGAACCTTGACCGTGAGCGACTTGTCGGCGCCGATGTAAGCCCACTTGTCGGCCGCGAGCTCGGTGCCGTTGACGCTCACCTTGGCGATCTTGTCGAGGTCGTTGCCCGTGAAGGAGACGTCTGCGCCCGCCGGATCAAGCGTCTTGACCGTCGTCTTGAGCTTCGGCTTCGGCACGGCGTAGGTGAACTTGCTCGCCTTGGAGGGGAGCTCGTTGGCCGTGACGACGACGCTGACCGTCGCCTTGGTCGTCGTCGTGTTCGCCGGGGCGGTGACGACGATCGCGGTGTCAGAAGCGCTCTTCACCGTGACGGCCGTGCCGTTGAAGGTGACCTTGGCGTCGGCGTTGAACCCGACACCCGTGATCGTCAGCTCGCCACCGTCCGGGCTCAGCGTCTTCGGCGCGTACTTCTTCACGGCCGGCACGACCGCGTAGATGTAGCTGCTCGTCGCCGTGGTCGTCGGGGTTACGATCCGGACGGCGGCGGCCCCTGCCGGGCCTTTCGGGGCTTTGACGACGACGGAGGTCGCGCTCCTGCTAGACATCTTCGCCTTCGCCGAGCCGAACCACACCTCGGTCGTCTTGTCGAGACCCAAGCCGGTGAGGGTCACGGTGTCGCCACCGGAGGTCTTGCCCGCGAGCGGGCTGATCGAGCTGACGACCGTGCCGTTGCCGCCGTTCTCGGCGGCGGTGAGCGAGGCCGGGGCGTTGGCGACGCCGGATCCGCAGCCGGTGCACGGCCCGCCGAAGGGCTTGGCCGAGCTGATGATCGAGCTCTCGACCTGGTCGGGCGTCAGCGCCGGGTAGGCGGCGCGGACGAGCGCCGCGATGCCAGCCACGTGCGGTGCCGCCATCGACGTTCCCTGCATCGGCGCGAACGAACTGGTGCTCGGGCCGACCGCCGACACGATGTTCGTGCCCGGAGCGCTCACGTCGACCTTGGAGCCGTAGTTGGAGAACGAGGCCTTGGCGCCGGTGGGGGTCACCGCCGCCACATTGATCACGCCGTTGCACGCTCCCGGCGAGTGGAGAGCGCTCGAATTGTCGTTGCCGGCCGCCGCGACGATCGCGACGTTCCTGGAACGGGCCTGGTTGATGATGTCCTGCTCGTAGGGGTCACAGCCACCGACGTGACCGAGCGACATGTTGATGACCTGGGCCGGATTGGCGTTCGTCGGGGCACCGGCGACGCTGATGCCGGAGGCCCACAAGATGCCGTCCATGAGGTCCTGGCCACCGATACCGCAGTGACCGCCCACCCGGACGGGGACGATCTTGGCTCCCGGGGCGACCGCTGCAACGGAGCCGGCCACGTGCGTCCCGTGCCAGGACTGTCGGGGGGTTTTGCCGTTGTCGCAGGTCGCGCCGCTCTCCATGACGGGTTCGGCCGGGTCGGCGTCTCGTCCTGCTGTGCCGTCGTGGTCGTTCACCGACGCGAAGTCGTAGCCGGCCGCTGTCTGGGATGCGAGCGCCTCGTGATTCGCCACCTGGCCCGTGTCGAGGACGGCGACGGTGACGCCGGTCCCGGTCGTCTTGCTGTGCGCCCCGGCCGCGTCGACACCGGAGCCCGTGGACCCCATGTTGGTGCCGCCCAGGTACTCCGCGGGGGCAGTGATCTGGTACAGCCGCTCGGGGGAGGCATAGGCGACGTCCGCCTGCTTCCGGATCACGGCGGCGGCAAAGGCCGCCTCCGCAGGCGACGCGCCCTCGACGATGGTCACGCCGGCGCTCGCTTGCCCGGCGACCTCAAGATCGGCGTCGACGCTGGCGTCCGCCACCGCGATGCGCTGCGCGCGCGCGGCCGGGGTCGTGACCTTCGGGCTGAACTTCACCATCACTCGGCCCGTCAGCTGCGCCTTGGCGGTCGGTGCGGCCGCCGCCGGCACCCCCGCCGGAGCCCCGAGGGCCGAGGCGCCGTAGGACCCTATCGGGGCCAGGCCAGCCGCTGTTAGGGCAGCGGCCGCAGCCACGCCGATCCAACGTGTCGTCCGTGACATCGTTCGCTCCTCTGTCGGCCCCGCGGGCGCCATCCGTGGTGCGCGTATCCCTTTGCGCGCAGTCCTTTGCACATGCCTATCGGCCGCATGGACGGCCGTATGAGTCGGGAGTCTCGGACTTCCGACTCAGTCGTGAAAGCGCGATGCCGCGCCGCCCCCAAAGGGCGACGCGGCATCGTCGGTTGGTGGCCCCTGACGGGACTCACCTCAGCGGATGATCATCAAGCAGCCTTACTTGCCCGTGTAGACGAAGGACAGGTCGGTGCTCTTGATGCCGTAGGTGTTGACGAAGGTGATCTTGGAGGTCTTCGTCGCGTCCTTGGCGAGAGCCGGAGTCACCTTCGGCATGATGATGGAGAACGTCTTGTTCGTGTCGTCCACCGTCGCCGTCACAGGCTTACCGTCCACGAGGACCTTTGCACCCGGCTGAGCAGTCGCGGCCGTGATAACCACTGTCACATCCTCGGTGTTGTCGCTCGCGAGCGGGCTGGCGGTCACCGACGTGGCCGCAGCCTTGTAGGTGAAGACGACCCCGTTGCTCTTGCCCCTCCACTCGTTGAGCAGAGACACCACGACCTGCTTCTGGGTGGCGCCGGCAGTCCACTCGGACGCCTTGATCTCGGGCATCGTCACCTTGATCTTGGCACCGTCGATCCAGGCAACAGCGGCGGTGGCGCCGGTTCCCTTTTCGGCCTTGATCTCGTAATCGGTCGTACCGATCCTGACGGTCTTGGCCGTCGACACCTTGTCACCGGTCAGTTCGATATCGACGCCACCGGCGACGGAGCCTTCCTTGGTCGTACCGATGGCCACCGTGCCCATCTTGGGGGCGACGTACTTGACCTTGACGGCCTTGATGTCGTTGCCCCACTTGTTGACGGCGGTGAGGTTGACGGTGCCCAGGGCCCGGTCGTTTCCACCGGCCTTGACGGTCAAGGACTTGGCCGTCGCGTTGTAGAACCAACCTGAGTCGGCCTCATCCAAAGCTGCAGCGGTCTCGGCCTCTTCCAGGGCCTTGTCGTTGAGCTTCATGCTCGCAACGAGGTCGAGGTAGGTCTTGTCGCCCTCAAAGACGATCGTGCCGCCGCTGACCGCGTCCAGCTCAAGCTTCGTTCCCTTCTTGACCTTCAGGGCCGTCTTGTTCTCGAGCCAGTTGACCTTCATCGCCTTGCTCGGCGAGTCCCACTTGTTCGTGGCGGTGATGGTGAAGGACTTGTCGGTCTTCTTGTCGGTGCCGCGCGCGGGGACCTTGACCTGGATCTGGTCCTTCTTGGTCTCGTCGACATACCACCAGCTTCCGGCCTTGGCGCTGGTCAGGCCCGCTTCGTTGGTCGGCTTGGTGATCTTGACCGCGTCCGTCGGCGTCGTCTCGACGTGGCTGAACTTGATGCCACCGGCCGTCGTACCGGACGTACCAGCCGCAACATACGCAAGGTTCTTGCCCGTGAGGGTGAGCACGCCACCGTCCGGGGTGATCTTCTCGGTCTTGACGGCTGCCTTGAGCGTCGGGATGGCCGGGTTCCACGACAGCTTGATCGTCTGGCCCTTCTTGTTCCACTCGTTGAAGACCGTGAAGCTCGTGCCCTTCTCGGTCGTCGACGCGCGCTTGTCGAGGTGGACGTAGAGCTTGTTGTCCTTCGCGGACACCTTGCCCTCGGCCGGCGTCGCCGTGGCGGTCGCCTCGGCCGCCATCTCCTCGCCGGCACCGTTCTTCACGGTGAACTTGTCGCCGGGCTTGACGTCACCCGTCGGGGTGACCTCGAGCAGGACGCTGTCCGGCACCGGCTTGAGCTTCGTCTTGTCGACGGTCACCTTGACCGCGGGGATGACGTACGTGAACTTGAAGTCCTTCGAGGCCTCGCCCGAGGTGACAGAGATCGTCGCCTTGGGGTCGCCGCCCGCTGCGAGCTTCGGCATCGTGAAGGCGATCGACGAGGCAGAGACGGCAGCGGTCAGGGTGGCGTCGCCGACCTTGACCGTGGTCTTGCCCTCGGCGGTGTCGAAGTTGGTGCCGCTGATCGTGATGGCGGTCGTGTCGCGAGCCGCGCCCTTGGCGACCGAGATCTTGCCGAACTTCGGCTTGGCCGGCGCGGCGTCCGCGGCCGGAGCGAAGGCCACAGCCTTCGCAATGCTGGAAGTAAGGGGGGCTGCCTGAACTGCAGGGGCGGCAACGAGGCTGGCACCGGCCAGCATCGCAACCGCGCTCGCGCCGACCCAGTTCTTCATCCGTGACATTTCATTCTCCTTCGCCACCTGGGGAGGTGGTGGCCGTCCGTGGCTCGCCGTGCCTGGGGTGACTCGGCGTTGTGCCTGCCCCATCGACGCTGCCCTCAGGCGTCTGAGTCGTCTGTTCAAAGTCGCCACGGGACAATCAGATTGGCTGAATGAAACCTGGGCAGCACTCGCTTTTCGCACTTCTTGTCCGATTTGCGCAGGGCTTCGGTGGCGTGACGTCGGACTCGAACTGGGGCACGACTCGACCACCGGACGGAGCGCAGCTCCACCGGCATGTCCGGCTGAAGGCCTACTGCAGGAGCTTGAGCACGCTCTGCGGCACCATGTTGGCCTGCGAGAGCATCTGCATCGAGGCCTGAGCAAGGATCTGCCACCGTTGCAGGTCGACGATCTCTTTGGCCATGTCGGCATCGCGAATGCGGCTTTCCGACAGGGCAAGGTTCTCGGCGGAGACGCTCACCGACCTGATGGTGTGGTCCAGCGCGTTCTCGGTGGCACCCATCTCCGCGCGCCCCTTGCTGACGATGGCGATGGCGCGGTCGATCTGGATGATCGCGTCGTAGGCGCCTGAGTTCCAGGTGTCCGTGTGTGTCTCTTCCCGACGCGGGGTGGGGGGAAGGGTGATCACGGGCGTTTCGCGGATGGTTCCGAATCCGGGACTCGTCCCACCGATGGTGCCGCCGGGAAAGGCAGGAATGATCGTGGTCGTCGTCAATGACCCTGCCTCGCGGGTGACGTCAATCGCGCCCAGGATGTCTTCGGACCCGTACCCGCGGCCCCGTGCCGGAATCTCGGGCGTCGCGGGGATCTCGTTGCGACCGGCCCGCTTCTGCTCCTTGCTCACCGTATTGGGGATCCCGACGACGCTGATGTCACCGGCGCCGCCCTCCTTGGCTGTGACGATGAGGTTCTCGTTCACGCTCGTGCCGTCCAAGGCACTGCGAGCGCCGGGACTGGCGGTGAAGGCCGCGCTGAACGCCGGGTCGTTATTGAGTTGGTCGACAAGGTCCTCGAGAGTGGTGGGCAGCGGATTCATGCTGACGTCCACCGTCGTTGTCTGGCTGTCTATCGTGTGCGTAAACGACACCGGATCTGCGATGGCAGCCAGGCGCGCCGGGTCGTGGACCTCCCAGAGTGCGACAGCAGCAGGCTCTGGCGGGATCGCCGGGCGACCCGGGACGGCCGGGACGAGGGCGCTGATGATGTTCACTGGTTTGGTGTCGCCGGCATTGGCCCCCACCTGCAGCTTTTTTCCCGAAAGGTACCGTCCAGCAGCGAGGTGCCGTTGAACTCGGTTTCGTACGCAATGCGGTCGATCTCGGCGATCAGCTGACCCATCTCTACCTGGACCATCTGCAGATTCTCCGAGGTCATCACCCCGACGTTCGCCGCCTGCACGGCAAGCGTGCGCATCCGCTGCAGAATCGCGTGGGTCTCGTTCAGCGCACCTTCTGCGGTCCGCAGTAGGGAGATGCCGTCGCCGGCGTTGCGGGCCCCTTGATTGAGGCCGTTCACCTGAGTCCGCATGTTCTCGGAGATGGCCAGGCCGGCGGCATCATCTGCCGCGCGGTTGATCCGCAGCCCGGACGACAGCCGCTCCATGCTCGTAGACACGCCGTTCTGGTTGTTCGTCAGAGAGCGGTAAGCGAACAGGGCGGAGATGTTCTGATTGATCTGCATGGCCGAGTCGACGTCCTTCCGTCCATGGATCTGCTGCGCGGGGTCCGATCCTCCGATCGGCTCGCCTCGCGCACAGCTGAGACCCGGAGTTTTGCCGGTGGCCCACGCCGCGATTGGGTTGGCGCACCGGGATCACCCCGGCACACTGGATCAATGGAGAGGAGGCACGCTATGAGCCTGCAAACCCCGCTACGCCCGCTCACGCTGGACGAGTGGGATCGTTTCTGCGACGAGCACGAAGACGCGTACGAGCTCGTCGGCGGCATCCCCGCCTACCTCGTCATCGAGACCGGTGGCTCCCCCGCCGACCCGCCACGACTGACACTGTTCGACCGATTCGAGGCCGGGCTCGACGGCACGCCGCGCTACGCCGACCCAGCCGGCGACGGCGCCATCGTCACCCTGCAGATCGGTGCCCACACGCTCACCCTCACCGCCGCCGACCTCACGGATTGATCCCGCGCCGAGCTCGGGCATGAGATGGCAGCGCCCAGGCGGACGCGTTATCCATAGGCGCAGCGCCGGCGCCAGCGGCACCCCTCCGACGCGTTTTAGGCTCGGCGGGTCGGGACCGCCCCGGGCATACTTGAGAGATTGCAGGAAGGAGCCGCCGCATGAGTACCGCCACGAGCCTGACGGTCGCCGAGTTCTACGCCTGGACCGCCGACCGGGAAGGCGTGTGGGAACTCGTCGGCGGCGTGCCGGTGATGGTGCCCCCAGAGAGTCACGAGAACGTCTATGCCGCGTCCAGCCTTCAAGACCTGCTGCGGGCGCGCGGGTTGTCCCGGCAGGAGTGGTTCATCGCAGCCCACGCCGCCTTGGACCTGCCATTGCCGACGCCGACGCTGCGCCTGCCCGATCTGCTGGTCGCCCGACTCTCGCCCGGAGGTGAGCTGAGGGTCGGCGCGGCCAACACCCTCCTCGTCGTCGAGGTGCTCTCCCCCTCGACCGCGCGCACCGACCTCGGCACCAAGCGCCGCGAGTACGCCCGCGCCGGCATCCCGAACTACCTCGTCGTCGATGTGCGCGGTCCCTTGCCCACCCTGCGCCTCTTCAACCAGATCGTCGACAACGACTATCTCGACGCAACTCCTTGCGACCAGGTCAGCCTGCAGTTCGGCGACCAGGTCATCGACCTGGCCGCCACCGACCTCCTCCGCTGACGCGACCCGCATTCACCGCACGCACACAGTGCCTCACACAAACCGGGATCGTCGGCCCCCCCATCTGCCGACGATCCCGGTTTGTGTCAAGCGTGCATCACAGGCGGCGGCACTGGCCTTCCTTGTTGCCGTCGACGACGTTGCGGCCGCCGGTGATCGCGTTTCGGTTCGAGGAGCACTTGAGGTTGCCGTCGACGCGGTTGGTCGACACGGCCTGGCGGCCGCGGTTGCGCAGCAGCTCGATGTTGCCGTCGACGCGGTTGGCGGTCAGCGTCGTCGACTGACCGCGCTGCAGCTTGATGTTGCCGTCGACGGTGGAGTTGTTGACGATGACCCACTTGTGGTTGTTCGACTCGATGTTGCCGTCGACCGTGCTGCGGTTGACGCGCAGCGTCGCGTTCGCCCCCACGCTGATGTTGCCGTCGATTGTGCTGCGGTTGATGATGCAGGTCGCGCCGGGCCGCACCCGGATGTTGTCGTCGATGCTGCGGTTGCTGATCGTGCCATTGCAGGTCCGCGTCGACGCCTCCGCGGGCATTGCGCTGATCCCGACCATGGCACCGCTGGAAACCAGTGCGGCCAGGCCCATGGAGATGTTCCGACGATTGATGACGCGCATGATGGTGCTCCCTCGTGTGTGTCACGGCCGCAGGATTGGCCCCGCCGGCCGAGCCGGCGGTTCCGCCGACATCACCAACACTGCGGGACGAAAATGGCCCGACGATGAGGCGCCGATGAGGGACCTCTCATCTGGGCAGGCGTGCGGACGCCGGTCCCCCGACCGTCAGGCGCAGGCGTCGCCGCGCAGGCCCGCGATGCGCTTGGGGCTGTCCTGCTTCGGACGGAGACCTATCCGCTGGAGGCCGTTGAGGTCGCCGGCACCCCACGTCGTCAGTGCGGGGTTGATCTGCGGGTGCATCAGCTGCTTGGCGTCGTCGGGATGAGACAGCCCCGAGGCATGTGCCACCTCATGCATGATGATCTGCTGCCAGGTGCCGTTGCGACTGGATTTGTAACCACCGTCCAGCCGATGGCGGGCGTCGAGAACGACATAGCCCTGGTCGATGAAGCCGTCGCCGTTGGTGTCGACGTAACTGCCCCAACCCGACGACCTGCCCACCTTCGCCGGCAGGAGAGTCGACGTGGCCGACGCCGAATTGTCCGCGAAGCCGATCACCAGCTCGGCACCGCCGAGAAACGGCTGCAGGGCCGCGGCGCCGCTCCCAGGCTGCTGTGGAATCGGCTGCTCGTGCTCGACACGCGTGAACTTCAACCCGGTGGCCAGGGCGAGCTGCTCGACCGCGCCCGCCACGTCAGCAATCATCGCCGCGCGCTTGGCGGCCTCGTCGGCGCCGGCGTAGCCCGGCGGGATCGAGGCCAGGTTGATGCCGTACTTGATCTCGCGCACCTGCGTGCCGGCACAGGGCTGCCAGCGCGCGCCGCCCAACAGCTTGAAGGCCGTGTGCCTGCCGGCCGCCAGCTCGATGGTGAACTCCCTCGAGGTCGCGAGCGTGGCCCCTCCCCTCGGCACGACCACCCGGTAGCTCGTCTGCGCCTGCAGGTCCTCCGACACCGCAGGTAGCGCGTACGTTCCGTCGGCCGCGGCCTTCACCGGCTTGCCCACCGGCACCCACTCGCCGCCGAACCTCTGCTCCAGCAGCGCGTGAGCTGCATCCTTGAATGCCGCGCCCTCGTTGCTGATCCGACCCGTGACGGTGAACTTGGCGTTCGGCGACACGTAGTGATGGTCGGGAGCAGCGCTGACCACAACCCCAGACTGCGCCGGGATCGGCAGGAGAGGGTCAGGAGGGTCGACAGCTGCGGCGTCGGCCGAACGGGCGTGCGGGGCCGGCGGCTGGGCGGTCGCCCACGAATCCGGGCGCAACCCGCTGTCGGACAGCAGCACCGGGCAGCCGACAACAGCGACAGCGGCGGCAACCAGCCGCACCATCATCCGCCGCACCACCGCGACGACCTCGTTGCCTACCCCGACCACGTCGGCGGACGCGACAGGGGCCTGGTCCTGGGCGGCCGCGGGACCCCCTGCCCTCGACCCGCCGCCGACCGGCGACGCCTGGCAAGGAAGGGTGGCGGCTATGCGGCGGCGCGCAGCGAGGCGGGACATGTGAATCCTCCTGATTCGAGATTCATCCGTGAAAGCACGTCAAAGGAGCGCGTGCTGTTTCCGTCCCATCGGTTAACCTGCGCTTAACCTGAGATTCACCTGAGCGATCGCCCAACACCGGTGCGGAGGCGGGGACACACCCTCGGCGAGCACGTCATCGAGCTGCGCGCCGCGGACTTCATCCTCGAGACCTGAGCCCGGCGGGGCGTCAGCTCTTGAGGTCGCGCAGGCGGCGCAGTTCGTCGATGACGTCGGGGGCCGCCGCGTGCGCCTGCGGGTCGTCGACCAGTCCGCGCAGCACCAGCGTGTAGCCGTTCGGGGTCAAGCCCAGCCGGTGGTGCGCCTCCGCGGCCTTTCGCGGCCACACCTCCGGCGACGCGCCGAACTCCCGCTCGATCTCCAGCACCTCGCGGTCGCGCGCCGACAGACCCCGTTTGCGCGGGCGCCGGTTGACGATCTCCATGACCACTCCCCCTCTCTTCTGGTCACGTGCCCCATCGGCCCCGGCGCCCGACGACTGAAGCACCACCGCCCTGCGACCCCGCTCACGACGACCAAGCTCACGACGACCCCGCTCACGGCCGCGACCACGACGAACGCCCGGGCCCCGCCGAAGCAGGCGGGCACCCGGGCGCAGTCGAACGAACCTCAGCGATACGAGACCTGACGGCCGATGGTGCCGACCAGCGCCTCCCGGTACTCCGGCGACGACACCTGCTCCAGGTACTCCCGCTCGTCGGCCAAACGGCCCTCCAAGCCCAGCCGCGCCACGACCCGCGCGTTACCCGCACCCTCGTTGAACGACGCCAACGTCGCCACGCCGCGCTCGGCCTGACGCACCGCCTCGGCCTGCCGCGCATCCAGCCGCGCCGCGTACCAGTCACTGGCCAGCACGTTCTCGCGGGTGAACAGCTCCCGCACCTCCGGCGAGCTCAGCGTGTGCCCGTCCGAGGTCTTGCCGTACGCCATGATCTCCAGCAGCGCTCGCAGCGGCGGGATCGCCAGGTCGGCCGTGCCGTCCTCGAAGTACCCCTTCGCCACACGTTCGTGTGTGGTGATCATGACGTCGACCGCGTCGACGAAGATGCCCAGATCCTGCTTCTCCGGGCGCAGCATCTCCGGCGTGAACACGGCCTCGGGGTGCATGAAGATCCGACCGAAGAACGTCGACGCGAACTTCTTCGTGATCCGGTACCCCAGCCGACTCGCCTCCACGAGCCGGCCGTCGATCTCGATGTCCGTGACCCGCTCCAGGTAGCCCTCGGCCACGAGCCGCGACGCCGCCCGCTCCTGCGGGCGCATCCGCGAGAACACCTCCGGCACCAGCAGGCTGATGTCGTGGTCCACCCGCACCCGCGGCCCGATGTAGCCCGCGCTGCTGATCCACCCGTCGTAGCCGGTGAGGATGTAGGAGAGCAGCGCCGCGTTGAGGTCGTACGTCGTCGGCATCGCGTTGAACGGTGCCTTCGTCAGCGCCCCCTCCGAACCCGCACCCGTCGTCGACGGCGACTTGCCGGTCATCGAGCTGATGAACTCCATGAACAGCTCCGGCAGCTCCAGGTAGTGCAGCGGGTTGAACGCGCACAACGCCGGCACCCCCTCCTCCGGAGGGTTGTTGCGCCGGCCCGCAGCGACGACGTCGACCACGTAGGGCAGCGGCTCGTCGACCGGCAACCCCCGGTGCAGGTGCATCGCCAGCAGCGACGCGGCCGTCGCCACCGGATGCGAGAGGTCGGGGCGCACCTGCAGGTAGCGCGGATTCTTGCTCGGCTTGCCGTCGACCAGCCGCGGCTGCGCCGAACACACGAAGTAGCTCGCCAGCCGACCATCGACCGCGCCCCAACCGTTCGTGTGTGATCCGTTGTGGTGTGCCGGCCCGTCGACGTAGTCCTGCGGCTCGCCCGCCTCGTGCGCGGCCACCTCGATGAGCTCCTGCACCGGGCCGGTGAACCGGCTGAAGTTCACCGCGTCGTGCGTCATCTCGACCGCGTCCTCTTGATCCAGCGGTTCGAAGTTCGACAAGAACGTGCCAGGGGCCGAGATGTCCAGCTCCGCCTGCTTGTCGTAGCCGCGGTGAATCGCCTCGTCGGGGCGCTGGAACAGCAGCCGCTCGCAGTTCTCCACGACCTTGCCCGACAACCCGTCCGGCCGGCCGCTCGCCTGCGCCGGCACGACGATGCTCGCCGTGATGTCGTCCTCGGTCTGCACCTTGACCGCCGGGGCGAAATCGGGCCGCAGCCCGAACACCCGCCACGCGCCTTCCTCGTCGAAGCCGACCCGCAGGGTGCGCACCGCCACCCGCTGCTGATCCAGACGCAACGCGTTGCCGGGCCGCCCGTTGATGACGCCGACGCTGAAGTGCTTGCGCCAGTCCTGCCCCCACTCCGGCCGGTACGCGCTCTTGATGACGTAGATGAGCTCCTTGACGTGCGAGGGGATCGTCTCCAGCCACGCGTTGTACTCGTCGGTGAACAGTTCGCTCGGCGTCAACAGCTTGATGACCGAGCCGACGCTGCGCTCCGGGCCGAGAATCGCCCGCGCGTCGTGCCCGCGGCGCTGCGGGTCGGCGAACCGGTTGCCGAAGTCCTTGGCCAGAATCTCCTCGACCGTCGCCATGTCTTTCGCGAAGTCCGCGACATACGCATTGCCGTAGTTGATCGCGTCGGTGATCGCCTTCGAGATCTCCGACTTACCCCCACCGGAGACGGTGCTCGGCTTGTGGAAAGCACTCACCCACGGCGCCGTGCCCACCAACGCCCACTGCGTCGGGTCGTCCGCGTGCTGCTGCATCCGCACCCGATAGCCGTCGGGGCTGAAATACGTGCGGTCGGCCCGCAGCGGAATCCGCGCGGTGTCGTCGTCGCCGGGCCAGGTGACGTTCTGCTCACGCATGTTGAACGTCACCTGCGCCGGCACCACCACGAACGGATAGTCGACGTGCTCCGCGTGCCCCTCCGGCTGCAGCTCGAAGGCCTCCGGGTCGCGCTGCACGACCTGCTCGACCGTCGCGCTCGGCGGGGTGAACCGGTCCGTGTACTCCTGCCCCAGGTCGTAACTGGGAAAGGCCAGCGCCCCGCCGGCGTGCTCCTCCTCGGCTTGACCGGAGAGGTTGGCCGAGTAGCCGATCTGCGTCTTGACCTCTTTCTTGCAATAGCCGAAGTAGTTGTCGGCGATAACCGTGACGATGACGCCCCGCTCGTCGCGCGCACACGCCTTGAAGGCCTGCCCGTTGTTGTACAGCTCGTCGTCGCTCTTCCAGCACATGCCGTCGCGGCGCTGCCGCGGCGTCGCGTCGTCGTGATGCGGCAGCCCCAGTTCCTTCTTCGTCACCGACGTCAGGTGCGGCGCGAGAATGACGTAACCCGTGTGCCCCGTCCAGCCCTGCGGCGCCATCGCCGCGTCGTTGTCCGGCAGATACGGGTCACCACCGTTGCCGAAGATGCCCTCGACGAAGTCGAGATTGCTGACCAGGCTGCCCGGAGCCATGAACCGGATCTCCATCCGCCGCTCCCCCTCCGCGCCCGGCACCGCCGGCGAGACGAGCGGGCGCAGCAGCAGCGAGACGAAACACGCCGCCGGCTCGGGCAGCTGCGAGGTGTACGGCAGCACCATCGACTCCTGCGGCGGCCGGGTGGCCCGGTCGAGCAGCGCGGCGAAGACGCCCTTGGGCACGACGAGCTTGTCCTGACTGACCGGCAGGCCGCCGTCGGCGATGTGGAACACCCCGGCCGTCGTGCGCCGGTCGTTGTGCGGGTTGTGCAGCACCCCGTTGAGCAGCCGGTAGCTGCGCACCAGGGACGAGGAGAAGTAGTCGCCGTCGGCCGGCAGCGACAGCTCGCGCGCCAGGCCCGGTTGATCCAGCACCAGCGAGGTGCGGGGCAGCTGCACCTCTTGCGACACGTCGGACAGGTAGTCGTCGAGGAAGAGTTGCACCCGCTCGTCGACGCGCGGCAGACGCTCGTCGAGGCGGCGGGTCAGCTCGCGCTGGCGGGCAAGAAGTGGGGAGACGACCGCCTCGTGGCCACGGTCGGATTCGGCCTCGTGCGGCAGGTCCAGCAGGGCCAGGCGCAGGTTGATCGCGTCGTGCAGGTCCATGAGATCCATGCCACACATCTCATCACCAACGCGCCGCGCGAGGGAAGGACGAAAGGGCCTGTACCGCCGGTCTCCGCGATAGTTGGGAGTCCCCCGACAACGGCAGTGCCGTGGATGGTGATCTGCCAGAACCCACCACCCACGGCACTACTGCATCCGCCCCCGGGGCACGAGCCGACCTCGACGTTTCCCCTGATGACGTCGTGTCGATCATCCGCCGCGGTGGACAAGGTCGACTCCACCACGCCGACAGGCCCAACTCCAAGCCCTACCGGGGGAGTTCAACCGAACGCCAGAGCGCGCGTGACGCCCCCTCAACCGAAAGGTTGAATGGGCAGTGGTGTCGAGCGACAGGGCCCGTCGGGTCACATGATGCGGACAGCGGCGGGCTTCTCGGCCCGCACGTCCCGCAGCGCCTGCGCGACCGACGGGCCGGGCTCCGGCAGCGCCGACAGCGCGGCCGCGACCTCGTCCAGGTGCCGGGCGTCGGCCTGAATGAGCAGGTCCGCCAGGCCGTCGGCCGACCGCGGCCCCCACAGCTTGAGCAGCATCCGCCCGTGTCGCAGCGCCAGGCCGTGTTTGGCGACCAGGTCGACGCAGCACTCCAGCGCCTCCTCCAGCTCGCCGATGCGGTTGGCCATGATCATCTGCTCGGTCAGGATCTGCGGGCTCGCGACGACGGTGCCGTCGGAGGAGGTCGCCGACTCCAGCTTGCGCAGAATGTCCCAGGCGACCCGCGCCTGCCCCTGCGCGGCGTGCACCTGAGCGGTGAGCCAGTCGCTGTAGTCGTCGTCGCCCCCGTCGGCGCGCAGCTCCGCGATGAGCTTGTTCGCGCCGCTGAAGTAGCCGTGCTCGATGAGCAGGGTCGTGAGGTCCTCGCGGGCGCGGCGGCGGTAGGGCTCCCCGGCGCGCACCCGCCGGGCGCGGTTAAGGTCGGCCAGCGCGCCGTCGTCGTCGCCCAAGGCGCGACGGGCGCGGGACCGTTCGACGAGCGCGGTGACCAGGTCGTTGCCGCCGATACCCTCACTGGTCAGCTTGGCCAGCGCCGCGTCGGCCCGCGCCACGCGGCGCACCAGCCGGTCCCGCTGATCGCCCTGGGGCACCACGACGGCCCACACCGAGCACACCTCGACGCCCGCGTTGAGGCTGACGAGCTCACGGCCCGGCTCCATCGGCTCCAGCCGGTCTTCCAGCGCCCCGACGAAGTGCGCCCGCTCGGGCCGATACACCCGCGGCTCCCGGGTGGCCGCCCCCGCCGCCCGGCCCCGGCTGACCTCGACGGCGATGGCGTCGGGCTCGCCGACCATCCGCTCTGGCAGGGCCAACAACTTGGTCAGCGCCGGGATGTCGACGCGCAGCCGCTCCCCCGGCTCGAGCACCAACACCCACGGCGCGTCGGTCATGCACGCGGCGGCATTGCGCGCGGCGGCAAGGTCGCCATCCCACTGCCCCTCGTGCACCTTGGCCCCCGACTGTCGGGCGGCATTGAGGAGTTGCTCGGTCGCGCCGGCACCGTACACGCACACCTCGGTCAGCAGGTGACCGAGCTGGCGAACGGACTGCAGGCACCCGTGCAGGTCACGAACCTCGTCGTTGACGACGAGGCACACGGCGATCCGCGGCGCTGTCATGACCACCTATCGACCCGGCTCGGCGTGTCTTAAGCGACGAAATCGCTTCGATCTGCTATTAATTCGCCGATCCGTCGTTGGCCTGGTTGGCCTGATCCGAGCGGAGCGAGGCGCTGCGGCTGGCCTGCGACCGGAGCCGGTTCGCGACGTCCCACCATCGGCTCGCCTCGGCCTGCTGGCCGAGCACGAGGCACAGCGCGTAGAGGCTCTGCGCGGCCAGAAAGCTGCCGCGACCCATGAGCGAGCCGGCCAGGTCGGGCCGGTCCCCCATCTCCAGGCAGCGGGTCCAGCAGCTGAGGGCCAACGGGGCCAACTCGTTGGCCGACCGCGGGTCGGCCAACAACATCTCGAAGAACAGGTCGCCGATGACGTAGGCGAAGTCCGGGGAGTCGCGCCACTGCGCCATGTGCTGGTCCATGAGCGCGATCGCGACCGGAAACCGTCGGGCCGCCCGGGCCACGTCGATGGCTTCGATGACCACCTCGTGTCGGCGCGGATGTGCGGGGTCCATCCCCTCCAGCGCCTCGGCGTAGGCGTCGTAGGCGGCGAGCAGGCGGCCGTCGGCGCGCACCACCTCGCCGAGGTCCATGAGCATCTCGGGGTCGCCCGGGCGCAGGCTCAACCCCTGCAGCAGCACGGTCTCGGTGATCGAGCGGTCGTAACGCCAGCGGGCCGGCTCCAGGTCGTCGCTGGCCAGCACCACGCCGGTGCGCAACTGGGTCAGGCCCTCGACCATCGGCTCCTCGGGGCGGCGACCGGCGTAGCGCACCCCGGCGGGCAACAGCCGCGGAGCGAGGGCGACCGGAGAGAGCCCGCGGCCGTGATCGCCGGGGATCATCGTGACAAGCCCGACGTGATCGCACGGCGTCTCGGCCAGGGCCCGCAGCCCAGCCCCGCCGCCGTCGATCCACTCGCGGGCCTCCAGCACGACATTCCAGTCCGCCCCCGAGCGGGCCAGCGCCTCGTTGCGCACCGCCGAGGGATCGCGGCTCCACACGCTCGACTCGACGCGCGCGCCGACGCGCCGAGCCCGCTCCGCCGTGTCGTCGACCGAACCCAGGTCGAGCACGACGAGCTCGTCCACGTGAGGCTTCGCGGAAAGCAAGGCGCGCTCGATGACCCGAGCGTCGTCCCGGGCGATGATGACGACGGCAACTGTGCCCACGAATCTCCTCCTGCGGCGGACTCCAGTGACCCTCATCGGCCGGTGAACTCAGATGTTGATCTCCCTGGTGAGAGCGGGAGCTCAGGCCGGATGCGGCTCGGGCACCCCAGGCGCAGCGGCCACCGGTGCCGCCGCCGACGACTCCGGCGTGGACACCGGGCCCGTCGCCGGGAGGGGCGCAGGTGGCGGTGCGCCACCGTTCGAGGCTCCGCCAGCCGCCTCCCCGTCGCCGCCGATGGGCTCGGCGCTGATCTGCGGCAGCAGGAGGTCGACCGCGAGCTGGGTCGCCTGCCGCACCTGCACCATCATCGCGGCGCCGGCGTCGGAGGCGATCTGCGCGCGCAGCATGCGCACGGTCTCGGCGGGCAGGTCGGCGTCGGCGATGCGCGAATGGGCTTCGCGACTGTTGATCTCCGTCACCCCCAACGACTTGATGGCGCGCTCCATTCGCTGCTGGGCGGCGGCCATCTCGGCCCGGTGCGCATAGAGCGCCTCGAGGGCCTCGTCCAACCGGTCCAGCGCCGAGACCGCCTTCTCCTGGGTTTCGACGGACAACTCCTCCAGGCCCACGGCCTCGTGATCGGCGGCGCGCAAGGGAACCTCGATGACATCGGCGGAGTTCGGGCCCACCTGAATGCGCAACCTCGGGGTGGAGCCGTCGAGCACCGCGATGTCGTTGATGCGGGAGCGCCGGGCGATGGCGTCCAATTCGTCGAGGGTCAACACCACCGAACGCTGCATCGCCGAACGCTGAGTATCGGTGTAGGTGCCATTGGCCGATTGCACCGCCATGACCCGCATGCGCTGCACGAGATCGGTCGTCGTCTGCAGCGTGCTATCGGCGATCTGCACGAAGTTGATGCCCTGCTGGGCGTTGCGGCCGGCCTGGCGCAGGCCCTCGAATTGACTCCGTACCCGTTCGGCGATGGCCAGGCCAGCGGCGTCATCGACCGCACTGACGAGGCGACTACCGGTCGCGATGCGCGCCGAACTCGACGCGACGATCTGTTGCTGGTGTTCCCAATGCCGATGGATGGTACGCATCGCGGCATCGCTGTCGACGGGGATACGCATCGTCGGCCGCCTTCCTTGAGCGATACCCCGCCATCCTTGGCGGGGGCCCGAAATCTCGGGTTATCCCCATATCGGCACGCCGGCACACACTCTGAAGGAGTGGTTGAGACGGCCCCTGGGCCCGTCCTGGGGCCCGTCCTGGGGCTGACGAAAAGGCGAGCAGACAGGCACAGGCGCCCGGCCGGGTCAGACCGAGCGCCTGCACCGACATGCGCGGCTGTGGTGGCAACAGCGGATGTCGAGTGGCAAAGTGCGCTCTGCGCAACGGACGACCTGTCCCCGAGTCGCCGGATGTCGCGCTGGAACGCACCGCCTATTTCGGTGGTGGTGTTCTCAGGTGTTCTTGCCTCACGAGGACGACGCCGGTGGTGGCGCCGGTTCGCATCCTTGCGTGCGCGTGACCGTTCCAGAAAAACCAAGTTCCTCGTCGACGGCTCCGGGGCCCTGCAGTGCGACGTGCCGTCACCCGTCCCTTCGTCGCCAGATATACCTGCGTGAGGTCCTTTACTACTTCTTTGCCAAGGTTCGAGGGAGTCTTGACCAAGGTCGCCCTCCGGGGAACTCCCGGGGTGCCCCCTGGGCGCTCCCCCGGGCTCTCGACAAGCCCGCAGACCGTCGGCGCCGTCTCGGCACTTCGACGTCGGCCTCCCGGTCAGGCCCCGATGGGCTCGGCGAGGATCTCGTCGGGCACACCGCAGCGGCG
>NZ_BAHD01000071.1 GCF_000298215.1 Kineosphaera limosa NBRC 100340 | reverse complement strand
GTTCGGCAGGTGGGCGCGTGGGTCCGGGCAGGCTGAGCTGGGCCGCCGAGGGAAGCCCGGGGCCCGCGCCTGGCACGCGGAGAGCCCGCGCCCCTGGAGTGGGGCGCGGGCTCTCTGGGTAGCCAGGCGTCAGGCGGCGGCGTCTACGTCCACGGCCTTGTCGCAGTCGAGCACGAGCATGAGCTCGCGGTCGAGCTTGCAGACGCGGGTGACGAGCTCGCGCACGCGGCCGGTGACGGTGTCCGGCGGGGCCTCGAAGCGGTCCAGGTCGGGCTCGAGCACGTCACCGATGCGGTCGACGAGCAGCGAGGTCACCGTCTCGCCGGAGGTGCGCACGACGACGTTCGTCATCTCGTCGCCCTCCTCGCGCCGCGGCAGGCCCATGCGCTCGCGCAGGTCGACCGTGATGACGATCTGCCCACGCAGGTTGATGAGGCCGCTGACCTCCTTGGACGCCAGGGGAACCTTGGTCAGGTCCTGCTCGCGCAGCACCTCCTGGACGGTCTCCACCGGAACCCCGAACAGGTGCCCGCCGAGGCGGAACGTGCAGTACTGGTTGGCCATCGTGCAGACCCCTATCAGGCGTAAGCGGAGTAGTCGGTGGCGCCCGTGTAGGCGTCGGTCTCCGGCGCGATCATCCCGGCGATCGCATTGTCGATGTTCAGCAGCTCGGTGACGTGCTCGTTGACGACGGCCGAACCGAGGTTGCCGCCCGTGTCCAAGTGCGTGCGAATCGACAGGTCGTCCTCGACGATGTCGAGCACCGCCGCGACGACGAAGCCGAACAGCTGCCCGCGGTGCTGGCACACGACGACCTGCAGCGCGGCGTCCTCCCCGACCTCGTCGTACGAGCCGTAGTCGTCGGACAGGCGCAGCAGCGGCAGGATGACCCCCGCGGTACTGCACGACCTGGTTCTGCCCGACGGTCTCGACCCGAGTCATCGGGAACTCTTCGAGGCGCTCCACGCACTTCAGCGGCAGCGCCACCCGGCGCCCGTTGCTCAGCCGCACGACCAGCAGGGACGTCGAGTCGCTGCGTACCAGCTTGGCGGCCTCCTCGGCGGCGCGCTTGGCCGCCTCCGAGCCGTCGTTGACCATGCCGGCCCGAGCCGCCAGCGACACGGTGTCGAGGATGAGCGCCACGCGCCCGTCACCCATGAGGGTCGCGCCGGCGTACAGGTCGATGCCGCGCAACTGGATGCCCAGCGGCTTGACGACGATCTCCTCGGTGTCCTCGATGTCGTCGACGACGAGGCCGAACTGGCGCTGGTCGGCGCGCAGCACCGCGATGAACGTGGTGTCCGAGTCGCCCTTCTCCTCGCCGAGCTGCTCGCGCAGGTCGACCAGCGGCAGCAGGGCGCCGCGCAGGCGGTAGACCGGCGTGCCCTGAATGGTCTCCAGGCGCTCGGCGGCCTGCTCGCGGTCCAGGCGCACCAGCTCCAGCAGGTTGACCTGCGGGATCGCGAACATGTTGTCCTTGCCGCGCACCAGCAGCGCGGGGATGATCGCCAGCGTCAGCGGGATCTTGATGCGCGTCGTGGTGCCCCTGCCGAACTCGCTGGTGACGTCGATGACGCCGCCGATCTTCTCGATGTTCGTCTTGACGACGTCCATGCCGACGCCCCGACCGGAGACGTTCGTGACGGCCGCGGCGGTGGAGAAGCCCGCCTTGAAGATGAGGTGGCCCGCGTCGCGGTCCGACATGCGGTCGGCCGCTTCGCGGCTGATGAGGCCCTTCTCGACGGCCTTGTCCTTGACCTTCTCCGGGTTGATGCCGGCGCCGTCGTCGATGATCTCGATGTTGACCTGGCCGCCCTCGTGGAAGGCCTTCATGAGCAGCACACCCTCGGCGGGCTTGCCCTTGGCCACGCGATCCTCGGGCATCTCGATGCCGTGGTCGCAGCTGTTACGCACCAGGTGCGTCAGCGGGTCCTTGATCGCCTCGAGGATCGTCTTGTCGAGCTCGGTGTCCTTGCCCTCCATCTCGACGCGGATCTGCCGGCCGAGGCTGTTGGCGAGGTCGCGCACGACGCGCGGGATCTTGCTCCACACATTCTCGATGGGCTGCATGCGCGTCTTCATGACGCCCTCCTGCAGCTCGCTGGCCACCAGCGACAGCCGGTGCATCGAGCGCTGCAGCTCCTGGTCCTGGCTGGCCGCGGCGCGCTGCACGAGCTGGTTACGCGAGAGCACCAGCTCGCCGACGAGGTTCATCAGCGAGTCCAGCAGGTCGACGTCGACGCGGATGCTGGAGTCGGCCACCGAACGCACAGGCTTGTTTGCCTCATTGGCCTTGGGTGCTGCCGCGGCGGCGGCGTTCTGCGCGGCGGCGGCCGCCTGGGTCGCCTCCTTGGGAGCCGTCGGAACACCCGGCTGCGCCGCGGCGGCAGCGGCGGAGACGCCGGTCGGCG
>NZ_BAHD01000072.1 GCF_000298215.1 Kineosphaera limosa NBRC 100340 | reverse complement strand
GCTCCGGCGAGGCCGAGGGCCGCGGCCCGGCGGCTGACGGGCAGCCGCGCCGCGAGGTGTCGGGCGCCCGCCCCGACCAAGCCACCGACCATGCGGTGCCGGGACGATTCGGGCATGGCGGAGCCCCAGTGATCTGCAGACATCGAATTCTCCCCAGTGTGATCCCCAGAAGGATGTGTGCACCCTTCGAGAACTGCCCCCGCAGTTCTGTGCAAACCATACTGCGGCGGAACGGGGACCGGAATCCCTATCTGTCACGGGATTCGTTGAGGCACAGGGAGATTACTGCTTCGCAGCCGACGTGGTGGGTCGGTGATTCAGCCCAGGATCGTGCGCGCACGCTCGCGGGCTGAGGCGGAGTCGGAGGCGCTCAGTACCGCCTCGGCGGCCTCCTGGCACTGCGCGAACGTCACGGCGGCCAGCTGGGCGCCCACGCCGGAGACGGCCGAGGCCGCCATCGACAGCGAGGTCACGCCGAGGCCGATGAGCACGCACGCCAGCAGCGGGTCGGCCGCCGCCTCACCGCAGACACCGACGGGCTTGTCGGCATCCGCTCCGGCGCGGGCGGTCATCGCGATGAGCGTGAGCACCGCCGGCTGCCACGGGTCGGTCAGCGTCGCCAGGTGCGGCGACATGCGGTCGGCCGCCATCGTGTACTGCGAGAGGTCGTTGGTGCCGATCGACAGAAAGTCGACGTGCTCGAGAAAGGCCGGGGCCAGCAGCGCCACCGACGGCACCTCGACCATGATTCCCGGCTTGATGCCGCGTTCGCGGGCCAGCTGCGCGAAGCGCTTGGCCTCGGGGATCGTCGCGACCATCGGCGCCATGACCCACGCGGGGGTCTCGGCATCCTCGTCGCGGGCCGCTGCGGCCGCCGCCACCGCGTCGAGTTGGTTGGTCAGCAGCTCGATGTCGCGCAGGCCGATCCGCACGCCGCGCACGCCGAGTGCCGGGTTCTCCTCGTGCTCCATGTTCGCGAACTTCAGCGGCTTGTCGGAGCCGGCGTCGAGCGTGCGCACGACGACCTTGTGCCCCGCGAAGGCGGCGAAGACCTCGCTGTAGATGCCGGTCTGCTCCTCGATGCTCGGCTCGTCCTCGGAGTTCAGGAAGCACAGCTCGGTGCGGAACAGGCCGACCCCGCGAGCCTGCGACTCGGCGGCCTTGCGGGCCCCCGCGCCGTCCTGCACGTTGGCCAACAGCTCGACGTCGCGGCCGTCCTTGGTCGTGGCCGGGCCGCGCCAGCTGCGGATGGCCTCGCGGCGGGCGGCGTCCTCGGCGACCAGCCGCGCGCCCTCCTGCTCGTCGATGCCGAGCTGGATGGTGCCGGCGCCGCCGTCGACGAGCACCCGAGTGCCGTCGGCGATCTTGCCGATCTTCGAGGCCGCGACGATGCACGGGATGGCGAGCTGACGGGCGATGATCGCGGTGTGGCTCGTCGGTCCGCCGAGCTGGGTGACCAGCGCGGTGATGACGCTGGGGTCCAGGCCGGCGGTGTCGGCCGGCGCCAGGTCGTCGGCGAACAGCACGCTGGGCTGCGCCGGGGTGGGCACACCCGGCTCGGGCAGGCCGAGCAACTCGGCGATGACCCGGTCGCGGATGTCGCGCAGGTCGGTGGTGCGCTCGGCCATGAGCCCACCGAGCTTCTCGAACGTCGTGATGAACTGCGCGATCGCGGCGACGACGGCCTGCGGGGCCGGGGTGCCGCCCTTGACGAGCTTGAGCGCGGCGCGCTTCCAGCCGCGGTCTCGGGCCAGTGCGGCCGTCGCCGAGAGCACGTTGGAGGCGACACCGGTGACCTGGCTGGCCCGATCCTCCAGGCGGGCGGCCACGGTTTCGACCGCCGTCTCCAGATGCGCCGCCTCCTGGGCCCGATCCTCCTGCGCGACATCCGGCTCGTGCGGCAGCGTCTCGGGTCGGCCCTGCTTCCAGACCACGGGGGCGTAGGCGATGCCGGGGACCACGCCCGTCCCCGTCACCGAGTCGGGCAGCAGGGTCGTGATCGAGCCGGTCGCGGTCTCGCTGGCCTCCGTGCTGGCCTCGTCGGCGACCTCGGGGGTGGTGGGCTGGCCGACCTGATTCGTCATGTGTTGGGCTCCTCTGCAGTGAGGTTTCGGGATGGGTGAGTGGCGCTGACTGACCGTGTGGAGCGAAGCGCTCCCGTTGGGGGCTCAGTCTGCTCCGGATGCCAAGACCCTAGCGGAAACCCTTGCGTGAGCGCCACATAATCGGATATAAAGTCAACTATTCCCACATCGCATCATGTGGGAACTGGCTTCGAAAGGTGAGTCCCGGTCGATCTCCGGACACAGTCCGGTCACCGTCGGTCGAGACGCTCGCCTCCGGGGCTCGGCCGCGCCACGATCGGTGGATCACACTGTCCCCCGGCCTCGTCGGTGACGGACGGCGGTGACGCGGCAGAGCCCACCGGGGCCCTGAAGCAGACGAAAGCAGACACAAAACCGATACCGGCACAGACGGATGAGGACGGCAGCGACGCCATGTACGCAGAGGAACGGCAAGAGGCCCTGGTCGCCGAGGCGCGGCGCGCGGGGCGCATCTCGGTAGCGCAGGCCGCCGATGTCCACGGCGTGACCCCCGAGACGATCCGCCGCGATTTGGCGGCGCTGGACTCCCGCGGCCTGTTGCGCCGCGTGCACGGCGGGGCGGTGCCCACCGAGTCGTTGCGCCTCGTCGAACTGGGCGTCGCCGAGCGCTCCGGCAGCCGCGCCGGAGAGAAGGCCCGCATCGCCCGAGCGGCCCTGGCCCACGTGCCCAGCGGTCCGGGCTCCACTATGTTGCTCGACGCGGGCACGACGACCGCGGGCCTGGCCGCCATCCTGCCCGCCGACCCCGAGCTGACGATCATCACCGGCTCCATGCCGATCGCGACCGTCGCCTCCCAGCGTTGCCCCGGCCCGGTCCAGTTCGTCGGTGGACGGGTCCGCGGCCTGACTCAGACCACCGTCGGCGCCGAAGCGGTCGCGGTCGTCGACGCCCTGCGGGTCGATGTCGCCTTCGTCGGCACCAACGGCCTCACCGCCGGGCACGGCTGCTCTACCCCGGATGCCGAGGAGGCGGCGGTGAAGCGAGCCATCGTCTCCAGCTCCCGCCGGGTTGTGGTGCTGGCCGACTCCAGCAAGGTCGGGGTCGAGTACCTGCGCTCGTTCGCCCCCCTGGCCGATATCGACGTGCTCATCACCGACGCCGACGTCGATCCCGCCTTCCGCTCCGCCTGTGTCACGTCCGGAATCGAGGTCGTCCTCGCATGATCGTCACCTTCACCGCCAACCCCAGCCTCGACCGCACCGCCTGCCTGGCCGTGCCCCTGACCCGCGGGGGAGTCCACCGCCTCGCCGATATCACCAGCGAGCCGGGTGGCAAGGGCGTCAACGTCGCCCGCGCCGTACACCTGGCCGACCAGCCGGTGCTGGCCGTGCTGCCGGCGCAGCGGCACGACCCGATCCTGTCGGCGCTCGCCGAGCGGGGCGTGCCCTATCGGCACGTCGAGGTGCCCCAGACCGTGCGCACCAATCTCACCCTCACCGAGGCCGACGGCACCACGACCAAGCTCAACGAGCCCGGTGCGGTGCTGGGTCAGGAGGATGCGCAGGCGCTGCTCGACGTGCTCGTCGGCGCGTGCCGCGACGCCTCCTGGGCGGTGCTGTCGGGCTCGCTGCCGCCCGGCGCGCCGCCGGACTGGTACGCCCAGCTGGTGCGCGCCCTGCGCCCCCTGGGGGTCAAGATCGCGGTCGACACCTCCGACGACCCGCTGCGCCAGCTCTCCGACGCCTTTCCCGACGCCGCCCCCGACCTGCTCAAACCGAACTCCGAAGAGCTGGCTCAGCTCACCGGAGCCGACGGTGAGGCGTTGGAGGCCGCGGCCGCTGCCGGCGACCCCGGGCCGAGCATCGCCGCCGCCGCCGTCCTCGTCGAGCGCGGGGTCACCACCGTCATGGCGACCCTGGGCGGCGCCGGGGCGGTGCTCGTCGACGCCGCCGGCGCGTGGAGTGCGCTGCCGCCGCCGATCCAGGTGCGCAGCACCGTCGGCGCCGGCGACTCCTCGGTCGCGGGTTACGTCATGGCCGATATCGCCGGCCTGGATGCCGCGGGCCGCCTCGCCCAGGCGGTCGCCTACGGCTCGGGCGCGGCCTCGCTCGCCGGCAGCGCCATCCCCACCCCCGCCCAGACCAATCCGGACGCGGTGCAGGTCACCCGCCGGGTCTGACCCAACCCCTCAGCCGGCGCGCTGCTCGCCACCGTCGGGCGCGCCCATCGACTCCACCCTCCGCAGTGACGCGCCCCAATCGCGCGTCGGCCACGAAAGGACACGACCATGAGCGATGCCGCTCACGACACCCCGCTCATCGAGCCCGATCTCGTCGCGCTCGATGTTGATCTCGGTGAGACCAAGGAGGAGGTGATCGCCGGGCTCGCCCGCATCGTGGGAGACACCGGTCGCGCCGACGCCATTGGCCTGCGTGACTCCGCCCTGGAACGCGAGGCTCTCTCGCCGACCGGCATGCCCGGCGGATTCGCCATTCCGCACTGCCGTTCGGCCGCGGTCAAGACCGGCTCGCTGGGCTTCGCCCGGCTGTCCAAGCCGGTCGACTTCGGCGCCAAGGACGGCCCGTCGGACATCGTCTTTCTCATAGCCGCGGCCGAAGGCGGCGGCGCCGACCACATGAAGCTGCTGACCAAGCTCGCTCGGGCCCTGGTCAAGAAGGACTTCCTGGCCGGACTGCGCGCCGCGCAGAGCCGCGACGAGATCGTCGAGATGGTCGGCAATGTCGTCTCCCCGCCGCCGAAGCCGGCCGAGCCGCAGGCACCCGCCGGCGACTCCGGCGCTGACGCCGTGGGTGACTCTGCGGCCGCCGGGGCTGCGGATGGCGATTCGCAGCACTCGGGCGGGCAGCGCTCGATCGTGGCGATCACCGCGTGCCCCACGGGTATCGCGCACACCTACATGGCCGCCGACTACCTGGTCGCCGCGGGCAAGGAGCTGGGCGTCACCGTGCACATCGAGCCGCAGGGCTCCTCGGCGACGACCCCGGTCGACCAGGCGACGATCGACGCTGCCGACGCCGCGATCTTCGCGACCGACGTGGGCGTCAAGGGCCGCGAGCGGTTCGCCGGCAAGCCGGTCGTGGAGTCGGGCGTCAAGCGCGCGATCAACGAGCCGGAGGTCATGATCAAGGAGGCCCTCGCGGTCGCCGACGACCCCGACGGACGCCGCGTGGCCGCGGGCTCGGGCGCCGCTGCCTCGAGCTCGGCCTCGTCCGGAGCCGGTGGTTTGAGCTTCGGTTCCAAGCTCAAGCAGGTGCTGCTCACCGGCGTCAGCTACATGATTCCGTTCGTGGCCGCCGGTGGTCTGCTCATCGCGCTCGCGTTCGCGGTCGGCGGCTTCCAGATCATCGACGTCAGCAAGGACACGGTGCTGAACCACAGCCTGTGGAACCTGCCGGCCGCCCATGAGGGCTACGCCCCGCTGCTCGTGTACCTGGGTTCGGTGCTGCACCAGGTGGGGGCCGCGGCCTTCACGTTCCTCGTCCCGGCGCTGGCCGGCTATATCGCCTTCGGCATCGCCGACCGGCCGGGCATCGCGCCCGGCTTTACCGCCGGCGCCGTCGCCATGTTGGTCGGCGCTGGCTTCATCGGCGGTCTGCTCGGTGGTCTGGTCGCGGGCGTCGTCGCCTACTGGATCGCCAGCTTCCAGGTGCCGCGCTGGCTGCGCGGGCTCATGCCGGTCGTCATCATCCCGCTGTTCGCCTCGCTCGTCGCGGGCGGGTTGATGATGATCTTCGGGCAGCCGCTCAAGGCGCTGACCGACGGCCTGCAGGGCTGGCTGGGCGGCATGTCGGGCACCTCGGCGATCCTGCTCGGCGTGATCCTCGGCCTCATGATGTGCTTCGACCTGGGCGGCCCGGTCAACAAGGCCGCATACGCGTTCGCCGCGGCGGGCCTGAACCAGAGCGACCCTGCGACGCTGAAGATCATGGCGGCCGTGATGGCCGCGGGCATGGTGCCGCCGATCGCCATGGCGATGGCCACCGTCGTCCGCAAGAAGCTGTTCACCGAGGCCGAGCGCGAGAACGGTGTGGCGGCCTGGCTGCTCGGCGCCTCGTTCATCTCCGAGGGCGCCATCCCGTTCGCCGCGGCCGACCCGCTGCGGGTCATTCCGTCGATGATGGCTGGTGGGGCGGTGACGGGTGCTCTGTCGATGGCTGTCGACGCGACCTCGCGCGCGCCGCACGGCGGTGTGTTCGTGTTCTTCGCCATCGGCAACTTCGTCTTGTGGCTGGCGGCGATCCTCATCGGAGCGGTCGTGGCCTGCGCGTTGGTGGTAGTCGCCAAGTCGATGGGCGCCAATGGGGGCGACAAGCCGACTAAGGTCGGGGCAGAGGCCGAGCGTCAGACCGCCGCGGCCGTGAGCAGCGGCGCCCACTGATCCGACCAGTTCGAAGCCTGCGGGTCATCGTTGGTGCGCCAGGCAGGTCCACGTAAGAGTCCGTGAAGCCGGATGAGAATCCCTACGAGGAAGGCACGCTCCATGGCCAGCAAGACTGTGGTTGTCGGCTCCGCCGTCGGCCTGCACGCCCGCCCCGCCGCGATCATCGCGGAGGCTGCGGAGAAGTACGACGACGAGATCACCTTGGCTGTCGTCGACGGTGATGACGACGAGGGCGTGGACGCGGCCTCCGCGCTCATGATCATGACCCTCGGCGCCGAAAAGGGCGTGTCGGTCGTCGTCACCTCCGACAACGAGGAGGCGGTCGAAGAGATCGCGGCCCTCGTCGAGAAGGACCTCGACGCTTAACTAGCAGGAACTTGCGTTTGCAGCGGGGCGGGAGCCGATGGGCTTCCGCCCCGCTGGCGTGTCCGCCGGGTCTGGGCGCGGCACGGGCGGATCCGTAGGGTGAGCCCATGGCCGACGTAACGATCTTGCACAACTCCCGCTGCTCCACCTCCCGTCATGCGCTGTCGGCGGCTGGTGAGGCCGGCACCGACGTGGAGGTGATCGAGTACCTCAAGACACCCCTGGACGAGGCGGCCCTGCGCGAGCTGCTGGGCAAGCTGGAAGACGAGCCCGGCGCGCTCGTGCGACGCGATCCGGCGTTCGCGGCGGCCGGTTTGACGGAGTCCGACGTGGCCACCGTCGATCAGGTGGTCGCCGTGCTGCTGGAGCATCCGCGCCTCATGCAGCGCCCGGTGCTGGTGCGCGGCGACCGCGCCATCATCGGCCGTCCCAAGGAGCGGGTCGCGGGCTTTCTCGCCACCCCCTGAAGGCGCCCGCTGAGGTCGTCCCCTGAGGCCGTGCGGCCAGTCGTCGTATCAGGATGCGGCGGGTGTCGGCGCCGGGCCGACCCATCCCCACGTCCGCAGGATCTCGGGCAGCGGGGAGGTGCGGCCGGTCAGGGCATCGCTGATCCGGCGCACGAGCAGCACGGCGGTGCCGGCCGCAGCCACGCCGAGCAGATGGCCGAGCAGCGTGAGGGTCATCGAGCCGGCGTTCATACCGAGGGTCGACACGACGCTCCAGGCCAGCCAGCACGACCACCAGAGCCTGCGCAAACCGGAGCCGGGGTCGCCGGTGCGTGCCGGGCGGGCGGGGGCGGCCGGGTTGTGCTCGCGGCGCCAGCCTTCGCGGTCGAGGTCGGCGACGTTCTGCAACGGGTACCACAGCGCGATGACGGGGATGACCCACGAGAGCAGATGCCAGGTCGGGCTGCGTCGCACCGCCGACGCCCCGCGTGGGTCGGGGGCGGAGCCGGCTTCGGTTGAGTGTGCGACGAGCGAGCTGGCCAGCCACTGCCAGCGCAACCAGCCGATGATCGCGGCCAGCGCGGCGAGCACCGACACGGTGGTGACGAGAGTGCTCACCGCGGCGATGACCGACCACAGATCACCGATGGGTAAGACCGAGCCCAGCGCGAACAGCGGCGTGAACAGCGCTGTGGCCAGCAGGCACGCGCCCTGCAGGGCCAGCGCCGCCTGGGTGGCCAGCGACCAGCTGTGCAGCGATCGGGCCTGCTGGCCGTGCTGTACCGGGTGGGAGGGGGAGGCGAAGGGGTGTGGTGACGAGGGCATGGGCACATCGTGCTGCCTTGGGCCGCATCCGCGCCGAGCTCGCAGTTCGGCCTGTGGACAACCCGCCTCGGGCCCCCTTCTTGCGGGGGCATGTGGATAAGCGAACGGGGGAGCCGGCGGTCGGGCCGATGGAGGAGGGGAGCCCGGCCGCCGGCTCAGGGAACCGTCAGGCCTGCCCGGTGAGGGCGGCCGTGACGGTGCGGCTGCTGCCGCTGGAGTTCACGACGGTCAGCTTGACCTGGGTGCCGACGGCCAGGCCGCGGACCGCGCCGACGAGCCCGTCGGCCCCGTCGATCGGGCGCCCATCGACAGCGGTGATGACATCGCCGGTCTGCAAGCCGGCCTGCGCCGCAGCCGAGCCGTCGACGACCTGCTGCACACCTGCTCCGGAGACCGTCGCCGACCCCTGCTGCACCGTCGCGTCGGTGATCGACACCCCGAGGGTGGCGTGCTGCACGCTGCCGCCCTCGATGAGCTGCGTGACGACGGTCGTCACCTCGGCGACCGGGATCGCGAAGCCGATGCCGATGCTGCCCGCCTGTCCCGAGCCCGAACTCAGCGAGGCGATCGAGGAGTTGATGCCGACGAGGTTGCCCGCGGCGTCGACCAGGGCGCCGCCGGAGTTGCCGGGGTTGATCGCCGCGCTCGTCTGGATCGCGTCGGTGACGACCTGCTGACCGCTGGACTGCTGCTGCTGGAACAGGCCTGGCTGGGCGTTGCCGCTGTCTCCGGAGACGACCTGGGTGGTCACCGGCCGGTTGAGGGCGCTGACGATGCCGGTGGTCACCGTGCCGGACAGCCCCAGTGGATTACCGAGCGCCATGACCGGCGCGCCGACCGTCAGCGAGTCCGCCTGTGCGCGGCCGATGGGCTGCAGGTCGCTGGGCGGGTTGACCAGGCGCACGACCGCCAGGTCGGTAGTGGGGTCGGTGCCGACGACCTTTGCCTCGTACGTGGTGTTCGCCCCCAGCCGCACCTGCACGGTGCCGCCGGCGCCGGCGGCCGCCACGACGTGATTGTTCGTCACGATGTTGCCCGCCGCATCCCAGACCACGCCGGAGCCTTGGTCGCCGCCTTGGGCGCTTTGCACCGAGATCGCGACGACCGACGGTGAGGCCTTGGCCGCGATCTGCGACCAGTTCTCTTGGCCGGCGACAGTCACGGGCGAGGGCGCGGTGGAGGTTGTCCCGGTGATCGAGCTGAGTGAGGAGGTGTTGCCGGAGTCGGTGAGGGCACCGACCCCGAGGGTCACGCCGCTGCCGACGACCGCTGCGATGGCAGCCACAGCGACGAGCTCGGTCCACCGGCGACGCCGGGGGTTCGCCGTGGGCGCGGGGTTCGCCGGGCCGCCGTCGGCCGTCGAGGCGCCCATGCCGTCCGCCTCGACGCCGCTCCCAGGCTGCTCCGCGCCCGCCCGCAAGGCCGCGCTGTCGTAAGCGTTGGTGTCATCCCGGTGAAAGACCTGGGTGTCGTCAACGCGTGCGTCCGGGCCACGTTCGCCACCACTCGCGCCGGCCATGGTCTCGGCGTCGTGGATGTCCTGATTCTGCTTCGTGTCCTGACTCATCGTCGTCCTCCTCCAGCGTGACCGGCCCCGTTGGCCGACATCACCCACCATCCGCCCGGCGTCTGTGCGAGCACTGTGCGATAGGGGGGTGTTGGGCGGATGTTTGCTGTGAGGAAGCTATGAATCTTCGCGCGGCCGATGTGGCATGAGGCTGTCGAGGAGGGGGAGGGGGAGGGGGAGGGCGGAGGGCGGGGGTGCGGGGCAGGCCCTGGGCTGGTCGGGCGCGGGGCGGGTCAGGCGCGGGGGAGGGTGATCGGGCCCGTGCCTGGAGTGGAGGACGCGGTAGCGGTCGGCAGCAGCCGGGTGAGGATGTCGGCGAGGGTGACGACCCCGATCGGCTCGCCCTTCTCGGTGACCACGACGAGGTGGTTCTGCGTCTCGCGCATCGTCGCCAGGGCCTCGTGCACGAGGGTGTCGCCCGGCAGCTCGAAGGTGTCGCGGGCGTACTCGATGGCGGGCTCGCTCGTGTCCGGCGCGGCCAAGGTGTCGCGCACGTGCACGACCTTGGGGTACTTGTCGCCGTCGCGCAGCAGCACGCGCAGGTGACCGGATCGGCGCGCGAGGTCCTGCACCTGGCGCACGTTGGCCTCCAGGGGCAGCGCCGAGGGCACCCGGCCGGCACGCACCAACTGGGCCAGCCGCAACTTGCGCAGCTGCAGCGCGCCTTCGATCTGCATCCGGTACCCGGCGTCCAAGGCGCCGACGTTCGCGGAGTGCTCCACCAGTTGGCGCAGCGTGTCGGGATCGCGGCCCGTGGCCACCTCGTCGACCGGCTCGACGCCGAACCGCTGGAGCAGCCAGTTCGCCGAGGCGTTCAGCGCCCGCAGGATCGGCCGGGTCACCCACATGAAGCCGCGCATCGGGATCGCGAGCATCGTCGCCGACTTCTCCGGGTGAGCGATGGCCCACGACTTGGGCATCATCTCCCCGACGACCAGATGCAGGAAGGTCGCGATGACTAGCGCGAGCACGAAGGCGGTGACGTCGGCGACCGTCGCCGACAGCCCAAGCGTGTCGAGCAACGGCATCAGCGCGTCGTGCAGCGCCGGCTTGGTGATGGCCCCCAGGGCCAGCGTGCACACGGTGATGCCCAGCTGCGATCCGGCGAGCAGCAGCGTCAGTTCGGCCGAGCTGCGCAGCGCGGCGCGGGCCGAGCGGGAGGTGGTCGCCGCGTCCTCGATCCGGTGGCGCTTGGCGGAGATCAGCGAGAACTCGACGGCTACGAAGAAGGCGCTCAAGGCCACGATGCCGATCGTCACGAGGGTGATGACCCAGCCGTTCATGCCTGCTCACCGTCCTTCGCCTCGGACCGGCGTGGCCTCTTGCGGCGCCAGCCATCGTCCTGCGAGATCTCGACGGATTCGTCGGAGTCCTCCTCGGCCTCCTGCGCCGACTCCTCCTCTTCGGCGGCCAAACGAGCCGCCTCCTCCAGCGCGCGCTCCAGCTCGCGGCGCCGTTCGAGCAGTTCTTCGGGCAGCTGCAGCCGCACCCGGCTGGGCACGTGCCGCTCGATGTCGAGCACCTCGACGTCCAGGTAGTGGGGTTCGAGCTCTTCCTCGTGGGCGAACTCGCCGGGGTCGTCCAGCAGCCGCACCTGCAGACGCGTGTTCGCGTCCGGCAACCCGCCGAGCTGATCGATGATCAGGCCGCCGATCGTCTCGTAGGCGCCGCGGGGCAGATCGATGGCCAGGGCGCGCTCGACCTCGTCGACGTGCACGTCGCCGGCCATGACCCACACCCCGTCGTCCTCACGGGCCTCGTAGTCGGGGGTGTCCGGGTCGTGCTCGTCGGTGATCTCCCCGACGAGCTCCTCGGCCAGGTCCTCGACCGCCAGCACCCCGGTCAGCCCGCCGTACTCGTCGATGACGCAGGCCAACTGGTTGTGCGACTCGCGCAGCAGCCGCAGCGCCTCGGGTAGCGGGGTCAGCTCGGCGATCACCATGGGCTCGCGCATGATCGTGGTCACCGGGTCCGACATCGGCCGGTGCGTGGCCAGCACGTCGGCGAGCTGCACGATGCCGATGACCTCGTCGGAGTCGGTGAGGATCGGGTACCGCGAGTGGCCACCGGCCATCTCCTCACGGACCTCCTCGATCGTCGCCTCCTCGCGCAGCACGTCGGTGCGCGAGCGGGGAATCATCGCGTGCGTCACCTGCCGGCGAGGGAAGTCGATGATGCGGTCGAGCATCACCGACAGTTCTTCGGGCAGGTCACCGCTCTCGCGGGAGTCCTCGACGATGTGCTCCAGGTCGCGCAGGGTGGCCGAGTGCTCGACATCGTGCACCGGCTCGATCCGCAGCGCGCGCAACAGCACGTTCGAGGCCTGATCGAACACCCAGATGATGGGGCCGAAGATGGCCAGATAGATGGACGTCGAGCGGGAGAGCCAGCGCGCGACCGGCTCGGAGCGGGCGATCGCCAGGTTCTTCGGGAACAACTCGCCGAAGATCATCTGCACGACCGTCGAGAACGCGATGGCCAGCACAGCGCCGACGCCGATCGAGACCGCGCGGGGCACGCCGACCCCGCCGAGCATGACTCCGATCGAGGAGCCGATGAGCGGCTCGGCGACGTACCCGACGAGCAGCCCGGTCACTGTGATGCCCAGCTGCGCGCCGGAGAGCATGAACGAGGTGCGGCGGGTGATCGACAGGGTGCGCTCGGCCTGGTCGTCGCCGGTCGAGGCCTTCGCCCCGAGCCGGGAGCGGTCGACCGCCATGTAGGCGAACTCCTGGGCGACGAAGTAGCCGGTGACGGCGGTGATCGCGAGGACCACGGCGACGCCGAAGAGCAGGGAGAGCAGCTCAGTCATGATGACGCAGTGGTATCCATCGGGTCGCTGAGAGGGCCGACGGGCGGCACGGGTCTGTCAGATAGATCAGGCGAGATCTCCATGGCAGCTTGATGGTACGTGCTGGGGTCGGATCCGTGTGCACCGGTGACGGGGTGCGAGATGCAGGCGCCCGGCGAATACCGACCGGGTGGGCAGGCGCGGGATGCCGGCGGCGATCCGTCATGATCGTGGGCATGCCGTGGACCCTGCCCACCGTCCCAGCGTCCGCCGGCGCCCTCGTCTTCGACGAACAGGGGCGCCTGCTCGTCCTCAAACCCACGTACAAATCCGGGTGGACCGTGCCCGGCGGCGTCATGGAGGCCGACGGCGAGTCGCCCTGGGACGCCTGCCGCCGCGAGGTCTTCGAGGAGACCGGGCTGCGCGTCACGCGCGGCCGGTTGGCCTGCGTCGACACCCGCCCGGCCAAGAAGGACCGGCAGTTGGGCCTGCGGTTCCTCTTCGACTGCGGCGCGGTCGACGCGGGCGCCATCGCGCGCATCCGCCTGCAACGTGAGGAGATCAGCGACTACCGGTTCGTGCCGCCGGCCCGCGCGCTGACCCTGTTGCGCCCGGCCGTGCGCCGACGCGTGGCCGCAGCCGTGGACAGCGAACACTGCGTGTACCTGGAGAACGGGCGGCGGGTGCGGGGGCTGCGCTGAATCGGTCAGGGTCCGATCCACCGCGTCCGATCCACCGCGTCCGATCCAACCGCGACCGATCCAACCGCGCCAGTGCGGTCAGGCGCGGCTCGACCTCACAGAGCGCGGGTCAGGTACACGCTCAGCGGGTCCTCGCGGTAGTCGGCGAACGGGGGGCACGGCTCGAAGCCGTGGCGCTCGTAGAGGGCCCGGGCCGGTGCGAAGTACTCCTCGGAGCCGGTCTCCAGACTGAGCCGCTCGTAACCCTGGTTGCGCGCCTGGGTCAGCACGTGCTCGAGCAGCAGAGTCGCGATCCCGCGGCGGCGCGCGGCGCGCGTGGTGCGCATCGACTTGATCTCGGCGTGCCGCTCGTCGATCGCGGAGAGGGCCACGACACCCAGCAGCGTGCCGGCGTCCCATGCCGACCACACACTGACCCCCTCCTCCTCCAGTCCCTCCAACCCGAGGGCATGCACGCTCTCGGGCGGGGTCGTTGCGAACATGTCGCCGAGGTGCTCGGCGATCAGGTCGCGAACGGGCTCGCGAGCGAGGTCGTCCAATTCGATGCGCACGTTCTTCACGACGTACACCTTGGCAAATCCCGGGCGTTCGTGCGCACCACGGGTCACCCGGATCGTCGACCCGCCACCCCGCGCGGCGCGCCGCAGCCTCGGGCGGGGAGCCTGGGCAAACGTGTGTTGCGTCTCGAAGTCCTTGCGCCGCAAGGGGATCGCAGGATCGCAGGGTTGCCGCGGGGTTACCGTGGAGAAATGCTGCCCGACCTCGGCGACCCCGGAATTCGAACCTCCGGTGACGGCCCGGCCCGGCTCGCGTGGGTCGATGCCCGCAGCGGCGTGACGGGTGACGCCCTGCTGGGCGCCCTACTGGACGCTGGTGCGGCGCTGCCCGCCGTGCGCGACTGCGTCAACGCGGTACTGCCCGACGCCGTGCTGCTCACCGTGCGTGAGGTGCGGCGCGGCGGCCTGCGGGCCACCCGCTGCGACGCGCGACTGCGCGTGCGCGAACAGCCGCAGCGGGACTGGCCGGAGGTGCGCGCGCTGATCGAGGGCGCCGACCTGCCCGACGCGGTGCGCACGATGGCGATCGGCGCGTTCCGGCATCTGGCGGCGGCGCACGCTCGGGTGCACGGCATCCCGACGAGCCAGGTGCGCTTCACCGGCCCCGGGACCGGAGCCGGAGCCTGGGCGGCCATCGTGCACGTCGTCGGTACCTGCGCGGCCCTCAACGACCTCGGTGTCGATCGCCTCGTCGTCGGCGAGCCCGTGGCTCTCGGCTCCGGCACGGTCGACGCCGACGACGAGGAGGACGGTGCCGATGCGCCCGTCGACACCAGCGTGCCCACCCCGGTCGTCCTCGAGCTGACCCGTGGCTTCGCGGTGACGGCCGGGGCGGACGGGGAGCTGACGAGTGCTCCGGCCCTCGCTCTGCTGCGGGCGTTGGCGAACCCCGGCGGCCAATCCGATCCGTTGGTGCCCGACCGGGTCGGCGTCGGTGCCGGTACCGAGGGCCCGTTGCTGCGGCTCGTGCTCGATGCCGGGGACGATCTGCTGCCGGTGGTGCCCGCCGCGGCCACGCCCGGGGACCCGCTGCCCGAGCCGGGCTCGATCGAGCCGGGGGACTCCGGCTATGTGGAGGACGGTCTGGTGACGCTCGAGGCGACCGTCGATGACCAGGATCCGCGGGTGTGGCCCAGCGTGCTCGACGCCCTGCTGCGCGCCGGTGCTCTCGAGGCGTGGCTGACGCCGGTCATGCTCAGCGGGGGACGTCCCGGCCACGTGCTGACGGCGACCGTGGCCACCGGCGATGCCACGCACGTCGCGACGCTGCGAGACGCGATCTTCACGTTGACCTCGACCTTCGGCGTGCGCGCCCGCCGGCACGCCCGCTGGACGCTGCACCGCGACTGGGTGCCCGTCGATGTCGCCGGCGAGCGGGTGCGGGTGCGGGTGGGCTACGTGGCGCGCGCGGCGCCCATCATCGCTCGAGTGACCCCCGAGGCGCAGGACGCCGTCGACCTCGCCGAACGTTGGGGAGTCTCGGTGGCCGAGGTGCTCGCCGCCGCGGCTGCGGCAACCACCGCGGAGGGACTGGTGGTCGGCGCGCCGTACACCCCCGGTCGCTGGGCTACCTGAGCCACTGCGCGACCCGTCGCCTCCGACGGAGGTTCGCGCAGATTCGAGGGGCGCAGTTTCGTGGGCGCGGCCTGGTCAGGCGCTGTCGTCGTCGCTCTCGGGCTTCTCGGTCTTGCGGCGGGAACGGCTGGAGGCGCGGGTGCCTGCCCCGGCGCTGCCGGCGGCTGCCTGGCTCATCGCGCCCATGAAGGCCTGCTGCACGGCGGACATCGGGCCGAGCCAGTCCTTCATCACAGCGGTGGGCGAGACCTGGTCGATGGAGTCCATCATGCGGCGCTGCATCTCGTCGAGCACCGCCGTCTGCATGGGTTGCACGTCGGGCAGTCCGAGAAAGGTGCGCAGCTCCTGCGGCGTGCAGTCGATGTCGACGGTGATCTTCATTGAGCCCTCCCAGCTAGCGGTGGTCCTTCCACGCTAACTGCCCACAGCCTGCGCACCACCGACCCCAAAGGGATCTCTGGGGTCGCACCGTGCTGCCGACGCCGTCGCGCACTCCAGCACTGGGCAACCGCTGCTCCTACTGGGCAACTGCTCGAGTTGTTGGTCAGTGGGGGTCGCGGCGGCCCAGTCCGACTGGGAGTTGCCCAGTGGCGGCCGCCCGTGCGGTTGTGCCCGCGAGTTGGCCCGAGCGGACCGCCGGGGCTGGAACAGTGGGGCGCATGACCAGCCACGACACGCTGCACGACGGCACCGCCTTTCAAGACCACTATCCGCCCGATGTGGCCGCCTGCTTCGGCTGCGGCAGGCTCAACGAGCACGGCCACCACCTGCGCACCACGTGGGACGGCGAGGGCACGGTCACCCGGTTCACCCCCGGTCCCGAGCAGACCGCGGTGCCGGGCTACGTCTACGGCGGGCTCATCGCCTCGGTCATCGACTGCGCCGGAACGGGCACGGCCGCCGGTGCCGCCTATCGCGCGGCCGGCCGCACCATGGGCGATCCGGACGATCACGAGCCGCCCCTGCGGTTCGTCACCGGCCGCCTAGAGGTCGACTACCTGGCCCCCACTCCGCTGGGCGTCGAGCTCGTCGTGCGCGGGCACATCGACGAGATCAAGGCGCGCAAGGTCGTCGTCAGCCTGGAGATGGCGGCTGGCGACACGGTCGTCGCGCGTGGCCGCGTCATCGCGGTGCTCATGCCCGCGACCATGGAGTGAGGGGCGCATGATCTGGATCGGGGTCCTGGTGGTGACGGTGGCGGCCGGTCTGACCGCCCGGTTGTGGCGCGCCCGGAGAGACGCCGCGAGGGGCATCAGCGGCGACGAGCACCCGATCGTGCGGCAGCGCAACGCCGCCCTGGCCAAGGCGTACGTCGACTCGCTCATCATCGCGACGATCGCCTGGGTGCTGGCTGCCACGAACACGCTCGACGGGCGGTGGACCGGGGTGCTGGCGCTCGTCGCGATGGTCGCCGCCGGCTACCTGCGTCTCGCCCGGCGGGCCCCGCAGGCGCAGCAGCACCGGTCGAAGCACTGATAGGCCGCCACAGCTCTTGCATGAACCCACAGGCAACGAGCGAGGCCCCTCCCGTGCGGAGGGGCCTCGCTCGTCTGGTTGATCGACCGGTCGGGCCGGCAGCTGGGGCGGCTAGGTGCGGTCGCCGACCAGCTGGTCCTGCTCCGGCTCCGGGTCGCCGTTCGGCGCCGAGCCCAGCGCGTGCTCGGCGTGCTCGGCGTGCACGGCGTCGATGAGCTGCTGCTCGCGGGTCTCGGCGCGCCAGGCCCGTACGGAGTAGGCGATAGCGGCGGCCCAGATGATCGCGATGAGGATGTAGGCCGTGACCAGCACCGAACTGGAGGCCTCGATGTAGTCGCTGCGCAGGAGGGTGCGCACGTTGGTGAACACGATGAGGCCACCGACTGCCGAGCCGAGCAGTCGCGGCGGCACGATCCGCACGATGTAGGCGGCGATCGGCGCGGCCAGGACGCCGCCGACGAGGATCGCGCCGGCCATCGCGAAGTCGATGCCCGCGGCGCCCAGGCCGACGAGGAAGCCGAGGCTGGCCGCAACGGCGACGAGGAACTCGCTGGTGTCGATGGAGCCGACGACCTTGCGCGGCTCCATCCGACCGCTGGACAGCAGGGCCGGGGTGCCGACGGGGCCCCAACCGCCGCCGCCGGTGGCGTCGACGAACCCGGCGACCAGGCCGAGCGGGGTCAAGAATCGGCGGCGCAGCGGCTTGCCGAGGTGCTTGGTCGAGACGCCTCGGAAGGTGAAGCGGCTGAGGATGTAGATGCCGAGCGCGAGCAGCACGACCGACATGATCGGGCCGGCGGCCTCCGTCGAGAGCCAGGAGAGGAAGGTCGCGCCGAGGAAGGCGCCGACGGCGCCGGGGAATCCGACGCGAGCCACGACCTTCCAGTCGACGTTGCCGAAGCGCCAGTGCGAGGCGCCGGAGGCCAGGGTGGTGCCGATCTCGGCGAGGTGCACGGTCGCCGACGCGGCCGCGGGATTGGTGCCGATGGCTAGCAGCAGCGTCGTCGACGTGACGCCGTAGGCCATCCCGAGGGAGCCGTCGACGAGCTGCGCCGCGAAGCCGACGAGGGCCAGCAGAACGAGTGTGGGCATGGGTGGTCCTTGCGAGGTGAGAAGTGGGGGTGGGGGCGTCCCGACCTACCGGGGCCGTTTCGGGCTCGACTCAGCGGATGCGCCAGGGCGCGGAGGACGAACGGCTCGCGGAAAGTCGCTTCAGACCAGACACAGGGCGCTGGCGACGCGCAGCAGGTCGACGGCGCGGCGGCAGGCCAAGCGGTGTGCTCGTGGATTCACGGGGGGTCCTTTGGGGTCCTCGTCGGAAAACGGCGACGGCGATAACTATGACACAGGCTTATGGTTTGGCAAACCTCATGGCATGTGTCAGAGATACGTTGCGTGCCGACCGCGTGCGGCGAGTGTGAAGCTGGTGTGAGCTGCCCGGGGCAGACTGAGGGCAGTCGGAGGTGAAAGCGCACGTCAGGTGCGCGTTCGGGGATGCGGAGGTGATCGCGGTGGGCTACTCGCGAGAGGGCATGGACCCTCAGCTGGGCCGTGCGCAAAAGAGTGTTGTGAGCAACGGGTCCAAGGGTTCGCCCAGGAAGAAGGCGGCGGCCCTGGCGGTGCTGGCGGCAGCGTTGACGTTCGGAATGGCCGGATGCGGTGTCGCGGACTCCGCGCCCCGCTCGCAGCCGGTCCGCACGACGACCGTGACCGGCGACCCCATCGACGCCCGCGCCGGAGTGACCTATATCGCGGAGTGCGAGGGCGATCGACGTGTGAGCCGACCGACCACCTTCCTGTTGGCCTGCGGTGACGGCGGAGAAGCGCTCGACAGCCTGTCGTGGCGGGCCTGGGGCGAGGAGGAGGCGCACGCCTCCGGCGAGCTGGTCTACAACGACTGCACTCCGTCCTGTGCTCAGGGCAAAGACATCACGGTCCCGGTCACCGTGGTCGCCGACGAGATCGTGGAGGGGGAGGCCTCGGCGACCTACCGCCGGCTCACCGTCACCACCAACGACAAGAACGGGCAACGTACGCAGCAGATCTACCGCCTGCCGGGCAACGAGCCCGGCGAGCGGGACGCGGCCGGTCCGGACCCAGGCTCCGAAGAGGCGCAGAACCAGCGGCCCGCTCCCGAGCCGACCAGCACCACGCCGGCCAGCACCGCCACGACCGGCGGGTGAGGGCACCGGCCCAACGCTCTCGGGCGGCCCGCTCGAATCAGTCGGCCCACTGAAGGCGCGGATCCAGGTGGATCCGCGCCTTCAAGGTGCGGGCGATGAAGCACTCCTCGTGGGCCAGCCCTACCAGCCGGTCCACCTTGGCCCGCACCGTGCTCTCGTCGGCGTCGCCGCGCCGGATGGTGATGCGGGGGCGCAGGGTGATGTCGGTGATCCGGGTCGGCGGGTCGTCCTCCGGCATGCGGGCGGTCGCGTCGTCGCTGTAAGCGGTGACGTCGAGGCGCGCGCGGGCGGCCAGCGCCAGGAACGACAGGCATTGGCACGAGCTGGCCGCGGCGAGCAGCAGCGCCTCCGGATTCGTCAGGTCGGGAGCGCCGCGAAAGGCCGGATCGGCGCTCGCGGTCAGGGAGGTGCCCGGAGCGACCTGCAGGCTGTGGGTGCGGTCGTAGGCCTCGTAGCCGAGCCCGGTCGAGCCGACCCAGGCCAGCGACGTGCCGTAGTGGTGCGTCGCCATCACTGCTCCTCGTGCTCGTCGTCGGCGGCCAGCGGTGGTGCGGTGGTCGCGGCGCGCAACACCAGCACCGCACGGGCGCCGCCTTCGGGCCGGTTGCTCAACGCGAGGCTGCCGCCCATGGCCTCGGTGTGTTTGACGGCGATCGTCAGGCCCAGGCCGCTGCCCTTGCCGCGGGTGTACGTGGCGAAGCGCCGCGGCCCCTCCTGCAGGAGCTCCTCGGGGTAGCCCGGGCCGGCGTCGGCGACGGTGACGGTCGGGCCGTCGACCACCACCCGCACGGGAGGGGCGCCGTAGGTCAGGGCGTTGCGCACCAGGTTGGTGACGACGCGTTCGATGCGCCGCGGCTCGGCGCGGACGACCGCGTCGGCCAACACCTCCACCTCCACTCGGTCGTGCTCGTGCTGCAGGCAGGCGGTGACGACGGCGCGCAGGTCGCAGTCCTGCCAGTCGATCGTGCTGTCGGGGGCGTCGATGCGGGAGATCTCCAGCAGGTCTTCGACGAGTCGCCGCAGCCGTGCGACCTGCCGTCGCACGAGGTCGCTGACGTCGTCGCGGGGGAGCAGTTCGGCGGCGCTGACCAGTCCCGTGACGGGGGAGCGCAGCTCGTGGGCGACGTCGGCGGTGAAGTGCCGTTCGATCTGCAGACGTCGCTGCAGGGCCGAGGCCATGCGGTCGAGGGCGACGGTCAGCAGGGCCACCTCGTCTCCGCCGGGTTGAGCGGCGCGCCGCTGCGTGTCACCGGAGGCGATCGCCGCGGCCGCCGCCGCACCGGCTCGCAGTCGGCGGGAGAGCCACGTGCCGACGAGCCAGCCGAGCACCGCCGAGATCGCCGCGCCGATCGCCGCCGCCTGCGCCCAGGCCCAGCGCAGCGCCGTGCGCTGGGATGCCAGTTCGTCGCCGGGCAGCGTCACCGACAGCACGTGCCGCTCATCGAGCCGTTGGGCGGCGTACATGCTCGTCCCGTCGTACCACGAGACCTGGCTGTCGGCGCCGACGTTGCCCACGGCGGGCGGCAGGCTCTGATCGTTGAGGGCGGCGCCGAAGCGCAGCACGCCGCGACCGTCGTAGAACGCGACGGCCGCGTCGAGTCGATCGAGGGCCTGGGCGCGCAGCCGTTCGCGTCCGTCCGTCGCGGCGGCCCGGTCGACCACCAGCCCGATCATCAGCGAGACGCTGATGGCGACGACGGCCACCCCGGCGGCGATCCGCACCCGTAGGGAGTGCCAGCGGCGCACCGACGGCAGGTCCGAGGTCGCGCCCGGCTCGGGTGTGGCTCCTGGTGCCAGCGCCCCGTCAGGCCCCCTCGACCCCGTCGATCCGGTCGCCGAGGAGCCGCCGGAGCCTCGCGACGCGGCGGTGTCGCTCATCCTGCTCGCACCTGACTGCTACTCACCCGGCTGTCTCCGTCCCTGCTCGACACACGTTCGTCTCGTCTCATTCTCCGACCCGGGGCCCGCGGGGGCGGGTAGTGGTCGCCCGCGCAGCGGCCTTTTTCTCGCCGGCGGGGGGTTGAATGGCGCCATGTCGACACCGGTCAGCGCCCGCCCCACTCCCTTTCTGGCTCTCGATGAGACGGTTCTCGACCGAAATATCGCGGCCATGCAGGCGCGCGGGCGCCAGCTCGGCGTGACCCTGCGCCCGCACGCCAAGACGCACAAGATCGCGCAGATCGCCCAGCGGCAACTGGCGGCGGGTGGGGTCGGGCTCACGGTGGCCACCGTCGCCGAGGCGGAGGCGTTTGCCGCCGCGGGCTTCGACGACCTGTTCATCGCCTACCCGCTCTGGGTCGACGCGGACCGCGGGGCTCGGCTGGCCGCCCTCGCGCGGCATGCCCGGGTTCGGGTCGGCTGCGACTCCGCGGACGCCGCTCGCCAGTTGGGCCAGCACACCGTGCCGGCGATCGGTACCGATCCGGGGCAGACCGGCGGGCTGGAGGTGCTCGTCGAGGTCGACTCCGGCATGCACCGCTCCGGGGTCGAGCCGCAGCAGGCGGGCGGCGTCGGCGTCGCGGCCCGCGAGGCCGGCCTGTCGGTGGTGGGGGTCTTCACCTTCCCGGGGCACTCCTACGCCGTGGACGGGGGGCGGCGCGCCGCGGCCGAGCAGGAGGGCGCGGCGCTGACGGCGGCCGCGCAGTCGTTGCGGGAGGTGGGCATCGAGCCGCGGGTCGTCAGCGGCGGGTCGAGCCCCAGCATGGAGTTCGCCAGCTCCCACGGCGTGAGCGAGATGCGGCCCGGGGTGTACGTCGTGGCGGACGCGCAGCAGTGGGAGCTGGGCGTGTGCGAGCCCGCCGATGTCGCGCTGACCGTCTACGCGACCGTGGTCAGCCACGCTAGTGGGCGGGCCGTGCTCGATTGCGGCAGTAAGGCGCTCGGTGCCGACCGGGCTCCCTACGCGACCGGCTCCGGGCGGCTGCTGGACCACCCTGACGCGCGGATCGTCATGCTGAGTGAGCACCACGCGGTCGCGGACTGCGGGCCCGATCCGCTGCCGCCGCTGGGGTCAGTGGTGCGGGTCGTGCCCAATCACGCGTGCAACGCCCTCAACCTCGCCGACGAGGTCGCGGTCGTCGGTGAGCACCGGCCTCCGGGCGGCGGCCCCGCCGCGACGATCGCGCACATCTGGCCCCTCATCGCCCGCAACGCCAACCACTGACAGCCCCGCCGGCCGAGCCCGGTCAGCGGAAGTCGCCGGCCATGAACGACTCCTCCAATTGCTCCAGGGAGCGGCCGGAGGTGTTCGGCAGCATCTTCCACAGGAAGGTCAGGGCGATCAGCCCGACGACGACGAACAGGCCGAAGATGCCCTGCAGGCCGAAGATGCCGACGATGACGGGAAACAGGAACGTGAGTGCGGCGTTGGTCAGCCACATGCACAGCACCGAGATGCCCATGCCGAAGCCGCGCAGCCGCAGCGGGAACATCTCCGAGAGCGCCACCCAGACCGGGGCGTTGAGGCAGGTCTGCATGAAGAACACGAACGTCACCGACAAGAAGAGAATGACGTAGGCGCGCGTCAGGCCGGCCGGCAGAATGGTCGCCGCAACCGTGATGAGCAGGTGAATCGTGGTTGTCGCACAGAATCCGAAGAGAATGAGTTTGCGCCGCGGTACCCGGTCGATCACGAAGAACAGGCACAAGGCGGTGCCGACCACCGCGAGCACACCGTTGGCGATATTGGCGATGATCGCCGCATTGGAGGAGAAGCCCGCCTCGCGCAGCAATTCGGTGCCGTAGTACATGATCGAGTTGATGCCGGTGAGTTGCTGGGCGGCGGCGATGCCGCAGCCGGTGATGACCAGCCGACGGATCCACGGTGTCGCGAGATCGGCCCAACCGCCGGACTGGGCGAGCGCCTCCTCCTGCGCCAACTGCTCGACCTCGGCGATCTCGGCGCGGGCGCGGTCCTCGTTGCGCACCTGCAGCAGCACCTCCAGGGCTTCGGCGTAGCGCCCCTGGCTGATGAGCCAGCGCGGCGACTCCGGCATCCGCAGCATGCCGACGAAGAGGATGACCGCGGGGATCGCGCAGACGGCCAGCATGTAGCGCCACACGCCGTCGTGGTGGCCCCACAGGTTGGCGATGATCGCGTTGATGATGAAGGCGAGCATCTGGCCCACGACGATGGCCAGCTCGTTGCGGCCGCTCAGCGCGCCGCGCCGCTCGGTCGGAGCCAGCTCGGCCAGGTAGACCGGCACGGTCACCGAGGCGGCGCCCACCGCGAAGCCGAGCACGAAGCGCGCGGGTAGCAACACGGTCAGGCCGGGTGCGAAGACGCAGCCGATCGTGCCGACGAAGAAGATGACCGCGACGATCGTCAGGGCCTTCTTGCGGCCGATGGTGTCGTTGACGCGGCCGCCGATCAGGGCGCCGACGGCTGCGCCGACGAGCAGCGTTGCGGTCACGAGTCCTTCGGTGACGCTGGTGAGTCCGAGTTCGGCCTTCATCGGCTCCAGCGCGCCGTTGATGACGCCGGTGTCGTAGCCGAAGAGCAGGCCGCCGAAGGTGGCGATGACCGCGATGAGGTCGAGCCGCCGCTGATGGGCTCCGGCCTGCAAGGGGGGAAGGGTGATGCCGGAACTGCTGTTGGCCGGTGCTCCGTGAGACAAAGCCGCGCCTCCTCGCGTGGATGGGCCCGGCCGCGCCGACGCCCGCGTCGAATGTGCAGAAGTCGCGGGGGCGCGAGCGTCTCCGGCGGCTGCCGCGGTGCCCTGGTGGGCGTGGAGTCCGTGGCGTGCTGTGCGATGTGGCTGCGGACCCGCTGGCTCAAAGGCTAGGGGCTGTCACGCCAGACAGCAAGCATTTGTAACGACATTCTTACTTTAGGTCGATATTCGGCACTCAACGCGGCGCCCGGGGCGCCGCGTGTCACTTGAGCAAGCGTCGGGAGCGCGGCTTGCGGCCTCGGATCGGCGCCGCGCTCGGGCGATCGACCTGCCGCGCCAACGCCGTCAAGACGAGCGCGGTGGCACCCACACCGAGCGCCAACGCGGTCATCAAGGTCCACATCCACCAGGTGAGGTGGTGCCACATCAAGGGACCGCCTCTCTTTTGTCACGGCTGCGGGCTCCTCCAGCATGGTGGGCTTGCTTGAATCGCGACTGAGACGATGTGCACGACAGACACCGGACAGGCGGGACTGACATGACCCACGGGCAACGAGCCTCGGACGAGCCGACGCGGCTGCCCGGTCCGCTGCGGCTGGCCGTGCGCGTCCGCTCCCGCGCCGGCATCCGACTCACCCTGACGCTGCTGTCGGTCGTGCTCGTCCTGGCCCCATTGGCGGTCTCGATCGGCCTGGTCGTCGTGATCTTGCATCGCTCGCTGATGTCCTCGCTGGAGTCGCAGGTTGCGCTGCGGGCCTACGACCTGTCCGCGCTCGTTTCCGACGACGGGGTGGAGGCGATCAATTCCGAGGCCGCCGGGCACGACCGCGACGGCGCGACGATCCAGGTGCTGGACGCCGCCGGGGCCGTGGTCGCCACGACGACGACCCGCAGCCAGAACCAGCCGCTGTCCGCGCTGCGCCCGGAGGTGGGCGCAACGCAGATCGAGGGGAAGCCTTCGCTGCCGCTACCGGGTGAGGAGGGGCGCCCACCCGTGGTCGCCGCCCGCGGCCTGATGCACGCCGGTCAGCAGTACACCGTGCTCGTCTCGATGAGCTCGGCCCCCCAGCATGAGGCGGTCAGCACCACCGGGGCCGTGCTCACCGCCGCCCTGCCGGTCGTGTTGCTCGCGGCCGGCGGCGCCACCTGGCTGCTCGTAGGGCGCGCCTTGCGGCCGGTGGAGCGGATCCGCGAGACGGTCGAGACGATCACGAGCCGTCACCTGGCCTCGCGGGTGCCCGTCTCGGGCGCGGACGACGAGATCAGCCGTCTGGCCGAGACGATGAACCGGATGCTCGTGCGGCTCGAGCGCAGCCAGGAGGAGCAGCGCCGGTTCGTCGCCGACGCCAGCCACGAGCTGCGCTCCCCGCTGACGAGCCTGCGCGGCGGCCTGCAGGTGATGGACGGCGACCCGGAGGCGGCGGCCGAGCTGATGCCGGTCATGGCGGCCGAGGTCGACCGGCTGGCTCGCCTCGTCGATGATCTGCTGACCCTGTCCAAGAGCGACGACGGAGCCGGGCCCGTCGTCGAACGCCTCGAGGTCGACGTCGACGACATCGTCGCCGCCGAGTCCGCCCGGCTGGCGGCGACGGGCCGCTGCAACGTGCAGACCGCCATCACGCCCGCGCGCGTGCTCGGCGACAGCCTGCAGCTGGCCAGGGTGGTGCGCAACCTGGCCGACAACGCCGCGCGCGCCGCCGCCGGTACCGTGCGCTTCGTCGTCACCACCACACCGACGCAGCAACCGACGCAGCAACCGACGCAGCAGCCGGGTGACAAGGAGGCGACCCGGCGCGCGACGCGCGCCATGGTGCAGGTGCGGGTGGAGGACGACGGGGCCGGCGTGGCGCCGGAGCATCGGATGCGGATCTTCGAGCGCTTCGTGCGCCTGGACGATGCCCGTTCCCGCGACCGCGGCGGGTCGGGTCTGGGCCTGGCGATCGTCGCCGAGATCGTCCGCGCCCACGACGGTCGCGTGCACGTCGAGCAGTCGGAGCTGGGAGGTGCCGCGTTCGTCATCGACCTGCCGAGCGCGCAGCCACAACTGCCCCCACAGTCGCAGCTGCCCTCGCTGCCCGCGCCCGGTGCGCCCTACTCGGCGGCGGGCTCCGGGGGAGAGGACGCCGCGTCGTCGACGAGGCGGTAACCGACGCCGCGAAGGGTTTCCAGCGACTTGCGCCCGAACGGCCCGTCGATCTTGCGGCGCAGGTAGCCGACGTACACCTCGACGATGTTGACGTCGCCCTCGTACGCCGGGTCCCACACGCCGTCGAGCAGCTGCGGCTTGGTGAGCACCCGCCCCGGCCTGCGCATGAAGTACTCCAGCAGCGTGAACTCCTTGGCGGTCAACCGGATGCTCGTGTCGCCGCGTCGCACGTCGTGGGTCGCCGGGTCGAGGCTCAGGTCGCCGACGGCCAACGTGGTCGGGCGCTCCGCACCGCCGCGGCGGGCCAAGGCGCGCAGCCGCGCGAGCAGCACGATGAAGTCGAACGGCTTGGTCAGGTAGTCGTCGGCCCCCAGGTCGAAGGCATCGACCTGGTCCCATGGGCCGTCCTTGGCGGTGAGCATGAGCACCGGCGTCCACACGCCCGCGGCGCGCATCTTCTCGACGATCTTGTAGCCGTTCAGCCCCGGCAACATGATGTCGAGCACGACGACGTCGTACTCGTTCTCTGTCGCCAGATAGAGCCCCTCGGTGCCGTTGTGGGCGAACTCGACCGTGCACCCGTGCTTGGTCAGGCCCGAACGCAGGACGGCCGTCAGGGATCGGTCATCTTCCACGACGAGTAGGTGCATGGACCCATCCTGCCTGTTCGCGGCCGGTTCGCGCGGCTGCCACCGGACTCACAGGGCGGCTTTGTCCTTCGTCTGACGCTTGATGCGGGCCAGCATGCCGGCCATGCCGCGCAGCCGCAGGGGGCTGACCAGTTCGGTCAGGGCCAGGCGCCCGGGGATGTCGTTGGGGGTGTCGAGAATCTGCTCGGCGGTGGCTCCGTTCAGCCCCTCGTGCAGGATGCCGGCGAAGCCGCGGGTCGTCGGCGCCTCCCGCGGCGCGGAGAAGAACAACGAGACGGGCGCCTGTGGACCCTGCCCCTCGACCTCCACGACGAGGAAGATCGGGGACTGACACTCGGGCACGGGCTCCAGCAGTTCGGGATGATCGGCGTACTGCGGGGGCAGATCCGGCAGGTCGGTGCTGAACTCCAGCAGCAGGTTGAGCCGTTCGGAGGCGGGCAACTCGTGGAAGTCCGTGACGACCTGCGCGAGGTTCTCGGTGAGCCCGGTGGTGTCGGCGGCCATGTCAGCGTTCCGCGGCGTCCTGCCGGCCCCCGGCTCCCGGCGCGCGATCGGGTACGTCGCCCGGCTCCTCGCCCTTGGCGATCGGGACGCGAACGGCGTTGCCCCACTCGGTCCAGGAGCCGTCGTAGTTGCGGACCTTGTCGAAGCCCAAGAGGTGGGTCAGCACGAACCAGGTGTGGCTGGAGCGCTCGCCGATGCGGCAGTACGCGATGACGTCGTCGCCGGGGTCCAGACCCTTCTCCTGCTGGTAGATCGCCTCCAGTGCGGAGCGGGGCTTGAAGGTGCCGTCGTCGGCGGCGGCCCGGGCCCAGGGGACCGACTGGGCGCCGGGGATGTGCCCGCCGCGCAGCGCCCCCTCTTCGGGGTAGTCGGGCATGTGGGTGCGCTCACCGGTGTACTCCTGCGGGGAGCGGACATCGACCATCGGCTGCCCGAGGTGGGCGAGCACGTCGTCCTTGTAGGCGCGGATCGCGGAGTCCTCGCGCTGCACGACGGGGTAGTCGCTGGGGGCGCGGCCGGATTTGTCCGTGGTCATCTCCCGACCTTCGGCCTGCCACTTGGCGCGGCCGCCGTCGAGCAGCCGCACGTCCTCGTGGCCGAACAGCCGGAAGACCCACAGCGCGTAGGCGGCCCACCAGTTGGACTTGTCGCCGTAGAAGACGATCGTGTCGTCGCGGCTGATGCCCTTGTCGCGCATGAGCTGCGCGAACGCCGGTCCGTCGAGGTAGTCGCGGGTGACCGAGTCGTTGAGTTCGGTGTGCCAGTCGACCTTGACGGCGCCCGGGATGTGTCCGGTCTCGTAGAGCAGCACGTCTTCGTCGCTCTCCACCACCACCAGGCCGGGGGTGCCGAGGTGTTCGGCCAGCCACTGGGTGGAGACGAGGCGGCTGGGATCGGCGTACTCGCCGAAGGCGGGGGTGTCGTCGTGGGGGACGGGCATGAGCTGACCTTCTCGATATCGGGGTCCACCGGGTTCGGGGTCCATCGGGTTCGGGGTCCATCGGGCACTGGTCCGTTCGTCATCCTGTCACGGCAGGCCGCCTTCCCCTTGGGGCGGGGCGAGGCGGCGACGCAGCCCGGAGGCGCGGACCACCCGGCGCTGCACCGCCTCGCGGATCACGGCTTCGCTGCCGACGACTCGCACCTGGTTGCGGGCGCGGGTCACCCCGGTGTAAAGCAGCTCGCGAGTCAGCAGGGGGGAGCCCCGCTCGGGCAGCAGCACGGTCACGGCGTCGGCCTGGCTGCCCTGGGACTTGTGCACCGTCATCGCATGCAGCGTCTGCACCTCACCCAGCCGACTCGGCGCAAACACCCGAAACCCGCCCCCCAACCCGGCGAAAGCCGTACCTTCCGGCGAGCTGCGCTGTTCTTGCTCTGCAGGTCGCGAACTCTGCAGGTCGGCGGGCTGTCCGGGCGGTGCGGGCGGTGCGTGGCCGCGGGTCTCCTGCCCGGCGATGACGGCGACCCGTTGGGAGCCCCGACCGGTAGCGCGCACGATGACCCCGGTGTCGCCGTTGACGACGCCCGTCGCGTAGTCGTTGGCCGTGATGAGCAGAGGGCGCCCGATGTACATGGGGTCGTAGAGTCCGTCGCCGGTGGCCTGGCGCAGCCAGCCCTCCACGCGAGCGTTCCAGGTGCGTACGCCGAACGGGCCCTCCCGATGGGCGCACAACAGTCGGTGCCGGGCGGCGGCGGCCAGGGCGCCGGGGGCGTCACCGACCTGGGCGAGGTCGTAGATCGCCCGCGCCTGCCGGGTCAGCAACGGCTCAAGGGCCTGCAGGGAAGTGGCGGGGTCGCTGTCGTCGATCCACAGCACCTCGGCGTCCGCGCCGGCGGCGCGGGGTCCGCGCAGCAGTGCCATGACCGCGTCGGCATCGCCCTCGCGCAACGCCTGCGCCACCTCGCCGATCTGCGCGCCGTAACGGTGGACCCGCCGCAGCCCGGCCACGCGCAGCGGCCCGCCGGTCGCGCCCCCGGCTGTTGCACCGTCGGCACCACCTCCGGATCCCGTGCCCGACTCCGTGCCCGTGCCCGCTCCCGTGCCCGAGTCTGCGCCTATCGCCTGCTTGCCCTCGGCGAGCTGCGCGCCGGCGACGAGATCGGCCAGGACGGCGCCGGCGTCGACCGACACGAGCTGATCCGGATCGCCGACCAAGATCAGCCGAGTCGTGGGGCGCAACGCCTCCAAGAGTCGAGCCATATGGGTCAGCGAGACCATCGAGGCCTCGTCGATGAGCACCACGTCGTGCGGCAGCCGGTTGCCCCGGTGGTGACGGAATCGGGTGCCCCGGTCAGGCCGCACCCCCAACAGCCGGTGCAGGGTCACCGCCTCGAGGTCGCCGAGGCCGGCGACGGCCGCGCGGGTGGCGGCATCGGCGTTCGCCGTGGCGGCGATGACCCCGGGACGCTCGGGTGAGCCGGTCAGCGCCTCCCGCAGCGCCTCCTGCATGCGCGCCGCGGCCTTGCCGGTCGGCGCGGCCAGCCCGATCCGCAGCGGACGCGCCTTTCCCGCGGTCGAGTGATCCTGCTGGCCCTGCTCGGCCAGCAGGGCCAGAATCGTCGCGGCGCTCGTCGTCTTGCCGGTGCCCGGACCGCCGGTGATCACCGTCGTCCACGACCGCACCGCGGTCTGCGCGGCCGCCCGCTGATCGCTGTCGCCCTCGGCGAAGTACCGCTCGAGTCCGGCCTGCAGGCGAGCCTCGTCGACGGGCGGCGGTGGCCCCGCGGCCCGCCGGTTCAGGTCGTCTACCACCTGCACCTCTTGGTGGTGATAGCGCTGCAGATAGACGAGATCGTGCTCGACGACCAGGACGCCCTGCGCGACGAGCTTGGACGCCTGCACCCGCGGTTGCCAGGTCGCCGGATCGGGCCACGGCAGGTCGGCGACGCCGCCCGACGCGTCGGGCCGCTCCGGCTCGACACCGACGTCCCCGCCAGGCTCCGAGGCGCCTGACCCCGCCACACCGGCCGGCGCGGGTGACTCCGTCTGCCGGCCCGCCGCCGCGAGGTCGGCCAGGTCGACCGCCACCGAACCGAGGCGGACCGCGCGGGTCGCGAAGGCCGCCGCGAGCACCGCCACCTCGTCTTGTTCGCGGCTGGCCCGGGCCACGGCGCGGGCAATATGCACGTCCGCGGCGCTGAGCACGCCCGCCTCGTTGAAGGCCGCCAGCTGCCCGGTGGCGCCCAGCGCCAACCGCCGATCGCGGGCATCCGCAGGCTCGAACACCTCGAGCAGACTCACGCCCCCGCTCCCTTCTCGCCGTCGCTCGCCGCAGCGTCGCCCACTGCTGCGTCGCCCACCGCAGCGGCTTGCAACCCGTGATCCAGTAGCGCAGAGACGGCCTCGACGAGAGCCACGGGCGGCCGCCACGCGAACACCCCGCATGGGGCGCCGTCGATCACCGGGGTGTCCGGTCCGCACATGCCGCGGACGTACAGATACAGCACCCCGCCGAGATGCCGTTGCGGGTCGTAGTCGGGCAACCGCCAGCGCAGAAACCGATGGGCGACAACGGCGTACAGAAGCGCTTGCAGCGGATACGAGGAGTGCCCCATCGCGTCGGCAAGCACGCTCGGTCGGTACGAGGCGGCGGTCAGCGGCTCGTCCAGCGGGCCGAGCCAATTCGTCTTGTAGTCGACGACCAGGTAGCGGCCATCGGTGCGCAGCACGACGTCGACCGATCCGGTGAGGTATCCCCGCAGCTGCTGCGCGGCCAGCGCCGGACTCGCGTCGAGCACGTTGGCCCAGCCGCGCACCGGGTCGCCCGGCGGCAAGTGCTCGCGCAGCAGGTCGGCCAGGTCGCCGAGTACCCCGTAGCCGTGGCCGGCGCCAGCGGCCAGTTCGCCGCCAACGGCCAGTTCGCCGCGTGCGTCGCGACTGTCACCACCCCCGAGCGGCAGCTCGAAGTCGAGTTCGCAGAGCCGGTCGCGGCGCCCGATGTCGCGCAGCGTCAGCCCGGGTGCCAGCGGCCCGAGCGGGCTGTCGCAGACGGCCACCAGGGCATCGGCCAGCGCAGGTGGGGCCAGGTCGACGGGCCACCACACCAACTGCTCGCCGATGTGCGCCAGCAGCTCGGCCCGCAGGTCCGGGGCCTGCGGGTCGGCGTGTTCGAGCACGGCGTGCACCAGCGAACCGAACGTCGCGCCCACCGGCAGATCGGCCATCGGGGAGGGCACGTCGGCGCCGGCGAGCGCCAGACCGGGCAGGGTGCCGTCCGGTGCGAGCGGAACCCCGACCTCCGGTTCGTCGTCTTTGGCGGTGCCCTCTGGTTCGCTGCCGACGCCTGCGGCGAGCTCGTAGCCGTCGGCGTCGCGGGGAGCGCTGAGCGCCGAGTAGGAGGTGCGTCGCCAGTCGTGGTCGATCCGTCGAGTGAACGGGGCGAGCGCCAGCCTCGGCGCCGCGGTCGGGCCGGCGGCCGCGGTCAACGGGGCCGGTATCGCCGCCTCGTAGTGCAGCCCGCAGACGCGCTGCCAGTTGCCGAGCCGCTGCTCGACGGTGTCGTCGTCGAGTACGGACACCTCGTCCGGCACCTGCGCCTGCCCCTTCGCCCGCCCGATGAGCATGCGTTGCAGTGGAGCCGCGGGCGTGTTGTTCTTCGCGCCGGCCCACCACAGCACGACCTGGCTCTGTGCTCGGGTCAGGGCGACGTACAGCAGGCGCAGCGATTCGCCGTCGTCCTCGCGGCGGCTGCGCTGGAGTGCGTCGGCCCAGAACGGCCCGCCGGGCCCGCCGACATCGAGGCAGCGCACCGGCGAGGGCGCGGGCATCGCGGCCTGGTCTGCCTCGGCGGCCCGCCCCGCAAGCTCCCGCCCGTCACGGTGGTCGCGGTGGTCACGGTGGTCGCGGTGGTCGCGGTGGTCACGGTGCGGGTCGTCGTGAAAGCGTGCGACCAGCGGCTCCTTTCCGCCGACATACCGGTCCCACAGCGAGGGCAGATACACGACGGGGTACTGCAGGCCCTTGCTGGCGTGCACCGTCAGCAGCTGCACCGCGGTGGCATCGCTGTCGAGGCGGCGGCTGCGGGCGCCTGCGGTCTGCGGCGCGGCCTGCGCCATCTGCGTGCGCAGCCACTCGATGATCCCGGGCAGGCCGACGCGGCCCCGGTCGGAGGTTTCGTGCAGCAGCTCGGCGACGTGGCGCAGGTCGGTGAGCTGGCGCTCGCCGCCGACTCCGGCCAAGACCCGCGCCGGCAGTCCCGCGACCGCCAGGGCCTCGTACACCGCGGCGACGCCCTGCCGGTCGTACACCCCGGCCAGGGTGCGCAGCCGCCAGGCGATGTCGTCGTCGAGGTCGTCGCTCGCGGCGGCGTCACCGGCGTCGTCGAGGCGGTGCGCCGGGTAGCCCAGCAGGGCGGTGAGGGCCGCGGCGCGGGCCAGCGTCCGTCGGTGCGGGGCGGCCATCGCCTCCAGCAACGCGAGCCACTCCTGGGCGGCGCGGCCCGCCAGCACGGTCGACCCGCCGGTCGTCACGGCGTGCACGCCGACGAGGCGCAGGGCCTGCTGGATCTCGATGAGCGCCTTGTTGGTGTGTGCGATGACGGCGATGTCGCGGGCCGCCAGCGGCCGCTCACCGCTGTCGTCGACGTAGGTCGCCCCGGAGGCGAGCAGCTCGGCGATGTCGTGGGCCAGGTCGATGGCGATGTGGTCGCGGATCGCCCCCACCCGCATCGGCCCGCGGATGTGCTCGCGGCGCACGTGCCGCAGTCGCACCGGCTGCGGATGGGGGCTGCCGCGTAGCCGGCTGCCCTCCCGGAAAGCCCGCACGGTACGCACACTGATCTGTGGGTCGCCGAGTTGCGCCTCACCCAGCAGCACGTCGAGCGCGTCGACCAGCGGGCGGTCGCTGCGGTAGTTGCACGGCAGCGACCGTCGTTGGTCGGCCTGCTGGGAGGCGGCCAGGTAGGTGACGACGTCGCCGCCGCGGAAGAGGTAGATCGCCTGCTTGGGGTCGCCGATGAGCACCATCGTGCTGTGCCCCGTGAACGCCCGATCGAGCACCTGCCACTGCACGGGGTCGGTGTCTTGGAACTCGTCGACGAGCACGACGGGCCACCGGGCGCGCATCCGACCGCGGGCCGGGGCGTGCGGGTCGGCCAGGGCCTGCGCGAGCTGGCTGAGCAAGTCGTTGTAGTGCATGACGCGCAGCCGACGCTTGCGCACGTCGAGCGTCTCGCGCACGGCGGCGGCGAAGCGCATGCGCCGGTCGGCGGCCGAGTCGGGCTCGGCGTCGGTAGGTCGCAGCGTCGCGTGGGCGTCGTCGACGGCGTCGCGGGCGATCCCCAGGGCCTGCGCGCGGGTGAAGGGCGGGCTGGCCTCGCCGGCGAACCGGGCCAGGTACAGGTCGTCGACGACCTCGACGAGCAGGTCGTCGAGGTCGTCGACGAGTTCGGTGTCGGGGTCGCTGTCGCCGGCCACGCCCAGCCCGCGCAGCACTTGCTGGCAGAACTGGTGGGTGGTGGCGATCGTCGCCGCGTCGATGTCGGCCAGCGCCTGGCGCACCCGGCGCAGTCGTAGCTGCCGTTCCGCGTCGTCGACGTCGAGCAGCAGCCGCAGCAGTGCGTCGCGCTCCCTGCGAGCCGGGGGGTCACTCAGGGAGGCGGCGGCAGCCGTGAGGTGCTCGCGCACTCGCGCCCGCAACTCCTGGCTGGCCGCCCGCCCGAACGTCACGATGAGCATCTGCGGCAGCGTCACCACCCCCTCGGCGACGTACCGCGTGACCAGTGCTGCGATCGTCCACGTCTTGCCGGTGCCGGCGCTGGCCTCCAGCAGCGTGGTGCCGGAGCGGGGCAGCGGGTCGGTGATGTCGAAGTCGGCCATCGCTGGTGGGCCGCCGGACTCTGGGTCGCCGGAGCCGGACCACGGGCCCACGATGACGCTCATGACTGCCCCTCGTAGCGAGCGATCGGCCCCCAGAGGCGCAGCGCGTACTGGCCGAGCCGGTGGGGTGCGCCGCGATGCCAGCGTTCGTCGTCGGCGGGCACCCCGACGATCGCGCTGAAGGGGGCTTGCTCGCCGAACGCGAACGTGTGCGCCGGAGTGTCTTGCTCGCCGGGGAAACCGCGGAAGGCGTCGGTCTCCCACTCGCCGCGCGCCTTGTCGTCTGCCGATCGGGCGTCTCGTTGGGCGAATTCGCGGGCCCAGGCGTAAGCCGTCTTGGGTGCCAGCGGCAGCGGCTCGCGCAGCCCCCGGTCGCGCAGGTCGGCCAGTTGGTCGAGCAGCGCCAGAGCCTCGGCCTGCTCGACGGTGCTGAAGTACAGGCGGGTCGGTGTCTTCGTCGAAGCACCCCCGGCCCACCGGCTGCGGTGCGCGATGACGTGGCTGGAGGTCATCGGCTCACCGGTCGCCGCCAACGCGAGCGCCCGCAACCAGCCGCCGAGTCGGTGTTTGGCGCTCAGGCTGGAGTAGGTGATGGCCAGGGAGCTGGCCGTCGGCACGTTCGGGACAACCCCCTCGACGGTGCCCACGAGTCGCCGCCCGCTGGGCAAGGCCAGGTCGACGTCGCGCGCGGAAAAGCGCACCGGGGTGGTGGCTTCGGGCAGCCGCAGCGTGCGCCGCACGTAGTCGGCCAGGCCCTGGGCCCGGGCCAGCTCAGCGGCCAGCAGCGTGTCGCCGAGCCGATGGGGTGGTAGCTCGCCACGCCACTTCTCCTGTTCGGCCAGCGCCTGCGAGTCGTGCCCCGCCAGCAGGCCGGTGAGCAACCGATCGCCCAACTGCCAGCGGCCCAATCCGTCGAGTTCGAGGGGGATGCCGTCGACCCGCTCGCTGGGCTCCTCCGGCAGCACGATGCCGAGACGATCCCGCAGGAACGCCCCGACCGGGTTGACGAGAAACCGCTGCAACGCCAAGAGGTCGACATCGGGCTCGCGCACCAGCGGCAAGGGGGCGGCCAGCAGCGCCGAATCCTGACGGGCGCTGGCCGCCGAACCCTCCCCGGCCGGGCCTGCGGATGGTCGCGGCCTCGTCAGGGCGCGGCCCCCGGCGAGCGCCACCGGATCGTGGCTGAACGGACGCCCGTCGGGCAACAAGGTCGGCAGGCCCGGAGCGACGCCGCCGAGGTTGCGGGGATCGTAGGGCTGCAGGGGATGTCGAGTGACGAGTCGGTCGATCGGCTCACCGCAGGCGGTGGCCCGAGCGGCGTCGATGAGCTCACCGAGCGGCACCGCGGGCGGCCTGGGGGCGCCCGTGTGCTCGTCGGCCCCGGTGTAGGTGATGACGAGGGTCTGGCGCGCGGCCATCACCGCGTCGAGCAGGAGTTGCCGGTCCTGCGCGCGCGGATCGCGCTCGCCGGTCACCGGGCGGCGCGCCAGCGCGTCGTCGCCTTCGGCGGTCGTCGTCCGCGGAAACACGCCGTCGTCCAAGCCCACCAGGCACACAACCCTGTGCGGAATCGAGCGCATCGGGATCATCGTGCAGACCGTCATCGTGCCGGTGCGGAAGTTGGCCCGCGTGGCCCGGCCCTCGAGGTGCCCGGCCAGCATCGAGCCGATGTC
>NZ_BAHD01000073.1 GCF_000298215.1 Kineosphaera limosa NBRC 100340 | reverse complement strand
CCCCCCGCGGGACGGGATCGCCACCCGACAGCGCCCGAAACGTGGACGGGGCGCTCGCCACCCTCGGCGAGGGGGCATTCTCGATGAGTATTCGGTCATCGAAGCGACAGAACTGCAGCACCTACTGCACGGACGACGCTCCGCTGCAGTAGGTCGTTGTTGGGGGACGCTCAGCGCCGCATGAAACGGTGACCACCGTCGGAATCGGCTACCAGCCGGCCAAGACGTGAAGGGACTCCCCTCATGACAACGCCATCTCGACCTTCTGCGCGTGCCCAGCGACCGGCCCCTGCCGCTCGTCTGGCCATCGGTCTCACCTCCCTGGCACTCGTCGGCGCGACCGTCGCCGGGCCGGCCGGGGCGTCCTCCGCGACGGCCGCGCCCGTTGCTTCATTCGGTGCCGCCGCATCGCCCGCTGCCGTCGCGACTGCCACCACCGCGGCGACCGCGGCCCCCGCCGTGTCAGCGAAGCCGTCGACGACCGTGGCGCGACCCGGAGCGCGAGTCAGCGTCACCGGGCAGTTGAAGAGCGCCCAACCGAAGACCGCCGTATCGCTCCAGCGGTTGCACGGCCGATCGTGGCGCACCGTGGCGTCGGTGACGCCACCTGGCACCAGCGCCGCCGCGCGCGCCTACACGCTTCGCGTGCCCACGAGCGCCAAGGGCCGCACCGTTTTCCGCGTCGCTTCCGTCTCCAACGGTGGCCAGCGCGTCGGCACGTCACGGCCGTTCACGATGCTCGTGGGAGCCGGCAACCCCAAGTCCGTGGGGTATCTGACAACGCCGCCCGCGCGGTGGAATCCGTGCAGCCCCGTGCGGTACCGCGTGAACCTCGAGGGGGCGCCCAAGGGTGCGGCCGCCGACATCGACGCCGCGATCGGGCAGATCGCCGCCGGCACCGGCATGCGGTTCGTCAAGGTCGGCACGACCGGCGTCGTCCCGGGCTCTAAGGGTCAGGACGTGCCCGACACCTACCCCAAGGGCACTGACCTCGTCGTCGCGTTCGCCCGGCCCGGCGACACCCGACCCGCCAAGCGCTCGGCGTACCTGACGAAGGGGTCCGACATCGTCGGCGTCGGTGGCGCCTTCTTCGAACCGACCCCGCAGCGCGTCGGGTCAGGCTCCTGGCACCGCATCGTGCAGGGCTACGTCGTGCTCGACAACACCAAGAAGCTGCCCACCGGGTTCGGCCGCGGCAACTCCACCGGCCTGCTCGGCACCTGGGGGCAGGTGCTCATGCACGAGCTCGGCCACGTCGTCGGCCTCGACCACCCGACCGTCTCCGACCCGATCCAGATCATGTACCCGGCTACCACGTCGAAGCCGGCCGTCTGGGGAGCCGGTGACCTCGTCGGCCTGCAACGGCTCGGCACGGCCTCCGGCTGCTTCCCCGCCGCGCGCGCCGCGACGAAGTCTGCGGCCATGTCGACCGACAAGGTCCTCCCCCTGGACCGCCCGGACCACTGACCCCGCCCCCATCTCGGGTCCGCGGGGGTGAGTGGGGACACGGTGGCGTGCCCTCGGTGCGCTGGTGGGCGATGCTGGGCGGATGGAGCCGACGCTGGCAATCCCCGACGCGCACGACCTGGCCGCCCGCCTGGAGCGGAGCGGCTACCTCGCCGACGAGGCCCTGGCCACCATCTCGTGGCTCGCGTTGCGCCTGTCTCGGCCGCTGCTGCTGGAGGGCGAGCCGGGCACCGGCAAGACCGCGCTCGCCCAAGCGCTGGCCGGTGTCTTGGGCGCGCCGCTGATCCGGCTGCAGTGTTACGAGGGGATCGACGCCAGCCAGGCCCTCTACGACTGGGACTTTCCCCGGCAGATCCTGCACTTGCGGGCGCTCGAGGCGTTGGCCTCAGCCGGCACGCAGGCTCCCCTCGGAGCAGGTGCGGATCTTGCGGCAGTCGAGGACGAGTTGTTCACCGACCGGTTTCTGCTCGCCCGGCCCGTGTTGCGGGCGCTGCGGGAGGCACCGGCGGTGTTGCTCGTCGACGAAATCGACCGCGCCGACGACGAATTCGAGGCCTTCCTGCTTGAAGTGCTCTCGACGTGGCAGGTGACGATCCCCGAGTTGGGGACGGTGACGGCCGGCGTCCCGCCCGTCGTCGTGCTCACCTCGAATCGCACCCGCGACCTGCACGACGCCCTCAAGCGGCGCTGCCTCTACCACTGGATCGAACACCCCAGCCTGGAGCGGGAACTGGCCATCGTGCGCACCCACCTGCCGGACGTCAGCGAGGCCCTGGCTCGCCAGGTCGTCGCCGCCTGCCAGCAGTTGCGCGGCGGCCCGGCCTCCTCCGACGCCCCCGGCGGCGGGGGTCGCGGCGGGCTCGATCTCGTCAAGCCGCCCGGTGTGGCCGAGACCATCGACTGGACCCGCGCCCTGCTGGAGTTGGGCGCCCCCGAGCTCGACACGGCGACCGCCGCCGCGACGCTCGGGGTCGCCGTCAAGCACCGCGACGACGCGGAGCGGGTGCGCGCCGCCCTCGATCGGGTGCTCACCCGATGAGCTCAGATGCGGCGCCCCAGCCCGAATCGGGGGGCCAGGGTGCGCGCCAGGCCGAAGAGCGCGCGGACGTAGCGACTTCTCAACGCACTGGGAGCAACCACCGATCGAGCCTTCGGGGCAAAGATGCAGGTCAGAGCGTTGCGCCCGAATCTGGTGCTGACGCGAGTGCGTCGAGAAGTCGCTACGTCACGCCACCCTCGCTGCTCGGCACGGCCACCGGGGAGGTGGGCGGCCGCCCAGCGGCGGCGTTGGTGGGGTTTGCGCGGGCGCTGCGGGCGGCCGGGGTGGCGGTGACCGCGGACCGGGAGCGCTCGTATCTGCAGGCGGCGGCTGAGGTCGGTGCGGGTGACGCGGCGGGTGTGTATTGGGCCGGGCGAGCGACGCTGTGCGGCTCCCCCGACGACCTGCGCCGCCACGACCAGGTGTTCGCCGCCTGGTTCGGGCTCGCGTCGACCGGCCCGCGGCCGCGCCGGGAGTCCGCGCCGACCGTTACGCAGGCGGCGCTCGACAGCGGTGGCGGCACCGGCAGCGGCCCCCTGGACGAGGATGCGCTCGCCGTCCGCGCCAGCGACGCCGACGTGCTGCGACACCGCGACGTCGCGGCCCTTTCCAACGCCGAGCGCGCCCGCTTGGCAAGGCTGTTCGGCGCATTGCAGCCGCGTGCCCCACGCCGTCGCGCGCACCGAGCCACGCCCGCCCGCCGCGGCTCCGTCGACGCCCGCCGCACCCTGCGCGAGCAACTGCGCCGCATGGGCGAACCCGGCGCCATCGCCTACCGGCGCCGGGGCAGCCGGGCCCGGCGGATCGTGCTGCTCATCGATGTCTCCGGCTCCATGAGCGCCTACGCCGACGCGCTGCTGCGCCTGGCGCACCGCTTCGTCGTCGGTTCCGGGGCGCACGTCGAGGTGTTCACGATGGGCACGCGGCTGACCCACATCACGCGCGCCCTGCAGCACCGCGACCCCGAGCAGGCGCTGATCGCCTGCGGCGACGCGGTGCCCGACTGGTCCGGCGGCACGCGGCTCGCGCAGAATCTCGACGCCTTCCTGCGGCGGTGGGGGCGCCGCGGCCTGGCCCGGGGTGCGGTCGTCGTCGTGTTCAGCGACGGTTGGGAGCGCGGTGACCCGGCCGACCTCGGCGAGCAGATGCGCCGGCTGCGCGCCGTGGCGCACAGGGTCGTGTGGGTTAATCCGCATCGGGGCAAGGCCGGCTACGAGCCCGTGCAGGGCGGCATCGTGGCGGCCCTGCCGCACTGCGACGAGTTCGTCGCCGGGCATTCATTGGCAGCATTCGAGCAGGTAGTGAGGGTGGTCGCCGATGCGTGAGGTGCTCGCGGAGTTGCTGGGCTGGTGGCGCGACGGGCACACCGTAGCGGTCGGCACGGTCGTCGCCACGTGGCGCTCGGCCCCCCGCCCCGCCGGCGCGTCGATGCTCGTGGGCCCGGGTGGCGAGGCCGTCGGGTCGGTCTCCGGGGGGTGCGTCGAGGGTGCCGTCTACGAGCTCGGCCAGGACGTCGTCGCCGACGGCACGCCCGTGCTGCAACGCTACGGGGTCAGCGACGACGACGCGTTCGCGGTCGGCCTGACCTGCGGCGGCATCCTCGACGTCTTCGTCGAGTCCGTCAGCCGCGAGTCGTTCCCGCAACTGGAGTCCGTGGCCGCCGACATCGACGCCGGCCGTCCCGTCGCCGTGGCCACCGTCATCGCCCACCCCGACCCCGCCCGGCTCGGGCGGCGCCTCATCATCCACCCCGACGACAGCCCCGGTGACGATGTCGCCGCCTCCCTGGGCAGCGAACGCATCGACGCGGCCGTGACCGACGACGCGCGCGGACTGCTGGCGGGCGGACACACGGCGACTCTGACGTACGGGCCGGACGGGGAGCGGCGCGGCGAGGGGCTGCGGGTGTTCGTCGCCTCGTACGCGCCACGGCCCCGGATGATCGTGTTCGGCGCTATCGACTTCGCCGCCGCCGTCGCGCAGGTCGGCACCTTCCTCGGCTACCGCGTGACGGTCTGCGACGCGCGACCCGTGTTCGCCACCGCCAGCCGCTTTCCGGATGCCGACGAGGTCGTCGTCGAGTGGCCGCACCGCTACCTAGCCGCCGAACGCGACCAAGGCAGCCTCGACGAACGCACCGTGGTGTGCGTTCTCACCCACGATCCGAAGTTCGACGTGCCCGTGCTGGAGGTCGCCCTGCGCACCCCACTGGCGTACGTCGGCGCGATGGGGTCACGGCGCACCCACGACGACCGACTGGCCCGCCTGCGCGAGGCGGGACTCAGCGACGACGAACTGGCACGCCTCTCCAGCCCCATCGGTCTCGACCTCGGCGCGCGCACCCCGCAGGAGACCGCGGTGAGCATCGCCGCCGAGATGATCGCCCTGCACTGGGGCGGCGACGGGCAGCGCCTCGCCGACCGCGGCGGCCCCATCCACCACCCGCACACAACCGACAGCCAAGACTGACCACCACCACACCGAGCCTCACCGCATCTGCGGAAGCAGCGAGCCTGATCCGGTCCGCACCTGCTGCGATGCATGTGTGCCCTGTTGTCCACCGACGATGCAGCGGCGAGGATGCCAGAACGACAATGCGCACGTCATGGGCCCGCCCGGCGGCCGCGCGCACGGACGCAACCGACACGAAGGAGTGACGGATGACCCAGATCAACGTCAAGGTCGACGGGGTCGAGTACAGCGACGACGTCGAACCGCGCACGTTGCTCGTGCACTATCTGCGCGAGCAACTCGGCAAGGTCGGCACGGTGGTCGGCTGCGACACGAGCAATTGCGGGGCGTGCACGGTGCACCTGGACGGGCGCAGCGTCAAGTCCTGCAACGTGCTCGCGGTGCAGGTCGACGGGCACGAGGTGACGACCATCGAGGGCATCGCCGACGGCGACACGCTGCACCGCATGCAGCAGGCCTTTCACGACGCCCACGCCCTGCAGTGCGGCTTCTGCACCCCGGGCATGATCATGCAGGCCATCGACGTGCTCAACGAGCATCCGGATGCGGACGAGGAGACGATCCGCGTCGGCCTCGAGGGCAACCTGTGTCGGTGCACCGGCTATCACAACATCGTCAAGGCCGTGCAGGCCGCGCAGTCCGGAGGTGCCCAGTGACCGCCACGGCCGACAAGCCCACCGCCAAACCCGCCGGCGAGGTCGGCGCCGCCCGCCGCCGGAAGGAGGACCGGCGCCTCATCACCGGTCGCACCCGCTGGACCGACAACATCCAGCTGCCCGGCATGCTGCACCTGGCGATGGTCCGCAGCCCGTTCGCGCACGCCACGATCACGAACATCGACGCCTCGGCGGCGCAGCAGTCTCCCGGCGTCGTGCGAGTCATCACGGGTGAGGACGTCAAGGACACCCAGGGCGGGTTGCCGTGCGCGTGGCCGATCACGCCCGACCAGAAGGCGCCCGTGCACCCCGCGATCGCCGTCGACCGGGTCGCGTTCAGCGGTGAGATCGTCGCGGTCGTCATCGCCCGCACGCCCGCTCAGGCGCGCGACGCCGCCGAGCTCGTCGACGTCGACTACGACCGCCAGCCCGCCGTGCTGGAGCTCAAGGACGCAGCGACCGACGAGGTGCTCGCCCACCCCGACCTGGGCACCAACAAGAGCGCGTTCTGGCAGTTCGACTCCGGCCAGGCCGGCACCGGCGGCGACGTCGAGGAGGCGATCAGCAAGGCCCGCGCCGACGGCATCGTCATCGAGCGCGAGTACCGCAACCAGCGCCTCATCCCCTCGTTCATGGAGCCGCGCTCGACCGTCGTCGACCCCACCGGCGAGCAGATCGTCATGTGGTCGGCCACGCAGGTGCCGCACATTCTGCGGGTCATGCTGGCGATGGTGCTGGGCGTCGATGAGGCCAAGGTGCGCGTCATCGCCCCGGATGTCGGTGGCGGCTTCGGCGGCAAGCTGCAGGTCACGCCGGAGGAGGTCATCACGTTCCTCGCCGCGCGGATGACCGGTAAACCGTGCAAGTACACCGAGACCCGCAGCGAGTCGCTGCTGAGCGCCCACCACGGGCGTGACCAGTGGCAACAGCTGACGCTGGCCGCGACCAAGGAGGGCAAGGTCACCGGCCTGAAGGTCGACATCATGACCGACATGGGCGCCTACCTGGGCCTGGTCACGGCGGGCACGCCGATCCTCGGCGCGTTCTTGTACAACGCGATCTACAAGTTCGACTCCTACCAGTTCAACGCCACGAACCTGTTCACCAACAAGACGTGGACCGACGCCTACCGCGGCGCCGGCCGTCCCGAGGCGACGTTCGCCATCGAACGGCTCATGGACGAGCTCGCCGCGGAGGTCGGTTGCGACCCCATGGAGATCCGCGAGAAGAACTGGATCACCCACGAGGAGTTCCCGTACACGACCGTGTGCGGGCTCGAGTACGACTCGGGCAACTACGAGGCCGCGACGGCCCGCGCCAAGGAGCTCTTCGACTACGACGGGCTGCGCGCCGAGCAGAAGCAGCGGCGTGAGCGGGGCGACCGGGTGCAGCTGGGCCTGGGCATCTCGACCTTCACAGAAATGTGTGGGCTCGCGCCGTCCCGGGTGCTCGGTGAGCTGAACTACGGCGCCGGCGGCTGGGAGCACGCCGAGGTGCGGATGCTGCCGACCGGCAAGGTCGAGGTCGTCACCGGCTCCAGCGCCCACGGGCAGGGGCACGAGACGAGCTGGAGTCAGATCGTCGCCGACAAGCTCGGGGTTCCGTTCGAGGACGTCGAGGTGCTGCACGGCGACACGCAGGTGTCGCCCAAGGGCCTGGACACCTATGGCTCGCGGTCGCTCGTCGTCGGTGGCCAGGCCGTGCTCAAGGCGGCGGACAAGGTCATCGAGAAGGCGCGGCCGATCGCCGCGCACCTCCTGGAGGCCAGCGCGGACGACCTTGAGTTCGCCTCCGGTTCGTTCTCGGTCAAGGGAGCCGGAGAGGGTGCCTCGTCGATCTCGCTCGCCGAGGTCTCGCTCGCGGTCTTCGCCGCGCACAACCTCCCCGACGGCGTCGAGCCGTCGCTGGACTCAGCGGCCACGTTCGACCCGGTGAACTTCTCCTTCCCGCACGGCACACACTTGTGTGCTGTTGAGGTGGACACCGAGACCGGGCACGTGTCGATGCTCCGGTACGCCTGCGTCGACGACGTCGGCAACGTCATCAACCCGCTGATCGTCGAGGGGCAGGTCCACGGCGGCCTCGTGCAGGGCATCGCCCAGGCACTGTGGGAGGAGGCGGTGTTCGACGACCAGGGCACGCTGGTCACCGGCTCGTTCGTCGACTACACGCTGCCCTCGAGCGCCGACACGATCAGCTTCCGCACCGACAACACGGTCAGCCCCGCGACGAGCAACGACATGGGCGCCAAGGGAGTCGGTGAGGCCGGCTGCATCGCCTCAACCCCTGCGGTGGTCAACGCCGTGGTCGACGCGGTACGTCACTTCGGCATCGACGACATCCAGATGCCGTGCACGCCGATGCGGGTCTGGAAGGCCATCCAGGCCGCTGCGCAGAAGGGAGCGGACCAGTGATCCCCGCGGCATTCGACTACATCGCCCCCGCTTCGCTCGCCGAGGCGCTCGAGGTGCTCGGTGAGCGCGGCGACTCCGCGAAGATCATCGCCGGTGGGCAGAGCCTGCTGCCGATCCTGCGGATGCGGCTCAACGCCCCCGACCTGGTCGTCGACCTGGGCAAGGTGGCCGAGTTGCGCGGGGTGTTCGACGACGGTCCGGGGATCGTGGTCGGCGCGATGACCACCTACTCCGACTTCCTGGCCGACCCGTTGGCTCAGGAGCACGCCGGGGTGCTCGTCGACGCGGTCGAGACGATCGCCGACCCGCAGATTCGGCACCGGGGCACGATCGGTGGGGCACTCGCGCACGCCGATCCGGCCGGTGACGTCGGCGCGCCCGCCCTGGCGATGGAGGCCGAGTTCGTCATCGTCGGGCCGCGCGGCCAGCGGGTCGTCGCCGGCGAGGACTTCTTCGAGGACAACTTCACGACCGCCGTCGGCGACGACGAGATCCTCGCGGCGGTGCGGCTGACCAAGCAGTCCGGCTGGGGGCACCACTACGAGAAGTTCGTGCGCGTCTCCCACCAGTGGTCGGTCGTCGCGGTCGCCGCCGCGGTGCGAGTCGAGGGCGACGCGATCGCGGAGGCGCGCATCGGGCTGACGAACATGGGCACGACCCCCGTGCGGGCCCGCGCCTGCGAGGAGGCGCTCGTCGGATCTGCCCTGACCGAGGAGGCCGTCGGTGCCGCGTGCGCCGGGGTCGCCGAAGGCCTCAATCCCCCGTCCGACCTCAACGCCGACGCCGACTACCGCCGCCACCTGGCGACGGTGCTGACCCGCCGCGCCGTGCTCGCGGCCGCAGGAGCGTGATCCCCCCATGCAACTGACCCACTCCTTCTCCGTTCCTGCGTCGGTCGACGTCGCCTGGAACACGTTCATGGACCTGCGCGAGGTCGGCGAGTGCTTTCCCGGCGCGACCGTCACCGAGGTCTCCGGCGACTCGTTCACCGGGCAGGTCAAGGTCAAGCTCGGCCCGATCGCGATGGTCTACCACGGCACCGGCCACTTCACCGAGCGCGACGACGACTCCCACCACGCCGTCATCAAGGCCGAGGGCAAGGACAAGCGCGGTAACGGCACCGCCGGCGCCACCGCGACCATCGCGCTCTCCCCCGACGGCGTCGACAAGACCCAAGTCGACGTCACCACCGACCTGCTCGTCACCGGCAAGCCGGCGCAGTTCGGCCGCGGCGTCATGCAGGACGTCTCCGACAAGCTGCTCGGCCAGTTCGTGCAGTGCATCGAGGGCAAGCTCTCGGCAGGCGGTGGCGGCGGAGGCGCCGGCGCTTCCAGTTCGTCGTCCGGCAAGACTGCGGCGGAGAAGGACGGGCCGAAGCTCGCCTCGTCCTCGTCTGGTTCTGGTGGGGGCGCTTCGGCGCCCCGCGGCCCGGTGGGCACCGCCGCGATGTTCGGCGCCACTGCCGGCGCCGACAGCTGGGAGAAGAAGTACGCACCCAGCGCGGCCGGCTCCGGTGGCTCAGGTGGAGCGGCGAGTCCGGGCAGCGCGAGCACGAAGGCCGACTCGGCATCCGCAAGCGCGCCGTCGGCGGCCCGCCCCACGCCGACCCCGGCGTACCGACCCGCCCCCGCGGCCGACGACGACGCCCTGGACCTGGGCTCGGCCGTGCTGCCGGTGCTGCTGAAGTCCAACGCGAAGCCCATCGCCATCGGCGTCGTGGCCTTCCTCATCGGCTGGAAGCTGGCCCGCAAGCTCCCTGGCTAGGCGACAATCCGCCCCACCCTCGCCGAAAGTCATACCTTGCGGCCAGCTTCAGAGTTCAGACTCGGCAGGTCAACGCAAAGTATGACTTTCGGCGGGTGGGGCGGCGGGCGGCGGACCATCGTCGCTGCGCAGGAGGGCCATGGCACCGGCCAGGGCGAGCGCGAGACCGACGGCGACCAGCCAGATGGTGCCTTCGCGGGGTTCTTCGTGCAGCAGGGTCCAGCCGATGACGGCGGGCACCAGGGTCGACATGAGGTAGTTGGTGCCGAGCACGGCGACGGCGTGCGCGCGCTTGAGCCCGACGGTCAGGTGCACCTGGCCCAGCACGAGCCCCGCGAGCAACAAGAACGCCGCCGCCCACGACAGCATCGGCCACTCCCACGGCCGCCACATCGACAGCCGGGGGTCGGCGACGAGCAGCCGCGCGGTGATCGCACTGATCGCGAACCCCGTGCCGGCGAACAGTCCGCTGACCCCCGGGGGCAGGCGCACGAAGAGGGCGACGGCGCAGACCGCGACGGTCGCGGCGATGACGACGAGATGGATCGGCTCGATGGGCACCGCCGGCCCGGGCACGGTGGTCATGGCCAGCGCCACGATGCCGCCGATCACCGCGAGGATCGCGACCCCGTCGCGGGCACCGATGCGGCGGGTTCCGGCCAGATGCTGGATGATCGCCGTCACCGCGAGGCCGCCCACGACGCAGGCCTGCACGATCAGCAGCGGCAAGTACTGGCGGGCGGCGAGAGTGAAGACGAAGCCCGCGCCCTGACAGCCGGTGCCGATCCACCACGCCGGCGAGCGCAGCGCCCCACCCTCCGATTGCGCCCCGTCGGAAAGCCGCGCACCGGCCAGACCGTACGCGAGCACCCCGAGGACCAGAGCGATGACGGAGAGCAGCACTGGGCCAACTTACCCGCGCTGGGAGCCCACCCAGTGGGAGGAACCGAACCGGGTGCCGGTGACGTTGCCCCTAGAGGACGACTACCACCAGCACAGGAGGGATCCACATCATGGCCGTCACCGGCGGAACCACGCAGGCCTACGGCGCCAAGAGCAAGTCACTGCTGTTGGCTGTGCTGCTCACCTTCTTTCTCGGGCCGTTCGGCATGTTCTACACGACGGTCTTCGGCGCCCTCGTCATGCTCGTGTTCACCCTGCCGGCCGTGCTGCTGACCGCTGGAGCCGCTTGGGGGGTCGCGGTGCCGGTGAGCATGATCTGGGGAGTGTGGTCCGGACACCGCTACAACGAGCGCCAACGCCGCGGCTGAGGCGACGCGCCCTCTCCGGGACACAGGCTGGCCTCAGGACCTTGGGCCTACCCTTCCCCGAGCCCGATGATTAGGCTTGCCTTGCCTAAGTGAAAGTGGAGCCCGGCGCCGCTTCGGCAGCAGCCCCACCGACGAAAGTTGCGTGCCGACATGTCCGTGCTGAGCATCCGTCGTTCCGGTCGACCGCGCCCCACCGCGCCCCAGACCTGCTCGTTGGCGGACCTGCGGCGCGGCCAGTCCGCGGTCGTCGCGGCCATCTGTGAGAGCTGCGACCAGGACTGCGCGCGCCGACTGCTCGACCTGGGCTTCGCGCCCGGCGCATCGGTCGAGTTCATCCGCCGCACTCCGCTCGGCGACCCGACGGTCTTCCGCGTCTGTGACTACGAGGTGGCGCTGCGGCGCGACCTGTCCGCGTTGGTCCTCACCGACCAACCCCGATGAGCGCCTCCTGCCACGGCGGCGAGGGCGGCACGACTCTCACCGGAACGCGCCGGTTCGCGTTGGTCGGCAGCCCCAACTCGGGTAAGACGACGCTGTTCAACGCGTTGACGGGGCTGCGCGCCAAGACCGGCAACTACCCGGGCGTCACCGTGGCCCGCTACGAGGGTCCGGCGACCGTGGCCGGGCAGCAGGTCGTCATCGAGGACCTCCCCGGCACCTACAGCTTGGCGGCGATCAGCCCGGACGAGGCGATCGTCGCCACGGTCCTCGACCGCGCCGACGACTCCGTGGCCACGCCCGACGCGCTGCTCGTCGTCCTAGACGTCACCACCCTGCGCCGTTCACTGCGCCTGCTCGCCCAAGTGCTGCACCGCGACCTGCCCGTCTGTGTCGTGTTGACCTTCGGCGACGAGATGAGCCAGCGGCACGGCGCCATCGACCTGGAGGCGGTGCGCCGGGCCCTCGGGGTCCCGGTCATAGGGGTCGTCGGCGGCCGCCGCTCGGATGTCGACGCCCTGCGCGACCTCCTGTCCGACCCGGCCTCGTGGACGCAGCCGGCCGTGCTGCCTCCGCTGGACCCCGCCGAGCAGAGCGGCTGGGTCGAATCGGTGCTGGCCAGCGCGGGCTATCGGGTCCCGGAGGTCGATCGCCGGACCCGTCGCATCGACGCCGTCCTGCTGCATCCGGTGTGGGGAACGCTGACATTCTTCGCGGTGATGTTCGGCTTCTTCCAGGTGATCTTCACGGTCGCCGCGCCGATGCAGGCGGCGATCGAGTCGGTGTTCGCGTGGCTGGCCGCCCTGGTCGCCGAGCACGTGACGATCGGCTGGCTCGCCTCCTTCCTCGGGCAGGGGCTCATCGGCGGCGTCGGCGCCGTGCTCGTCTTCCTGCCGCAGATTCTCTTGTTGTTCCTGCTCATCGCGGTGCTCGAGGGCGTGGGATACCTGTCGCGGGCGGCGCTGCTGATGGACCGGGTCATGGCCCGCGCCGGCCTGGAGGGGCGGGCGTTCGTCGCGCTGCTGTCGTCGCTGGCGTGCGCCATCCCCGGCATCATGGCGACCCGCACGCTGCCCTCGGCCCGCGACCGGATCGCCACGATGATGGGCGCGCCGCTCATGACGTGCTCAGCCCGGCTGCCGGTGTTCGTGCTGCTCATCGGCCTGCTAGTGCCGGGCGACTCCCGCGTGGGGCCATTCGGTCTGCAGGGCGTCGCGATGTTCGGGCTGTATCTGCTCGGGGCCTTCTCGGCGATGACGTCGGCGTGGATCACGTCGCGGTTCGTCGGTCGCAGCATCCGCGGGCTGCCTTTCTACATGGAGTTGCCGCCCTATCGGGTGCCGCGGCTGCGCAGCGTCGTCGTGCAGATGTGGGACTCGGCGATGGCGTTCGTCCGCAAGGTCACGACGATCATCCTGGCGACGACGATCATCATGTGGGCGCTGCTGAACCTGCCCGTGCAGAGCCCCGACGCGCTGGCGCGGGCGGGCGTCGACGCCGGTGACGACGTGGCGGTCAGCCAGTACGTCATCGACCACAGCTACGCCGCCGACCTCGGCAAGGCGGTGCAGCCGGTGTTCGAGCCGCTCGGCTTCGACTGGCGCATCAACATCGGCATCCTCGCCTCGCTGTCGGCGCGCGAGGTGTTCGTCGCCACGATCGGGCAGGTTGCGGCCGCCGAAAACCCCGAGGAGCCGGCGACCGCCCTGGCCGCCATGACCGTCAGCGAGGGCCCGCGTGCCGGCGAGCCGCTGTTCACCCCGCCGACGATCGCGGCGCTGCTCATGTTCTTCGTCTACGCCCTGCAGTGCATGTCGACGATCGCGGTGATGCGCCGCGAGACCGGCACCTGGCAATGGCCCGCCATCGCCTTCGTCAGCCTGTTCGCCGTCGCCTGGGTCATGGCGTTCCTGGCGCACACCGTCGTCGCGGCGCTGATGTGAGCCGGCTATGAGTGCGCTGCTCACACTGCATCCGGAGGCGGTCGCCGGGGATCCGTCGACGCTGCGGTGGGTCGTCCCGGAGGGCGCGGTTCCGCTGATCGGGCCCGTCGCCATCGCGCCCGGCCGGCTCGGCGAGCTGCTGGACGACGGGACGCTGTGCGCGGTCGTGTGCTGCGACGACGCGCTGTTGACCACACTGGCGCCCGGTCACTCGTGGCGCGGCGTTGGGGAGACGGTTCGGCTTGCACTGTCGGAGGCGTTGGGCGAGCCCGGCAGCTGGGTCGGGACTGAGGGTGGCCGGATTGAGGTTTCCGAGGCCGGATCTACGACTGGATCCACGGCCGAGCCCGTGGCCGGGTCTCTGGCGGAGGCTGCCGGCGGCCTCGTCGACGACGCGTCACTGGCCGCAGCGGTGCGATCGGCGTTGACCGGCGCGGCCGGCGAGTACGTGCGGTCCCACGGCGGCCGCGTCGCCCTCGTCGAGGTACGCGACGCCGTCGCGCTCGTGCGGCTCACCGGGGCCTGCAGCGGCTGCCCCGCCTCGGCCCTGACCATCCACGGGCGCCTCGAGCGCGACCTACGCGCGACCGTACCCGGACTCCTGGAGGTTCGACAGGCGTCCGGTCGCCTCGACCTGCTGTCCATCCTGCGCCGACGCAGCGCCTGACCCATCCGGGTTCGACCATCCGGTTTCTCCTGCTGCTCCGCTGTGTCGGAGCGGTGCGTCGTAACCCTGACCCCGCTCGCAGGCCCGGGCACACTGGTGAGCAAGCGACGAACCAGGAGGTGAGCTGGTGCCTGCGACGGGTTCTGCGCCACCCGTGAGCCGCGGGTTCGTGCTGTGCGCGGTGGCGGCCGTGTTGTTCGGGGTCTCGGCGCCGCTGGCGTCGCGGCTGGCCGGCGAGCTGGGGCCGTTCACGCTGGCCGGGGCGCTGTACGTCGGGGCGGCGATCGCCTGCGCGCCGTTCGCACGCACGCCCCTGAGCGCGGGGGCTTGGCGCCGCGGCGCGCGCCCCCTGGCCGTGGCCGTGGTGCTCGGCGGGGCCGTCGGGCCGCTGCTGCTGGCGATGGGGCTGGGTCGTACGCCGGCCGCGACCGCGTCCTTGCTGCTGAACCTCGAGTTGGTGTTCACGACGCTGCTCGCCGGGTGGCTCTTTAGGGAGTACATCGGCCCGCGGATCGCCGCGGGAACCGCGCTGGTCGTCGTCGCCAGCGTGGTGCTCGGCTGGTCCGGCGACCCGGAATTGCGGTGGGGCGCGCTGCTGCTGGCCGGGGCCTGCCTGTGCTGGGCGGTGGACAACTGCGTGACGGCCGAACTCGACGCGTTCACTCCGGCGCAGATCACGCTGGTCAAGGGCGTGGTCGCGGGCGGCGGCAACCTGGCCATCGGGCTGCTCGTCGAGGGCGGCCCCTCTGTGCTGGCCCTCATGTTCGCCATGGTGGTCGGGGCCTTCGGCTACGGCGCCTCGATCACCCTGTGGATCGCGGGCGCCCGCGACCTGGGCGCCGCCCGCGGCCAGCTCGTCTTCGCGACCGCACCGTTCGTCGGGGCGCTCCTCGCCTGGACCGTGCTGCGCGAACCTGCCACGACCCGGGAGCTCGTCGCGCTGGCCATCGCCGTCGCCGGCATCGCCTTCGTCGTCCGCAGCGGCCACGAACACGCCCACACCCACGAACCGCTGACCCACCGGCATCGCCACCACCACGGCGACGACCACCACGACCATCCGCACGGCGAGGGGGCCGCCACCCCCGGCTCCGCCCTGGGCTCCCACGAGCACGAGCACACGCACGCGCCGGTCAAGCACGTGCACCCGCACCTGCCCGATCTGCATCACCGGCACCTGCATCGACACCGCTGACGGGAGCCCCAGCTCTGACCGCCAGGTCGAGCTACGCAATTCGGGCGGCCCGCCGGGGTTACCGACGTGCCGCCCGAATCGCGATGACCGCCAGGTCAGCCCAGGCCGACCATCCGAGCCACCACCGGCAGGCACAGGATGATGAGGATCGCGCCGATGATGTCGAAGCTGATGCCGGAGCGGATCATTCGGGTGATCGGCACGACGCCCGAGCCGTAGACGATCGCGTTCTGCGGCGTGGAGACCGGCAGCATGAACCCGAACGAGGCGCCGAACGTCGCGGCCAGGGCCGGAACCAGCGGATCGACGCCCATGGCGACCGCCAGCGGGATGATGATCGGCACGGTGACGGCCGCGGCCGCCGTGTTGCTCGTCGTCTCGGAGATGAGGATGGCCAGCAGCACCGCGAAGATCGTCAGGGCCGCGGGGCTGGTCACGCCGAAGGTCGTGGCGGCGGCGGTGCCGATGGTCTCGGCGAGGCCGGTGCTGTCGAGCAGGGCGCCGAAGATGATGCCGCTACCGAACAGGATGATCGTGCCCCAGTCGATCTTGGCGGCCTCGTCCCAGGTCATCGTGAAGCGACGCTGCTTCCAGTCGACCGGCAGCATGAACAGCAGCGCCGCGCCGGCCACGGCGACGACGCCCTCGTTGAGGCGGCCGCTGATGACCGAGGCGACCGGGTGCTCGTCGCCGAAGAAGATGCCCAGGATCGAGGGCAGCAACCAGCCGACGACAGTGACGCCGAAGGCGATGACCGTGTTGCGCTCGGCCCGCGACATGGGGCCCAGCGCCGCCTTCTGCTCGGCGAGAAACTCCTCGACGCCCTCGAGCTTGCGCACCTCGGGCTTGTTGATGAGCGTCAGGATGAGGGCCAGCGCGAAGAACATCACGGTGCAGATCGGGAAGGCGATGGCGAACCACTGGCCGAAGTTGATGTGCCGACCGGTCGCCTCCTCGATGAGGCCGCGGCCGATGAGGTTCGGCGGGGAGCCCACCGGGGTCAGCAGGCCACCGACGGAGGCGGAGTACGCGAGCATCAGCATGAACGCCGTGGCAACCTTCAGTTTGGTGGGGTCGAAGCCGGGCTCGACCAGGCCGCGCTCCTGCAGCAGCCGCGCAATGACGGCGACAATGCCGATGGCGGTCGGCAGCAGCATCGCCACGGTCGCCGTGTTCGACACGAACGCCGACAACACGCAGGTCACCGTGCCGAAGGCGAGCAGCACCCGCATCGTCGACTTGCCGACACCAGGCAGGCCGAGCATCCAGAACGCGATCCGGCGGGCCACACCGTGCAGCATCATCGCCTGCGCCAGGATGAACGCGCCGATGAACGTGAAGATCGTCGTCGAACCGAACGGCGCCACGGCCTCGCGCGCCGGCACGACGCCGAAGAAGACGACCGCGCACACCCCGATGAGACCGGCCACCGGGATCGGCACCGGCTCGGTGATCCACAGGACGATGACGCCGATCAGGATCGCCGCGAGCTGGTGCTGCGTCGGGTCGATGCCCAGCGGCAGGAAGAGAAAGACGATCGTGAACAGCGGGGCGAGGAACCAGCCGCTGGTCTGGCGGATCCGTTCGACCCGCTCCTCGGCGTCGCTGAGTCGCTCGCTGCCGAGGGCCTCCTTGTTGCCCAGCAGAACCGCTTCGACGTCGGTCCAGCCCTCGCGCCTGGTGTTGGTGGCCACGCTGCCTCCTTGGTTGTGGATGCCGCTGCACCCGGGTCTCTGCAACGACCCTCCTGCACACTGGCCTGTGCGGTCCAAGACGCGCTTCCTCCCACTCGGATAGGCTTTCGCTATGGACGCCCCGCAGCTCGAGACCCGGCAGCTGCGCTACTTCCTCGCCGTCGCGGAGTACGGCACGTTCACCAAAGCCGCAGACGAGCTGCACATCGCGCAGCCGTCGCTGTCCCAGGCCATCGCCAAGCTGGAGTCCCAACTCGGCCTGCCGCTGTTCCACCGGGTCGGCCGCCGGGTCGTGCTCAGTGAGGCCGGCCGCGACCTGTTGGAGCCATGCCGGCGGGCGCTGCGCACGATGCAGGCCGCGGAGGACGCGGTGCTGGGCAATCGCCAGGCCCATCGGGGGCGGCTCGTCATCGCGACGATGCCCAGCCCCGGCATCTCCCCCGGTGCCGAGCTCGTGGCCGCCTTCACGGCCCGGCACCCCGGCGCCACCGTCTCGGTCGTGGCCGGGTGGACGGCCGAAGAGGTCACTGCCATGGTGAAACAGGGCATCGTGGAGGTCGGCCTCATTGCCGCCGCGCGACTCCGACGGGAGAAGGATCTGGTCGTCGTGCCCTTGGGTGCACAGCCGCTCGTGCTCGTCTCGCAGGCGCCCGGGCCGCACCCGGAGCGTCACGAACTCGCCCTTGCCGACCTCGCCGGTTGCCGCCTCATCACCTCGCACCCGGGCAGCGTCATGCGCCAACTGGTCGACGATCTACTCGCCGATCAGCCGGACACCGTCATCGCCTGCGAGGTCGATCACCGCACGATGATCCTGCCGCTGGTGCACGCAGGCACCGGGGAGGCGGTGCTGCCCGCGAGCTGGACCGACCTGGCGGCCCGCTCCGGGTTGCGGGTGCGACCGGTGACCGACGCGCCCCGGATGTGGACCGCCGCCGTCTGCCGCACGAGCGGGTTGACCCCGCTGGCCACCGACTTCCTGCAGACGATCTCGCAGGTCAAAGCCGATACATAGGCAGGCCCGATAACCGGGATCGTCGCTCGGTCTTGGACGCCAATGGTGCGGCCTCGGTTGACTAGTGGCAACAAGGATCCACCGCCACACCGCTAGGAGCGCACCATGAGCACCACCTACAGCATCGCGACCATCCCCGCCGACGGCGTCGGCAAGGAGGTCGTCGCCTCCGGCCGCGCGGTCCTCGACGCGCTCGCCGAGGGCTCGCAGGGCGCCTTCGACTTCGACTTCGTCGAGTACCCCTGGGGCACGGAGTACTACCAGGAGCACGGCGTCATGATGGACCCGGACGGCCTCGAGGACCTCAAGAAGCACGACGCCATCTACTTCGGCGCCGTCGGCTGGCCGGACGTACCCGACCACATCACGCTGTGGGGCCTGCGGCTCAACATCTGCCAGAACTTCGACCAGTGGGCCAACATTCGGCCCGTGCAGTTCTTGCCCGGCGTGCAGTCGCCGCTGCGCAAGGCCGACGAGGTCGAACTCGACTGGATCTGCGTGCGGGAGAACTCCGAGGGCGAGTACGCCGGCATCGGCGGCCGCAACTTCTCCGGCCGCGGCCCGGGCGGCGAATTCGCGGTGCAGTCAGCGCTGTTCAGCGAATTCGGCTCCGAGCGGATCATCCGTTTCGCGTTCGACCTGGCCCGCACCCGCACGAACAAGAAGGTCTCGTGTGTGACCAAGAGCAACGCGCAGCAGTACGGCTTCGTCATGTGGGACGAGATCTTCGCCCGCGTCGCCAAGGACTACCCCGACGTGGCGACCGAGAAGGTGCTGGTCGACGCCATGGCCGCCAAGTTCGTGCTGCACCCCGAAGACCTGTCGGTCGTCGTGGCCTCCAACCTGCACGCCGACATCCTCTCCGACCTCGGTAGCGCGCTGGCCGGCAGCCTGGGCCTGGCCTCCAGCGCCAACCTCAACCCCGAGCGCCGCTTTCCCTCGATGTTCGAGCCAGTGCACGGTTCGGCCCCGGACATCGCAGGTCAGGGCGTGTCCAACCCGATCGGCGCGCTGGCTTCGGCGGCCCTCATGCTCGACCACCTCGGCCTGGCCGACGAGGCCAAGCGCCTCCAGCTGGCCATCGAGCGCACCACCGGCTCCGGCGTCCTGACCCGCGACGTCGGCGGCACCGCCACCACCGACGAGGTGACGGCAGCCGTCATCGCCAACCTCGCCGACTGACCCGTTATCCCTCGTTACTGGAGGGAGAGGCGCGTGGTGATCGTGTGGGCGGCCCCGGGGTCCAGCTGCACGTGCTGGTTGAGGGCGTTGGCGGCCTCGACGCAGACGAAGCCGCGCCAGGCGTCGCCGATGTCGGGGGCTTCGGCGGCCTTGGCCTCCCAGGGGTTCCAGATGACGGTGCTACCGGAGCCCTCCTTGTCGACGACGATGCGGCGACCGGCGGCCTCGTCGACGACGATCGCCTGACCGTCGTGTCCGTACACCCGGTCGGTCTGGCGGGTCAGCGTCAGGTCGCCCGGCTGTGCGTTGACCGCCCGCCCACCAGGGGCTTTGTCCGCGTACCGGGTGCCGCCCAGGCCCTCGATGCGGATACCGGCGACGTCGGAGACGGAGAGGTAGGTGTGCAGCGCCTCCTCCAGGTCGAGGCCCTCGGCGCCGGCGGTGACGGTCAGGCTCAGGCCCAGCTCGCGGCCCACGCGCACGAGGTACTCGGCGCTGATATCGGTGGCCTCCCCCTCCGGAACGTCGGCGTCGGCCCCGGAGAGCGTGAACCGCAGCACGACGTCGTCGCCCTCGACGGCGGCGTCGGCCAGCGTCCAGGAGGCGGTGCGGAACCAACCGTGGGCGCTCGGCTTGTCCTTCTTGCGGCCCGGTCCGAACCACGGCGCGCACAGCGGCACCCCGCCGCGGACCGCGGTGCCCGGCTCGAACACGGCGTGCGGGCTGAGCCACAACACCTCGTCGGCGCCGGCCGGCCGCCACGAAAGAACCTGCGCGCCCTGCAGAGCGATGTCGGCGCTCGCCGCGTCGGTGCGCACCTGCACGACGGGCAGCCCCTCGTGGTCGGCCAGGCTGACTCCGGCCGGCAGAGTGCCTTCAAATTGCGTCATATTTCGACGGTAACGCCGAAAGCGCCTGGCCACGAACGTCTCTGGGACACATCCGAGGGCGTGTCCCAGATCCGGGCGGCAGCCGCGGTCAACGCAGTTGATCGGCCACGTACTCCCACACGGGCGCGCTGGCGGCGGCGATGAGCTGCCCGGTTTGCTGCGCCACGGGGCGCCCGGGCCGGTAGCGGGTGCCGTCGGCGTGCCGGATCACCCCGCCGATCTCCTCGGTCAGCAAGCTGCCGGCCGCGTGGTCCCAGGGCAGCCCGCGGGAGTAGGCGATGGCGTCGACGCGCCCCTCGGCCAGCCACGGATAGTCGACCCCGCAACACCAGGCGGTACTACCGAGCGTCAGGGTGCCGTGCCGACCCTCCTGGGACGGTCGCGAGGTGACGACCCGCAGCGTTTCGGGGTCGACCTGCGCCTCGGGACGGGTCAGCCGCTCGCCGTTGCGCCACACCCCCGCTCCGCGCTCGGCGACGAACGCCAGCTTGTGCTCGGGCTGCCAGATCCAGCCGCGCACACACTCTCCGGCGTGCAGTTCGGCGACCATCACCGCGTGGTCGGGGCGGCCGTGGACGAAGTTCTTGGTGCCGTCGACCGGGTCGATGAGCCAGGCGCGTGGGGCGTCGGCGAGTTGGTCGAGCAAGGAGGGTTCGGACGCCGTGGCCTCTTCGCCGACGATGAGCGCATCCGGATCTGCCTCGCGCAGCGCGGCGGTGATGAGCGCTTCGGCCTCGCGGTCGGCGATCGTGACCAGATCGCCGGGGTTCTTCTCCATGACCTCCTCAGAAGCCAGGCTGCGGAAGCGGGGGGTGATGACCTGTGCGGCGACGTCCTGCATGAGCGCGAGCACGGAGGCGGTGTCCACGTGCCCCACCGTCTCACAACCGGCCAGCCCCACTGTGCGGAGGTCCGACGACGATCTGCCTCTGCCCAAACGCACCCGGTTGCCTTTCAGGCCTGGTAAGAGGCGAAGGTGCCGCGGCGCTCGACCGCCTGGCCGTAGGTGCGGGTGAGCCTGGCGCGCAGGTCCTCGTCGCTCGGGTGACGCCGGGTGGCGCGGCGGCGGGCGCTGGCCCGGTCGGCCTCGGTCTGCGGCTGGTAGTCGCGCAGGTTGGCCGCGACATAGTGCGGACCGTTCAGTCCGCGGGCGGCTGCTGGGCCGTATTCCGCGAAGGTCTCTTGCGTCGCCACGACGAGCCGCGGACCGGGGTCGCGCGGACCGGAGCCGGTGGTGTCGGGCTGCGTCGTCGGCCGCGCCCACGCGGTGGTCGGCGTCGCGCTGGTCGGCGTCGCGCTGGTGGGCGCAGCGGCGAGTGACGCGGCCTCCTCGACGATCTCGGCGTCGATGATGTCGGTGTCGGGCATGACGTAGAGGTTGGGCCGCGCCTGGGCGGCGGGCTGCTCGAAGGGCGCTGACTGCGTGACCGACTCGGGCTGCGCGAAGGCGCCGGGCTGCGCGGGCCGGGTTGATCGCTGCGTTGTCGCGGGCCGGACCATCGTTGCGGCGCGCTGGACCGGCACCGTGCGCACGACCCGAACGACCTCCGGCTGCTCGGAGCGCTCGGCCCGCCCTGGCCAGGTGCGACGGACGAGTTCGGCGATGACCCAGGCGGTGACTCCGACGGTGGCCACGACCATGAAGTGGCCGTACCAGGTGGCTGTCCCTGGTAGCAGCGAGGCCGCGTTCCCCACGATCGCGGCCCCGCTGACCACCGCAGTGATGAGGCGCCCGTGCTCGCTGCCCGACCCGAGCCGCGTGCCCGACGTCGCTGCGGCGACGAAGGCGACGGCCGATATGGCCAGCAGCACCAGATGTAGCGCCTGCATACTTCCCCATTTCCCCAAATGTGCTCGGCGGCCACGGCTCCCCAGCCGTTTGCGGTCCGCCGGCGCTCCCCCTGCCGGTTCCGACTCCCCCAAGAGTCGGGACGTCCGACCGACTATGATCGCCATCTCGCTCCCCAGCGGAAATGACGTTCTCGGTCGCCCGTCTTGCACAACTGTACTGAACGCTCGTCCATTGTCATCGGGTGATGTCGACAACAGCCGGACACCGATGTCCGACAACGGTTATCAGCGTCAAACGCGAGCTATCAGGGGGCCGGCGAAACCCACCGGAGACGACGAAAGGGCCGAGTGGGAAAGTCCCACCCGGCCCTTCGTGAAAGGTGCGGCGACAGCCTCAGTCGTGCGGTTCCGGCTCCGGCGCGGGGTGTGCGCCACCACCGGAGGGGGCCCGGTTCTCCAACCGCATCTGGCGGCCCCGATCGACATCCGGACGTTTGGCGCCACCCTGCTCACCTGGCGTGCTGCGCAGCGGAACCGGCGCGCCGACCCGGGTCGCACCGCCGGTTCGCGGGAGCCGCAGCCCTCCGGCGTCCGGCTCGGCACGCAACAGTGTGGCGCTCCAGAACCACAGCAGCGCGAGCACCGCGCGGCAACGGCGCCACACGAAGCGGCCCAACCTGGTGACCGGGGTGTCGCTCGGCGACGGTCGGTGCGCGCCGCCGGGACGACCCGACGGGTGGGCGGCCGACAGCCGCATCGGCCGGGCCGCGGCATCAAGGGCGTCGGTCAGCACGATCGCGGGGGCGAGGGTGCCGGCCCAAGGCTCGACGGAGTCGCCGTGCCGCGCCGACCACACCTCCTCCAGACCCTGGGTGTGGCGGCAGCCGGTGCCGGCCTGCCGGGTGAGTTCGCTGTGATCGCGGCGGATGCCGGTCGCGCGCGGCCGCAGACCTCGCGGCGGTTGATCGTGCGGGCGCTTGGGCGTGCTGCGGTAGCTGCGGGTGCGGGGTTTGGGCGCGTAGCCGCGGGCGACCCGACGGGTCGGTCGTCCCCCGTTCATCGCGCACCCACGCTCAAGGCGGCGTCGTTCAGCTGCATCCGTGCGGGCATCCTGCCCATGAGTCGGTTCCCTCCGGTCCTTGGCGCGACCCTTGGGGGACGCACCCTCTCCTGCCTGGCCCATCGGCCATCGCGGTGCCGATGTGAGCGGGCGGAGCCAGCCTGGCGACGTGGCGCTCATCGCACCTGACCAGGGCTCTCGTGGTCGCGGGACCGACAGCGGGCGCCATGGTCTACCGTCGTTGCATGGCTCGCCTCCACGCCGCCGCGCGCTTCGAAGACGCGATGAACCGTCGGCTGACGGGCGTGCTGCGCGACCAGTGGGGCTGGACGTGCCGCGCCATCGGTTATCCGGGCTACGGCGGCGCGACGTTCGCGCGGATTCTCGGGCGGGTGCTGCTGTCGCGGCAGGACACCGACGAACCGTTGACCCCGCCCGCGCAGGATCCCGCGGCGCCGGCCGAACGGGTCGACGGCGGCGGCACGCTGCGGGAGCGGGCCGAAGAGCGGGTGCGCGGCTGGCGGGCGTTCGTCACGGCGCAGGCCATGAACCATCCGGTGACGATCACGGTCAACGGGCACACGCACGAGGCGCAGACCGACCGCAGCGGCTACCTCGACGCGGTCATCACCGATCACGGGCTCGAGCCGGGCTGGCATGAGGCGACGATCACTCCCCGCAACGGGCGGCCCGGCACCGCGCGGGTGCTCATCGTCTCCCCGAACGTGCGGTTCGGGCTGGTCAGCGACATCGACGACACGGTCATCACGACCTCGCTGCCGCGGCCGCTGATCGCGGCGTGGAACACCTTTGTGCTGCACGAGCAGGCGCGGCACGTGGTGCCGGGCATGGCCCCGATGTACCGCGATCTCCTCGCGGAGCACGAGGGGGCCCCCATCTTCTACCTCTCGACGGGCGCCTGGAACACGTGCGGCACGTTGGTCCGGTTCTTGGAGCGGCACGGCTATCCGGCGGGCCCGCTGCTGCTGACGGACTGGGGGCCGACGAACACCGGCTGGTTCCGCTCGGGGCAGGACCACAAGCGCACCAGCCTGCACCGGCTCGCGCGGGAGTTTCCGCATATCCATTGGGTGTTGATCGGCGACGACGGACAGCACGACCCCAAGCTCTACAACGATTTCGCCACCGACCGCGGGGATGTCGTGCGGGCCATCGGGATTCGCGAGTTGACGCCGACCGAGCAGGTGCTCAGCCACGGCATCCCGGTGAGCAACGAGGGGTTCACCCCGAAGGTGCACCGGCCGATCCCGGTCGTGCGCGCCCCCGACGGTTACGGCCTGTTGCCCAAGCTGCGGGCGGTGCTGCGGGGCCAGGAGGTGCTGTAGCCGATGCCCGAGCTACCGGAGGTGCAGGCGCTCGTCGACTTTCTCGACGGCAGGCTCGACGGGTTGGCGGTGACGGGCGTCGAGCTGGGCTCGATCGCGGTGTTGAAGACGTACGACCCGCCGCCGGAGGCGCTGGTGGGGCTGATGGTCGCCGGCGTCGGGCGGCACGGCAAGTTCGTCGACATCGACTGCGACGGGCTGCATCTCATCTTTCACCTGGCGCGGGCGGGCTGGTTGCGGTGGTCGGAGACCGCGCCCAAGGCGCGGCTGCGGCCGGGGCGCTCACCGATCGCGGTGCGGGTGCGCTTCAGCGACGACTCCAGCTTCGACCTGACCGAGGCGGGCACGAAGAAGGGGCTGGCGGCCTACCTGGTCTCTGATCCTTCTCAGGTACCGGGCATTGCCTCGCTGGGGCCCGATCCGCTGTCGCCCGAGTTCACCGTCGACGTGCTCGCGGGGATTCTGTCGGACCGCAAGAAGCAGCTCAAAGGCCTGCTGCGCAACCAGAGCATCATCGCCGGGGTGGGCAACGCCTACTCGGACGAGATTCTGCACGCGGCGAAGATGTCGCCGTTCGCGCTGGCCGGGTCGCTGGACGAGGAGGCGGTGGCGCGGCTGTACGAGGCGCTGCAACGCACACTGCACCGTGCGGTGGCGGCGGCCTCGGGCAAGCCGGCGGCCGAACTGAAGGACGCGAAACGGGCCGGGATGGCGGTGCATGCCCGCACGGGCCAGGCGTGCCCCGTGTGCGGGGATGTCGTGCGGGAGGTCTCGTTCGCCGACTCCTCACTGCAGTACTGCGCGACGTGTCAGACGGGCGGCAAGCCGCTCGCGGACCGGCGGATGTCGCGGCTGCTCAAGTAGCTGTCTGGCCAGATGAGTTCTTTTTTCGGTCGCAACGCCGTAGTTGCGGATGCGAACGCCGTCGTGGTGACAAACTTTGCGCATGAGCACCATTCCGGACCAGGCGCCGAGCGACGTGCCCTGTGTGACACCCGAGTCCCTGCCCGATAACGCGGTGCTCCTGGACGTGCGCGAAGCTCAGGAGTTCGCCGCGGGGCGGGCACCGAACGCCGTGCACATCCCGCTGGGGCAGCTGCCCGAGCGAGAAGAAGAGCTACCCAAAGAGCGGCCGATCGTCGTGACCTGCCGTGAGGGCGAGCGGTCGGCGCGCGCCACGGCCTTCCTGGTCGGCCAGGGCTATTGGGCGGTCAACCTCGCGGGCGGAATGCTCGCGTGGCACCGCTCCAACCGTCCGCTGGCGCACGACGGCCCGGGTATCCCCTGGGTGGAGTGACACGCGCGGGCGTGCGGCTTCGTTGGCCGGGCGACGGCGTTGGGAGGGCTGCGGCGTTGGGCGGGCTGCGGCGTTGGGCGGGCTGCGGCGTTGGCCGGGCGACGGCGTTGGCGGGCGACGCCGACCGCCGCTCCGGCCGATCAGCCTCCGAAGCGGCGTTGCAGGTTGGCGAGGCTCTCGCGAATGCTGTCGGCGTTGCGGGCCGGCCTTTTGAGCCGCTCGAGGGCGGCCGCAACGGGCCCTGGTGAGCCGGTGTAGTCGAAGATCTCGGTGACGAGCGTGGCCCCGTCATCGACGGGCTCGAACTCCCAGCGCCAGCGGTGGCCGCCGGGGTGGCGCCATTCGACGACGGCCCCGGGCACGAGGTCGGTCACCGTGCTCGTGATCGAGTAGGGGATGCCGTACATCGCCATGTCGACGCGGAACCGGTCGCCGAGGATCAGTTCTCGGGGGCCGATGACCGTCGGCTTGACGGTGCCGGAGCCGTCGACCTCGTGGTGACGGTGCGGATTAGCCAGCATCGCCCACAACTCGTGGGCATCGGCGTGCACGCGGGCGCAGTAAGCGACCCGGCGCTCTCCGCGGTCGACCTGCTCGATGGAGTGCTCCATGACCTCGACCTTAGGCCGGGTCACGCCCCCCGGCATCCTCGGGTGCAAGGCGTTTCGATGACGCCGTCTGCGTGTCTCTGCGAGATCGGCTAGAGCTGCGAATAGGTTGCTCGCGTGGATCCGATTCGCAACCCCTATGCCCCCGGCGCGGGCCAGCGCCCCCCGGAGCTCGCCGGCCGCGACGAGCAGCTGCGCACCTTCGAGGTGGTACTCGAGCGGATCGCGCGCGGGCGCCCGGAGCGTTCGATCGTCCTGACCGGCCTGCGCGGGGTCGGCAAGACGGTGCTGCTCAATGCGTTGCGGGGCGCGGCGGTTCGGGCCGGATGGGGGTCGGGCAAGTTCGAGGCCCGCCCGGAGCAGGGGTTGCGGCGGCCGATGAGCGCGGCGCTGCACGTGGCGGTGCGCGAGTTGGGGCATCCGGTGCCTGATGAGGTCGACCAGGTGCTGGGGGTCATCAAGGCGTTCGCGCAGCGGGACGCGCCGGCGAACGCGAAGCTGCGGGAGAAGTGGCAGCCGGGCATCGACGCTCCGGCGCAGACGGGCCGCGCCGACTCCGGAGACATCGAGATCGACCTGGTCGAGCTGCTCACGGACGTCGGCGGGCTGGCCGCCGATGTCGGCAAGGGCGTCGCGGTGTTCATCGACGAGATGCAGGACCTGGGCCCGGCGGACATCTCGGCGCTGTGCGCGGCGTGCCACGAGATCAGCCAGAACGGCCTGCCCGTGATCGTCGTGGGGGCGGGTCTGCCGCATCTGCCGGCGCTACTGTCGGCGTCGAAGTCGTACTCGGAGCGCCTGTTTCGGTACACCCGGATCGACCGGCTGGACCGGGATGCGGCGGAGGTGGCGCTGCAGTCGCCGGCGCGCGACGAGGACAGCGAGTGGGGCCGCGAGGCGCTGGACGCGATGTACGCAGCGACCGGCGGCTATCCGTATTTCATCCAGGCGTACGGCAAGGTCGCGTGGGACGTCGCGCCGCGCTCGCCGATCACCGTGGAAGACGTGACGGTCGCGGGCCCGGAGGCCGAGGAGGAGTTGGGCGTCGGCTTCTTCGGCTCCCGCTTCGAGCGGGCCACCCCCGGCGAGCGCGAATACCTGCGCGCGATGGCCGACGTGGCCGCCGAGATGTTCGCCGCCGGTGAGGAACTCGACGAGACGGAGTCGGTGCCGACCGCCGCCGTCGCCACCCACCTGGGCCGCAAGCCCCAGTCCCTCTCCCCCGCCCGCGACGGCCTGCTGAAGAAGGGTCTCATCTTCTCCGGTGAACGCGGCCGCATCGCCTTCACCGTCCCCCACTTCGGCAAGTACCTGCGGAACTCCGCGTGACCGACGCCGCGCCCGAGCGGGTTCTGGGGGCGCTCTGAGGCAGCGCCGCGGCAGGGAGCGCATCAGATCAAGTATGCGCAGCACGTGTGATCAAGCATGCCTAGTTCAGGGCCTCACATTTGTATAGTTTGTGGCCTCGGATCTGCTAGGTTCGGCGCCATGATCCTGGACTCACAGGTGCCACGAAGAGTGACCCAGCTGGTGGAGGAGCTGGTCCAAACAGAGCCGGTGATTGCGCTGCACGGTGCACGGTCGGTGGGCAAGTCGACCGTGCTTCGCGACTTCACCGACCACATGGGCGGATCGGTGTTGGACCTGGACGACGTCGAGGTGCGTGAGGCGGTGATCGGAAACCTCAGATCCGTGACCGGAGGCCCGGCACCAGTGTGCGTCGACGAGTACCAGCGGGTGCCGGACATCCTGGATGCACTCAAGGCGCGGTTGAACCATGAGGGCAGCCTTCCAGGGACGGCCGTCATCACCGGCTCGACCCGACAGGACGCCTTGCCGGCGACTGCCCAAGCGCGCACTGGTCGGCTCCACGCCATGACGATCTGGCCGCTGTCGCAGGGTGAGATCTCCGGCGTTCGGGAGGATCTCCTCGAGAGGCTGCGTGTGGATCCTAATGACGTCATCAGCGGGGCTGGCGCGTCGGTGACCACGCGCAGGGACTATGTCGAGCGGGTCTGCGCTGGCGGGCTGCCTCTGGCTCTACGACGCACTGGCGCTGCCCGAGCTCGGTGGTTCGACGACTTCCTCCGGGCCTCGGTCGAGCGAGACGCTCTCGAGCTGAGCAGGATCAGGGAACGGCAGGCGATGACCGACCTGCTGAGCCTGGCCGCCGCGCAGACCGGACAACTGCTCAACGTCTCTGCGGCCGCGGCCAAGCTCGGGGTGAACCGGGCCACCGTCGAGAGCCACCTACGACTCCTGGAGGACCTCTTCCTCGTGGTCCGCCTGATGGCTTGGGGCAAGAATCTGCGGTCCCGTGTCAGTGCAAGACCCAAGGTGCACGTCGTCGACTCCGGACTGGCCGCTCGGCTGTTGCGACTGACGCCCGACAAGCTCACCAGCGTCGACCCAGCGGCCCTGACTGACTTCGGGCACCTGCTGGAGACCTTCGTCGTGGCAGAGATCCGAAAGCAGGCATCTTGGCTGGACGAGCCCGTCGCCCTGGGCCACTGGCGCACCAGCGATGGCGCTGAAGTTGACCTCGTCCTCGAGCACGACGACGGCACCGTGCTTGCGTTCGAGGTCAAAGCGAGCGAGCGAGCACCAGGCTCAGACTTCCGCGGGCTGACCCAGCTACGCGACGCCCTCGGCTACCGCTTCACCGCTGGCATCATCCTCACCACTGGAACCCGCTCCTACACCTACGACGACCGACTCCACGTCATGCCCATCGACCGACTCTGGACCTCCGTCACGCCCGCGAGCACGCACTGACTGGACCGCCCCCGGTTCCCAGCGGACCTGCGCGTCAATGCGCGCGGGTTCGCGGACCAACAACAGCAGATCGTCCCGCCCGGCACAAAGCCGATTGGCCGGCAGGTGCACCTGCTCCGGTGACCGATCGGCGTAGCTTGACGTCCTGGGCCGACGCGCGCGCCAGGAGGTGTTGTTTTGGCGAACCAATACCATCACCTCTTGGTGCTCCGGCGTGGGAGGCCCTGAACTGCGGCGATGCGAAACCGCTGGAGCGCTCCAGAGGGAGCTGTACTTGGTTCACCACAAACGCAAATCGCGCCCGTGCCGAACGCTGGGGCAGGTGGTGCGAAAATCCCCAAACCGGACGACGCGCCGGCCCAATAGTTCAGGGTCGGCGGCTGACGCCGGCGAAGCGTTGCGTGGCAAAGACGACGGGCACACCGTCGATGCCGGAAGGGACGCGCTTCTCCACGACATGCAACCGGTCGTCCGGGCCCGGGCCAGCCGGACCGCCCCGCACCAGCGGCATGGCGTTGAAGTACAGCGGATCGGGGCGCGTCACGTCCTGCACCGTGTTCCACATGACCGTTCCACAGGCGATGATCATGGACGAGAACCGCTGGGCCGTGAACACCTGGTCGAGCCCCTGCCACAAGGGCGCCGCAGCCGTAGTTGGGTAGGTGTGTTGCCGGTAGTCGTTGTCGATCGCCGGAGGCCGGAAGTAGAACTCGGGCGCGACGAGGACCGTGAGCACCCGGACCGCAGGGTTCAGCCCCTGGTCGAGTTCGGCCGCCAGCACCTGAGCCCGATCGGCCACCGCGGCCAACCGCAACAGCCGCACGCAGGCGTCAGCGCTGCGCTGCGGGGTGATCGGCATGTCGGCGGGAGGCGCGGCGGCGGCGCCGGCGTCCCAGCCACTGACGACCGTGCCGTTGCGCGCGAAGGCCGTGGGCACCTGATAGCCGATGTAGCGCAGATGGGTGAAGGTGGCACCCAATGCGTGGTTCGGCACGATCTCAGCCGGCCTCGACCGCGTTGATGCGGCCGGGCCACACCCCCGACACCACGACCGTGCGGTGGCCGTTGATCCACTGGCCGCGCGGGTTCGACCAGTGGAACTCCTTGACCTCGTTGCGCCCGACGCACACGAACTCCAAGCGCAGATTCAGGTCGAGCGCAGCAACCGGGATGTCGCCGTAGGTCACGCTCCGCCCCGGGGCCACGTTGCCGTACCGGGTCACCATGCGGCCATCGACGCTGTACGTCAGTTTCGACTTCACGGTGTAGGTGCACCCGACCTTGCTGTCGACCAGCAGGGTGTACGCGCCGACGGTGGTCACCCACTGCGGCAGCAGCAGGCGGCCGTCGAAGGAGGCGAAGTCGTAGGCGATGGGCACCAGACCGGTGCTCTCGATCCCGGCCTCGGAGGGCCACATGTGTTTGTCGACGCTCTTGGTCGAGCTGGTCCGGCTGAATGATGCGGCGCCGCGCCCCTCGCCGACCAGGCTGTGCACGGCAGACGCGGACCCCTCGATCGAGAACGTGTTGTCTGCGCTGACCGAGGCCACGTTGACTCCGGAGCGGGCGTAGAGCACGCGGGTGATCACGCCGAAGCCCTGGGCGATGCCGTGCTGTCCCGCCATGCCGGCCTGCCGGGCCTCGCCCACGAGCCAGTCGAGCTGGGAGGTGACCGTGGATGTCTCCTTGATGCGCACCCACTTCTCTACGGCGCACTGGGAGGACAGCTCCCGTTCGTGGCCGAACTTCCACTCCATCTTCAGGTCGGCTCCGAGCTTGGTGCCGGTCTGAGGGTCCGTGCCCGAGCCGCCGCCCTCGATCTTGGTCTCGGTACGCGACACACCGCTGCTCATGAAGTTCCAGTCGAAGCTGGCGTCGCCGGCTCGAAGCGCCTCGGGCGTCAGGCCCGGCAGCGACTGCGAGACCTGATGGAAGTTGCCGTTCTGGGGGTCCGCGATGCCGACCGCGCCGGGGGCGACATCGGAGCTGAGCGACCAGTTGCCCCACGACGAGCTGAGGCTCGATCGGATGAGGTCGGTGTATTCCTTGTTCCAGTTGTTGCCCATGGCTGGGTTCCTCCCCTGAGTGCGCCGCACGATGCACGATGCACGGCGCTCGATGCTGGGCTCGCCGTGGACTGGTGCCGAGGGGAGGGCTTCGGCGCCAGACGAGCACCACCGATTCTAGGAACGAGGTGACGGTCGTCACTATCGGGCAGATGCCGCGGTTGCATGGATGCCGGAGGGCGCACCCTGTCCTTAGTCGTAGGGCGGTTGCCCCCGTTCCTGGCGGGTGGCCCACGCTGCCGCCTCGGCGCGCCCGGTACCCCGAGCTTGGAGTAGATCCGCATCGTGTGATGCATGACGGTCTTGGGGCGGGTGCCGAGCGCGCGAGCGATCTCCTTGTTGGAGTCGCCCGCGGTCAAGCGCTGCAGCACCTCGGTCTCGCGCTGAGTCAGGCCGACGCGCGCCGGCGCGGCTGGATCGGCCCAGCGAATCCTCCCTGTCACCCCGCACTCTCGAAGCGGGGAACAACCGGCTCGGGCAGCGGCAGCACACACGTGGCCATCACAACCGTCCCAGGCGCCAGGGCGGCCGCCTCGACCAGCGCGGCGGCGACGTCGGCGCGCTGGTCGAGGCGGTCTGCCACGACGAGCGTTCGTCGGGCCCGCAAACGTCGAACCAGTCCAGACCACGTGCCGCAGGTGTCGTCCATCCGCAGCGCGCGGCGCACGGACTCTAGCGCGACACCGGGATCCGGCTTCTGCCCGAGATCGACAAACACGGCACCCCCGGGAAACCGCTCGTGAACGCGGCCGGCCACCTCGACCGCGAGTCGGCTCTTACCGACCCCCGAACGGCCGGTCAGCGTGATGAGGGGAAAGGCGCCGGCGCGGACCAGCGCCGCGAGCCGGCCCAGCCGTGCGTGCTCGACGTAGGCCCCCGCGAACCGCGGAAAGCCGCCGTGCGGCGGACGGCGGGCGCAGCCCGTAGGCACCATCACCCCACCTTCTTCGACTCCCCCTCTTCTACATGACATCTGTTGCACAAGAAGGGGATTCATGCCCCGGAGTCGGGGCTGCCCCGATTCGTCCCGCCGGCTGTCGCGCTGGCGTCGAAGATGAGCCGCGACCCAGGTCGGCGTCAGCCGCGGGTGGGCAGGACGGCCGTCACGTCGGCAGGCCGCGCTCGTCGTAACCGCGGATCTCCTCGGCACTGCGGGAGTCCAGGTCCGCCTCGAGGCGGCCTTGTTCGAGTGTCGCGAGCATCTCGTCACGCCTCGAAGTGTGTGGCGACCCAACGGGTGCCGACGTCCTGGAAGCCGAGGCGGGCGTACCAGTGTCGGGGCCAGTCGTCGGCCGATGCCTCGAGCACCAGAAGGTCACACCCCGCACGCCGCGCGCGGTCGATCGCCTCGGCAACCACCGCGCCCGCCAACCGTTGACCGTGATGCCTCGGGTCCGTCATCACCGCTTCAAGAGCGGCCGTGGCGCCGTCAATTCTCAGCTGGGCACTGGAGATGGGCGTGCCGCCGTCATCAAGCACCGCAAGGTCAACGACCCTCACGTGGGCGTCCGCGAGCGGCTCGCGAGCAATGAGTTGATCGATCACCTCGTCGTCCGCATCGGGCAGGCCTGCCCGCCATTGCGGCCCCCATAACCGCGCGATGACCTCGGTCGTCACCGGCACCACGTCGACATCCGCGCCACGCACTGCCGGCGCATCCAGGCGCCGCACCATAAGGCGCGCCTCCTCAACCTCCCACTCGAGGTCCGCGGGCGGGGCCTGGTCGAGCACCACTCGCCGGTGTTCACAACCAGTGAGGCAGGCCTCGGCGAGTTCCCCTATCTCCGGCGCTGTGCACGCCCCCGACAGCCAGAGACAGTTGTGCTCGTGCGAGTGCCGCACGCGAGGGTCCAGTACGGCGAAGCCTGCGTCCAGATGCCGCACGACGGCCGCCCGGCGTTGAGACAGGCTGGCGCTGAAAGATCTCGCCCGCGCTGCGACGTCGGTCGGGGCCGGCAGGTTGCCCGGCGGCTCGAAGCCCTGCGGCCCCGGACGCCAGGGCACGACGCTGGTCACCGCACTCGTCGGAAGTGACCCGTAGAAGTGTGGGAAGAGCATCGAGTCGGGATCACTTGGTACGCCGGGTTCCCAGCGGACCTGCGCGTCAAGACGTGCGGGGTCGATGACCAACAACAGCAGATCGTCCCGCCCGGCATAGAGCCGATCGGCCGGGAGGTGCACTTGCTCCGGCGCAGAGAGGTGGATGAAGCCTTCGCTCCCCGCCAGCGACGGCGTCACCACGGAACCCACGGCCAGCGCCATGCGCCAGGGGGCAGCGGTCGTGATGTGCAGCAACCCAGGGCCATCGCCAGTCATGGCGCGAGGCTAACTGCTCACCGCACGCTGACCGGTCGGCGGAGCTCGACGTCCTGGGCCGACGCCTGCGCCAGGAAATGTTGTTGTGGTGAACTAATACCATGCTCCCTTGGGGCTCCGAGGCGGGAGGCTCTGACCTGCGGCGACGCGAAACCCCTGGAGCGCTCCAGAGGAGGCACGTACTTAGTTCACCACAAACACAAAACCGCCGCCCGTGCCGAACGTTGGGGCAAACAGTGCGAAACCCCTAGAACGGGTGACTCGGCGGCCGATTCAGGGTCGGCGGCCGACGGCCAGCAGGATGGGGAAGCGCCGGGGCTCCCCGTCGACCTCCTTGGTGTCGTGGCCGGCCACGTCCACGGTCACGTCGACGAAGCCGGCCCGCTCCAGACCGGAAACCAGAGCCTCGCGGGTGAAGCCGTGGTGGCCGTGGAAGTTGTGGACGTGCCGGTGGAAGCCGCCGTCGGCGTCGTGCTCCAGGTCGGCCAGCGCCGCGTGACCGCCCGGCGCCACGAGCTCGAAGATGCGGCCCAGCACGGTCGCGATGTCACCCATGTGATGCAGCGCCAACATGCTGAGCACGAGGTCGTAGCGCTGTGTCGGCAACGCGTCCCGCTCCACGTCGAACATCTCGGCTCGCCACCCGGCGTAGCGCGGGTCGTCGAGCACGCGCGTCGCGGTCGACACCATCCCGGGCGCCACATCCGTGATGACCGCCGTGCCGATCTCGTCGGCGAGCATTCGCGACAGCAGGCCCGTGCCGCCTCCGATCTCAAGCACGCAGGTGCTGGACGACAAGGGAACCGCCGCTCGCACGGCCGCAGCCACCGACGTCGCCCGCTCCAGCGTCCCCGGACGCTCATCCCAGGTCGCCGCCAAATCGCTGAACCGGTCCAGCCCATCCGGGCCCTGGTCAGCGTGCGAGTCGTGGCCGGGGCGCAGATCGCCCTGCGAGTGCTCGTGGGGGGCGTGGTCAGCAGTGGTCACCCCCGCATCCTCGCCCATCGTGGCCCGAGGCACAGCCTCGACCGGCCGCCACTCCACCTCCGGGACCTTATAGGTCTTTATAGATCGGCGAAGTATAAAGACCTATAAGGTCGCGAGACCTCCCTGGCAACGCGCTTAGGCAGCGCGCCGGACGGTCTGCAGGAGGCGGTGCGGGCGGCGCAGGGCGACGCTGATCGGGTCGGCGCGCACGACCCGCGGCGTGCCGGGGCCGGGGCGGGTCTCGAC
>NZ_BAHD01000074.1 GCF_000298215.1 Kineosphaera limosa NBRC 100340 | reverse complement strand
GCTGGCGTATCGAGAGCAGGAACGGCCTGCTGCTGACCGCGTGGTCGTGCTGGTGCACGGCTTAGGGATGTCGAGCCGGGCGTTTCGAGCGTTGATGCCGCGGTTGGCGAGTGACTTTCGGCTGCTGGCGCCAGATCTGCCCGGCTGCGGTGACAGCGAGCGGCCGTCGGCGGCGTTGAGCGTGGACGACTTGGTCGGAGTCCTGGTGGGGTGGTTGGACGCGTTGGGGGTAGAACGCGCGGATTTTGTCGGCCACTCGCCGACGGCAACCCCGCGCTCCGCACCATCGGCTAGGCCCACCGGGCAACATCCTGCCCGGTCCACCTAGCCCCGCGAGGCGCGAGGTGCCGCGAGGCGCCGCGAGCAAGCGGCCGGCGCGCGCGCCAGCCCCTACGCCCCCCGCAGCCGGTCCTCGGCCTGGGTGCGGTTCTCGAAGAGGTTGGGCACGAAGTCGCTCTTGCTCATGGCCTCGTCGAGGCGGGCACGCAGGAAGGCGTTGGAGGTGTAGCGCGTGACGTTGGTGTAGAAGCGCTCCATGAGCCCCTCGACCATGTGCACATACGGGTCGACGAGCTCGGGCACGATCGTGAAGCGGTCGTAGTTGACGACGGCCTGGATGCGCCGGCCCAACGGACCCACCGTGTCTTCGACGGCTCGCCGCACGCGGTCGATGTCCGTGGTGGAGCGGATGTCGAGGCCCTCGAAGTCGATGAAGATGACGTCGCGCGCCTCGTCCACGGTCAGGCGGGCGTGCATCGGCACATCGAGCAGCGCGGCGCGCAAGCCCATGACCTCGCCGGCGAAGATCCGCGGGTCCATATGCACGAGGTTCTCGGGGGCACACGACAGGATCGGCTCGAAGTCCATCTGCCCCAGAATGTCTCGCTCGTAGTCGACGCCAGGTGCGATCTCCACCAGCTCCAACCCGCCCGGCACCAGCCGGAAGACGGCGCGCTCGGTGACATAACGAACCTCCTGGCCGTTGACCAGGGCCTGCTCCCCGGAGAAGGTGCGGTGCTCGACCTCCGCCACGAACTTGCGCTGCTTACCCTCCTGCTCGATGACCAACTGCCCCTCTTCGACGCGAGTGCGCAGGCCGCCGGCGGTGAACGTGCCGACGAACACCACGGAGCGGGCGTTCTGGGAGATGTTGATGAAGCCGCCGGCGCCGGCCAGGCGGGTGCCGAAGCGGGAGACGTTGAGGTTGCCCTGCCGGTCGGCCTGCGCCAGCCCGAGCACCGCGAGGTCGAGGCCGCCGCCGTCGTAGAAGTCGAACTGGTTGGGCTGGTCGATGATCGCCGCGGCGTTGGTCGCCGCCCCGAAGTTCAGCCCGCCGGCGGGGATGCCGCCGACGACACCCGGCTCCGCCGTCAGGGTCAGCAGGTCGATGATCCGCTCCTCCGCGGCGACGCTGGCGACCCCCTCCGGCATCCCGATGCCCAGGTTGACGACGTTGTTGGCGTCCAGCTCCATCGCCGCGCGCCGCGCGATGACCTTGCGCTCGCTCATCGGCATCGGCGGCACGCTCGTCGCCGGCGCCTTCAGCTCGCCGGAGAAGAACGGGTTGTAGGCCTCCAGGAACGTCTGCTGGTGGTACTGCGGCTCCTCGGCGACGACGACGCAGTCGACCAGGATGCCGGGCACCTTGACCTGTCGGGAGTTCAACGTGCCGCGGTCGGCGACCCGCTCCACCTGAGCGATGACGATCCCGCCGGAGTTGCGCACGGCCATCGCGATGGCCTGCGCCTCCAGCGTCAGCGCCTCCCGCTCGAACGTCAGGTTGCCCTCGGGGTCGGCCGTCGTGCCGCGGATGATGCCCACGTCGATGGGGAACGCCTTGTAGAAGAGGTACTCGACGCCGTCGATCTCCATGACCCGCACGAGGTCGGTGGTGGTGCGCTCGTTGAGCTTGCCCCCGCCGTGGCGCGGGTCGACGTAGGTGCCCAGACCCACCTTGGTCAGGGTGCCGGGCTTACCGGCAGCGATATCGCGGTACAGGTGGCAGATGACGCCCTGCGGCAGGTTCCACGCCTCGATCCGCCCCTCCACGGCCAGCTTCTGCAGCGTCGGCACCAGCCCCCAGTGGCCCCCGATGACGCGGGCGACCATGCCGTCGTGGCCGAAGTGGTTGAGGCCGCGGGTCTTGCCGTCGCCCTGCCCGGCCGCATACACGAGCGTCAGATTGCGCGGGTGTCCGGCGTCGTTACGGTCGTCGAGGCCGAGAAAACGACGCTCGAGCGCCACCGCGATGTTCTCGGCGAAGCCGATGCCGACGAATCCGCTGGTCGCCACGGTGTCACCGTCGTGGATGAGGTGCACGGCCTGGTCGGCCGACACGATCTTGCCCGTGTCGCCGCTGCTCAGCCCGTGCAGGGGGTGAGGGTGTCGTCGCATGCTGCCTCCTGTGCGCCACGCTGCGCATCGACCTGCCCCGGGGGTTACCGGGGCAGGGATCGTCGTCAACCGAACGCGGCCATCGTGCCCGATCCGTGTGGGCAGAGTAAGGGGCGAACGGCCCCACGAGACCGGCGGGCGGCAGTCAGGCGGCCAGGCCGTGGGAGCGGTCAGGCCGTGGGAGCGGTCAGGCCGTGGGCAGCGTGACGGCGAAGGTGGCGCCGCCGTGCTCGTTACCCCGCGCGCTGATCGTGCCGCCGTGCCGCACTGCGATGGAGTGGCACAACGCCAGGCCCAGGCCGATCCCGGCGAAGGTGTCGGAGTCCTTGGCGCCGCGTTCGAACGCGGCGAAGATCTTCTGCTCGTCGCCGGGTTGGATGCCGACGCCACAGTCCGCGACCTCCAGGCGCACCCAGCCCGGGCGGTCGTCGACGGTGCGGACGCACACGCGGGGCCGCTCTCCGGGCCGGGTGTACTTCACGGCGTTACCCACGAGGTTGGCCAGCAGCTGATGCATGAGCGACCGGTCCGCATAGACGCTGTGGGCGATGTCGACCTCCACGATGGGATCCAGCGCCTCGTTGCTGCCGTAGTCGGCGACGACCTCGGCACCCAAGGCCGCCAAGGGCACCTCGGATCGGCGGAGCGCGCCCTGCTGAGTCACGGTGAAGGACAGGTACTCGTCGATCAGCCGGCGCATGCGCATCCCGGCCTCCCGGGCCCGCACCAGCGCCTGCTGCCCGGCGACCGGGTCACCCGCGGCCAGTTCGTCGTCGGCGGCCTCCATCCAACCGGCGACCGCCGACAGCGGACCCTTGAGGTCGTGGGCCACGGTGCCGGCGAAGCCGCGCAGCTCCCTGTAGCGGGCGTGTTCGGCGGTGACGTCGTGGAACACCAGCAGCACCCGGGGCCCGCTCCGGCTGTCCACGTACCGCGATGAGGCGCGGACGACCCTGGTCCCGCCGTCCGGGGTCGGCACGCTGAAGTCGCCGTCGGTGCGACCGGTGGAGGTGCGCGTGGGCAGCGGCAGCTCGTCGTCCCCGATCTCCCGGCCGCCGTCGGAGGTGCGCACCCGAAAGTAACGGGACCAGGATTGCGGGGGGCGGGTCGGGATCGGCCGCCCCAACAGCCGGCGGGCGCCCGGGTTGTGCAGACCGATGGCGCCGTCGGGGTCGGCGACCATCACCCCGTCGCTCATCGAATCCAACATCGCCCGCAGCAGGTCGGCCTGTGCGCGAGCGGCGGCGCGGCGCCGACCCAGCTCGGCCAGCATCCGGATCCGCTGATGGCGGAAGAGCGACAGCAGCACGGCCAGGCACGCCCCGAAAGCCAACATGCCGTCGAAAATGACGACCGAGTAGGGGTAGCGTCCGGCGTCGACGATGCCTGCGGCGCCCGCCGCGCCCGCGCTCAGCGAGACGGTCAGCGCGTAGATGCCGGCAGCGACCGGCCGCAGGGTCATGCCCGCCCACAGCGCGGGCATGAGACCGATCCACGAGATCGACAGCTCCGGTCGCGTGCACGAGACGACCACCGTCACGATGCCGACGACGAAGAGGATGCCGTGGTGCAGCCAGGAGATCCGCCGATCTACAGCGGTCTGATCCCAGTGCCAGATGATGAGAAAGGAGACCAGCCCGATGAACGTGTGGCTCCAGACGCGCACACCCCACCAGACGCGCTGCTCCAATCCCCAGGACGGGCCCGCTCCGATGAGGGCCACCACCACCGCGCCGGCCGCCGCGGCCCCCAGCAGCCCCATGACCATCTGCGGCGTGCGCGGCGCCCACCGCGCGTCGTCGACGACTGCGCGGTACAGCCGCAGCACCACCAGCGCCGCGAGGAGGTGCGCCGCGGCGACGTAGAGCGCCGTCGCCACCGGCGTCCCGGCGAGCAGCAGACCGGCCACCATCGTCACGAAGCAGACCGTCGCCACCACCGTCTGCCAGGGCGGCCCTGGCCACCGTGGCGCTGCCCGCCCGCCGGGGCCCCGCCAGGGGACGGTCAGGGCCACCACAACGGCGGGCAGCATGAAGGAATACAGCGGGATCTTCAGGCCGGGGCTCGACCGAGCACCGATCAACCACGCGGCCAGGCCGATGACACTCAGGGTCAAACCCAAGACGAGCAACGGGCGGCGGTCGGCGATCGCGGGGCGGCCAGGTGGTGGCGCGGACAGGCCCGTGCGCTGCGGGTCGCTGGTCATCGACTAGGCCTTCGGCAGCGTGAATCGGAAAGTGGCCCCGCCGTGCTCGTTGCTTTCGGCGTGGATGCGCCCACCGTGGCGGGTGACGATCGAGTGACACAGCGCCAGCCCCAGGCCGGTGCCCGCGACCTGCTCCGCGTCCTTGTCGCTGCGGGAAAAGGCATCGAAGATCCGTTGTTCGTCACCGGGTTGGATGCCGACACCGCGGTCGGCCACGACCACCTGCACCCAGCCGGGCTCGACATCGTCGTGGCTGCGCAGCTCGATGCGCGGGCGCTGGCCGGGCCGGGTGTACTTGACGGCGTTGCCGACCAGATTGGACAACAACTGGCGGGTCAGGGCGATGTCCGCGCGGCTGGTGTGGGTGACGTCCAGGTCGAAGGTCGGGGCGAGGGAGTCCCGCGGGTAGCTGTCGGCCACCTCGCGCACCAGCTCCGCCAGCGGCACGTCGCCGAGGCGCAGCAAGCCCTCCCTGGCGACGGTGAAGGCCAGGTAGTCGTCGATGAGCAGGCGCATCTGGTCGCTGGCCTGCCGGGCCTTGGTCATCGCGTGGCGCCCCGCGGCCTCGTCGGCGGAGGCGAGTTGCTGCTGGGCCAGTTCGATCCAGCCCGTCAAGGCCGTCAGCGGGCTCTTGAGGTCGTGGGCGACGGTGCCGGCGAAGCCGCGCAACTCGCGGTCGCGGGCCTGCTCGGCGGTCACGTCGTGGAAGAGCAGCAGCACTCGCGGCCCCACCTGGCTGCGCAGCAGGTGGGCCGAGGCGGCCACCACCCGCTGCTCACCCTCGGAGTTGCGGATGCCGTACTCCTTGGGGGGTAGGGAGTCGGTGCCCTTCTCGAACCACAGCGGCAGCTCGTACTCGGCCACGGGCCGCGAGCCGTCGGGGGTGCGGATGCCGAAGTAGGCCGCCCACGAGGGCGGGGACTGCGTCGGGATCGCCGTGCCCAGCATGCGGCGCGCCGCCGGATTGTGCATGACGATGCCGCCCTCGATCGGATCGGTCAGCAGCACCCCGTCGCTCATCGACCCGAAGACCGCCTCCAGCAGATCACTGACGTCGGCGGCCTGCGCTCGCTCGGTGCGCATAGCCTGCGCGAGGCGGGCGTGCTCGTCGCGGAAGAGCACCAACAGCATCGTCACGAACGTGCTGAAGATCAGCAGGTAGTCGGCGATCGAGGCGTTCGACAGCGCCCCGGCCTCCGCCATCCCCGGCAGCAGGACGGCGCTGGCGGCCGTGGCGAAAGTGCCGAACAACAACACGTATACGGCCCCGCCGAGCGGGGTCAGGGTCATGCCGGCCAACAGGGCCGGCGCCAACGCCATCCAGGCCAGCGGCAGATCGGAGTAGGCGCGCGGCAGGTACGTGCACAGCACGCCGAGCACGCCCAGGAGGATGAGCTGCCAGGTTTGCGGGACGGGCAGCACCCGCGGGCGTCGCCAGTAGAAGAACAGCGAGACCGTGGCCAGCCCGGTCCACAGGTTCGCCAGGTTGCGCGAGGCCCACTGCACGGCCGGCTCCAGCTCGAGCTGGCCCAGGTCCAGCCCGGGATAGGCGCCAACTGCGCCGAGCAGCACGGACACCGCGACGCAGGTCGCGAACAGCGAGATGAGGTCGCTCGGTGTGTGTGGCGCCCAGGAGTCGCGCGGTAGAGCTGAGCGGTACAAGAACATCCCGACGATGGTCAGGCTCACCATGGCCACGGCGACCCAGACGCCCGACAGGCCCAGGCCGTGCACCCAGCCCAACCACAGGGAGTAGGTCGCGGCGAGCACGGCGGCCACCACCCAGAACCCTCGACCGCGCGGCGCCGCACCACCGCGCCACCAGACGCCCAACGTCAGAAAGATGGAGGCGGCCGGCGGCCAGACCAGCAGGGTTTGCGTGTGTGCATCGAGGGTGAGCAGCCCGACGGTCACGGTGGCGGGGCCGATCACCAGGCCCATGGCCAGCAGGAGCCACCGCGACGGCCACGGCTCGTTCTCCGGCTGGATGGAGTCGTCAACCGGAGCTGAGGCCGTGCCTTCTTCGGGGCCTGCTTCGGGATTTGCTTCGGGGCCTGCTTCGGGCCGACCGGCCCGGCGGATCGACTCCGTGAGGTCGGTCATGCGCGATCGCGTCGGTTGACCGACCATCCCACCTCCCCAGGACCACGGCGCGGTGCTCCGTGCCGCCTGTCCCATCGGCCGGGACAGGCGGTTTCGGGAGTGTGACGGTGCGGTGAGTCAGTCGGATTTTGCGCTCGGGTCGGGCTTTTCGGTCGGGTCCGCCCGTTGCGTCGGGTCGTTGCCGGCGAGCAACTCGCGGTCGGCGTCGGTGAACATGGGGTCGTCGAGCGACTCGTAGGCGGCCAGTTCGCGCTCGGCCTCCTGCGGGAGGGGTACGTCGCGGTAACTCGTCTCGCCGCTGCCGTCGTAGGGGTCGCGCAGCTCACCGGAGGAGGAGGTGTCGCCGGGCGGGTCGACCGGCGCCCCGCCGCCCGACGCCGGGACGGGCCCGCGGAAGCGCCCTGGATCTGGCCGCGCGGCGGCCCCGCCATCGAACTCGTCTACGTCCAGGTCCACGTCCACGGGCGTCGCACGACCGCCGGCCTGGCCTGCGACGTGCTCGCGGACCGCCTCCTCGCGTCGCCGCTGCTCGGCCCGCCGCCCGGCGAGCATCGCCACGAGCAGCAGCAGACCGATGAAGATCGCCGCCACCAGAATCCACGAACCGATCGCAAACCCCATCGTCGTCCTCCGCTCAGGCCAGCACCCGTGGGCCCGACGCTACGACAGCCGCGCGGCCCGCGCGCACTTTCGGCACACCCACCGGTCGGGCAGCGGGCCCGACCGGGCACGACGGCGCCATTTTCACGGCCTAAGGTCATGCCCGGGCTGTTCCGTTTATGGAACTCTGAATGTGTGAGCAACAGGGTCAAGGCGGCGGATGTGGCACGGCTGGCCGGCGTCTCGCGCACCGCAGTCTCCTTCGTGCTCAACGGACGCGCGGAGGGCAATATCTCGGCCGCCACCGCCGATCGGGTCCGGGCGGCCGCGGCCGAACTCGGCTACACCCCCGATCGGGTGGCGCAGAGCCTGCGCCTGCAGCGCACCAACGTCATCGGTCTGCTCACCGACGGCATCGCCTCCTCCCCGTTCGCCGGGCGCATCCTCTCCGGGGCGATGGACCGCGCCGCCGAGTCCGGCTTCGTGCTCGTGGTCGCCGACACGCAGGGGCACGCGGATCGGGAGGTCGAGGCGGTCGAGGAGTTCTCCCGTCGCCGCATCGACGGCCTGCTGTACGCCTCCATGAAGCTGCGTGAGGCGGTGCAGCCGCCGACCACCAGCCTCCCGCTCGTTCTCGCCAACTGCAGCGGTGCCGACCCGCACGCCTTCGTCGTGCCCGACAACGCGAACGGCGGGAAGGGGGCCGCCCGGCATCTGCTCGAGCTGGGTCACCGTCGCATCGTCATGCTCGGGGGGCCGGGCGACCCGGCCGGTGAGCAGCGCAGCGGCGCCTTTCGTGCGGTGCTCGCGCATGCGCGCCTGCCGGGAGCCGCCACCTGCGTCATCGGCATCGGCCGCATGTGGTCGATCGACGTGGGCTACCAGTGGACCGTCCGCACCTTCACCGACTCCCGCGGGCACCTGCGGTCCGCCGCCACCCGCCCGACCGCCGTCTTCGCCGTCAACGACCGCGTCGCCACCGGCGCGCTGCTCGCCCTCGGTCAGTTGGGGCTGCGGGTGCCGCACGACGTCTCGGTCGTCGGTTTCGACGATCAGGAGCAGCTCGCCGCCCATGTCGTCCCGGCGCTGACGACCTTCGCCCTGCCCTTCCGACAGATGGGTGAGATGGCGGCCGATCGGCTCGTCGCCGCCATCTCGACCCGCGAACCCGTCCGCCTCGCCATGCGGCTGCCGTGCCCGCTCGTCGTGCGGGAGTCCACCGGGCCGCCCCCGTCGTCGGACTCCCCCGTCGTGGGAGGGTCCGAAATCGCCGCCCACAGGTAACACTGAGGTGTGAACGCACGCAGCTCAGGGGAGTCGTCGCGGTCGCCGCACGCCGCCTCCGACGGCGACCCTCCGGTCGAGGCGACCACCCCTCCCGCCGGGGCGGAGCACATCACGGGGACCGAGCACGCCGCTCCCACGGGCCCCACCGCCGCGACCGAGCACCCGGTCGCGACGAAGCACCCGGTCGCGACCGCGGCCGCGGCGAAGGACCCCGGCCCAAGCGACTCCACCGACCCCGCGCCCACGGGAGCACCGCCGCCGCGCTTTCCGCAGCTCGAGCCGCATCCGGTCGAAGAGCTCATCCACCCCGAGCGCGACGGCGACGCGGGTGGCGGGTCGATCCCGCGGATCGGGGTCGCCCTGCTGATCATCGGGGCCGCGTGGCTGGCGGTGTCGGCGGTGCGCAGTCTGCAGGGCATCGTGGGGCCGTTGCTGCTGGTGCTGAACCTCGTGATCGTCGCCTATCCCGTGCAGGCTCGCCTCAACAAATGGGGCCTGCCGCGCATCATCGGGGCGATCGCCTCCGGGCTCATCGTGTTCGCCATCGTCGTCACCTTTTTCGGGGCGCTGGCGTGGGCGATGGCACTGCTCGTGCAGGAGATCCCCGGCTACCAGCAGCAGTTCTCGGCTCTCTACCAGTCGACGCTGGACCAGCTCGCGCGCCTGGGCGTCAGCGAGACCCAGGCGATGGCGCAACTGCAGGGGCAACTCAATCCGTCCCGCGTCGTCGGGCTCGCCGCCTCCACCCTCTCCGGGCTGACCGGCGCCCTGACCCTGCTCCTGGTCACCGTGACCATCGTGTTCGTCGTGCTCATCGACTCGATGAGCCTGCCCAAGCGGCTGGAGGTCGCGGGCCGCACCCACGCCGACATCGTCGCCGCGCTCACCGGGTTCGCGCACGGTGTCCGGCGCTACTGGGTGGTCTCCTCGGTGTTCGGCGCGATCGTCGCGGTGCTCGACATCATCGCCCTGTGGTATTTGGGGGTGCCGCTGGCGCTCGTCTGGGGGATGTTGTCGTTCCTGACGAACTACATCCCCAACATCGGGTTCGTCATCGGCATCATCCCGCCGACCCTCATGGCGTTGCTGGCCAACGACCCGTGGACCGCGCTCATGGTGGTCGTCGCCTATTGCGTCATCAACTTCGTCATCCAGTCGATCATCCAGCCCAAGTTCCTCGGCGACGCGGTCGGCGTCACCGCGACGGTCTCGCTGCTCAGCCTGCTGTTCTGGGCCTGGGTGCTCGGGCCGCTCGGCGCGCTGCTCGCCCTGCCGTCGACGCTGCTGTGCAAGGCCCTGCTCGTCGACCTCGATCCGCGGATGCGGTGGTTCGACGCGTTCATCGCCAGCCATCCCGAGTCCGGCAATCAGCTGCGTAAGGGGCGGCGCAAACGCTCGACGGCTTCGACTCCCGGCTGAGCTGCGGGTCTCTTCCCGCGGACCTTGTTCAGGCTGAGGCGAGGCGGGCCAACCAGCTCATCGCCGGGCCCCAGTACACGCGGCTGAACTCCGTGGTGTGCCCGCCGGCGGCGAACGCGACCCGGGCCTGCGGCAGGCGCTGCGCCAAGTCGAGGTTGCCGGGAAAGAAGCGGTCGGAGGTGCCGCACGCCAGCCACAGCGGCACGCCCCGGAGGCGGTCGACGCGGCCGAAGATCGAGTTGCGGGCGAAATCCTGCGGGTCGTCGAACGCCCCCTGGGAGGCGCCGGCGTAGGTGCGTCGCAGCGCCGCGCTCATCGTCGCGACCCCGAACACGCGGGCCGGGCCCAACTCGCCGGCCAGCCACAACGCGCCGAAGCCGCCCATCGAGACTCCGGTCAGGCCGATGCGCTCCGTCGGCAGTCCTTGCTTGGCCAGCAGCGGCAGGAACTCTCCCGTCAGCATCGCCGGCGCGTCGGAGCCGGCGCGCGGATGCCAGTAGGTGCGGCGACCGTCGATCGCGGCGATCGCCAGGCCGGTTTCGCGGGCGATGCGCGGCGCGTCGAGTTCGTTGAACCAGTAACTCGCGGAGCTGTCGCGGCCGTGCAGCGCGAGCACCAGCGCGCGGGCGTCCTTGGGCACCGCCACCCGCCACCGCAGCGGCGGCCCGGGCACGTAGCTGGAGTGCAGCTCACCCTTGCGAATCTCGACGCCGGCGGCCAGGGCCACGGTCTCGGCCGGTGACCCGACCGCGGCGAGCGCACCCATGAAGGCCGCCGAACGCAGCACCGTGCGCCGGTCGACGTGCTTGCCCAGCAGGCGCGCGACAGCGCCCGCCGGCGCGCGGTCGTGATCGTGCGGATCGGGTCGAAGGCCCGTCCCCTGTGCCCCCATATGCCCACTATCGGCCAGCCCACACGCACCACCTGCGGTCGAGACCCAACTGTTGTGAACCACACGGCTATCCGTCCCAGCGCGCACTCAGCGAGCGACCGGAGCGCGGCCCACGCCCCCGCTCGTCGACCACGCTCACCGGCTGCCCGAGAGCCCCGACACGCTGCCCGAGAGCGCTGACCTGCAGGGGCGGCCTAGGCTGCCTCCATGGACTTCGGCTCCGTCTATGCGCACGGTTTCGCCCGCGTCGCGGCCGCCACGATGCCGATCGCGATCGCCGACCCGGCCCGCAACGCCGAGACGATCGCCACGATCGCCCGCGAGATGCACGACGAGGGGGTCGCGATCGCGCTCTTTCCCGAGCTGTGCGTCAGCGGGTACGCGCTGGAGGACCTGCTCTTGCAGGACCCCCTCCTCGACGCCGTCGAGGCGGCGCTGGCTCAGCTCGCTTCGGCCACCGCGGGCCTGCGGCCGGTACTGATCGTCGGCGCCCCGCTGCGCAAGGGCAACCGCCTCTACAACTGCGCGGTGATCCTGCACGGCGGGCAGATCCTCGGGGTCGCGCCCAAGTCGTACCTGCCCACCTACCGGGAGTTCTACGAGCGGCGGCACTTCGCGCCCGGCGACGACCAGGTCGGTGAGACGATCCGCCTCGGCGGGCCGCTGGCTGGGCTGGCCGGGTCGGCTTCGTCGGACGGGTCGGCAGGGTGCGATGTCGTGCCGTTCGGGCCCGACCTGCTGTTCCGCGCGGTCGACGTGCCGGGGCTGGTGCTGCACGTCGAGGTGTGCGAGGACCTGTGGGTGCCGGTGCCGCCGAGCGCCCGCGCCGCCCTGGCCGGCGCGACGATCCTGGCCAACCCCTCCGGCTCCCCGATCACCGTGACCAAGGCGGAGACGCGGCACCTGATGTGCCGCGCCGCCAGTGCCCGCTGCCAGGCCGCCTACGTCTACGCCGCCGCCGGAGAGGGCGAGTCGAGCACCGACCTCAGCTGGGACGGGCAGACGATGATCTACGAGCGGGGCGAGCTGCTGGCGCAGACCGAGCGCTTTCCTCAGGGGCCGCGCCGGTCGGTCGCCGACGTCGACCTCGACGTGCTGCGTCAGGAGCGGATGCGCACTGGCACCTTCGACGACAACCGCCGCACCCTGGCCGACCTCGGCGAAAAGCCTTACCGCACCATCGAGTTCACACTCGATCCGCCCGACGGTGACATCGGGTTGCGGCGAGCCGTCGACCGATTCCCGTTCGTGCCGAACGACCCCTCCCGGCTCGCGCAGGACTGCTACGAGGCGTACGCCATCCAGGTCAGCGGGTTGGAGCAGCGGCTGCGGGCGATCGGCAATCCCAAGGTCGTCATCGGCGTCTCCGGAGGGCTGGACTCGACCCAGGCGCTCATCGTCGCGGCCAAGGCCATGGACCGGTTGGGGCGGCCGCGCAGCGACATCCTGGCCTACACGATGCCCGGGTTCGCCACGGGCGAGCACACGAAGAACAACGCGCTCGCGTTGTGCGCGGCGCTCGACATCCCCTGCGAGACCCTCGACATCCGGCCCGCGGCGGCTCAGATGCTCAAAGACATGGGGCACCCGTTCGGGCGCGGCGAGGAGGTCTACGACGTCACCTTCGAGAACGTGCAGGCCGGGCTGCGGACCGACTACCTCTTCCGGATCGCCAACCACCACGGCGGCATCGTGCTCGGCACCGGCGACCTGTCGGAGCTGGCGCTCGGCTGGTGCACGTACGGCGTCGGCGACCAGATGAGCCACTACGCCGTGAACACCGGGGTGCCCAAGACCCTCATCCAGCACCTCATCCGCTGGGTGGCGTCGTCGGAGCAGTTCGCGGGCGACGTCGACGAGGTGCTGCTCTCGATTCTCGCCACCGAGATCACCCCCGAACTCGTGCCGACCCGCGACGGCGAGACGCCGCAGTCGACGCAGGCCAGCATCGGGCCGTACAACCTGCAGGACTTCACCCTGTTCCACGTGCTGCGACACGGCCTGCGGCCGACGAAGATCGCGTTTCTGGCCTGGCACGCCTGGCACGATGCGGCCCTCGGGCAGTGGCCCGCCGGTGTGGCCGAGGACGAGCGGGTCGCCTACGACCTGCCCCAGATCCGGCGCTGGATGGAGGTCTTCCTCAAGCGCTACTTCGCGTTCAGCCAGTTCAAGCGCTCCGCCCTGCCCAACGGCCCCAAGGTGCTGGCTGGCGGGTCCCTCTCGCCGCGCGGCGACTGGCGCGCCCCCTCCGACGGCAACGCCCGCGCCTGGCTGGCCGACTGGGAGCGCATCCCCCACGACTGGCCCACCCCGTAACCTCTCCCCCGACCTACGCTCGAGTCATGCGATTCGAGCGGGTCGGCGGGGCGGCGTTGGGCCTGGCAGCCGTGCTCGGGATGGTGCTCTTCGGCGTGGCGATCTGGCGCACCTCGTACGGCCTGGACCGCACCGACGAGGGCATGTACCTGCTGCAGGCGGCGCACCCGCAGGACGATCCCGCGACCGTCCTGCTCTTCGGGTACCTGCTGCATCCGCTGCACGCTTTGGGCACCGGAAACATCTTCGGCTTCCGGCAGTTCGGGCTCGTCACCACCTTCATGCTGTCGGCCTCACTCATGGGTCACGTGGCGCGCGTGGGCGGTGCCGGGCGCGTGGCCCAGGTGGCCGCTCGGTTCGCCGGCGGGGGCGGTGCCGCGCTGTCGGTGGCGTGGTTTCCGCAAACGCCCAGCTACAACACCGTCGCGCTCTGGGGATGCCTGGTTGTGGGCATCGGCCTGGCCGGCGCGCTCGCCGACCCCGGGGACGCCTCGACCCGCACGCGCAGGAGGCCGCGCAGGCCCGCGTGGGCGACGGGGCCGCACTGGACAACAGGGTGCTGGTGGGCACTGATCGGGCTCGGGATCGTGCTGGCGGGCATCGGCAAGCCGACGAGCGCGATCGCCACCCTGGTCGTGGTGCTGGTCGTGGTGCTCGCCGTGGGACGGCGCGCGCAATCCGTGGCTCCGGCCGGGCTCGGTCTGCTGGCGGGGTTGGCCCTCGGAGCGTTGGCCTTCTTGCTGCTGTGTCTGGCCGTCGCCGGGCGGGCTCCGGTGCAGTTGCTGCAGACCGTGCGGGCCGGGGTGGAGTCGGTGCGGCTGCTCGGCGGGCACGACCGACTGCTGCGACTCGACCCGCTGGACCCCGCGGCCTGGCCCGCGGTGGTGGGCGTCGGTCCAGGCACGGCGGCCGTCCTGCAGGTCATGCTGCTCGTGCCCCTGGCCACCCTGATCGTGCTCACGGTGAGGGTGGCGAGAACCCGCGCTGCGACGGCCCGAGGCGCGAGCGGACGCGGGCCGATGTTGTCGGTAGCTGACACATCGAGCTCTGACGATGCTCACCGCGCTCGACGCCCAGCCCCGCCGGTCCCAGTGGTTCTGGCGCTGCTTGTACTGCCCGCCTGCTACGCCTTGGGCACCAATACCAACCTGTGGCAGCAGATGGGCCGGGCCGGCTCGCTCTGGCTCGCTGCCCTCGTCTTGGTGTGCGCCACCGTGCCGCACTCCGTGCGAGTCGACTCCCGCCGGGCGCGGGCGAGTTGGGTTGCTCGGATCGGCCTCACCGTGCTTGCGGTGACGGTGCTGGTCGGTGCGGTGACGATGACAGGCCGGGACAGCTACTACCGCTACCCGCCCCCGACGCAGGACACCGTGAGCGCACGCGTGAATCCGTCGATGTACCAGCTGCGGCTGACCCCGCAGGACGCTCGCGACTCCAGCGCCATTGTCGCGGCGGCGCCGTACGTGGCGGGTCGCGACATCCTCGACGTCACCGGCGCTTCCCCCGGCTACATCTACCAACTGGGCGGTCGTGCCCTCGGTAGCTCCTGGCTCATCGGCGGATACCCCGGCTCCGAACAGGCCGCCGCGCACGCGATGAGCCTCGTCGAGTGTCACCGGATCGGCACGGCCCTGGTGCTGGACTCCCCCGACTCGCCGCGCGCCATCCCCGGGCTGCTGCCCGCCCTCGGCTTGAACCCCGAGCGTGACTACCGGCCGATCCTGCAATTCCGCCACAACCTCGGCTGGCACGTGCGCCTGCTGGAGCCGCTGCCCAGCGCCGCCGACGCTCTGCGCTGCCCGGGCAACTGACCGGGGGCGGTTTAACCGCCACCAGGGGGTGAAATCCGCCGGTTGGCGTCGCGCTCGCCCGGCGGGTCAGAAAGATAGTGTTCGCTTTTACCCGGTCCGGTGAGCAAAAGCGAACACTATCTTTTCGCCGGACCGTCAGGCTGGCGCCTCCGAGGCCGCCTGTTGGCCGTACTGGGTGCGGTAGAGCTCGGTGTAGCGGCCGCCCGCGGCCAGGAGGGCGTCGTGGGTGCCGCGTTCGATGACTCGCCCGGCTTCCATGACGAGGATCTCGTCGGCGGCGCGGATCGTGGACAGCCGGTGGGCAATGACCAGGGCGGTCCGGCCGGCGAGGGCGGCACCCAGGGCCTCCTGCACGGCGGCCTCGGAGCGAGAGTCCAGGTGCGCGGTGGCCTCGTCGAGGATCACGACTCTCGGCTGGGCGAGCAACAGGCGCGCGATCGTGACCCGCTGGCGTTCGCCGCCTGAGAGCCGGTAGCCGCGTTCGCCCACAACGGTTTCGAGGCCGTCCGGCATCGCGCGAACGACCTCCTCCAGGCGCGCCGCCTGCAACGCGGACCACAGTTGCTCGTCGGTCGCAGCGGGATCGGCCAGGCGTAGGTTGGCCGCGAGGGTTTCGTGAAAGAGGTGCCCGTCCTGGGTCACCATGCCGACGGTGTCGCGCAGCGAGGCCGCGGTGAGGTCCCGCACGTCGATCCCGGCCAGCCGAACGGCGCCGGCGTCGACGTCGTAGAGGCGTGAGACGAGCTGGGAAGTCGTCGACTTGCCCGCCCCCGACGAACCCACGAGCGCCACCAGGTGACCGGCCGGGATCTCGAACGACAGGTCGTGCAGCACCTGGTTACCGGCCCGCGGGTCGAGGGTCGCGACCTCCTCCAGCGAGGCCAGCGACACCTTGTCGGCCGCCGGATAACCGAAGTCGACGCCCTCGAAGGTCACCGCGACCGGCCCTTCCGGCACGGCCACCGCGTCGGGTTTCTCGGTGATGAGCGGGGGCAGGTCGAGCACCTCGAAGACCCGCTCGAAGCTGACGAACGCGCTCATGATGTCGACACGGGCGCTGGCCAACGCCGTCAGCGGCGCGTAGAGCTGGGTGAGCAGCAGCGCGAGCGCCACGACGGTGCCCGGGGCCAGCATGCCGCCGAGGGCGAACCAGCCGCCGAGGCCGTACACGAGGGCCAGCGCCAACGCCGAGACCAGCGTCAGGGCGGTGACGAAAACCATCTGCAGCATCGCGGTGCGCACGCCGATGTCGGCCACTCGGCTGGCGCGACCCGCGAATTCGGCGGACTCGGTCTGCGGCTCGGCGAACAGTTTGACCAGCGTGGCTCCGGGAGCGGAGAAACGTTCGGTCATCTGTGTGCTCATGGCCGCGTTGTGGGTGGCCGCCTCGCGCTGCAGCCGCGCCAGGCGGGCGCCCATGCGGCGGGCGGGCACGACGAACACCGGCAGCAAGACGAGGGCCAGCACGGTGATCTGCCACGACAGGGTCAGCATTACCGCGAGCGTCAGGGTGACCGCCACCAGGTTGGTCACCACCCCGGACAGTGTGGTGCTGAACGCCCGCTGCGCGCCGATAACGTCGTTGTTGAGGCGGCTGACGAGGGCTCCGGTGCGGGTGCGGGCGAAGAAGGCGATCGGCATTCGCTGCACGTGGTCGAAGACGGCCCGGCGCAGGTCGAGGATCAATCCCTCACCGATGCGGGCGGACAGCCAGCGGGTCCACAGGCCGAGCGCCGCGACGGCGATCGCGATAGCGCCGATGATGAGCGCCAACCGCAGCACCACCGCGAATGATTCTTGCGTGGTGATCGCGTCGATGACCCGCCCGGCGAGCAGCGGCGTGGCGACCCCGAGCACCGCGGTGCCGACGCTGCCGATCAAGAAGCCGACGAGCGCCCTCCGGTGCGGGCCGGCGAACCCCAGGATCCGGCGCAACGTGGCCCGGCTGAACGGGCGACGGTCCGACTGGGCGTGCATGGCGCTGTACATCGAGTGCCACGCGGTGACCTCCATACTCATGGCTTCGAGAGTAGGAGGGCGTTCGACCCCGCCGAAATCGTCCCCGACGGCCCGCTGCGGAGTGAATCGCCTGCTGACGTGGGCCGACGGCGCGCGGTGTCGCGGCTATAGATCCAGGAGCAGGGCGAGGGTCTCGCGAACCTCGCTGAGAGCAACCGGACCGACGTTTCCCCTGCGGTCGCCGATTCGCGTCGTGGCGACCGAGCGCACGTGCTGGCATTGCGCGGACGAGCGGGTGTCGAGACGGTTGTCGTCGTCGGGCTCGATGATCACCTCGGTGCCGCTGCGGCGGATCGCGCTCGTCAACGGCACGACCTGAACGACGTTGGGTCCGCCGGCCAGAACCCGACTCGCCGTGATCACGATGGCTGGTCGACGTAGCCCGGCCTCGCTGCCGGCCGGCGTTCCGAGGTCGAGTTCGACGACATCACCCGGCGTCAGCATCGAGCCAGGCCACCTCGTCGTCGGTGAGGTCCGCGGCGAGGTCGGCACCCATGGCGTCCTGACGGAGGGCTCGGATCGCCCGGCTCACCGTCTCGTCGATGGTCTCGTGGCGTTCGGCGGCCAGGCGTGTCACGCGGGCGTGCGTGTCCCTGCTGATGCGGATCGTCGTCGTGTCGGCCATGCCATTCATCGTAGAGCCTTGTAGACAAATTCGTCTACAGTGCGGCGCAGTCGCCGGGACATCTGCCGGCGTCGGCGCGCCGCTTAGCCTGGGCCGATGAAGTGGCCCTGGGACGCGCTCACGCTCGTCGACCGCTTCTGGCTGCTGACGACGGGAGTGCACCCGCGGCGGCGCCCCACCCACTCGGCTCGGCTCGGGGTCGCGATGGCGGCGATCCGGGCGATCGAGTTGGCCGGCGAGGTGCGCTGGACCGGGCTCGACGAGGACGCCCGGCTGTACTCCATCGCCGACTGTCGCTGCCCGCAGCCGCTGCGGACGTGGCACGACGCGCTGCAGGCCAACGAGCACCTCGACCTGCAGGGCGTGGCGGCTCGGTTCGCCCTCGACCCGCTGCTCGCCGATGCCTGGCGGCAGGCCGGTGAGCACCTCGCGGACCTCGGCCTCGTCACCGTGCAGCGGTCGCGCTTCGGCCGGTTCGGCAACTACGCCTACGGCGTGGCCCACGTGCCGCAGTTGCGGGCCCGCCGGCGCGACATCATCGGCCTCGTGGCTCCCTCGGACGGTTCCGTGCAGGACCTGCCGACCGACATCCTGGAGTTGCTGGTCGTCGCCTCCGCCGCCGACGCCCTCAGCGACCTGCTGCGCGTCCCCGGCCTCGACCCCTCACCGAACCTGGCCGCCGCCATCGACTTCGCCACCCGAGGCAGCCGCGCCCGGCGGCGCCTCGAGGAGACGGCCCGCTACCGCGGACTCGACCTGTCGTCGTGATGCCGGTATGAGTTGGTGCCGCACGCCACCGGCGCGCGAGATCTACCGCGAACTCATCGCGGTCGCCTCCGGCAAACAGAGCAAGAGCGAGGAACTCGGACTTGGCGCGGAGGAATTCGTGCCCTGGCAGATCGGAGCAGTACTGTGACCCGCCTCGACCGCGCCCACCTGGGCGGACTCGCCGAGAGCGAGACCCTGCGCCTGCCCGCCCGGCACAGCGTCGACGCCGCCGTCGGCATCGTCCACCTGGGCATCGGCGCGTTTCACCGCGCCCACCAGGCCGCGTATACCGAAGACGCGATGATCGCCACGGGCGACTTCACCTGGGGCATCTGCGGAGCCACGCAGCGCTCGCCGCGGGTGCGCGAAGACCTCGTCCCGCAGGACGGCCTGTACGGGATTCTCGTTCGCTCACCGCAGCGGGCGCAGCTGCGCGTCAGCGGGGCGGTGCGGGAGGTGCTCAGCCCCACCGACCAGGCGGATCTCCTCACGGCGAGGCTGGCCGATCCGGCCGTGCGGATCGTCTCCCTGACGGTCACCGAGAAGGGCTACCGCCGCGGTGGCGACGGGACGCTCGATGTCACCCATCCCGATGTCGCCGCCGACCTCGCCGACGGATCGGCGCCGCGCTCGGCGGTCGGCCGACTGACCCGCGGCCTGCAGGGTCGGATGCGCGGCTGCGGTGCCCCAGTCACCGTGCTGTGCTGCGACAACCTGCCGAACAACGGCGCGGTGGTGCGCGGCCTCGTGCACGACTTCTGCGCGGCGTTGCCGACCGCGGAGGGCGACGAGCTGGCCGGTTGGATCGGGCAGCACGTGACCTTCCCGACGAGCATGGTCGACCGCATCGTGCCGGCGACGACCGCCGGCGACATCGCCGAGGCGCAGGGCATTCTCGGCGTGCAGGACCGGGGTCTGGTCGTCACCGAGGACTTCCGACAGTGGGTCATCGAGGACGACTTCGCGGCCGGCCGCCCGGCCTGGGAGTCCGCGGGGGCGGAGTTCACCGACGACGTCGAGCCCTACGAGCACATGAAGCTGCGCATTCTCAACGGCTCGCACTCGACCCTGGCCTATCTCGGCGCGCTCGCCGGCTACGAGACCATCGCGCAGACCGTCGCCGACCCCCGGCTGGCCGAGGTGGCTCGAGGGCTCATTCGCGAGGATGTCATTCCGACGCTGGCACCCGCGGGGCAGACCGACCTGGCGGCTTACGGCGACCAGATCATGGCTCGCTACGAGAATCCCGGCCTTCGCCACCGCACGATTCAGATCGCCATGGACGGCTCGCAGAAGCTGCCGCAGCGACTTCTCGGCACCGTGCGTGACCGGCTCAGCGCCGGCGCCCGCCCGACATGGGCGACCGTCGGCGTCGCGGCGTGGATGGCGTACGTCGCCAGCGAGCGTGCCGCCGACGGCCGCGAACTGCCGCTGGACGATCCACTCGCCGATCGGCTCCAGAGCGTCCGCGGGCTCACGGACCCCGATCGCATCGTCACAGACCTGCTCACGGTGCGAGACGTCTTCGGTGACGACCTGCCCGAGAACACCTCCTGGCGCGCCGACCTCGTGGCGGCGCTGGCCTCCGTACTCCCCAGCAAAAACACCGTCGGAAAGGCACGAGCATGAGCGACGTGTACCAGCAGGCAGAGCACATCGGGCTGGTGCCGGTCATCGTCATCGACCGGGTCGAAGACGCCGTTCCCCTGGGTAAGGCGCTGATCGCCGGCGGCCTGCCGATCGCGGAGGTCACGTTCCGCACGCAGGCCGGTCCCGAAGCGTTGGCCCGGATGGCGCAACTCGACGGTCTGCTGGTGGGTGCCGGCACCGTGCGCAGCCCCGAGCAGGTCGAGCAGGCGGCCGCCGCCGGAGCCCAGTTCGTCGTCACCCCCGGTCTTTCCGCGCCCATCGTCGCGGCCTGTCAGGATCGCGGCCTGCCGATTCTGCCCGGGGTGTCCAGCGCCAGCGACATCCACGCAGCGACCGAACTCGGCCTCCAGGTGCTCAAGTTCTTTCCCGCGCAGACCTCTGGCGGCGCACCGGCCATCAAGGCGCTCGCTGCGCCATTTCCCGAGATCCGATTCATGCCGACCGGCGGCATCAGCCCGGCCAACCTCGCCGAGTATCTCGGGGTGCCGTCGGTGATCGCAGCCGGGGGCTCCTGGATGGTCGCGCCGTCGCTGCTGCGCGAGGGTCGATGGGACGAGGTCGAGCGGCTGTGCCGTGAGGCGACTGCGCTCGTGAGCGCGACGCGCGCGACAGCCTGACCGACGAGCCCTTCGTTGGGGGCGGCGTGGGCGACCGATGGGGGGGGACGTAAGAATGGACGGTCGATCCCGAAAAGCTCAGCCCGAGGAGGTGTCAGGTGCCGGTCAATATCCCGCGAGAGCTCCCCGCGCGGCAGGTCCTGGAAGACGAGAACGTCTTCGTCATGTCCACCGATCGGGCGCAGCACCAGGACATTCGGCCGCTGCGGCTGGCGATCCTCAACCTCATGCCCACCAAGATCGCGACGGAGACCCACCTGCTCCGGCTCCTGGGCAACACTCCCCTGCAGATCGAGGTGACGCTCATCCACATGGGCAGCCACTCCTCGCGCAACACACCGCCGGAGCACCTCGAAGCGTTCTACACGACCTTCGACCGCGTGCGTGACCAGCGCTTCGACGGCCTGGTCATCACCGGGGCGCCCGTGGAGCAGCTGCCGTTCGAGTCGGTCGACTACTGGGACGAGCTGGTCGAGTTGCTCGATTGGAGCCGCAAGCACGTGTATTCGACCATGCACGTCTGTTGGGGCGCCCAGGCCGCGCTGTATCGCCACCACGGGGTACCGAAGTACCAGCTCGACCACAAGATGTTCGGGGTCTTCGACCACGACGTGCTCGACCCGACGACCAAGATCCTCGCCGGCTTCGACGAGGTCTTCCCGGCCCCGCACAGCCGGCACACCGAGATCCGCGCCGAAGACATCGCGGCGGTGCCCGAGCTGCGGCTGCTGTCGACCTCCCCGGAGGCCGGCGTGTACCTCGTCGGCAGCGCCGACGGGCGGCAGTTCTACGTCACCGGGCACCCCGAGTACGAGCGCGACACCCTCAAGCTGGAGTACGACCGGGACGTATCGCGCAACCTGCCCATCGGGGTGCCGCACCAGTACTTTCCCGCCGACGATCCCGGCCGCAGCCCGCGGGTCACCTGGCGCAGTCACGCCTTTCTGCTCTACGCCAACTGGCTCAATCACGTGGTTTACCAAGGGACCCCGTACGACCTGACGCAGGTCGACTGACCGGCAGGTTCGTCGGTGTCCGGCCGTTGCTGGTCGTGGCTGCTGAACCCGTGAAAAGGTGGGGCCGTGACCACGACAGCGCGCGCCTACTCCGACCCGCAGGTGTTCGCCGCGGCCGCCGACGCCACGCTGGCCTCGCAACCGCTGCGGCACAGCATCATCGCGACCGCCCTGGCCCGCACCCTCCGGTTCGGTCCGCGGCCCGGGGACCGGTGGTGGGTCATCACCGAATCCGCCGACGCTCCGGAGACAGAGGGGTCCGACAGCGCTGATGCGCCGGTCGAGCAGGTTGTCGGGTTGGCGATGCTGACCCGCACCGGGCGCCCCTACCTGGCCACGGACGCCACGCACGGCCAGGCGGTCGGGGCCGCGGTCGCCGCCGATCTGCTGGCGACGCCACCCAGCGAGCCGATCACCGGGGTCAACGGGTTCAGCTCCGCGGCGCGCGCGTTCGCTCAGGAGTGGGTGCAGGCCCGCGGTGGCGCGGTGCGCGCCGGTCGTCAAGACGTGCTCTACGACCTGCCCGGCCCCGTTCGGATGCCGCACGGGGTGCCCGGTGCGGCTCGCGTCGCGACCGACGCCGACCGCGACCTGCTCGACGGGTGGGGCCGGGCCTTCATCCGGGACATCGGCGACCCGCCCGACCCCAGCGTCACCATGGCGCGGCCGCTCGCCGAGGGCGGCGTGATGATCTGGGAGGCCGACGCGGGAGAGGGCGTCGAGCCGCTGTCGATGGCCTTCGCGAATGCGCCGACCTACGGGCACACGCGGCTGTCGTGGGTGTGGACTCGACCAGAGCGCCGTGGCCGGGGTTTCGGCGGTGCGATCACGGCCGCCGTCAGCGCCCGCGCCCAAGGCGACGGGCTGCGGTGCCTGCTCATCGGCGACTCCCGCGACCAGGTGAGCGGCACGATGTTCCGCAAGCTCGGGTATCAGGTCGCCGACGACTCCTGCCACCTGCACTTCGATCGAGCCTGAGCCACCGCGCGACCCCCGGATCCAGCCGGGACCGGCCGGCCGGCCTGAACGACCGGGTCAGGGCTTGGTGCCGACCGCCAGGATCGCTTCGCAGACGAGTTCGCCGTTCTCGGCGAAGACCCGCTCGAAGACCTGCTTGGCCCGGGCGGTCGTCTCCTCGTCCTGCGCCACGAGCAGGTGGCCCAGGACGCCGATGCCGGCGGCCGCGGCGGCCCACAGATCCTCCGGCTCCACGCGCGAAATCCACGCAACAGTGTGCATTTCGATGTGCTCGAGACCGGCCGCGTCGAACAGCCCGGCCAGCCCCGTCCCGGTGTGCGCGAAATCCAGGTGCTCGGGGATGCGCCGCACCGACACCGGCTGCACCTGCGACTCCGCAGCAACCCGGCCCCACAACCGCTGCAGGGCGGCGTCCGGCGCCCAGATCGTCGCGGCAACCACCGCTCCCGATCGACCCGCGCGCACGAAGTCCGCGAGCACGGCCCGCGGATCGAGAGCGTGCTCCAGGAGGAAGTTGCTGACCACGGCGTCGAACAGCCCGGGCTCCACCGGCAGCCCGGGGGCGGCGCCGGCGAGCACCTGCGCCGACGGAGCGGCCTGCGCCGTCAGCTCCCGCATGGGCTCGGCGGGGTCGACGCTGGTGACGCGCGCGCCCCGCTGCACCGCCGCGGCGGTGAGTCGACCCGTGCCGGACCCCACGTCGAGCAGTTGGGCACCGGACAGCGGCACCCGCTCGGCCACCGTGTCGAGAATCGGCTCGATCGCCCCCGCGTAGACATCGGCGAGCCCGCGGGCGTAGGCCGGCGCCATGCCCGCCCAGTGCGGACGCTCGCCGGAGTCGGAGGAGAGGGGATCGCCGGAATTCATGGCGCCATGCTCCCAAACCTCGCCCCACCCACAGCCCCGCCGCGCCACGCCACACCACGGCGGATCGCCGAGCCTGCGGGCGTAGGTTGAGGAGCATGGGCGCGCGGGAACTGGTCGACCTCTACGACGATCACGGGCGCGTTGTCGGGCAGGCCACGCGCGCGCAGGTGCGAGGGCAGAACCTGCAGCACGCCGCCACCGCCGTGCTCGTGCGCAACCAGCGCGGGGAGCTGTTCGTGCACCGGCGCACCGACACCAAGGACGTCTATCCGGGGCTGTTCGACGTCGCGGCGGGCGGGGTGGTCGAGGCCGGCGAGGACCCGGCGCAGGCAGCCGCGCGCGAGGCGTTCGAGGAGTTGGGGGTGCACGGCGTCCCGCTGCTGCCGCTGGGGGTGGCCCATTACGCGGACGAGCACACCCGCTACCTCGCCTTCTGCTTCGAGGTCGTGTATGACGGGCCGATCCGCCTGCAACCGGAGGAGGTCGCCTGGGGTGCGTGGCTGCCTGTGGCCGAGGCACTGGCATGGCTGACCGACGACGAGCACCCGTTCGTGCCCGACACCACCGCTCTACTGCTCGACCACCTGCGCCGCGCCGTGGCGGGGCAGGAGGTGGTGGAAGGCTGAAGTGGTGGAGGGCTAGAGCGGCTGCCAGTCCGGGCGGTAGGGGTAACCGCCGACGCCCGCCTCGTCGGGGCGGGTGAAGAGAAACTGATGCACCTGCAGCCAGTTGCGCTCGAACGCCAGGCGTGAGCCCGCCATGTAGAGGCCGTAGACCTTGGCGGTCGGCTCGCCGACGAGTTCGACGCACCGATCCCAGTGCCGCACGAGATTGGCGTTCCAGGCCGCGAGCGTCAGCGGATAGCTCGGGCGCAGGTTCTCCTCGTGCTGCAGTTCGAGGCCGGTGTCGTGGGCGGCGCCGATGATCGCGGCCGGGGCCGCCAGCTCACCGTCGGGAAAGACGTAGCGGTCGGTAAAGGCCTCGGGCTTGGTCGTCGCGGCGTGATCGGGGCGAGTAATGGAGTGCGTGAGGAGCCGGCCGCCGGGGCGCAAGCGGTCCCGCAGTTCGCGGAAGTAGGTCGGGTAGTTCTTGACCCCGACGTGTTCGAGCATCCCGATCGAGCTGATGGCGTCGAAGTGCTCGTCGCGGGGCATCGAGCGGTAGTCGACCAGGCGAACCTGCGCGAGGTCACTGATGCCCGCACGGGCGATCATCGCCTCGATCCACCGGTGTTGGTGGCCAGAGAGCGTGACCCCGACGACCTGCACTCCGTGGTGCCGGGCGGCCTGCAGCATCATGCCGCCCCAGCCGCAGCCGACGTCGAGCAGCCGCATGCCGGGCCGCAGGCCGAGCTTGCGGGCTACCAGCTCGAACTTGCGCTCCTGCGCCTGCTCCAGGCTGTCCTGCGGTCGCGTGAAGATGCCGCAGGTGTACGCCATCGACGGGCCCAGCACGAGTTCGAAGAAGTCGTTGTCGAGGTCGTAGTGGGCCTTGACGGCGGCGGCCCGCCGCCCGGCCGGCTCGCGCAGCCCCTCGAGCCCGCGGCGCCACCGGGGTAGCAGCTCGATGGCCGGCGGCGGGGGCGGGGTGAAGGCACGCCAGCCCAGGTCACGGGCGCTGGTCACCAGCTGGCGCGGCGTGGGCTTGTCGAACCAGGTCTGCCGTTTCAGCTGCCGGAAGAGCTCGTAGGGGTCCCCCGGGTGCACTCCCTCGACCCGCAGGTCACCGGCCAGGTAGGCACGGGCCAAGCCCAGGTCGCCCGGGGCCGAGAGGATGTAGCGCAGTCCGCGCGGCCGGCAGATGTGCAGGCTGATGGGGCTGGCCGGGCCGAAGGGTTTGGGCGCCGGTCCCACGTCGGTGCCGTCGTAGGCCGTGACCCGCATCGGCAGGCCGCGTGGCGCCAAACTGGTCAACACGCGCCCGATCGCGCCGGATCGACGTGCGGCGGCATCGGGCTTGGTGGTGGCCCGCTCGCTTTTCACGGTGACCCGCTCGCTGCTGACGATCGCGCGCATGAGCGCCCCCTCCAGTCACGGAGAACCGGTTTTTTCCCGCAGAACGAGCGTAGTCCTGTTCGTCGTGATCCACCTGCCCCGCAATTCGCTGGGCACGAGGCCGGGTACGTGCCACCCTGGTCAGGTCGCGCGATGGCCGTGCGACGAAGATCCCGCAGGAGGCCACGATGACCGGCGCGAAGAGCAAGGACAGCGAAGCCGAAGGCATGGGAGCGGCGGCCGCCGGGCCGGACGAGGAGACGAAGCGTAAGTTCCGGGAGGCGCTGCAGCGCAAGCAGGCGCACGCGGGCGTCGACGTGTCGGACCACGCCGGGCAGTCGAAGGCGCACGGGGCGCATGGCCCGGAGAGCAGCGCGACCTCTCAGATGTTCCGGCGCAAGTCCGGCTGATCCGCTTCGGTCGCGCTGCCCCCACGCCCCGCTGGCGCGGTCGCGGCTGTCGTGTCGTCAGTTCGCGGCCGCCCAGCGCCGTGCCCCCGGCAGCGAGGCGAAGGTGCCGTAACGCCCTCCGGACTCGTTGCACACGTCCCAGCAGGCCCGGTAGGCCGCCCGGTTGCGGCGGTGCACGACATAACGTCGACCGCTCGGACTCGTCGTGATGACGAAGGTGTTCTTGTTGGTCCTTTCCATGATGTTCCCCCTGCGTGTGTGGCCTCCACCCCCTGTGTCGGCCGTTACCCACCCATCGGTACCCGGACGGTCGACCTGAAGAGATGTGTCGAAGAAGTTGGTCGCTCGTTCTGAACGGCTGCCGGTCGGCTGTCCTGGAGCTCCCGCGAGGGGTGCGCAGAAGTGCCGAGAGGGGCAGGCGGGCGTTCGGCCGTTGCTCAAAAAGGCACTCGCCGCTGGGGCGTTCCGGCCAACCTTCCTTAGAGTGGAGTGCGTGGACTGGACTGAGTACGACGCCGCCCTGTTCGACCTCGACGGGGTGCTGACCCCTACGGCCGAGGTGCACATGCGGGCCTGGGAGCGCATGTTCACCGACTACCTGAACTCGCGCGACGACGCGCAGGCGCAGCAGCCCTACCGAGAAGCCGACTACTTCGACCACATCGACGGCAAGCCGCGCTACGACGGGGTGCGCACCTTCCTCGCCTCCCGCGACATCGAGCTACCGGAGGGCGATCCCACCGACCCGACCGATCAGCCTCCGGGGCAGGAGACCGTGTGCGGGCTGGGTAACCGCAAGAACGACGCGTTCAACGCGGTGCTCGCCCAGGAGGGCGTCGAGCCGTACCCCGGCTCGGTCGCCCTGCTCGACGCCCTGCCGGAGTCGGTGCGGCTGGCGGTCGTCTCCTCCTCCAAGAACGCCCCGGCCGTGCTGAAGGCCGCGGGCCTCTTCGAGCGTTTCCCCGTCATCGTCGACGGACAGGTCGCCGCCGCGAAGGGGCTGCCGGGCAAGCCGGCACCCGACACCTTCCAGAACGCCGCCGACCAACTCGGCGTGGCGCACGAGAAGTGCGTCGTGCTGGAGGACGCGCACTCCGGGGTCAAGGCCGGTGCGGCCGGCGGGTTCGGCCTGGTCGTCGGTGTCGACCGCGGCGCCGGCGCCGACGCGCTGCGAGCCAGCGGGGCGCAGGTCGTCGTGGCGGACCTGCAGGAGCTGGTGCCGTGAGCGCCCTGTCGGAGGCCCGCAAGGCCGCGCGAGACGGCTCGGCCTACGACCCCATCGATCGGCACCGCTTTCCCGCGGACCCGTGGCGGCTCGTCGAGCGCTGGCCCTCGCTGAACGACCTCGGCGTCACCGAGACGCTCTTCGCCGTCGGTAACGGCTACCTCGGGATGCGGGGCAACCCGCCGGAGGGACGCGACGCCCACGTGCACGGCACGTTCGTCAACGGCTTCCACGAGACCTGGCCCATTCGGCACGCGGAGGCCGCCTTCGGCTTCGCCAAGACCGGCCAGACGATCGTCAACGTGCCCGACTCCAAGCTCATGAAGCTGTACGTCGACGACGAGCCGCTGCTGCTCTCGACGGCCGATCTGGAGAACTACGAACGCTGTCTTGACTTTCGCGACGGCACCCTGCGGCGCGACCTGGTGTGGCGCACCCCGTCGGGCAAGAAGGTGCAGGTGCGCACCAGCCGCATGGTCTCCTTCACCGAGCGGCACCTGGCGATCATGACGATCGAGGTGACGATGCTCGAGGGCGACGCCCCCATCGTCATCTCCAGCCAGGTGCTCAATCGGCAGGACGGCGTCGACGAGTACCACGTCAAGGGCGAGTCGATGGGCGAGGGTTTCGACCCGCGCAAGGCGTCCGCATTCGCCCAGCGGGTGCTGGAGCCGCGGGGGCACTGGAACTCCGACCGGCGGATGATCATGGGGTACCGCTGCGCCGATTCCGGCATGACGTTGGCGGTCGGCACCGACCACGCAATCATGACCGAGAACGACTACGAGGACCTCATCTCCACCGAGCCTGACCTGGGCAAACGAGTCTTCCGCATCGACGCGACGCAGGGCCGCTCGATCTTCATCACCAAGGCCGTTGCCTATCACACCTCGCGGGGCGTGCCGGTGCGCGAGCTGTTCGACCGGTGTCGGCGCACGCTGGATCGGGTCCGTCACGACGGGGTGCAGCACTACCAGGAGGAGCAGGCCCGCTGGCTGGCGAACTACTGGGAGCACAGCGACGTCGAGGTCGACGGGCACGACGCGATCCAACAGGCCGTGCGCTACAACCTCTTCCAGCTCGCCCAGGCCAGCGCCCGCTCCGACCAGTTGGGGGTGCCGGCCAAGGGCGTGACGGGCAGCGGCTACGAGGGGCACTACTTCTGGGACACCGAGATCTACGTGGTGCCCTTCCTGGCCTACACGAGCCCGGCCGTGGCCCGTAACCTGCTGCGATTCCGCGTGAACATGCTCGAGGCGGCGCGCACCCGAGCCGCAGAGATGGCGCAGCGGGGGGCCTTGTTCCCGTGGCGCACGATCAACGGGGAGGAGGCGTCGGCTTACTACGCCGCCGGTACGGCGCAGTACCACATCGACGCCGACATCGCGTACGCGATCTACCGCTACGTGCAGGCGACCGGTGACCTGTCGTTCATGCGCCGCTACGGCGCCGAGGTGCTCGTCGAGACCGCCCGGTTGTGGGCCGACCTGGGGTTCTGGCACATCAACGACGAGCGAACCTTCAACATCCACGGGGTCACCGGGCCCGACGAGTACACCACCGTCGTGAACAACAACCTGTTCACCAACGTCATGGCCCGGTTCAACCTCGAGCTCGCGGCCCGCACCCTGCGGTGGCTGCGCGACGAGGAGCCGTACGCCTACTCCGAGCTCGCCTCGCGGTTGAAGTTGGATCCGGCGGAGATCGACGACTGGCAGGACTGCGCCGACCGCATGAAGATCCCGTTCGAGCAGGGACTGGGCATCCACCCGCAGGACGAGCACTTTCTCGACCGGGAGATGTGGGACCTGACCCAGACTCCGGACTCCCAGCGGCCCCTGCTGCTGCACTACCACCCGCTGGTCATCTACCGCTTCCAGGTGCTCAAGCAGGCCGACGTCGTGCTCGCGCTGTTCCTGCAGGGCGACCGGTTCACCGCGGAGGAGAAGCGCGCGAACTTCGAGTACTACGACGCGATCACCACGGGCGACTCCTCGCTGTCCGCGGTCGTGCAGTCGATCATCGCCTCGGAGGTCGGCCACCACGCCGTGGCCCTCGCCTACTTCCTGCAGGGCCTCTACGTCGACCTCGCCGACCTGCACCGCAACACGAGCGACGGCCTGCACATCGCCTCCGCCGGGGGCGTGTGGAATGCGCTGGTGTACGGCTTCGGCGGGTTGCGCGACTCCACGGACACCCTGACCTTCGACCCGCGGCTGCCCGCCGACTGGCCACGGTTGGCGTTCCGGTTGCAGCACCAGGGCAGCCGGCTGCACGTCGAGGTGACGCAGGAGGAGATCACGTTCACGCTGGTCGACGGGCCCGCCACGCGGGTGTCGGTGCGGGGCGATGAACTCGAGCTGACCGGCGATGAGCCGCTGGTCGTGGCGCTGGACGGGCAAGGCCCGCGGTTGAAGGACCGCATCAGCCTGCGCCCGATGGAAGGTGCGATGCGGGAGGACGGCAGCGTCATCACCGCCGGCATTCCCACGATCACCGACGACATGCTGGAGCACCGATAGGCACGGTCGAGAACCTGGGATGGACCGCAGCGTTTAGCCTGATCAGATGAGCGCCGAGGACCGCAGCGGCGCGGGCGGGCCCCAGGACGGCCCCCTCGTGCTGCTGGTTGAAGATGACGAGACCCTGCGGGTCACCACCCGACTCGTGCTGGAGCGGCACGGTTTTCGGGTGGCGACCGCCTTCGACGGCATCAACGGGCTGGAGCAACTCGAGGCCGTCGGGCCAGACGTGCTGGTGGTCGACGTGGTGATGCCCCGGATGGACGGCATCACGTTCGTCCGGCGGGCGCGTGAGCGGCAGCCCGACGTGCCGGCCGTCGTGCTCACCGCCCGGGACCTGCCGCACGACCAGCTCGCCGGCTTCGAGGCCGGCGCCGACGACTACGTCGTCAAGCCGTTCGACGGGGACGTGCTCGCGGCGCGGCTGCGGGCCGTGCTGCGCCGGGGCCGACCCGAGCAGCCGGAGTCCGCGGACGTGCTGGTGGGCGATCTGCGCATCGACCGGCCCGGGATGGTGGTGCATCGCGACGGTGAGCGGGTCACCTTGTCGAGCACCGAGTTTCGGTTGCTGGAGGCGTTTCTCGATCACATCGGGCGGGTGCTCTCGCGCATTCAACTGCTGGAGATCGTGTGGGGCGACGCGGCGTGGGGCGACCCGCACGTCGTCGAGGTCACCGTGCAGCGCCTGCGCGCGAAGATCGGGCCCGGGCACATCGAGACCGTGCGGGGCGCGGGGTACAAGCTCGTGCGGTGAGGGCTGGCTCGACCCCGGCTGCCGACATCGTCGCCTACCGGCGGCGGGCGGGGCCCGAGGGCCGCAGGTAGAGTCCGCGCGCATGCAGGACGCACGCCAGCGCGGTCCAGGCCGCCAGGGCGATGACGACGAGCCACAACGCCGGCTCGATGCCGGGCGGCGCGGTCGCTGACAGTCGCGCGGCCAGCGACTCCCCGCGAGGGCTGCCTGGCGGGAGGTGGACGAGGGTCGTCATCAGCACGTGGGAGCCGAAGTAGACCAGCAGGCTGTTGCGGCCCAGGGCGATGAGCGGGTAGGTCGCCAGGTGGATCGCCCTCGCGTGATCGGGGCGGCCAGCGGCGGCGGGGCGGTCAGCAGCGGCGGGACGGTCGAGTAGCAGGTGGAGCGCGAGCAGCACGGCCAGACAGGCGGCTGCAACACCCAACCCGAACGCGGGGGTCCACAGGCGCTTCATCGGGGGCGCGAGCGGCGCCAGGGCGGCGGCGGTGCCGGCGAAGGCGGCCACGATGAGCAGGCCGGTCAGCGCCTGGCGCCGCGCGGGCAACCGGGACGACTTCAGCAGGTGACCGAGGCTGGCGCCGGCGCAGGCGACGATCGTGGCGCCGGCCAGGGCGACGATCCCCTCCGGGTCATGGCCGAACCGGCCCTGATGGTAGATGTGTTCGACGCCGAAGAGCGCGGGGTCGAACAGTCCGGACGGGTTGCATTCGGGGGTCAGCGCGCCGCCTGGGCACCCGGCGGCGAAGCGGTTCAGCGCCAGGGCGAAGCAGGTCGCTGCGACGATCGTGAACAGCGGCCACGCCCACCAGCGACGCAGGACGAAGTGCAGCAGGGCGATGACGAGCACGATCGCGGCGTAGAGCTGCAGGACGCCGGGGATGCGGAACGTCGCCCAGTCCAGCTGCCCGGTGCTCAGGTACTGGGCGTGCGCGTTGTAGGCGAGCCCGGCGAGGGCCAGCACGATGACGCGGGACAGCAACGGGCGCAACGGAATCCGGCGCGCGTAGGCGAACGCGAGCCCGGCGCCACTGAGGGCCACGAACGTCGGGAACACCAGGTCGACCGGGTGCACGCCCGCCCAGGCAGCGTGCTCGAACCAGGCGGGGGCCGTGATCCACGCGTTGACCGCGACGCTGACGACGAGCATGAGGCCGCGCGCGACGTCGAGGCTGATGAAGCGACGGCTGGGGAAGCTCTGCGCGGGCGGGGGGCTCTTGGTCGAGCTCTGCGTCGCGGGGAGGCTCTGTGTCGCGGGGAGGCTCTGTGTCTCGAGGAGGCTCTGCGTCGCCTCTCGTTGGCTTCGCGCCGCGGCGGTCGCCGCCTCGACTACCGCCGCCCGGGTGTCGCCTGCGGCGGTGCTGGGCGGTTCGGTCGCGGTCGATGGGCGCCGCGAATCCTCTTGTTGTTCAGTGCTCCCCACGCCCTCAGTGTGCGCTCGGGCTGGCGTGGTGGCGATCTTCGACAGATACAGCCGGGCGCGGGCGGGCGTAGGGTCCCAGGCATGAGTACCGACCCGGCCGCCGATCGCCCGGAGTTTCCGGAGGGATACGGCCTGCCCGAGAGCACCGACGGATTGCTGGCGTGGAGCGAGGTCGAGGAGCGCCTGCGCACGGCGCAGAACTATTGGCTCGCCAGCGTGCGACCTGATGGCCGGCCGCACAGCGTGCCGCGTTGGGGTGTGTGGCTCGACGGGGCGTTCTACTACGACGGCGCGCCGACGACGCGACACACCCGCAACGTCGAGGCCAACCCGGCGGTGACGCTGACGCTGGAGAGCGGCACCCAGGTCGTCATCGTCGAGGGCGAGTCACGTGCGACCCGCGCCGATCCGGAGGGCCTGGGCGCTCGCCTTTCGGAGGCGTTCGCCAAGTATGCGGATGCCGGGTATTCCCCCTCGGCCGATGCGTGGGCCGGCGCCGACGGCGGCGGCCTGCGCGTCATCACCCCGCGCCGCGCCCTGGCGTGGTTCAACTTCCCCGCCGACAGCACAAGGTTTCGGTTCCGCGAGCGCTAGCGGGCGAGGTCCGTGTCGGTGTGTTCGAATCCCGGTTGGGTTGCGTAGTCCTGTCGCCTGAGGTCGAACACAGTCGCGATCTGATCGGCGGCGCCCTCACCCAGGACAAGACGCAGCGGGCCGCATTCTGCAGACACGTGATTGACGATGCCGCGGGCGATCTCATCTGGGGCGGTTCCCCCGCCCGATGCTCCGGGTTCGCTGGGCCAGGGAACGGTCGCCGTTCCGAGGACCTGTTCGCGTATCTGGTCGTAGTCGTTGTTGGGCGTGCTGAACCTCATGCTTGATGTTGCCCACTGCGTGTCCATCGCGCCGATCTCGGCGAGGGTGACTCGGATGCCCATCGGCCGCACCTCTGCAGCCAGCGCTTCGCTGAATCCCTCCAGGCCCCACTTCGCAGCGTTGTAGAGACCGAGGAACGGCATGGCTCCCACGCCGCCGGTGGAGGAGATTTGAACGATATGCCCTTCACCTTGGCGTCGCATGATGGGCAGTGCGGCTTGGGTCATCCACATCGGACCGAATAGGTCGACGTCCACGATGGCGCGAGCCTCTACCTCGCTAACCTCCTCGACGGCTCCCACCAGTCCATAGCCAGCGTTGTTCACCAACACGTCCAAACGTCCGGTGCTCCGGCCGGCCTCCGCGACGACGCCTCGGCATTGCTCCCTGTCCGAGGGGTCGAGCCGAACCACGGTGAGGAGCGCGTCCTCGACAGGCAAGGCCTCCTTCCGAGTGGTGGCCACCACGCGATGACCAGCGGTCAGTACGTACCTGGTCAGGGCGAGCCCGAGTCCGCTGCTCGCCCCTGTGATGAGCCAGGTCTTCGCTGTCGTCATGCGATCATTCAACACTAAACGAGACGCAGCGTCTCGTTCTTATACTGGGGCATGGCCAGACCCAAGACCGTCGAGCGGGTGTACGCCGCAGTTCTGGCTCTCGCTGAGCGCGGTGGCCCCAACGCCCTGACCATGGAGGGGATCGCCGCCGAGGCCGGGGCCAGCAAACAGACCCTCTACCGGAACTGGCCCTCTGTCCATGCCCTTCTCTTCGACGCTCTTGCCGCGGAGTCCGCCACCCCGGACGCGCCGACCGGCGATGTCACAGTCGTAGAACTGCTACGAGCAGCGATTGACGAAATCTCCGAAGAGCCGCGCGCCTCACTGCTGCGAATGCTGGCCGCCTCGATCCAGACGGACGAGGTTGTTGCGCAGCAATTCCGGGAGCGACTCCTTGAGCCGCAACTGGCCCAGATCACGAGACTCGTTGCAGCCGCCGGATATCCAAGCTCTCGCGAGTCGACCGAACTGCTCCTCGCGCCGATCTTCTACCGGTGGTTCCTGCGGCTGCCCCAGCTCCGGGACGACGAGCTCCGGGCCAATGCTGAGCGCATCCTCGCCCTGGATCAGGGGCCCTCCATCAACGCACCCAGGCGGCGCGACTAGGGATCGCAGCTAGTGACGTTAGGTCAAGATGGGTTGCTCGCTGGGCAGGGCAATGCGTTCGGGGGTCCGGGCGGATGGCGACGGTTCGGACCCGTGCGCGTCGGCGTTGGCGCCACCACCAGTCGCGCCGTCGACCTTGCGGTCGCTTGTGGCGTCGGGTCGGAGTTGGTTGCCGATGGGAGTGCCGTCGGCGCGAGTCCAGCGCACGCCGTTGGGC
>NZ_BAHD01000075.1 GCF_000298215.1 Kineosphaera limosa NBRC 100340 | reverse complement strand
CGGCCAACTCCTTGGCCTTGCTGATGTTCTGAGGCTGAGTGTGCGCTTGTCAGTCGTCCGCGAGTCCTGCAGGGCAGGTGAGGCAGAACTCGAGTCCCTCGGGGTCTGCGATGACGATGACGTAGCCCTGGTCGTCGTGGAAGGAGTTGAGCACCGTGGCGCCGAGCCCGACGGCTTGATCCGCGGCCCGATCGGGGTCCGTGGTGCGCAGGTCGAGGTGGACCGGGGACTTGCCTGTTTTCGGCTCCGGGACCGGTTGAAAGGAGAGCCGTGGAGTCGCTTCTACCCATGCCCAACCGTCAGGTCTCGTGCCCCAGGGTGAGCCGGTGAGCGCTCCCCAGAACCGGGCGCTCTCCTCTGGGTGCCGGCTGTCGATCACGATCTGGTCCACGGTTAGCGGGATCATGTGGGGCCTTTCGGGTGGTTCTGGGCGGTCTGCGGGACCGGTTATGAAGCCTCGACCCGCATGGCAACAGCGCGGGCGATGAAGGCGTCGAGTTCTGCCATCCCCCGAAGCGGTGAGCCGGGCCACCAGGCGATCTGCTCGATCTCCTCGGTCGGCTCGAAGGGTACGGGGTTGTGCACTTCTCCGCGGAACACGGCGGCATGCTCCAGGCGGTGATCGGGTCTGAGCCGGAAGGTCGCGACGCCGGCCGGGTGGACGTTGCGACAGGGCTGCCCCGTCTCCTCGAGGAACTCGCGTTCGGCTGCGTGCCGGGCGCCTTCCCCGGGTTCGATCATGCCGCCGGGCAGCTCCCAGCAGCCGCGCCGTCGGTTGTAGACGATGAGCACCTGCGTCCCTCTGGTGGCGACCATGAGGGACAAGGGCATCGGCACCACGGTGTCCACCAGAGGGAGTCGATCCGTCGACGCGGCCGACCACCGCAGCAGCTCGTTGCCCTCGGAGTCGACCGCCAGCGGTTCAGCCATGAACGGACCCTAGCGACCCGAGGAGTCCGGGCGGATCCGCAAAGTCCCGACGGCGTTGGATCGACATAGCACGTGGGGATGCCGCGCCAGCTTCGGAGCGATGGCGACGGTGAACGCCGTGAGACCCGACCACGGTCGCAGATGGGGCCGGATTCTGCGGATGAGGCCGTGTCGTCGGTGTCGATGACCATCCCTTCGGTGAGGGTTCGGCCGGCCACTCGCCCGTCGCCGGGCACGAGCTGCGTCGTGTCGTCGCGATAGTGCTCGGTCCATCGCAACCCGTCTGCGCGGCCGGTCGAGGACTGGTTGACATAGCCCGGTGGAGCCTCAGGGGGCCAGCGAATCCGAAGTCTCGATGCAGCGAATCCTAGGCTTAGTGCGTGGGCACGCACGAGCGACAACGACCCCAGCGAACCCTACGAGGCGTTTCTGCGGGCGCTCCGCTTCCGGGTCGCGAAGCCGGCTAGGAGAACGTGACCCGCGCGATCGGTTGCGCTGCTCATCAACGTGGGCGGAGGCATCGTCCGCGGGCCCACTCGGCAGGGATCTCAGGCGACCTGAACCCGTAGATCTCCGAGCACATACTCGATGGCCAGATCGCCGCCGACGGCCCGCAGGTAATTACGGATGGTGCCGATCTTGGCGCTGTCGAGGTCACCGTTCTCGATCTTCGAGACCTGACGCTGACCGACGCCGATGCGCTGGGCGAGTTGGGCCTGTGTCAGCCCAGCCTCCTCGCGCAGCTCACGCAGGCGATAGGCGCGCATCTCGGCGAGCATGCGCTGCTTGTGCTCCTCGACCAACTCCCGATCGACCGGGTGCTCTGCAAGGAAGTCGTCCAGGTTCTTGATCAATACGCTCACTGTCCTTAAATCGTCGCAGGTGGTCGTCGAACAGGTCGTCGGCCAGCGGGATGTTCTTTTCGTACCAGCGTTGCCAGTTGCCAGCCTTGTCACCGGCGATCAGCAGAATGGCCTGCCGCTCGGGATCGAAGGCGAACAGGATCCTAAGCTCAGAGCGGCCTGATTATCCCGGGCGCAGTTCCTTCATGTTGCGGTGCCGAGAGCGGCTGACCGTGTCGACGACAGGTCGCCCCAGCTGCGGGCCACGATCCTCCAGGAGTTCCACGGCGGCAATCACCTGCGCCTGTGAATCCTTGTCCAGCGAAGCGAGCCATTGGGCGACGAGCTCGATGTCAACACTCCACACAGGTCGACTTTAGACCATCGAAGGTCTAATCGGTAGATGGGTTGTGGGACCAGCAGGACCTTGATGTCCGATCAGGCGAGGGGCGCTGGCCGGCTGGAAGGCGAGTCCCCCGGCGGGGTGCTGGTGGCGACCGAAGCTCGAGCCTCCAGCGACTCCTGCCAGAGGGCGCCGTCCACCTCGACGACGGTCTTGCCGACGGCTCGACCCGAGCCGACGAGGTCGATCGCCTCGGCGGCGCGCTCGAAGGGGACGACGTGTCCGACGCGGGGCCGGACGCCGGACTGCTCGGCCAGTTGGTCGAGTTCGGCGAGGTCGGAGCCCAGCTCCTTGGATATGTGCATGACGAGCCGGTGCGACACGAACGGGTTCAGCAGGGCGGCGGCCATGCTGTGGTGCAATCCGCTGGTCAGACCGCCGGCCTCCGTGCCGATGCACACGAGGGTGCCCCGGGTGGTGAGCAGCGCGCGCAGCTCGCGCCGGGGCCGGTTGCTTGCGATATCGAGCACCACGTCGTAGGGGCCCGCCTCGGTCGGCAGCGCGGCAGAGGTCCGTTCGATGATCTGTGACGCGCCCAGCGCACGCATGAGGTCGGCGCTTTCGGCGCGGCACACGGCGCTCGTGTGCGCCCCCAGCGCCGCCGCGATCTGGACGGCCAGGTGGCCCACCCCTCCCGAGGCGCCGACGACAAGGACCCGTTGCCCCGGGCCGACTGCCGCGTCGCGAAGCGCCTGGTAGGCCGTCAGTCCGGAGATCGGCAGGGCCGCGGCCTCGACGAGGTTCAGCGTCGGTGCGGGCCGGGCGATGCGATCCACCGAGGTGACGACGTAGTCGGCGAGGCTGCCGTCGGCCGTGCCGTGGACTCGCTCACCGACCTCCCAGCCGCAGACCCCCGGCCCGAGTGCGTCGATGACGCCGGCGACATCGCGACCCGGCGTGCGGAAGGCCGCCCGCGGTCGCCGGAGGCCGAAGCCGAGCCGACCGATGGGCGGCGTCCCCGTGAGGATGTGCCACGTGCCGCGGTCGACCCCAACGGCCCCGACCCGGATGCTCACCTGCCCGGTGCCCGGCTCGGGGATGCCCGCCGTCTCGACGCGGAGTTGTTCGGTGCCTCCGAAACCGTCCTGCACGATCCTGCGCATGCGATTCTCCCTTACGGTGTAAGTCGTCCTCTTCGACGGTAGCCTTACTATGTAAGGTGAGTCAATCGGTGAGCATCGCAAGAGGGAGGAGATCAGTGGCACGCAAACGGGCGGCCCTGACCCGGCAGGGCGTCGTCGCGCAGGCCGTGAGCCTCGCCGACGCCGACGGGGTGGGCGCGCTGTCGATGCGGGCGCTGGCGACCCGGCTCGGGGTCGAGGCGATGTCGCTCTACCACCACGTCGGGAGCAAGGACGTGCTGCTCGACGCCATGGTCGACGCCGTCTTCGCCGAGATCCACCTGCCGGTGGTGGGGGCGCCGTGGCGCGTCGAGATGCGGCGGCGAGGAGTGTCGGGTCGGGCGGCGCTGCTGCGGCACCGATGGGCGGTGGGGCTCATGGACTCGCGGCGGCAACCGGGCCCGGCGACGATGGCCCACCACGACGCGGTGATCGGCTGCCTCCTGCGTGACGGCTTCGACCTACCGGGCACGGCGACCGCCGTCGCGCTCCTGGATGCCCAGCTCTACGGATTCGTGCTCCAGGAGGTGGCCCTGCCCTTCGAGACTCCGGGGGAGCTCGCGCAGATCGGCGCCGACATCCTCGGCGAGCAGGCGCGCGCGGCCTATCCGCATTTCGCGGCGTTCGCCGACGGGCACGCCCTGCAGCCGGGATTCGCCTTCGCCGACGAATTCGAGCCCACCCTCGACCTCGCCCTCGACGCGGTCGCCGGCCTGCGCCGCGCGCTCTGAGGGGACTCGCGCCATCGACGACCTGTGCGCCTTCCTGGCGCGCGACGACCTCCCGGTCATCGGGCGGGCGGCGATCGGCCATGCGCAGTTCGAGACGATCCACCCGTTCCCGACGGCAACGACCGAACGGGCCGGTCTCTCGTCCGAGCGACCCTGCCCGCCAAGTGACTCAGCGGCCGTGCCCTCCGGGAGCCGCCGACTCGATCCGAAAGGTGCGACTGAATCGGTCGAGCAGAGGGCCAGATGTCGGGGAGGTCGCCGGACTCGCCCCGGTGGTCAGCAAGGCGTGGAGCTCTTCCGCGGTGACGTCGAGCCTCAGCGTCGAGTCACTGGGGACGCGAGGGATTTCGCGGTCAGGCGCGGCCACTGCGGTCGGGCCGCTTGGGCGCACGAGCAGCCGGCCGTCCGCGACGACGGCCCAGGCCTGCGCGTCGCCGACCGCCACCTCGTAGCGAGTAGGCGGCACCCCCCGAGCGCCGGCCGGTCGGAACGCCGCGGTCAAGGTGATCACCAGGCCATCCGCAGTGAGGGTGTCGTCATCGGTGGGCGAGCCGAGCAGGTCCCAACCCCAACGCTCCAGAGCCAGGACGGCAGGGGCCAGCCCCCTGCCCACCTCGGTCAGCTCGTACCCGCCGCGCACGACCGGCACGCGGCGGATCACTCCGGCCTGTTGCAGCTCGCGTAGCCGGTCGCTGAGGATGTTGGTCGGGATGCGGGGCAGGTTCGCCTTGAGGTCGCCGTAGCGCCGTGATCCGACGAGCAAGTCGCGCACGATGAGCAGCGCCCACCGCTCACCCACCAGTTCGACAGCGCGCGCTACCCCGCTGTAGTGGCCGTAGCTGCGGCCTGGGCGTGTCGCCACGCTGTGATCAGTTCTTGTCGTTTCCCGCCTGCTCGGCCAGGTACGCCTCGGGCCCCTGGTCGGCGGCGGTCGGCTCCATGAAGAGGTAGGCGAAGTTGTTGCCGTCGGGGTCTTCGAGGTCGCGGGAGTACATGAAGCCGTGGTCCTGGGCCGGCACCGGTTCCGAACCACCCGCGGCGAGCCCCTTGGCCATCATCTCGTCGACGGCCGCACGTGATTCGCAGGTCAGGGCGACTTGGGTCTGGGCGGCCTTGGTCGGGTCGACGATCTCCTTCTCGGTGAAGGTGGCGAAGAAGTCGCGGGTCAGCACCATCAGGTAGATCGTGTCGCTGATCACGACGCACGCCGCGTTGTCGTCGGTGAACAGCGGGTTGATCGTGTAGCCGAGCGCCTCGAAGAACAGCTTCGAGCGGTCGAGATCGGTGGTCGGGATGTTGACGAAGACGCTGGGGTGGGGCATGACGTGCTCCTCGGCTGACGTGGCTGGATAGCAACGAACACATGCTTGTTCTTCACAAGCTACTTGTCAATAGCAAGCGGTGTGTGCTGGCTGCTGGCGGAGCGTCGTCGTGATTCGGAAGGCGGCTGCGGCCCCCAGAGTCGCTCGGTGTCGACGACATCTGGCCTGGCCGTTGGGGTGTCGCAGCGGCCACGGCGTTGAGCGGGCTGTCGTAACCTCGACCTGTGCAGGATCACCTTCCGGACGGGCCAGAACACCCCGAGGCGCCGACCACCGCGTGGTCCCGAGCATGGCCCGAGGCCACGTGGCACAACCTCTTCTACGACTTGGCGTTCGTCGCCGCGATCCTCGTACTCGCCGGCTCGTACTCGATCGACTACACACTGCTCAACGGGATGTGGGTGGCCTTCACGTTCACGATGCTGTGGTGCACGTGGCTGGTGACGTCGTTGGCGGTCGCCCGCATGCCGGTCGGACCTACGCGGGTAACGCTGGTCGCCGTGCAGATGGGGTTCGTGCTGGCCGCGGCCGTGGCGGCCGGTGGCGCGGTGGCCCAGACTGCCGACCAGGTCGAGCTGATCTTCGCCGGGATGCTGTTGTCGGTGGCGGCGTTGGTGTGGCTCGCACTACCGCCGGGGGACTCGCTGCGGCGCGGCGTGAGCACCGTTCAATTGGCGGCGGCGGCCGCGGCGCTCGGCGTCAGCCCGCTGATGCCCGTCTGGTACTACTTGGTGGCCTGGCTGTTGGCCGTCGCCCTCGTCGCCCAGGTCGGGCTCCGCTTCGTGCGCGCCGGCACGGACTCCGCGCACACCTACACGCACCGCTTCGGCGAGTTGACGATGATCGTGTTGGGGGAGTCCTTCGTCAAGGTCGGCCTCTCCGACGACTCCGACGGGCTCAGCGCGTTCCGCATCAGCGCCTTGGTGCTCATCATCGTCATCATCACCACGACGTGGTGGGGCTACTTCGGGGTCATCGCGCGTGGCGACGCCGGTGGCAGCGGTCGCCGTCGGGTGGCGTGGGCGGCGCTGCACGTGCCCCTACACGTCGGCCTGGTCTTTCTCGCGGTGGGCCTGGCCAAACTGCTCAGCGACAGCAAGTCGCTGCTGCACGGCGGGGTCGGCGGCCTGCTCATCGCCCACCTCGTGCTGATCATGGTGGCGCTCGCCGGGCTGAGCCTGGTCAGCGGTGGCCACGCCGCGCGGCCCGTCGCCGGCGGCCTGGCCGGCGCCGCCGTCATCGCCGCGGTCGTTGCCCTCCTGACGCCACACCTGGGCTGGCTCACCCCCACCGCGGCCACGTGGTGCGCAACGGTTCCGTTCGTGCTCGCCATCGCCGGGCTGCACCACCGCCAGGTCGTCCTCTTTCGCAGGACCAGCCCCCAGCCCTAACGGTGACCCAACCCACCGCCGCCATCCTCGTCCCGGTCGACTGAGAGGCCTCCGTTGCATCGGGGCCAGGACTGGCTGCGCGGAGTCATGAGACCTTCGGTGCATCTCGACAGAATGCCCCGCCCTGGGGCCGAAATATCTGCGCACGCTCGACGTGCTGATCGGCGGCACCGCCCTCGGGGGCAACGCGGCCCTGCTGACGGCGAACCGCAAGCACTTCGAACGGATCGTGGGCTCCAGGTCATCGGCTACTGAGGTCTCGCCCGCGGTCGAGGCGATGAATATTCGGTGGAGGTCTTTCCCGGGGCCCTTCAACGGTGGGTTGCATGTTGTTCAACGGCACTGCTTCGCTGCGCCTGCGCAGCCGCTGACGGCGGCGAGCAGCACACCTCTTCGGCCGCTCGTGAGCCTCGGTCGGGCAGCCCACGCCAGCCACTACGGCAACGACACCAGCCGCGCGACCATTTGGGTTTGTGGCGAACTAAGTACATGCCCCGCAGGCTCGACTTTTCGGCTGCGCAAAACTGCAGGTCGGCAGCTCGACCGGCCGCTCAGGTTGGGGGCATGTACTTAGTTCGCCACCGCAACATTTTGTGGCGGTCCATGTCGTCGGTGTCGCGGCAACGCACGCCCCGGGGCGAACCCGAATCGGCCCTCTCGGCACTCAGTCATCGGCTGTGCCCCGCCCTATCGTGAGGCCATGAGTGCTCCCACGTTCGACCTCGGCTCCTCCGAGGCTCCCGCCGAAGTGGTGGCCAGCCGCCTCGAGACCGACATCATCGGCTGGCTCGCGACGGTGCGCCGCGACGGCCGACTGCACGCGGTCCCCGTGTGGTTCCTCTGGTGGGATGGGCGGGTTCTGGTCATGAGCGAGCCGAACACCGTCAAGGTTGCGAACGTCCGTCGCGACCCTGCGGCACTGTTCCACCTGCACGCCGACGCCACCGGCAACGGCATCGTAGTTCTCAACGGCACCGCTGCGATCAGCGACCGCAGTTTCACCGAGTGGCTCCCCCAGCTGCGGGCGGCCTACTCCACGAAGTACGCCGACGCCATGGTCAACTTCGGCATGGGCCTCGACGCCATCGCCGAGCAGTACTCCACGGTTATCGAGTTGACCCCGCAGAGCCTGACCGCCTGGTGATCCCGCCAAGGTCCCCAACCCGTTGACATCGGACGCGAGCAGCCGCCGCTCGTCATGCCTTGCCCCGCTCCGTTGTTGGCGCGGCTGCAGACCGCAATCTCGCCGCACGCGACCGCGCGACCCGCCAGACGACAGCTGGGGTGAACAGGCTGGAGACGGGTCTGGTGAGGTGCGCGAAGCGCAGGAACGTCGCGGATAGCCCGGGGTCGTCGGCGGCTGCTGTCAGCAGCGACTCGATGTACCGCCCGATCGCGGCGGGGACCCGCCCTGGCGGGGTGCCCGTGATCTCGCGGTGGCGCCGGGTGACGTTGTCCCACGCCTCCTTCAGGTCGGTGGCGGCGCGGGGCTGAAACACCTGGGCGAGCGGGCGAGGGCCAGTGTCTCGTGAGTGCTCCTGCAGGCACGTTCGCAATGTGCGGCCTTGGCGGGCGGCCACGGTCATGCCCTGCCCGAAGCCCGGGTCGTAGGAGGCCAGGGCGTCGCCGAGCACGACGAGACCGTGCGGCATCCGGTCGATTGCCTCGTAGTACCGGCGCACGTTCGCCGTCGTCCGGAAGTAGCATCCGGCGTCGAGGGGCTCCAAGGCGTCCAGCAGGTCCGCGATCTCCGGGCGGGGGAGGGCTCTGGCGTAGGCGCGGAAGCCGGCGAGATCCCGCGGCGGGTGGGTGCGGCCGTAGTCCGAGAGGCCGACGGCCCACTCCCGCTCGCGCACGTGCAGGGCAGTCCCCGCCCGATGGTCACCCGCGGCTCCCGCCTGAACGATGGCGATGAGGCGCTGATGGCGCGGGTCGGCGGTGTCGCGGAGTCGGAATCGGCGTGCGGTGGTGCGAAGGTCGATGCGCTGCACTTCCTCACGCGGTGGCGCGTACCCGTGGGCGGCCAGGTCGAGATGGGTGCGCGTTCCCCGGCCGGAGGCGTCGATGAGCAGGTCGGCGGGCAGCTCCTCCTCGTCGTTCGCATAGGGACTGGACACGCGCACCCCGACGACCCTCTGATCGCCGGGATCGAAGAGCAACTCGCGGGCGATGACCCCAGCTCGCAGCCGCACCGAGCCGGAGCCGATGACTCGGCTGCGCAGCACCCGCTCGTGCATGTCACGGCTGCCGGAAACGATCGGCAGGTCGAACGAGCCGTTGGCCACTCGCACCGAACCTGCGGACAGCGCCGCCGCCTCGCCGAAATCGGCACAGCGGGCGCCGAGGGCGACGAGGTCGGCGGTGAAGCCGGGCACGAGGTCCTCGATGGCGGCCAGGCCACCGGCCAGCATGAGGTGGGTCTGGCCGTACTGGGGGACGCCGCCGCGGTCGAGTACTCGCGCGTCGCTGTCGACGTCGCCGCCGACGGAAGTGTCCCGCTCGATGACGAGCACGTCCTCGTAGCAGTCGGAAGCGGCTGCCGCGGCGAGCAGGCCCGTGATGCCGGCGCCGAGCACGACCGCGCGACGGCCGGCGGCACGGGCTCCCGCGTTCGTTGCGCCCTGCGGCCGAGACGACGGCTGGCTCAGGGTGGGCTCGTGGATGCTGGTGACCCCCTCCGGTCGTTGTCCGCGGACGTCGTCCGTCGTGCACAGGGTCGGTCATTCCCGCGGACGGCGCCCGTCGGCACGCGCCCCGATGTACGCATCTGAGGGCGCGGCCGGGCCGCCGGGCTTGCCCCAGTTGCAGGAGGCCCGGACTCACCCTTCCCGGATGTCCGCGTTGTCCCCTCCGGTGAGATCGAAGCGGTGCGCGACGGCACCGGGCAGGGAGCGGTAGGGCTCGAAGCCGAGCGAGGCGTAGTAGGCGAGGGCGGGGGCGCTGTGCTCACCGATGGTGGCGTCGATGTGCTCGAGCCCGGCCGTCCGCACGGCGCGCAGGGTCTCGGCGAACAGGCGCCGCCCCAGTCCGGCGCGGTGAGCGCCAGGGTGGATGTGGGTGCCGATGACACCCCAGCCGACCGCGACGTCGTAGGGGTTGCCCGGCCACGCGCGCGAGAGGGATTGGAAGCCGCGGACGCTCCCGTCGTCGTCGACCGCGACAGTGCAGGCCAGCACATGGGCAGACTCGAGGTACCGCTGCTTGACGAAGGCGATGTCGACGGGACTCTCCCGCAGCCCTGCCCGGTGGATGGCGTTCTGCACCTCGGTCATCATGTCGGCGTCCGACGCTTCGGCCTCCCTGAAGTAGGTCATGGAACCGGATCCTGACATGCTCTGGCCGCTGCCGGTCGCCGATACCTCGGGACCGGATCATTCGCACACCATCAGCCAGAGCAAGGATGGGTCTATGAACACAGGGTTGGTGTGGGCAGCAGCCGCCGTCAGCCTCGCGACCTTCTTCGGCCACGTCTTTGCGGGTGGTCCTCGGGTGGCCAAGCCGCTCCTGGCGTCCGGCGAGTTGCCGGAACAGGCGAAGTGGATGGGCTACTTCTGCTGGCACGTGACCAGCATTCTGGTGCTGGCAATGAGCGTCGGTTTCGCCCTCACAGCGCTGCACCCGGACCTTTCGGGCGAGGCTGGGTCACCCTCACTACCTTGGGGCACGTGAAGAAGATCCCTCGCAGCGACCGGCGGGCGCAGTCCATCGCCACGAACACGTCCGTGGACCTGCTCGGCCTCATCGAATTCGCCCGCGGTCGGCACCAGTTCGTGCTGGCGACCACGCGGCGCGACGGCCGTCCGCAACTCAGTCTCGTCACGGGTGTGCTCACCGACGACGGACAGATCCTCATCTCGACGTATCCGCAGCGTGCCAAGGCGGCCAACATTCGCCGGAACCCGGCGGTGTCTGTGCTGATCATGGGCGAGTTCGACGGTGCGTGGGTGCAGGTCGACGGCGACGGCACGGTAGACGACATGCCGGGGGCGGCGGACGGCTTCGTCGAGTACTTCCAGGCTATCAGTGGTGAGCATTCCGACTGGGACGAGTACCGCCAGGCCATGGCGGACCAAGGCAAGTCCCTCATTCGCGTCCACCCCACCCGGTGGGGGCCGATCGCGACCGGCGGCTTCCCGCCGGAGCTGTTCGAGGACGCCTGAGTTACCCACACTCCCCTGTGTGACGGGCCACCTGGTCGACGGACCGGGCACCTGCACGGTGCACCTATCGGGCGTCAATAGATTCTTGACGCATTCGCTGCCACATGCCATTCGCCCGTACGAGTCGCCCGAGCGCGCCTGATGAGCGACTTCGTAGCGGATTCTCGACGTACTGGCGATGCGCTGTTTTCTACGCAGGTTGCATCGCTGCAGGTCAGCGCCTCGGGCAGTTTTCGACGTCTCGCCCGAGTGCGTCGAGAATTCGCTACGTCCGCCGAGGCCACTGGGCTCGTCTGGTGCTGCCTCCGTTCACGTGCGGCGACACCTGGGCTGATGGACGCATCACTACGCGCCGTCCCCGGGCTCCGCGGCCCGCTCCTGCGTCGCCCCGGCGAGCACGAGTGCGATGAGCTCCTCGAGTCGCTCGCCCACGGTGTCGATGTCGGCGCGGCCCTCGCGGGTCCGGTTGGCATCGACCAGCGTGCCCGACACGAGGAGCCGGGCGGCCGTCTCGGCGCGTGCGCCGCCTCCCGCCCGGTCGAGGATGCCCGCGATCCCCGCCTCGAGTGCCTCGACGAGGGCGACCACCTCGGCGCGGTGGGGCCCGGGGGTGCCGAAGAGCAGTTCCCGCGCGATCCACAGCGCTGTCGCCGGGTGCTCCAGTGACGAGACGAGGAGCGGCTCGAGCGCCTGTCGGATCGCCTGAGCCGGCGGTGTCGTGGGCGGGATCGCGCGGACCGTCTCGGGGAAGTCGTGCCACCGCTGCGCGGTCACCATCATGAGCAGCTCAGGTTTGGTGGCCGCGTACTGGAAGACGGTGCCCGTCGCGACGTCGGCGTCGGCCGCCACCTGGGCCATCGTCATCGCGTCGTAGCCCACGCTCTCGAGCGCCCGTTGCGCCGCCGCGAGGATGCGCGCGCCCTTCTCGGCCTTGGCGCGGGCGCGCCGTCCCTGCGGTGGATCTGGGGTGGTTGACATGCCCAGATTGTATCTTCGCTCAAAAATGAGTACACTCAATATTGAGCGCACTCGGAACGGCAAAGTGGGGATGAGGAGCCCACGTGCGACCCGACTGCCACGTCACTTCCCAAGCACATCACCTGCACAGATTCGAGGAGATCTCATGTACTACAGCTCCGGAAACTACGAGGCCTTCGCTCGGCCGCGTCCTGTCGCGGACGCCGACCACAAGCGCGCCTACTTCGTCGGCGCCGGCCTGGCATCACTGTCCAGTGCGGTCTTCATGATCCGAGACGCCGGCGTTCCCGGCTCGAACATCACCATCCTCGAGAAGCTCCACCTTCCCGGTGGGGCGCTCGACGGGATCAAGGAGCCGGAACGCGGCTTCGTCATTCGCGGCGGCCGCGAGATGGAGGACCATTTCGAGTGCCTGTGGGACGCCTTCCGCAGCATCCCTAGCCTGGAGATCGAGGGCGCCAGTGTGCTCGACGAGTTCTACTGGCTCAACAAGGACGACCCCAACTACTCGCTGCAGCGCGTCACCGAGAAGCAGGGCCAGGACGCCCACACCGACGGTCTCTTCGGCCTCAGCGACGCCGCCCAGAAGCAGCTGACCAAGGTCTTCCTCGCCTCTCGGGCGAGCATGGAGGGCAAGCGGATCGACGAGGTCCTCGGTCGCGAGTTCCTCGACTCCAACTTCTGGCTCTACTGGCGGACGATGTTCGCGTTCGAGGAATGGCACTCGGCGTTGGAGTTCAAGCTCTACCTGCACCGTTTCGTGCACCACATCGGCGGGCTGCCGGACTTCTCCGCGCTGAAGTTCACGAAGTACAACCAGTACGAATCACTCGTGCTGCCCATGACTCGCTGGCTGCTCGACCAGGGTGTGACGATCCAGTTCGACACCGACGTCACCGATGTCGACTTCGACTTCGCCGGCGACCGCAAGCGCGCAACGCGCATCCACTGGGTTCGCGAGGGGGTCACGGGCAGCACCGAGCTGCGCCGAGACGACTACCTCCTCATGACGATCGGCTCCCTCGTCGACAACTCCGACAACGGCGACCAACACACCGCGGCTAGGCTCGACCGCGGACCCGCCTCCGCGTGGGACCTGTGGAAACGCATTGCGCGCAAGGATCCTGCGTTCGGCCACCCCGAGGTCTTCTGCTCCTCGATCGAGGAGACGAAATGGGAGTCGGCCACCGTGACCACCCTCGACGCGCGCATCCCCGAGTACATCCGCCGGATCGCCAAGCGCGATGCGTTCGGCGGGCGGGTTGTCACCGGCGGCATCGTCACCGCGCGCGACTCCTCCTGGCTGCTCAGCTGGACCGTCAATCGGCAGCCGCATTTCAAGGCTCAGCCGGCGGATCAGGTCGTGGTCTGGGTCTACTCCCTGTTCGTCGACCGCCCCGGCGACTTCGTGAAGAAGACCATGGCTGAGTGCACCGGTGAGGAGATCACCGCCGAGTGGCTCTATCACCTTGGTGTGCCGGTCGAGCAGATCCCCGAGCTCGCGGCCACCGGCGCCCGCTGCGTGCCCGTGATGATGCCCTACGTGACGTCGTTCTTCATGCCGCGCCGGGCCGGTGACCGCCCTGATGTCGTGCCCGCAGGTGCCGAGAACTTCGCGTTCATCGGGCAGTTCGCCGAGACCAGTCGCGACTGCATCTTCACGACGGAGTATTCCGTGCGCACGGGCATGGAGGCGGCCTACACCCTCCTTGGCGTAGAGCGTGGGGTGCCTGAGGTTTTCAACAGCACCTACGACGTGCGCACCCTCCTGGAGGCGACCGCCCGCCTCCGCGACAACGAGCCCCTGCACGTCCCCGGTCCCGACTTCGTCAAGACACGACTGGCCCGGCGCTTCGGAACCGGTGAGATCGCGCACCTAGTAAAGGACGCCGGCCTCGTCTGAGCACCGGGTGCCCCCGAGTCGACACCTTCTCTAGACGGCGAGGGTGAGAGCCTGGGTCGCCGCAGGATACGCCTCCACACCTGAACTTCGTTCGGTTCCAGGAGGCGACATCGCTCATCGTCTCAGGGGAGCAGCTGCTGGGCCGCGGCCCCTTGTAGCCACTCCCGATACTCCTCGACACGCCAGCCGAGGTCGCGTCGGAGGACGCGGCGGGTGTGTGGTGAAGCCAGCAGGTGCAGCACGTCGGCCGCGCGCGCGGCGTCCAGCCCGGGGCGTAGGGCATCCCGCTCCGCCAGGGTCGTGGTGAACCTGAGCATGACCGCCTGGGTCTCCCGTCGGCCGGCTCGCGAGAACTCACTCATGCGTTCGTCGGCGCCGGCGGCCTCGACGCCCACCCAGATCAGGTCTCCGGCGCGTTCGAGCAGCTCGATGCCGTAGTCGACGACCGCCGTCAGCGCGGCGGCCGGGTCGGGCTCCGCGAGAGGGTCTGTCATGCCGGGCCGATCGCGGACCGCGACGGGATCCTCGTCGCCGCTGATGGCCACGTCGAGGCAGTGGTGATACAGGTCGAACTTCGACGCGAAGGCCGCGTAGAGTGTGCGCTCGCCAACGCCTGCCTCCTTGGCGACCTGCCGCAGGGTGGTGATCGCGTACCCCTGCTCGATGAACAGTTGTGTGGCAGCCGCGCGGATCGCCGCGCGCGTCGCCGCCGCGTCCGCCTCCCGACGGTCGGATCTGTAGGCCCGTTTGCCCATTGACATCCTCTTCATATTGGGTGCAGTCTTACTGCATCGAATATTAGTCGAGGGGAAGCCGCCATGACGGGCATCACCGGAATCAAGCTCATCAAGCTCCCGGTTCGTGATCTACGGGCTTCGGCGCGCTGGTACCACCGGGTCTTCGGTGCCACCCCGGTGCTGGAGTTCGCCGACATCGAAGACGGGGTCGTGCGCGGTCTTGCGATGGACCTGCCGGGTCTGCCCGACGGGCTCGCCCTGCGCGAGTCGCCCGGTCACGCAGCTGGGGTGTCGGGATTCAACCTCGCGGTGTGGTCGGTCACCGGCGAAGCCGACATCGACGCCTGGATGCAGCGCCTCGACCAGTTGGGCGTCGATCACTCGCCGAAGATCCTCGCGACGACGGGCTGGCTGCTGCTCTTCAGCGACCCGGACGGGATAGAGCACCACGTGTACACCAGCGAGCCGCACGGCATCGACCGCTCCGACGAGCCGCGTGCTGGGCGCCCTGCGCGTGTCGCGGAGTGGGTCTGAGCGGGAACGCACCGGTGCCGTCGGCGGGCGTAGCGGATTCTCGACGTACTGGCGATGCGCCCTTTTCTACGCAAGTTGCATCGCCGCAGGTCAGCGCCTCGGACGGTTTCCGACGTCCTGTCCGAGTACGTCGAGAATCCGCTACGTCACGGCGCATAGTCGCCGCGCGGGCAGTCCACTTCGCGGCACCAGGCCCGCACGGCGAGCACGCGCGGGTTGTGGGAGCGGCTTCGCGGGATGTCGAGCTTCGTGAGAATGCTGGCGATGTGACTCTCCACGGTCTTCTGCGCCACGAAGAGGTCGTCGCTGATGCCGGCGTTGGATCTGCCCGCGGCGATGAGGGCGAGAATCTCGCGCTCGCGTCGAGACAGTCGGTCGAAGGCGTCCGCGGTGACCATGATCTACCCCCCGAGCCTCGGGGCCGACCGTGGTCGGTCGGGGTTCCCCCGAAGTCCCTCAGAGATATCCCGACGAGGTCGTTCTCGTCACCGGCAGCCCTGCCCACCCATGGACGGTCGGGCTGGGGCTCATGACACCTCAGGGCTCCGGCGAGTCGTAAACGGTCACGTCGAAGTGATAGGCGGCAACCTCGACGCCATTGGGCCGGAGGTCGACCCTGGTCAGATGGAGCTCGGCGAACCGCCCGTCCCTCGTTCGAACACACAGGAATCGTCCGGTGTCCCGATCGCTCAGGGCGATGCGCGCCGTCCCGTAGCCCTGCTGCTGCGCGCAGTCCGGCCACTCCCGGTCGGCGAGCACGATCTTGGCCTTCGAGCCGAACGGTAGAGCGAGGTAGCCATGCAGCAGCTCGATGTCTCCCCGAGCACGTCCCTGTTGCCACTGCGGATCGTCTTTGCTGTCGAGTGAGTAGGTCTCGCCGGGAACCATGACCAGCCGGCCCGACCTGCGGACGCCCGATCGGGCCTCTGGATCGACCGGTGCTGCCTGGTCGGGCGTTGTAGCCGTTGCCGATTGAGTTGGTGCCGGCGGCGGGGGTGCGCTTTCGGCCGGCTGGCCGGCCGGGCGGTTCGTCATGACGAAGAAGGTCACAGCCGCCACGACGCCAAGTCGGGCGACCGCCATGAGCGCCCTGCCGGTCGTGGAGCGACGCTGTGGGGGCGCCGGAAGTGCGTTGCTCATGTTGTGCCCCTCTGTCCAGCTCAGCCAGTGGGCGAGGAGCCGACACCGGGGTGACCCCCGTCGATGCAGCCCCCGAACGTTCCAGTCGCCCACTGCCTGAGAGCCATCACAGCGACGGAGTGGTCACTCTTTCGCACGGCTGGCGAGGGGCACATGAGAGGGAACCCGGGAAAGGCAGAACGAAGGTCACGGCCCTTCGCACAGGTCGTCCGGCACCCCCGAGATGCGCTCGTATGTCACCTTCGCCACCTCGAGGCCGGATCTGGCGAAGGCACCTAGGTCGTCGGCGGCCAGGTCGTCGGTGAAGACGATGTCGGCATCGATGAGGGCGAGCACGACCTCGTAACGTTGCCCGACCGAGGAGTTCTGACTGCCGAAGTACTGAATCCCGGTCCACCTGCCGCTCGAACCGGGCTCCGGCTGTTCGAGCAGTTTCTCGCCGTACCAGGCCGGGTCGCCGTTATCGAGATTGCGCATCGCGGTCATCACGGTCTTGCCCGTCGGCCGGACCACCGTGCCCGTCATCCTCGCGCACCTCTGCACCTGCGACTCATCGACTGGCGACTCGATACTGCCGGTGATGCCCTGCGGTGGCGGCGAGGCGACCGGCATCTCTTGCCAACTGGTGGCGACGGGCACCGGTGGGAGCTGCTCGAGGGCCGAGGGACGCAGAGAGTTCTGGCGCACGAGGACTATCGCCGCGGCGAGCACCACGAGAAGAACCGCCAGCAGCCACCACATGCCTTTGCCGCTCGTAGATGCACTCACCGTCGTCCTCCTGGAATGGGCCCGGGATCCTGCAGATTCGAGTGGCCGAAACGTCGGCCTGTGCCTGTTGCGTCAAGGTGGCGGGCAGCATTACCGGCTATCAGGGGTCGCATTCGGCCCCCGGTCCGAGCCCGCGAGTGTAGGGGCGCTCGATAATCGTGTCTGCGGAGTCCATGAGAGCCGCCAGCTGCCCCCCGGTGACGCCCTCGGGGATCTCCTCGGCGTCAATCGACGCCAGGCGCACCAAATAGTGCTGCCGCAACGTCGAATCCGGTCCGAAGTACAGCTGCCCTTGCCAGGCGCCGGGTCGCCCGGCAGGGGGTAACGGCTCTACAAGAGTCACGCTCCAGGACGGTGCGAGGGCGTTCTCGTTGCGGCTGCCGAGGAGCAACGCCTGGCCCTGCTCGAGCACGACCGTTCCCTGAAAGCAGTCCAGGGTCTGCACCTCGACGCGATCCGGCACGCCCAGCGCGAGCGAGGGGGTCGGGCCGAAGGTCGGCCGCAGCGGCCACGTCATGGCCACTCCGACTCCCCCCGCGGCCAGCAACGCGGCGACCATCGGGATCGAGAGGCGTCGGCGCAACTGCCCCGGCGTCAGTTCTTGCCGGCGCAGCCAGGCACGCGATCGATCCCGTCGGGTCCGCACGCCCGCGCGGGCGTCGACCAGCGCCCTCCGCATCGCGGCGGCGTCGGCGAAGCGCTCCCGCGGGTCGGGATCGGTCGCGCGGGCGATCACCGCGTCGAATTCGGGCAGCGCGCCGGGGCGCGCCGTACGGACCGCGCGCACGACCGCCTCGATGGTCCGCCCGGCGGCGTAGATGTCGGATCGTTCGGTCGGTGGCGCCGGTTCGGGCCCAGTCTCGGGCACGGTCGCCGTTGCCTGGGCCGGCCCACCGCCCGTCAGCTCCGGCGCTACGAAACCGGGGGTGCCGGCGTCTAGCACCGAGAAGTCCGCCGGGTCGCGGGCCGCAAGCCCGAAATCACTGACTACGGCGCGGCCAGCGCGCAGCAACACGTTGGCCGGCTTGATGTCGCGGTGCAGGATGCCCAGGTCGTGCAGGGTGCTCAGTCCCGTGAGCAGATCAAGGCAAATCTGTGCGGCCTCCTCGGCCGGCGGCGGCTGCTCGGCCAGGCGATCGCGCAGAGAACCGTCGTAGAGGTCCACCGCTACCCAGGCCACACGGTGCACCGGCCCCTGGGCCTGGCCCGCCCACAGCAGGGCGGCGACGCATGTGGTGTCGTCGTGGCGGTCGGAGGTGACGCGCTGCATCACGTCGACCTCACGCAGGAACCGCCGGTGCTCGTCCGGTGAGAGTCGGTCCCAGACCTTCAGCGCGACCTCGTGACTCGTCATCCGATGCACCGCCCGGAAGACCTGCGCCGAGCAGCCTTCGCCCAACCACGCAGTGGGCTCGAAGTCTCCCGCAAGCCCGAGCCGGTCGAAGACCTCGAGCAACTCGCTAGTTGCGCCCTCGCTCCCGACTGCGACCAGGCCGAATTCGCGGGACGGCTCGGACGATGGGCGCGGGGTCTGTGACATGCGAAAAGTCCGTCGTGAGTGGCTGTAACGGAGGTCGGTGGGACCACGCTACCGGCCCGAAGCTGACACCATGTGAGAGTGGGACAAACCCCCCAATCCCGGGTTTGCCCCGGGTCGCGAGAGGGGGCGGCGATGAGGCCATTGCTCACGGTGTTCTACACCGGGGAGCCCGATGAGATCGTCGAGTTCCGGCAGGACGGTCACGAGGTGGAGTTCGGGCGCGACGACGCGCTGTGCGACCTTGTCGTGTGGGAGGAGTTGGCGGAGCAGTCCCTGTCGCGGGTCGCGGGCCGGATCTGGCGGCAGTGGGGGCAACTGTGGTTGGCCAACCTCTCCTCCAGCCACGATCTGTTCGTTCAGCCGCAGGGCCGACCGCCCGAAGACCCCCTGCCCGCGCAGTCGCCCGGCGGCCCCCTCAGCGCTCGCACGTTGCCGGGGCCGCGCTGCTTCGTCACCGGCCCCACCGGCCGGTGGGCCCTCGTGGTCGAGCAGCAGCTCGACCCCGCACTGCCAGGACCTCCCGGCGCGGACGTGGTGACGCTACGAGCGCCGGCCGTCCCGGGTGAGCTGCGCGACGTCGCCGCGGCGCTGTGCGAACCGCTGTTCCTCGGGGGGCGACTGCCCGCGACCTATGCGCAGGTCGGCGCGCGACTCGACGTGAGCCTGAAGACCGCCCGGGGGCGAGTGGACCGGCTCGTCGGGATGTACGAGGACCACAACCCCATCCTGCGCCGCCACCGGGAAGCTCGCGAGGCCCGGCGGGACGCCCACCTCGCCGGGCCGGACCTCGTGCGCAGCCCTGGCGGCATCCGACGCCCTGCCTCGAGGCCCGCGCCGGGCCCCGCCCCGCCGGTCAAGTCCCGCACGTCGACGCCGCCAGGGCTCGACCTGCCGGAGGCGGGCCAATCGTCGCTGCCCCGCTCGTACGACGTCGCTCACCTGTTGGTGCGTCGCGGCTTGGTGACCAGCGCCGACGTCGAACGCCTGGCCCGCTGAGACGGCCCCTGCGACGCCGGAAAGATAGGATGTCTTGATGGCCCTGACCGACGTCGCGATCGAGCGCATCAAGCAGATGATCATCGATGGGCAATTGAGCCCCGGCGACCGACTGCCCCCGGAGCGCGAGCTCGGCGAGCGCCTCGGGCTGTCGCGAAACTCCCTGCGTGAGGCCGTCAAGGCGCTGGAGGTGATGCGCGTCCTGGACGTTCGCCGCGGCGACGGCACCTACGTGACGAGCCTGGAGCCGGACCTGCTGCTCGACGTCATGAGCTTCGTGGTCGACCTCCAGCACGATTCGACGGTGCTCGAGTTGCTCGAGGTGCGCGCGATCCTCGAGCCCCAGGCGGCCGCGATGGCGGCCCAGCACGTCACCGACGCCGACATCGATGAGCTGCGATCCCTCGTCGCCGCCGCCCGGCACGCCAGCACCATCGAGGAGCTCGTGGCGAACGACATGGAGTTTCATGGTCGGATCAATGCGATCGCGGGCAACCAGTACCTCGCCTCGGTGCTGCGCACCCTGTCGACCGGCACCCAGCGGGCACGCATCTGGCGCGGCCTCACGCAGACCGGCGCCGGCGAGCGCACGATCGCCGAGCACGGCGCGATCGTCGACGCTCTGGCGCAGCGCAACGGCGAGCTCGCTCGCGCCCACGAGATCATCCACGTCAACGGCGTCATCGCGTGGCTGCGATCGACCCTGGACTCCACGACGAGCCCGGTCCGTGCGCGCCGGCGTCGGCCCGCGCCGGCGCCGCGACCCTGAACACACGGAAACGGCCGGCCACCCGATGCTGCAGGCATCGAGCGGCCGGCCGCCGGTCCCGCGAGGCCCTCAGGGGTCGAGCCTCGCGGCGCAAAGGCGCCTCACTGGTAGAGGACCGCCTGGATCTTCGGGTCGTTGATGTTGGCCTTGTCGTACCAGTAGAACCCGGTGTCGATCGTCTTCTCCAGCGTCTCACCCTTGATGGCCTTCATCGCCGACGACACGACGCACTCGCCGATACCCACAGGGTTCTGGGTGATCGCCCCGGCCATGAGTCCGGAGTTGATGGCGTCCATCTGTGCCTGGCCGGAGTCGAAGCCGATGACGGTCAGCCCGGTCTTGTTCAGCTCCTGCAGACCCTTGACGATGCCGATCGCGCCGCCCTCGTTCGTGCCGTAGACACCCGCGAGGTCGGAGTTGGAGGCGACCATCGCCTTGAGCAGGTCGGCCGACTTCGCCTGGTCACCGTCGCCTACGACCGGCGTGAGTAGCGTGATGTCCGGCGCGTTCGCCGCCATCCACTCGACGAAGCCGTCTTGGCGGTCCTTGCCGGTCTGCGACGTCTGGTCGTGCACGATGACGCCGACCTTGCCCTTGCCACCGAGCTTCTCGGACATCTTCTTGGCGGCCTCGGCGGCGGCCGCCTTGGAGTCCGTGGCGCACGTGGTCTTGGGGATGTCGCTGTCGACGCCGGAGTCGAAGGCGATGACCGGGATGCCCGCGGAGTCCGCCTGCTGCAGCTGCTGCAAGGCGGCCTTGGTGTCCAGCGCCGCCAGGCCGATCGCCTTGGGAGACTTGGCCATCGCGTTGGTCAGCATGGTGATCTGCCCTTCCACCTCCCGCTCTGTGGCCGGGCCCTCGAAGGTGATCGTCGCGCCGTCCTTGGCCGCCTGATCCTCGGCGCCCTTCTTCACGGCCTGCCAGAACTGGTGCTGGAAGCCCTTGGAGACGATCGCGATGTACGGCTTCTCGCCGCCGGCGCCGGCGGCGCCGGCCCCGGCATCGGCGGTGCCGCCCGTGCCGGGTGAGGCCGAGTTGCCGCCGCAGGCGGCGAGTCCGAGGGCGACCGTCGTGACAGCCAGACCCGTCGTCAGTGAACGGATGCGCATGAACTTCTCCTTCATCTTTACAGGCCGGCCCTTGCGGGGAAGGCGCCGATGGGGTGAACCGAACGCCACGACGGCGGGCGGGGTAGAGCGAGCGTCGGCAGCGGTGTGGGTGCCGGGACTTGCGGTCCTCACGTCGTGCCCTTCTTGCGCGCCATGTCGGCGTAGACGGCCAGGAGGATGACGGTGCCGAGGATGACGAGCTGCCACGGCTGCGGGAAGGAGAGCAGCTGCAGGCCGTTCTGGATGACGGCGATGATGAGCGCGCCGATCACCGTGCCGAGGATCGACCCCTTGCCGCCGACGAGCGAGGTGCCGCCGATGACGACCGCGGCGATGGCGTAGAGCTCGTACCCCTGGCCTGTCGCCGGTTGCGCCGACCCCAGCCGGGCCGAGATGAGGATGCCCGCCAGCGCGGTGAACAGCCCGGCGAAGGTGTAGATCGCCAGGGTCCAGCGCGGCACCGCGATGCCCGATAGCGCCGTCGCCTCCTGGTTGGAGCCGATGGCGAAGGTGTAACGGCCAAGCAGGGTGCGGCTCAGGACGACCGCGGCGACGACCGCGGCGAGCAGATAGATGAGCACCGCGTTCGGGATGCCCGGCACGATCGAGCCCGTCGACAGCTTGACGTAGCCCGACTGGATGTCGAAGTAGATCGGCGACACATTGCTGATGACCAACGCCAGCCCCTGCGCCACCAGCATCATCGCCAACGTCGCGATGAACGGGGGAAGCCGCAGGTAGGCCACAAGGGTGCCGTTGACCGCGCCGATGAGGGCGCCGACCCCGAGGGTGAGTACCACCCCGATCGGCCATGGGATGCCCCAGTTTGTGATGAACGTGCCGGCCATCACCGCGCACAGCGCCATCCCGGTGCCGATGGACAGGTCGATGCCCGCGGCGATGATGACGAACGTGACCCCGAGGGCGAGCGTGCCGATGACGACAGCCGAGAAGAGGATCGTCGTCATGTTCGAGAACGTCGCGAAGACCGGGTTGGCCAGCGTGAAGATGACGCAGATGACGATGAGCCCGGCGAACGCGAAGAGCTGCTGGAGCCGCATCCGCAGCTGGGCCCCGCGCCGCGTCACCTCCTGCGGCGGAGGCGGGGCGGCGGCCGCCTCGGTCGCGGCGTCGGTGGCGGGGTGTACCTCGGACATCACTGGCCTGCCTCTGCTGAGCCGTCTGCGCTCGGGTCGGGGGAGGTGTCGGGTGGAAGATCGTGCGGCGCCTCGACGAACTCCTCGCCGATCCGCTGGGTGGCCAGGCGCATGATGCGCTCCTGGGTCGCTTCGTCGTGGCTCAGCTCGCCGGTGATCCGCCCCTCGCTCATGACGAGCACGCGGTGGCTCATCCGCAGCACCTCGGGCAGCTCGGAGGAGATCATGACGATCGACTTGCCCTGCGCGGCCAGGTCGTTGAGGAGCCGGTAGATCTCGTCCTTCGCGCCGACGTCGATGCCGCGGGTCGGTTCGTCGAAGATGAGGATGTCGCAGTCCTTCGCCAGCCATTTCGCGATGACGACCTTCTGCTGGTTGCCGCCGGAGAGGTTGCGCACCAGCTGCGCCGTCGACGGCGTCTTGGTGCGCAGCGCCCCGACGAGCCGCTTCGCCTCCGCGTCGGCCGCGCCGTCGCGCACGAATCCGCCGCGGGAGAACCGCTCGCCGAGGGCGGCGAGGGTGGTGTTGAAGGCGACGCTCTGCTCCAGGAGCAGCCCGTAGCGTTTGCGGTCCTCCGACAGGTAGCCGATGCGGTGCTTGGCGGCGACGGCCGGCGACCCGATCTTGACCGGGCGGCCGTCGATGCGGATCGTCCCGGCGGTGATGGGGTCGGAGCCGACGACGGCTCGCGCCAGCTCGGTGCGCCCGGCCCCCATGAGGCCGGCGACGCCCAGGATCTCGCCCTTGTGCAACTCGAATGACACATCGCGCAGCAGCGCCTTGGTCGACAGGCCCTCGACGGCCAGGTGCACGTCGCGGTCGGCGCGGATGTTCTCCGGGCGGGCGCTCGTCGTCACCGCGCGCCCCACCATCATCGAGATGACCGTGTCCATCGTCGTCGCCTCGGTGTCGACCGTGCCGACGTACTGCCCGTCGCGGATCACCGTGATCCGCTGCGAGATCGCCTTGAGCTCGTCCATCCGATGCGAGATGTAGATGACGCCGGTGCGGCTCGTGACGAAGCGGCGGATCAGCTCGTGCAGGGTCTCGACCTCGGCCTGGTTCAGCGCGGCCGTCGGTTCGTCCATGATGAGGACCCGCGAGTCGTGGGTCAGCGCCTTGGCGATCTCGACCATCTGCTGCTTGGCGACGGTCAGGCCGCCGACGAGCGCCTTTGGGTCCAGCAGCAGACCGAGCCGGTCCAGGTGGTCGCCGACCTCGCGGTTGAGCCGGCGCTCGTCGAGCAGACCGAAACGGCGGGGCTCGCGACCGATGAGGATGTTCTGCGCGACGCTGAGGTCGGGCATGAGGTTGAACTCCTGATGGATGATGCTGATCCCGGCCTCCTCCGCGTGCTTGGGGCTGCTGGGGGAGAACGGCTCGCCGTCGAGGCGGAACGTGGCCCGCGTCGGGGGTGTAGATGCCGCTGAGCAGCTTCATCAGCGTCGACTTGCCCGCGCCGTTCTCGCCGACGAGTGCGAGTACCTCGCCGTGGCGCAGGTCGAGCCGCACGTCGGAGAGGGCCTGGACGCCCGGGAATCCCTTGCTCACCCCCTCCAGCGTCAGGAGGTCGTGGCCGGCTTGAGTCCGGTGGCCGGGCGTCCTCTCTTCGGCTGTGGTCGCGGGGCCGATGGTCGGGTCCGTCATCGTGTCCCGCCTTCTGCTCGTCGGTAGACGCGCCGTGCCGTGCCGCCGCGGATCGCCGCCAGTTCGGCCGGGCTCAGCGGCCCGGCCGCACCGAGTGCCGAGTCCAGGACTGCGTCGAGGGTCGCGTCGAGGACCGCCTGGGTGCCTTGGTAGCCCTCGGTAGCGACCGTGATCGGCCAGTCGCTGCCGAGCATGAGCCGATCGGCGCCGAAACACTCCAGCGCGTGCTCGATCGTGGGGCGCAGCGCCGACGCGGTCAAGGGCGCTGTGGCGCAGGCCAACCCGCTGATCTTGGCGACGGTGCCGGGCACGGCGGCAAAGTCGGCGAGCTGGTCACGCCACCGGTCCCACTGCGACGTGCCGCGCGGCGGCTTGCCCAGATGGTCGAGCACGACGGTCAACCCGTCCACTGCCCGGGCCAGCTCGGTCGCCCCAGGCAGATCCCGCGGAAAGGCGTCGGGGATGTCGAGGGTCAGGCCGCGTCGGGCGAGGTGGCCGGCTGTGCGGTGGACGGCGGGCAGGGCGTAGACGTCGGGGCGCGGATCGTCGTGCACGAGTTGGCGCACGCCGCAGAAGGCGGGGTGCTGCTGCAGACGGTCCAGCTCCGCCTCCGCTGCGGGGTCCTCGAGGTCGACCCAGCCGACGACCCCGACGACCCACGGGTGGTCGTCGGCGACCGCGAGCATTGCGTCGGTGTCGCGTCGATCGTCGGCGGCCTGCACGAGAACCGCCTCCGCGATGCCCGCCGCATCGAGTTCGGCGCGGGCTTGCTGCGCCGTGAAGCGGTCGTGGATCGGTCCCAGGTCGGGGGTCAGCCACGAGTAGACCCCGAGCTGCGGATCCCACAGGTGCAGGTGGGCGTCGATGCGAGTCATCGGCCGGCCTCCGACTCGGCGTCCGACTGCGCATCCGCGGGGAGGGCCGCGGCGGGATCGGGGGCGAGGCCGGTCGCGGTGAGCTCGGCCCACAGCGCCTCCGGGGGCGGGTTCGCGATGCGCTCGAGGGTGCCGCGCACCTGCTCGGGCGATCGAGCGCCGAAGGCGACCTGCGTGACGCTCGGGTGGCGCGCGACGTAGTGCAGGGCCGCGGTCGGCAGATCGGTGCCGTGTTTGCGGCAGACGTCGGCGATGCGCCGGGCCGCCTCGACAATCTGCGGCGGGGCGGTCGCGTAGTCGTAGCGTCCCGCCGGCTCGGGTCGCGCCAGCAAGCCGGAGCCGTAGACGGCGGCCGGGACGACCCGCGCCCCGCGCGCCAGGCACAGCGGCAGGCAGCGACCCAGCGTGGAGTGATCGACGAGCGTGAAGCGGCCGGCGATCATCAGCTCGCTCGCCCGCGGGTCGGCGGCGGTGCGCTCCAGGGTCTGCGTCGATTTCGACCCGACCCCGACCTCCTGCACCAGGCCCTCGCGGCGCAACTCGGCGAGCGCCTCCAATCCGCTGTTCAGGCTGCCCGCCTCGTCGGGGTACTCGTCGGGGTCGTGGAGGTAGAGACCAGCGACCCGGTCGAGGCGCAGCCGCTGCAGCGACTCCGTCAGGGACGCGCGGATGCCCGCGGCGGTCGTGTCGTAGACGCGTCGCATGCTCGCCGGCACCGCGAAGGCCGCAGCGTCGTCCAGCTCGCCGGCGAAGTCCGGATTGGGTCGCAGCAGCCGCCCCACCTTCGTGGTCACCCGCACCCCATCGCTCCCGACGTCGGCGAGGAAGTCACCGAGGCGGCGTTCGGCCAGCCCGAGGCCGTAATGCGGGGCGGTGTCGAAGGAGCGCACCCCGCCAGCCCACACCGCGTCGAGGATTGCCCGGGCCTGCTCGTCGGCCATCGGCGTGTACAGGTTGCCCAGGGTCGCGACGCCGAAGGTGGCCCGCGCCGGCGTGAGGATCATGCCTCGATCCGTGCCACGGTGTACGCCACGACGGATTCGGGCAGCATCTGGGTGCCTGCGCCGGGCGCGATCGGCGCAACATAGTGGCCGTCGCGCACGACCGTCGGAGTGACGAAGTGCTCGTGCAGGTGGTCGACGTACTCGATGGCACGGCGATCCGTGGTGCCCGACAGGGCCACGTAGTCGAACATCGACAGGTGCTGCACGGCCTCGCACAGGCCGACGCCACCGGCGTGCGGACACACCCGCACGCCGAACTTGGCGGCCAGCAGGAGCATCGCGAGGTTCTCGTTGACCCCGGCGACCCGGGTCGCGTCGATCTGCAGCACCTGCAGCGCGTCGGCCTGCAGAAACTGCTTGGCCATGACGCGGTTCATCATGTGCTCGCCGGTTGCGACCGGCAGCGGGTCGAGGGCTCTGGCGATCGCCGCGTGACCGAGGACGTCGTCGGGGCTCGTCGGTTCCTCGATCCACGCGATGGCGGGGTCGACGGCGGCGAGCTCGCGCATCCAGGCGATGGCCGCGGGCACGTCCCAGCGTTGGTTGGCGTCGACGGCGATCGCGATGTCGGGGCCGACGGCCTCCCGGGCCAGCCGCAGGCGGCGCTTGTCGTCCGCCAGATCGCCGCCGACCTTGAGCTTGATCTGCGAGAAGCCGTCGGCGACGGCCTCCTTCGCGAGGCGCACGAGCTTGGCGTCGTCGTAGCCGAGCCAGCCGGGAGTGGTGGTGTAGGCGGGGTAGCCGGTCCGCAGCAGCGCGGCCTCCCGCTCCGCGCGGCCGGGCGCGGCGGCCTCCAGCAACTCGAGGGCCTCGTCGGGGGTGAGCGCGTCGGACAGGTAGCGGAAGTCGACGCAGTCCACGATCTCCCGCGGGCTCATCCGGGCTAGGAGTTGCCACAGCGGCAGACCGGCACGCTTCGCCTTGAGGTCCCACAGCGCGTTGAGGACGGCGCCGATCGCCATGTGGATGACGCCCTTCTCGGGGCCGAGCCAGCGTAGCTGCGAGTCGTGCACGAGCAGGCGCCAGGCGGCGCCCAGGTCGGCGAGCAGCGGCTCGACCTCGCGGCCGAGCAGGTGATCGCGCAGGGCGTCCAGCGCCGCGCACTGCACGTCGTTGCCGCGCCCGATCGTGAAGACGAAGCCGTGCCCGGCGAGGTCGCGCGCCTCGTCCCGAGGATCGTCGGTGCGGATCACGACGTAGGCGGCGGAGTAGTCGGGATCGGGGTTCATGGCGTCCGACCCGTCGAGCATCAGCGACGTCGGAAAGCGGACATCGGATGTCTCGACCGACACGAAACGGCTCATGCGACTCCCTCGGCGTTCTTGCGGCGACCTTGCGGCCGCCCGAGTGCTCGTCATCGAGCCTCTGATTCGACAGGAAACATCGGGTGACTGGGTTGTGTCAAGCGGTGGGACCGCCATAATGGCGACAAGAGATCCGATCTGTATCGAGGAGGAACGCGTGAAGCTAGCTCGGTTGGGGCCCTTGGGGGCCGAGGTGCCCGTCGTCGAGCGGGACGGGCGTTGGGTCGATGCACGACCCGTCACAGCGGACTTCGGTCCCACCTTCTTCGCCGACAACGGCCTGCAACGCCTCGCGGCGGCCTTGTCGGACCTGCCCGATGTCGACCGGCCCGCTGGCGAGCGGGTGGGCGCCCCGATCGCGCGACCCGGGGCCGTGGTCTGCATCGGCATGAACTACGCCGCCCACGCTGCCGAGTCGGGGGCCGCCCCGCCCGCGCAGCCGGTCGTGTTCCTCAAAGTCCCCAACACCGTCGGCGGACCGTTCGACGAGGTCGCCATCCCGCGCGGGTCGAACAAGACCGACTGGGAGGTCGAGCTGGGTGTCGTCGTCGGCCGCACCGCGAGCTACCTGTCCTCACCGCAGGAGGCGCTTGCGCACGTCGCGGGTTATGTCACGGTCAACGACCTGTCCGAGCGCGCCTTTCAACTCGAGGTCTCCGGGGGGCAGTGGAGCAAGGGCAAGTGCTGCGCCGGCTTCACCCCGGTCGGACCGTGGTTCGTCACCGCGGACTGCGTCGACGCCGCCGGGCTCACGCTGCGCTCGTGGGTCAACGGCGAGCCGCGCCAGGAGTCCAGCACCGCCGACATGATCTTCGACGTCGCCACGCTCGTGCACGACCTGAGCCAGTACCTCGTGCTCGAACCCGGCGACCTCATCCTCACCGGGACTCCCCAGGGGGTCGCCCTGTCCGGCCGGTTCCCGTACCTGCGGGCCGGCGATCACGTCGAGGTCGAGGTCGAAGGGCTCGGTCGCTCCCGGCAGCACTTCGTCTGACGCGGGTCCGCGCCGCGTCCGATCCGCACCACCTGAATCCGCACGACGCAAGGAGTAAGACATGCAGGACTTCGACTCACTCATCGCCCTGGTCACGGGCGGCGCCTCGGGGATCGGGGCCGCTGTAGCCGAGGAATTGCAGCGGCGCGGGGCGCGCGTCGCGGTGCTGGACCTCGACCCGACCCAGGTGGTGGCGTCAGACCGGCTGCGCGGCTGGACCTGCGACGTCGCGGACACGACATCGGTCAACGTCGCGGTCGCCGAGGCGGCGGAGCACTTCGGTGGTCTCGACATCGTCGTCAACAACGCCGGGATCGGCGCGGCCGGCGGCATCGACGACAACACCCCGCAGGAGTGGCAGCGGGTCTTCGACGTCAATGTCATCGGGATCCGGCGCGTCGTCGGGGCCGCGCTGCCGCATCTGCTGCGCTCGCCGGCGGCGGCGATCGTCAACGTCGGATCGATCGCGGCCACGCAGGGGCTACCGCAGCGGGCGCTGTACTCGGCGACCAAGGGCGCGGTGCACGCGTTGACCCGGGCGATGGCCTGCGACCTGCTCGACGAGGGGGTGCGGGTCAACGCGGTCTCGCCGGGGACGGCGGACACGCCGTGGGTCGGGCGGCTGCTGTCGGTGGCGCCCGACCCGGCCGCCGAGCGGGCGGCGCTCGAGGCGCGTCAGCCCCACGGGCGGCTCGTGAGCGCGGCCGAGGTGGCGGCCGCGGTGGCCTACCTCGCCTCGCCGCAAGCCGGCTCGACGAACGGGGTGTGTCTGGCCGTCGACGGGGGCAGCGACAACGTCATCCGGCGGCCTCGGTGATTCTTGGTCCGCTCATCCATCCACCGCTGCTGTCGGCCCTGGCCAGGGCTGGGCACGGCGCGAAGGTACTGCTCGCCGACGGCAACTACCCGCACTCGACGGGCGCGCCGGCGAGCGCCGAGAGGGTCTGGCTCAACGTCGCGCCCGGGCTGCTCACCGTGGCCGACGTGCTCGGGGTGCTGCGGCAGGCCATCGCCATCGAGCGGGCCGCTGTCATGGTGCCCGAGCCCGACGCCCTGCCCGAGCATCGCCCCGAGGTCATCCCCAGTCACGGCTGGTACCGGGAGGCCCTGCCCGGGGTCCGGGTCGACGAGCTGCCGCGCTACGAGTTCTACGCCGCGGCCGCCGCCGGCGACGTCGCGGTCCTCGTCGCCACGGGTGACCAGGCCCTCTACGCCAACCTGCTGCTGACGATCGGGACCCGCCCGGCCTGAGTGCCGCGCGACGTAGCGGATTCTTGACGTACTCGCGGCGGTCCCTCCCGTCCGCCTTCTCGCATCGCCGCAGGTCAGCGCGTTGGGCGAATTCGGCCGGCCTCGCCGGGTACGTCGAGAATCCGCTACGTCCGCCGACAACTGGCCGAGGGGGCCGGACGCGGGTGGCCCAGGCTGCCGCGGTGTTGGCAGGATCAAGGTGTGTCCGATCTTTCCGATGCCGTCCTTCCGCTGATCCGCAGCCGCGGCGACCTCCATCGCTGGAGTGCCGCCAATGCCCACGGCGCCCAGATGCACCAGGGCGTGGACCTGCTGGAAGCCGCCGAAACCGACGATCCCGCCGAGGTGTTCGCGGTGACCCAGCGCGCGATCAAGTCCGCGACCACGTTGATCATGCGAGCTGACGACTCCAGCGGGATCATCGGCAGTGCGGTCCAACGGCTGCTCGCCCTGCACGCTCGGACCGCAGCGCCTGCCGGAGCGCCGGTCTTCAAGCTCGTGCCGTGGCTCATGAAGTTCCAGTTCGAGCAGGAATGCGACTTCTTCCACGTCGACCCCGTGGCCTACGCTCCGGCGCTCGGTGACACCGGGATGGTGGCCTACCGCCGGGCACTCGCCGAACGGCGCGCGCTTCTGGGGCCCGAGCCGGCTGAGGAAGACTCGTGGCAATCGCCCGCGTCGCACGACTGGTTCACGATCCACTACAACGACCAGCGGCTGGCCGTCTTCGACCGGGACGTCGAGGCCATCATTCGAACCCACGCCCGTGACGAACGGGTGGCGGCTTGGGTGGAGGACGCGGCCCAAGCGTTGGAGGAGATCGAGGAGTACGACCTCGCCATCGAATGGACCGAACGGGCAGTTCGACATCCCAATGGCGGGCACCAATCGATCACCGCGGCCCGCTATCTGGGCGAACTGCTCAAGAAGCACCGGCCCGACGCGTTACTCGCCGCGCGCCTGGACATCTTCGATCGCTGGCCGAGCGCAACCCACGCCAACGAGGTGCGCGAAGCGGCCGGTTCGGGATGGGCCGACCTCAGCGAAATGGTGCTCTCTCGACTGCAGGCGAACCCGCGGCAGGCGGTGTCGTTCGCGCTGCTCTGCCTCAAGGAGCCGCAACTGGCCTGGACGCTCGCGTACGATCTCGGCCTCGACGACGCCAGCCTGTGGTCCGAGCTGCTCAAGGCGTACGAGAAGGTCGATCCGCTGGCCACCGTCCAGAAACACACCGAACTCGCCATCGGTGAACTGGCCGTCGCCGACGCCAGGAACTACCGCGCCGGCGCCCGTCGCCTCGCCCGCCTGCGCAAGCTCGTCGCCGGCACCTCCCGCGCCGTCGAGGTCGATGACCTCATCGCCACCCTGCGCGACGAGCATCGCCGCCGCCCCCGACTGCAACAGGAGTTCACCAAAGCCGGCCTACCCTGAGTCGGTCTCAGGTCAGGTCCGGCGCTGAGTCGGCAGCGCCTGCCTCGCGGCGCGCGATGAGGACGGCCTGGCCGTCCGGCTCGGCGCCGACAGGCGCCCGGTCGAAGGCGGCAACCACTGTGAAGCCGGCTCGCTGCAGGGCGGCTCGGACCTGCGCCGCAGTCCGGTGGTAGCGCAGCAGACGCACATCGTGCCCGACTGCCCGAAACGCCGGCCCGACGTCGCGGACACCCGCGCCGGTCTGGAAGGCGATGAGGAGGTGGCCCGCGGGGCGCAACACGCGCGCCAGTTCGCGCAGGATGACCGCCACGTCTTGATCGTCGCTGTGGATCGTGGAGTACCAGGAGAAGACTCCGTCGAAACTGCCGTCCTCGTGAGGCAGGTCGCGCAGACTGGCGACCTGCGTAGCGAACGTGCCGTGGTCGGCGCGGGCCCGACGGACCATCGCCTCGGACAGGTCGACCCCCTCGACCACACACCCCGAGGCAGCCAGCCGAGGCAGCATCCGACCCGCCCCGACCAGCCCTAGGAAGTGCGTGATCATCGCGATGTCCACGGGCTGCTCGGGATCGGTCGTGCGGTAGTGGTCGGCGTAGCTGTCGGCGACCACGTCGTACGTGCGCCGCACCGCGTTCTCCTCGGCCTCCGTCACGGGTCAAGCATCCCGTGCGTCTGCCGCCAACGGCGTCTACGGCGGGCAGAGCCAGCCGAGGTGGCGCTCACTCGGC
>NZ_BAHD01000076.1 GCF_000298215.1 Kineosphaera limosa NBRC 100340 | reverse complement strand
CCTGCGGCCTCGGCGCTGCCGTGCCCCCGTCGGCCGGCGAACGCGCGCTGGGCCTGGCGGGCAGCGAGCACGACGAGGATCGTCACGAGCGCACCGAGTGCGCCGGCCGGGGGTGTGCCGGCGACGATATTGGCTCCGATGACGCCGAGCCAGAAGACGATGCCGGTCCCGGCGGCGGCCAGGAGCCACAGCAGGCGTGCGCGCCGCCCGAAGGCGACGAGCACCCCCGCGATCCCGCAGACGACGAACGGCAGCAGGCTCAGGCGCGCGCTCGCGACGCCCAACTCTTGAAAGCTCAGCCCCGTCATGCCCGCCGCGACGAGGATGCCTGGCGCCATCGCACCCCACGGCACCGCGGCGAGCCCGAGGAGCGAGACGATCGCCGCGCGCGCCGGCGGGATCCCCACGTGTAACAGCAGCGGCACCCCGATCATCGCGCCGATCCCGAAGCCCATGACCGACTCGGCGAACGGGGTGATCCCGTGCACGACGAGCAGCACGGTGACCACGGGCGTCCCGGCCGCTGCCGCGAGTCGGCGCGCGAGCACCTGTTGGGATCCCGTGCGAGTCGTCAGCGCCGCGAGCACGAGTCCGCCCCCGATGATGAGGAGGATCTCGACCATGAGCGGCAACCATCGGATGATGTCGGCGCGCGCCGCCGCGACATCGAGCGGGTAGCGCAGCGCCACCGCGACCCCCACCGCGAGTAGCGCGCTGACCGCGGCCCCGGTCGCCCGCAGCCCGGAGGCGACCGCGGCGCCGACGGCAAGCACGGGCAGGATCGCCAGGAGGGTGTCGAGCACGCGCTCTATTGTCGCCGGGCCGTCAGCGCCCCAGCAGCCGGGCGAACTGGCCGCGCGAACCGGGCCGGCACAAGGGTGCCGGGACTCTCCGGTCAGGGTAGAGAAGCAGCGACGGGGTCGTCACCGCCGCCTAAGGTGGGTCGCGCCGGAGTCGGGTTGAGACGAGAGGGGCGGTCGATCGCGATGGGGACGCAGCTGTCGAGGACGGCACAGAGCCCGGACGGGTGGCTGTGCGCGACGTGTGGGTGGGAGTACGCCCCCGGGCCGGTGCCGGAGCAGTGCCGGATCTGCGTGGACGAGCGCCAATACGTGCCGACGGGCGGGCAGCTCTGGACGACCCTGGCCGAGTTGGCTCGCGACGGGGCGCGCGTCGAGGTCGTCGAGGTCGAGCCTGACCTGTGGGGCCTGCAGGTCCCCGACTTCGGGATCGGTCAGACCGGGTTGCTTGTGCGGACTCCGGAGGGCAACCTCCTGTTCGACGTGCCGGGCTTTATCGACGACGGGGCGGTCGCTCGGGTGCGTGAGCTCGGCGGGATCGCCCATATCGTCGCGAGCCACCCGCACATGTACGGCGTGCAGTCGCGGTGGAGCGCCGCCTTCGACGACGCTCCGATCTGGGTCGCTGCGGCGGATCAGGAGTGGCTCGGCCACCGACCGGCGGCCGTGCGGACGTGGAGCGAGCGCTTCGAGGTGCTCCCCGGGATCGTCCTCGACCAGATCGGCGGGCATTTCGTGGGCAGCACCATCGCCCACTGGCGTGACGGCGCTCAGGGACGCGGAGTCCTGCTGGCCGGCGACGCGATCTTCCCGACGCCGGACGGCATGGTCACCTTTCTGCGCAGCTACCCCAACCGCATCCCGATGTCCGCAGCCGTCGTGCGCCGCCTCGCCGAGCACGCCTCCCGCTACGAGTTCGACTCGCTCTACAACAACTTCGGGTCCCGCGCCGGGCCGGGCGCCCCCGACATCGTGCGCCGCTCGGCGCAGCGCTACGCCGCCTGGGTCAGCGGCGACAACGACCACCTCACCTGAAAGTCCGTCGTCGTGGCAGGAGTCGAGATGTTCGCTCGTTACGAGGAATTCGCGATCGACACCGGGGAGGTCCGGATCACCGGGCGGGCCGGCGGGCAGGGGTCCCCGCTGCTGCTCCTGCACGGCCACCCGCAGACCCACCTCATCTGGCACCGGATCGCCGACGATCTCGCGCTGGATCACCACGTCATCGCGATGGACCTGCGCGGCTACGGCCACTCGTCCCGGCCGCCCGGCGGCGGCGACCACGCCGCCTACTCCAAGCGGACCATGGCCCGCGACGCCATCGAGGTGATGCGCCAATTCGGCCACGAACGCTTCGCGGTCGCGGCCCACGACCGCGGGGCCCGGGTCGCGGCACGGCTCGTGGCCGACCACCCCGATGCAGTGAGCGCCGCGATTCTCATGGACATCGCGCCGACGCTGGACATGTACGAGGGCACGACGCGGGACTTCGCGACGGCCTACTGGCACTGGTTCTTCCTCATCCAGCCCGAGCCGCTGCCCGAGCTGCTCATCGCGGGCGACCCGGCCGCCTACATCGAGCTGCTCATGGGCAACCGCCCCGCCGGCCTCGCGCCGTTCCCCCCGGAGGTGCTGCAGGCGTACGTCAAGGCGATGACCGGCCCGAACGCGGCCCACGGCATGTGCGAGGACTACCGCGCCGCCGCGACGATCGACCTCGAGCACGACCGGGCCGACCGGGCGGCCGGGCATCGGATCACGACGCCGCTGCGCGTCCTCTGGGGGCGACACGGCGTCGTCGAGCAGCTCTTCGACCCGCTGACCCTGTGGCGCGCGGTCGCCGACGATGTCAGCGGCGAGGCCCTCGACTGCGGGCACTACCTGCCCGAGGAGGCGCCCGGCCCGGTGCTCGCGCACATTCGAGACGCGCTCGACGATGGCCCGACCGACCCGGATGTCGCAGCCGTACCTTTGCGCGCCCCGGGCCCGAAGGGGACCGGCTATGACCCCGCCTTCCTCGGCCTCGACCTCCCGGCGCCGACGAGCGCCCACGACGATGCGGTCCTCCTCGACGGGAGCCCCTGGCTGCCGTACCAGCACTTCTCGGTGATGCTCTCGAGCACCCGCCGCCTGGCGCGCCAGGTCGCCTGGACCATCGACGCCGCGACGCTGCAGGACCTGCCTCGCTCGGGGCTTCGCTTCCGCGCCGATCCGCGAATCGACGAGGACCTGCAGGTGCTCGACGACGTCTACGCCGCCAACCGCCTCGACCGCGGGCACCTCGCCCGCCGCGCGGACCTGCTGTGGGGGACGGTTGCGCAGGCTCGACGCGCCAACAGCGACTCCTTCTACTTCACGAACATCACGCCGCAGATGGACACCTTCAACCAGTCGGGCAAGGCGGGCGACTGGGGCCTGCTCGAGAACTCGCTCCTGGAGTACGTGCGGCAGACCCCGCTGCCACGGGTCGCGGTCTTCGGCGGTCCGGTCCTGGCCGACGACGATCCGGCGTACCGCGGGGTCGCTGTGCCTCTGTCCTTCTGGAAGGTGCTCGCCTATCGCGTCGAGGACGCGCTGACCTGCAAAGCCTTCCTCGTGACCCAGTCCCTGGCGGGGCTCGAGCCGTTCGGCCTCGACGACCAGTACCTCATCCACGGCCTCCCGCTCCGCGAGCTAGAGGAGCGGACGGGCCTGGGCTTCGCCGATGTCCTACACGATGCGAGTCGCGCGCCTGCCGGCCTGCGCCCGACCCGGAGCGTCGTCACCGATCCCTTCGCCATCGACTGGTCTCGCTAACTGGCCCAGCGACAAGAGCCCCGCACCTCGGGTGAGGCGCGGGGCTCCGTCCCGTCGCGTCCGTCGCGTCCGTCGCGTCCGTCGCGTCCGTCGCGTCCGCCGCGTCAGGCGCCTCCGCCGCGTCAGGCGTACGTGAACCGCCCGATGAGCGACTGCAACTGCGAGGCGTTCTGGGCGAGCTCGCTCGCGGCGACGGCGGCGCTCGCGGAGCCGGCGTTGACCTCGGCGGCAGCGCTGGCGACCGACCGGACGCTGCTGGCGATCGAGCCGGAGCCCGTGGCGGCCTCGCCGACGCTGCGACTCATCTCGTTGGTCGTGGCGGTCTGCTCCTCGACGGCCGAGGCGATGGCGCTCTGCGTGTCGTTGATCTGCGCGATGATCGTGGCGATCTCGCTGATGGCCTGCACCGCAGCCTCGGTGTCGAGCTGAATGGCTTCGACCCGGCGGCCGATGTCCTCGGTCGCCTTGCCCGTCTCCTGCGCGAGGTCCTTGACCTCGTTGGCGACGACCGCGAAGCCCTTACCGGCCTCTCCGGCGCGCGCCGCCTCGATCGTGGCGTTGAGAGCCAGCAGGTTGGTCTGCTCCGCGATACTCGTGATCGCCTTGACGACCTCACCAATCTGGGCCGAAGACTCGCCGAGCTTGGCGACCGTCGTGTTCGTGCGGTCCGCCACGTGCACGGCCTGGCCTGCCACGGTGGCGGCATTCGACGCCGACTGGGCGATCTCGCGGATCGAGGCCGTCATCTCCTCCGTACCGGCCGCGACCGTCTGCACGTTGCGAGAGACCTCCTCCGCCGACGTCGAGATGTTGCCCAGGGACCGCGCCGAACCCTCAGTCGAGGCGCCCGTCTGCGCGGCGTTCGCCGAGAGCTCCTCGGAGGAGGCGGCAACGGTCGTCGACACCTGGCTGACCTGCGAGAGCAGCGCGGCGATCGCCAGGCGGGTCTCCTCGGCCGACTCGGCCATCTGACCGACCTCGTCGTGGCTGTCGACGTGCACCGGCACGGTCAGGTTGCCGCGGCCCATGGCCTGCAGCGTCTCGCGGACGGCACTGACACCGGCGACGATGCGACGCGCGATGAACAGCGCGGCGGCGGTCAGCGCGGCCAGCACGGCCAGCAGCGTGACGATGATGATGATCGTCGTGCTGGTGGTGGTGGAGGTCTGGTCGGCCTCCGCCAACTTGACCCGCTGCGCCGCGGTCTCCACGAGCGCATCGCTGGAGGCGGCCATCGCCTCTGCATGCTGCGTCGACTCGCCGAGGGCGATCTCGCGGGCCCGGTTCAGCCCCGCGGTGCTGTTCTGGCTCACGGCGGCCCACGCCTGGGCGTCGCTGGTCTTGAAGGCTTCCCACGACTGGGTCAGCGCTGCCAGATGCTGCTGACCCTCCTGGGTGGCGGGCTGCGGAAAGCCGGCCAGATGCGCGTCGGTCGCCTGCACGACGGCGTCGAACTTGGCCCGCGATTCTGCGATCGTGTTGCCGCCGTCGGTAGCGAAGCCGTCGATGATGTAGCGGTTCTGCTGGCGCTTCGCGTCGTAGGCGTCGGCCTTGATGGCGGCAGAGGCCATCTCGACCGTGTACGCCTCGCCGATCTCGTTGGCGACGCGGTTCATCCCTGACAGCGACCAGAAATTCAGCGCGGCCAGGAGCAGGGCACCAATGAGGCCGACCGCGCCGACGGTCAGGATCTTCGTTCGGACACTTAGCCCGTTGAGCAGGTTCGACAGAGCTGACATGTGAGGCCTTTCGCGGCCCGGTGCCGTCACAGAGCCGAAAGCTGATTGAGAGTGACGCCTGCCTAATCGCCGTTCGCGAGAAGTCCCGTAGCAATCAGGCGGCCAGTGGGTGTGTCCACCCATCGCCTCCGCTGGATTTGGGGCACATCGGGCTTTCGCCCACTGCGCGCGATGCGCAGGGTGGCGAGACAGGCGCGGCTCGATCGTCGTACCATCGAAGACGGCCCTGACAACGCGGGCCACTTGACGCGGCACTGCAGCGGCTTTGCGTGGCGATCCCGACGCCGGCCCCGACCCCGCGACCACAGATCTATATCCGCACCGGGCCGCGCGGCGGCCCGGCCGTGAGGACGTGATTCACATGACCGAAGAAGAGACCGAGGCCCGCCGGGCACTCCAGGAGTCGATGGATCTGCGCGACCAGGGCCACTCCTGATCCGCAGCTCGACAACCAACATCAGCGGGGCGGTGCCGGCTATCGGCACCGCCCCGCTGGCGTCTGGCCCGCGCGTCTGGTTGCCAGGGCCCGCACGAGATCCCGATGTGCGAGACCCGCGTATCGACTAGCAAGACGCCTCGCTAACCTCAGCGTATGGCGCAGACAGGCTCGGAGCAGGGCAACGGCGGGGTCCAGCGGTTCGACATCGGGGTGATCGCCGGGGACGGCATCGGACCGGAGGTCGTGGGGCAGGGCCTGGCGGTTCTGCGGGCTGTGGCGCAGGGCGCCGGCATCGAGGTGACCACCACGGATTACGACCTCGGCGCCAAGCGCTGGCACCGCACCGGCGAGGCCCTACCCGAGGGGACTCTCGACGAGCTGCGCCGACACGACGCGATCCTGCTCGGCGCCATCGGCGACCCGAGCGTGCCCAGTGGCGTGCTGGAGCGGCAGTTGCTGCTGACCATCCGCTTCGCCTTCGACCACTACGTCAACCTGCGCCCCGCTCGACTGTTCCCTGGCGTCCGCAGCCCCCTCGACGTGGCGCGCGTCGCGCCCGAGGGCATCGACTTCGTCGTCGTCCGCGAGGGCACCGAAGGGCCCTACACCGGCAACGGCGGCGCCCTACGCGTCGGCACCCCGGCCGAACTGGCCACCGAGGTCAGCGTCAACACCCGGTACGGCGTCGAGCGCGTCGTGCGCGACGCCTTCGCACGCGCCCAGGCCCGGCCCCGCAAGCACCTGACCCTGGTGCACAAGCACAATGTGCTCTCGTACGCCGGGCACCTGTGGCGGCGCACGGTCGAGGAGGTCGGGGCCGAGTTCCCCGACGTGACCACGGCCTATCAGCACGTCGATGCCGCGACGATCTTCCTGGCCACCGACCCGGGGCGCTTCGACGTCATCGTCACCGACAACCTCTTCGGCGACATCATCACCGACCTGGCGGCCGCGGTCGTCGGCGGCATCGGCCTGGCCGCCAGCGGCAACATCAACCCCGACGGCACCGCTCCGAGCATGTTCGAGCCGGTCCACGGCTCCGCGCCCGATATCGCCGGGCAGGGCAAGGCCGACCCCACCGCCACGATCCTGTCCGTCGCCCTCATGCTCGACCACCTGGGCCGCCCCGACCTCGCGGCCGCCGTCGAAGAGGCCGTGGCCGCCGACCTCGCCGAGCGCGCCGACAGCGTTCGCTCCACCGAGCAGATCGGCGCCGATATCGCGGCTCGCCTGCGCTGAGCGCGCCCCGCGCGATCGTCCCCGACTCCAGCCGCCCGCGGGTACTCTGCAAGGACATCCGGCCCTCGACGCCCCCACGCCACCCACGCACAGGAGCCACCATGTCGCTGTCCTACTCGCTCTCCGCACACCCCAGCCCCACGAGCGAGCAGGAGCGCGAAGGCATCCTGGCCAATCCCGGATTCGGCAAGCAGTTCACCGATCACATGGCGGTGGCGACGTGGACGAAGGGCGAGGGCTGGCACGACGGAAAGGTGGTGCCCCGCGGCCCGTTCCAGCTCGACCCGGCCGCAGCGGTGCTGCACTACGCCCAGGAGGTCTTCGAGGGCCTCAAGGCCTTCCGCCACGAGGACGGCTCCGTGTGGTCGTTCCGGCCCGAGCAGAACGCCCGCCGCCTGCAGCGCAGCGCCTCGCGTCTGGCGATGCCCGAGCTGCCCGAGGAGGACTTCCTAGGGTCCATCAAGGCGCTCGTAGCCGCCGACGAGGCCTGGGTCCCCGCCTACGGCACCGGCGAGACGTCGCTGTACCTGCGGCCGTTCATGTTCGCCTCGGAGGCGTTCCTGGGAGTGCGCCCCGCGCACGAGATGACCTACTGCGTCATTGCCTCCCCGGCCGGGGCCTACTTCCCCGGCGGCATGAAGCCGGTGTCGCTGTGGATCTCGACCGACTTCGCCCGCGCCGGAGAGGGCGGCACCGGGTCCGCCAAGTGCGGCGGCAACTACGCCTCCAGCCTCGCCGGGCAGCTCGAGGGCGCCGCGCACGGCTGCGACCAGGCCGTCTTCCTCGACTCCTCGACGCACACCTACATCGAGGAGCTCGGCGGCATGAACCTGTTCCTCGTCTACCGCGACGGGCGCATCGTCACCCCCGAGCTGACCGGCACGATCCTGGAGGGCGTGACCCGCGCCTCGATCCTGCAGATCGCCAAGGAGATGGGCCTGCAACCCGAGGAGCGGCGCATCCCGATCCAGGAGTGGAAGGACGGCGCGGCCTCCGGTGAGCTCGCCGAGGTCTTCGCCTGCGGCACCGCGGCCGTCGTCACCCCCGTCGGCACCCTGAAGTGGGACGGCGGCGAGGTCACCGTCGGCGACCAGAGCGTCGCCGGGGGAGTCGGCGAGAACACCGCCGACATCCGCCGGCGCCTGCTCGACATCCAGTACGGCCGCGCCGAGGACACCAACGGCTGGATGACGCGCCTGGTGTGATCGGAGGCCATCGATCCGGGGGCACTCGACCGACATAGCCGACGACCGGGATTCATGAAGGAGCCACCCGTGCTGCGTCCCACCGGATTCAAGGCCAACCTCATCATGGGCCTGACGCCCCTGGTCGCGGTCGTGCTCTTCTTCGCCACCCGCAGCTGGATGTGGTTTCTGCTCGTGCCCGTCGTCGGCGTCTGGCTCTACGGCCCCAACGGCGATCGCTGACCGCCGCTCTCAGTTCGGCTCAGTTCGGCGCTGCGGCCAAGGCCGGTTGCGGGTGCCCGGCGAGCAGGTCGTCGCAGGCCCGCAGCAGGCGGGAGCGTAGGGCGGCGGCCTCACCGGCCAAGTCCTGCTGGGCGGCCACGTACTCGGCGCGGCCGGCGGCGGTCTCGATGGGGATCGGTTCGTAGCCCAGGTCGCGCAAGTCGTAGGGGGAGGCCCGCATGTCGACCTCCCGAGCCCGGCGGGCGTGCTCGAAGCAGTCCATCACCAGCTCCGAGGCGATGGCCGGGGTCAGCGTGTACGCCCACTTGTAGAGGTCCATGCCCGCGTGCAGACAGCCCGGCTGTTCCAGGGTCGGTCGCAACTCCAGCGTCGGCGTCAGCTCGTTGCGTCCGGAGGCCTGCGGCGTGAAGAACCGGAACGCGTCGTAGTGGGTGCAGCGCAGCGGCCGCGACTCGACGACCGCGTCGGTGCCCGCCGCGCCCAACCGCAGCGGCCACGGATGCCGCACCTCCGGGCTGCGGTAGACCATCGCCCACTCGTGCAGCCCGAAGCAGCCGAACCGCGGCGGGCGGGAGGCGGTGGCCGCCAGGAGGTCTCGCACGTAGCGCACCCCCGACCCCCGCTCGGCCAGAAAGCCCGGCACGTCGAGCCGCACGTCGCCTCCGGCGACTTGGTAGTGGCGCCGGCCCGCGTGCTCGGAGTCCGCGGCCTGCGTCAGGGTCACCCCCGCTCCGGGGTGCCAGCGGCGCAGCTGGCCGGGGCGGAATCGGAAATATATCCACAGGAAGTCGTCGACCGGGTGCTTGGCGCCGCGACTGCGCCTGGACAGATACCCGGCCGCGGCCTCGTCGACCCGCCTGACGTGCGCGGATTGCCGCGCAAGCCACTCTCCAGGCGCCAGTTTCACCGGCCCAGGATAGGCGGCGTCGGCGAGGGTCGTGGCCGTGCCGGGGTGGCCGGGGTCGGGCATCACCCTGGGCTCGCTGACCGCGATCTTCCCAACATCCTCTTCCACCACATCGGCAGCTCCCAGGGTCCGGCCGTGGCCGGTGAGCCGGGCAAGCTCGTGCGCCTCGGCCAGGTCAACGACATGACCCGCGAGCAGTTCGTCGACACCTTCGGCGGGCTGTTCCAGGGGCCGCGCTGGGCCGTCGAGCGCGCCTACGACTCCCGCCCCTTCGAGGACACGATGGGCGTGCGGGACCGCGACTCCTACGACGACCTCGTCAAGCACGGCTGGGAGCGGGTGGACAACTCCGCCGCGCACGAGCGCGCCACCGCCCTGGTCGAGATCGCCAAGATCGCCGGGTACCGTTTCGATGACCTGGTGGCCGAGGCCAACCCGATCCACTCGGCCCGCACGCGCTTCGTGAGGGGTACCGACTGATGACTGCGAACACCGCTCAGGCCGGCAGGCTTGTGCTCGATGGCTGCTACATCGTGACGATGGACGAGGCGGGCCATGAGTACGGCGAAGGCCACCTCATCATCGAGAAGGGCCGCATCACCACGGTCTCCTATCGGCGCTACGGCGAGCTCTCGCCAAGCGAGCGGGCGAGGGCGAGGCCGCTGGACCCCGCGCACGACCGCATCGTCGACGCCACCGGTTGCGTGCTGACTCCCGGCTTCGTCAACACCCACCATCACCTCTACCAGTGGGCCACCCGTGGCCTGGCGGTCGACTCGACGCTGTTCCAGTGGCTCGTCGAGCTGTATCCGATCTGGGGGCAGATCGACGCCCGGATCGTCGGCGAGGCGGCCGCCGCAGGACTGGGTCGGCTCGCGCTCACCGGGTGCACCACGACGATGGATCACCACTACGTCTTTCCCCGCGATGGGGGCGACGTGCTGGGGGCCGAGATCACCGCCGCCGACCGGATCGGGCTGCGGATGCTCGCGACCCGCGGCTCGATGGACCCGGGGGGAGAAGCAGGGTGGCCTCCCGCCGGACCGCGTCGTGGAGGACATCGACACGATCCTGGCCTCGACGCAGCAGGCCGTGCAGCGTCACCACGATCCCGGCCCCGACAGTCGCTGCCGCATCGGGATCGCGCCCTGCTCACCGTTCTCGGTGACTGCGGACCTGCTGCGCGAGAGCGCCGCCCTCGCGCGCGACCTCGGCGTGCGACTGCACACCCACCTCGCCGAGACGACCGACGAGGAGCAGTTCTGCCAGGAGCGGTTCGGCGCGCGGCCGCTGGACTACCTGGAGTCCCTCGGCTGGCTCGGCCCAGACGTCTGGGTGGCCCACGGCATCCACTTCAGCGGTTCCGACATCGCGAGGCTCGCCGCCACCGGCACGGGCGTGGCGCACTGCCCGTGCTCCAACGCCAGGCTGGGCGCGGGCATCTGCCGCACCCACGACCTGCTGGCCGCCGGCGTGCCCGTCGGGCTGGGAGTCGACGGCGCCGCCTCCAACGAGGCCTCATCCCTCATCGAGGAGGCCCGGATGGCGCTCCTGCTGGCCCGCGCCAGCGGTGGGCCCACGGCGCTGGGGGTGCGCGAGGCCCTGGGCCTGGCGACGATCGGCGGCGCCCGCGTGCTCGGCTGGGACGCCGACATCGGCTCGCTTGAGGTCGGCAAAGCCGCCGACGTCGCGCTCTGGCGCGTCGACACGCTCGCGCACGCGGGGATCGTCGATCCGGTGGCCGCAGTGGTGCTCGGCACGCCGCCGCCGCTGGAGTTGCTGCTGGTCGGAGGCGAGGAGGTCGTGCGTGACGGCCATCTCGTGACGGCCGACGAGCGGGAGTTGGCGTTCGACGCCCAGCTGGCCGCGGAGCGGCTGCTGGCTCGGGACGCTGCCACCCGTTCGTGATAGCCGGATATCGGGGTGTTCACGATACGGAATTTACTTTCCAAAACTATTGCGCTTGGGGTTGGAGCCTCCCTAGACTCATGCCACGCTGCAGCCACCGTTGGCATGGATAACCGGTGGCTCCGACCCCAAGCGACAACCATGCATCGACGCCTTCTGGGTGCGATGCCTGGAAGTTGCGACTAGGAGGTCGGATGTCCGCCCCACTCACTCCCGCACCGGCAACCTCGCCGGCACCGGAGGCGCACGCCGCGCCGCAGGTGATGCTCAACGGCCGGGCCTATGAGCTCGTCGATCTCGATCCCGACGTCACCGCCCTCGACTGGATCCGACGCCAAGGCTTCACCGGAGCCAAGGAGGGCTGCGCCGAAGGTGAATGCGGCGCCTGCGCCGTGCTCGTCGTCAAGCCCGCCGGCCCGAACACCGGGCCGGCGGGGGAGGCGGGCGGCGGGGGCAGCGTCTGGACCGCCGTCAACTCCTGCCTCGTGCCGGTCGCCGCGCTGGCCGGCCAGGAGGTCGTCACCGCCGAGGGCCTCGGCAGCCCCGACGCCCTGCATCCGGTGCAACGTGAGATGGCCGTGCGCGGTGGCTCGCAGTGCGGCTACTGCACGCCCGGTTTCGTGTGCAGCATGGCCGCCGAGTACTACCGCGACGGCCGCTGCGGCGACGGAGCCGCGGCCGGGCCGGCGACCGCTCACACCGACTCGGACGCGAGCGACCAGGCCGCCGATCACGAGGTCGGCCCCAACGGCTTCGACCTGCACGCTCTCTCCGGCAACCTGTGCCGCTGCACCGGCTACCGCCCGATCCGCGACGCGGCCTACGCGCTCGTGGCGCCGGATGGCGCCGATGAACTGACTCAGCGGACCCAGCAAGCGGCGCCGCCCGCCCATCTGGAGCGGATGACCGGCCCGAACGGAGTCTTCGTGCGGCCAGGTTCGCTCGCCGAGGTGCTCGCCATACTCGCCGAGGAGCCCGACGCCGCCATCGTCGCCGGCTCCACCGACCGAGGCGTCGAGGTCAACCTGCGCGGGCTGCGCTCACCGCTGGTCGTCGGCATCGACCGGGTGCCGGAGCTGCGCGAGCTGCGCGTCGACGACGACGCCTACGAACTGGGCGCCGCCCTGAGCCTGAGTGAGATCGAACGCGGCCTGGCCGGCGCCATCCCGGTGCTCGACGAACTGTTCGCGCAGTTCGCCTCCCGACTCATCCGCAACAGCGCGACCCTCGGCGGCAACCTCGGCACCGCCTCTCCGATCGGCGACAGCCCGCCCGTGCTGCTCGCCCTCGACGCGCGACTCGTGCTCGCCGGTCCCGACGGCGACCGCGAGGTGGCTCTGGCCGACTACTTCACCGGCTACCGGCAAAGTGTGCGCCGACCCGGCGAGCTGATCCGCAGCGTCCGCCTGCCCCGGCCGACCCCACGCCTGACCGCCTTCCACAAGATCGCCAAGCGCCGCTTCGACGACATCTCCTCTGTCGCCGTCGGCTACGGGCTCGACATCGACGACGGGGTCGTGCGCTCCGCGCAGATCGGACTCGGCGGCGTCGCGGCGACCCCCATCCGGGCCACCGCCACCGAGCGGGCTCTCGTCGGGGCGCCTTGGACCAGCGAGACAGTACAAGCTGCCGCCGACATCATGGCCGGTGAAGGGACCCCGATGAGCGATCACCGCGCCTCCAGCGACTACCGCAGCGCCATGCTGCGCACCTCGCTGCTGAAGTTCTTCACCAACAACAGTGTGGGCAACGCCAGTGTGAACAAGGAGGCGACGTCATGAGCCACCTCTCGCAGCGCCCCGACCTCGCGGTCGTCGGCCACGAAATCCCCCACGAGGCGGCCTCCCTGCACGTCACCGGCCACGCCCTCTACACCGACGACCTCGTCGAGCGGATCAGCGGCACCCTGCATGCCTTTCCGGTGCAGACCGCGCTGGCGCACGGGCGCGTCACCCGCCTCGACATCACGCCGGCTCTTGACATGCCCGGTGTCGTGCGCGTCCTGACGGGCGAGGACGTGCCCGGCGTCAACGACGCCGGCGTCAAACACGACGAACCGCTGTTCCCCACAGAGGTCATGTACTTCGGCCACCCGGTCGCCTGGGTCCTGGCCGAGACCCTCGAGGCCGCGCGCCTCGGAGCGCTGGCGGTGCAGGTCGACGTCGAACCGCTGCCCTCGGTCATCACCGTCGCCGAGGCGATCGCGGCGCAGTCCTTCCAGGGCGCCACCCCGACCGTGCAGCGCGGCGACGTGGCCGACGGCCTCGAGGAGTCCGCGCACGTCTTCAGCGGTGAGTTCACGTTCGGCGGCCAGGAGCACTTCTACCTGGAGACCCACTGCGCGCTCGCCCACGTCGACGAGGGCGGGCAGATCTTCGTGCAGTCCAGCACCCAGCACCCGAGCGAGACGCAGGAGATCGTCGCCCACGTGCTCGGCCTGGCCAACCACGAGGTCACCGTCCAATGCCTGCGCATGGGCGGCGGTTTCGGTGGCAAGGAGATGCAGCCGCACGGCTACGCGGCGATCGCCGCGCTCGGCGCCACGCTGACCGGCCGACCGGTCCGGCTCCGGCTGGACCGCACGCAAGACCTCACGATGACCGGCAAGCGGCACGGCTTCCACGCCCAGTGGCGCGTCGGCTTCGACGCCGACGGGCGCCTGCAGGCCCTCGATGCCACGATGACCGCCGACGGCGGCTGGAGCCTGGACTTGTCCGAGCCGGTGCTCGCCCGCGCGCTGTGCCACGCCGACAACGCCTACTGGATCCCGCACGTGCGGATCAACGGCCGCATCGCCCGCACCCACAAGGCGAGCAACACGGCCTTCCGCGGCTTCGGCGGCCCGCAGGGCATGATCCTCATCGAGGACAACCTCGGCCGCTGCGCCCCGCTGCTCGGCCTCGACGCGATGGAGCTGCGACGCCGCAACTTCTACGCCGAGGGCCAGCCGACCCCGTACGGCCAGCCGGTGCACCAGGCCGACCGGATCGAGCGGTGCTGGCAGGGCGTGCTGGACCTCGGCGACATCGAGGCGCGCCAGCAGGAGATCGCCGTCTTCAATGTCGCTCATGCCGACCGCAAACGGGCCGTCGCCCTGACGCCGGTGAAGTTCGGCATCTCGTTCAACTTCACCGCCTTCAACCAGGCCGGTGCGCTCGTGCACGTCTACAAGGACGGCTCGGTGCTCATCAACCACGGCGGCACCGAGATGGGGCAGGGCCTGCACACCAAGATGTTGCAAGTCGCTGCTACAGCACTCGGGTTGCCCCTGGCGCGGGTGCGGCTCGCGCCGACCCGCACCGACAAGGTGCCCAACACCTCGGCCACCGCCGCCAGTTCGGGCGCCGACCTCAACGGCGGGGCAGTGAAGAACGCGTGCGAGCAGATCACCGACCGGCTGCGCGCCATCGCCGCCGGCGAGCTCGGGGTCGCCCCCTCCGACGTCGTGTTCAGCGACGGTCTGGTCACCGGGTCCGGCAGCGACGGCAGCCTGACCTGGGACGAGCTCGTGCGGCTCGCCTACTTCCGGCGGGTGCAGCTGTGGGCCGCCGGCTTCTACCGCACCGAGGGCCTGCACTGGGACTCCTCGATCATGCAGGGCCGCCCGTTCAAGTACTTCGCCTACGGGGTGGCCGCCACCGAGGTCGAGGTCGACGGCTTTACCGGTGCCTACTCCACTCGGCGGGTGGACATCGTGCACGATGTCGGAGACAGCCTCTCCCCGCTGATCGACATCGGTCAGGTCGAGGGCGGCTACGTGCAGGGCGCCGGCTGGCTGACGCTGGAAGACCTGCGTTGGGACGAGAGCGATGGCGAGCGCCGCGGCCGCTTCCTCACCCAGTCCGCGAGCACGTACAAACTTCCCTCCTTCTCCGAGATGCCGGTGGAGTTCAACGTCGAACTGCTGCCGCGGGCGCACGAGGAGGGCGCGGTGTACGGCTCCAAGGCCGTCGGTGAGCCGCCGCTCATGCTCGCGTTCTCGGTGCGCGAGGCGCTGCGTCAGGCCGCCGCCGCGTTCGGGCCCGACGGCGTCGCCGTCGACCTCGCTTCACCGGCCACCCCGGAGGCGGTGTTCTGGGCGCTGGATCGCGCCCGCACCTCCGCGGCGGGTGACCCCGGCAGCGCCGGCGTGACCGCCGGCGGGCTTGAGCCGGAGCAGCCCCACGGCCAGCCGCTGCACCCCCGCAGTGAGGCCAACGTGGGTCACCCCGTCGCCCACAGTGAAGTCTCCGCAACTGAGGTCTCGAGTTCGGCTGGGGTGAGCTGACGTGCACTGGTTGGAGGCGGTCGCGCGGCTGCGCGAGCGCCGCGAACCCGGCGTGCTCGTCACGGTGACGTCGGTGCACGGGCACGCCCCCCGCGCCGCCGGCGCCAAGATGGTCGTCGCCGCGCCCGGCGGGCAACTGGTGACCTGGGGCAGCATCGGCGGCGGCAACCTCGAGGCCACCGCGCTGGACCGGGCCCGCGAGCTGCTGGCCGCCCTGGGCGCGGGTGCCGGCGGGCTCGAGCCGCAGACCTTCGAGGCCGGCCTCACCGACAAGGCGTCCAACCGGCACGGCCGGCAATGCTGCGGCGGCCAGGTACAGGTGCTGCTCGAACCGCTGCCGGTCGTGCCCGCCGTCGCGATCTTCGGGCTCGGGCACGTGGGGCTCGAACTGGCGCGCATCCTGGCTCGCCACGACCTCGAGCTGCACCTCGTCGACTCCCGATCCGACGCGGTGGAGCCGCAGCGGTTGGCGGCGCTCGCCGATGCCGACGCCCGCGTGCACACCCATCACGCGCCGGTGCCCGAGCTCGTGCTCGGACAGGTGCCACCCGGTACCCACGCGCTGATCATGACCCACGACCACGCCGAAGACCTCGCGCTCTGTGACGCCGCGCTGCGCACCGGGCACCTCGGCTCCGTCGGGGTCATCGGCTCGAGTGCCAAGTGGTCCCGGTTCCGACGGACCCTCGCCGAGGAGGGGCACGAGGCGAGCCGGATCGACGGCATCCGCTGCCCCATCGGCCTGCCCGGCGTGCCGGGCAAAGAGCCGGCCGCGATCGCCGTGGCGGTCGCCGCCGAGCTGCTCAGGCAGTTCGCCGGAGAGCTTCCCGCGACAGCTATGGCGACCGAGGGGAACGAGGGGGTGCGCTCGTGACGATCTACCGCGCCACCGTGCTCGACACCCCCGACGATCCGTTCACCGGCGGCGTGCTGCGCAGCGAGCAGGACGCCGGGATCGTCGTGGGCGACGGGCAGATCGTGGCCCGCGGTCCGTGGCCCGTCGTGCGCGCCGACTACCCGGACGAGGATGTCATCGACCTGCGCGACGGTCTCCTGCTGCCCGGCTTCGTCGACACGCACGTGCACTTTCCGCAGGTGCGGGTCATCGGCGGGCTCGGCCTGCCGCTGCTCGACTGGCTCGACCGCTACGCCCTCCCGGAGGAGGCGCGGCTGGCCGACGCGGCCAAGGCCGGTGAGGTCGCGAGAGAGTTTCTTGCCGGGCTCGTCAGCGCCGGGACGACGAGCGCTCTGGTGTTCGGGGCGCACTTCCACGACGCCGTCGACGTCTTCTGTGCCCAGGCGGCGGATTCGGGGCTGCGGATCGCCGTGGGTCTGGTCGTGTCGGATCGGTTGCTGCGGCCCGAGCTGCTGACCGACCCCGACCGCGCCTACGCCGAGTCGATGGATCTGGCGCGGCGTTGGCACGGCAGAGGGCGGCTGCGCTACGCGGTGACCCCGCGGTTCGCGCTGTCGGCGGGTGACGAGCTCATGGATTCGTGCGCCGAAGTGTTGCGCGACGTGCCCGGGGCGCTGTTCACCTCGCACGTCAACGAGAACCCCGCCGAGATCGAGGAGGTCGCGCGGCTGACCGGTGCCACGAGCTATGTCGACGCCTACGACCGGCACGACCTGCTGGGCCCGCACAGCGTCCTCGCGCACAACGTGCATCCCACGGACGGTGAGCTGGCCGTGCTTGCGGCCCGCGGCGGGGCCGTCGCGCACTGCCCGACGAGCAACGCCGCCCTGGGCAGCGGGCTGTTCCCGATGCGCCGGCACGTGGCTGCCGGGGTGCCGGTCGCCCTCGGCTGCGATGTCGGGGCCGGAACGGGGTTCAGCCTGGTCAAGGAGGGCCTGCAGGCGTACTTCCTGCAGCGGCTGCAACCCGACGGGCTGCTGCTGACCCCCGCGCACCTGCTGTGGCTGGCGACGGCCGCCGGCGCCCGGGCGATCGGGTTGGCGGATGAGGTGGGCGACCTGTCGGTCGGCAAGCGGTTCGACGCGGTGTGGCTGCGCCCGCTGCCGGGTGACCCCCTGGCCGTCGGGCTGACGCACGCCGCCGACCCGCCGGAGGCCCTCGCCAAGGTCTTCGCGCTCGGTACCCCCTCGGATGTCGCGGCCGTGTGGGTCGACGGGCGTCCCGTGGGGGTGGGCGGCGACCTGCCGGCGTAGCGGCGCCATCGGCGACCTGCCGGCGTAGCGGCGCCGTCGGCGACGGTCGCCCTCCCTGCCGAGCGGTGCGGTCGCGACCGCCACCGTGGGCAGGGACCGCAACCCTCGGCGGTCGCCCGGCCGGGCCGGATCGGTTCCCAGCCCGGGCGGCCCCGTCCACGTACCCTGGTGGCGGCGCCGTGGGGTGGGGGACGGCGGGAGCAGATGCCTTGCCGCTCAAGGAGATCCGTTGCACACCACCCTCACCGAATCCAGCAACACCACCGTCGCCGGCGCTGACACCGGCACCATCCGGCCACGGGGCGCGGCCCGCGTAGTCGCCCGCCTTTCGACCGCTGCCGCCCTGGCCGCCGCCGTCGCTCTGGCAGTCACCACAGCCGCCGGCGCTGCAACGCCGCCAATGCCTCCGGGCCAGCAGACGTCCGTGGCGTACCTAGCCCTCGGGGACTCCTTGACGGCGGGGTACCAACCGGACCGCGCCGGGCGGCGTGCCAGTGACGACCCCCGCGGCGGATTCGTCGGGATCGTCGCCGCCGGCCTGGCCAGGCAGCCGGACATTGGCACGCTCGGCCGCCGCGTGCAGGTCACCAATCTCGGCTGCACGGGGGAGACCAGCGCCACGATGGTCGAGGGTGGCCGCTGCACCTATCGGGGCCACGCCTCGCAACTCTCGGCGGCCCGCGCCTACCTTCGGGCGAACCCGCAGACCGCGCTCGTGACCGTAACGATCGGCGCCAACGACGTGCGCGCCTGCTTGAGCGCCACCGACCTCGACCGCGGCTGCGCCAACCGAGCCTTCGACCTCCTGGAGGCCCGGCTCGGCACGATCGTGAGCGCCATCCGGGCCGACGCCCCTGGCGCCCGCGTTGTGGTGACCGACTACTACAACCCCTACCTGGCGGCCCGCCTCACCGGGCCGGAGGGGCGACGCTTGGCGACTGCCTCCATCGTGGTGCACGCCCAACTCAACGCCATCATCCGCAAGCAGGCGGCCGACCACGGCGCCCGCACCGCCCGCGTGGCGGCCGCCTTCGACACCTCGGACAACATCAGCCGCGTCGATGTGCCTGGCATCGGCCGGGTGCCGCGCAATGTGGCGCGCATCTGCGCCTGGACGTGGATGTGCGCGCGCCCGGCCACCCCCGACATCCACCCCAACGATGAGGGATACGCCAGGATGGGTCAGGCTGTCCTGACCCGACTCGCACAGAACAGGTGATGACATGCGGATCGTCCGCTACACGACCGGTGACGACCCCTCCTACGGCGTGCTCCAGGGCGATCCGGGATCGGAGTGGATCGCGCAGGTCTCCGGCGACCCCCTGTACACGCCCGTCGCGGGCACCGGGGCGCGGGTCGAGCTGGAAGAGGCGCGGCTGCTGGCGCCAGTCATCCCGCGCTCCAAGATCATCGGCATCGGGCGCAACTACGCCGCCCACGCCGCCGAGCTCGGCAACGAGGTGCCCGAGCGGCCGCTGATGTTCCTCGTGCCGAACACCGCGGTCGTCGGCCCCGACGACCCGGTCGTCATCCCGCCGGTCACCCAGTTGTGCTCGTACGAGGGCGAGCTGGCGGTCATCATCGGGCGGATGTGCAAGGACGTGCCCAAGGAGAAGGTCGCCGACGTCATCTTCGGCTACACCTGCGCCAACGACGTCACGGCCCGCGACCTGCAGGGCCCCGACAAGCAGTGGGCCCGCGCCAAGGGCTTCGACACGTTCTGCCCGCTCGGCCCCTGGATCGAGACGGACCTTGACTACACCGACCTGCGCATCGTTACCCGCCTGGACGGCGAGGTCGTGCAGGACGGCTCGACGAACCTCATGATCCACACGATCCCCGAGCTGATCGCCTACGCCTCCGCGGCGTTCACCCTGCTACCCGGCGACGTCATCCTCACCGGCACCCCCGAAGGCGTCGGCCAGGTCGAGGCCGGTCAGCGCGTCGAGGTCGAGATCGAGGGCATCGGCACCCTGGCCAATCCGTTCGTGCGGCGCTGACGGCCCGCCGTAGGCTGGGACGCATCATGAGCGCACCCAGCCACACTCCAGTAGCCGACAGTTCTGACCGGAGCGTTCCGCGCGTCCGGGTCGCACCCTCTCCGACCGGCGACCCGCACGTCGGGACCGCGTATATGTCGCTGTTCAACCTCGCGTTCGCGCGCAAGCACGGCGGGCAGTTTCTGCTGCGCGTCGAGGACACCGACCGCGCTCGCTACCGCGAGGACTCCGAGGGGCAGCTGTACGACACGCTGCACTGGCTCGGGGTGACGTGGGACGAGGGCCCTGATGTCGGAGGCCCGTTCGGTCCGTACCGGCAGTCCGAGCGGTTGGACACCTACCGGCCCGTCGTCGAGCGGCTCATCGAGCAGGGCGACGCGTACTACTGTTGGTGCACCCCGGCGCGGCTCGCGCGGGTGCGCGAGGAGCAGCAGAAGGCCAAGAGCAACGTCATCGGCTACGACCGGTTCTGCCTCGGCAAGACGGCAGAGCAGCGGGCCGCCGAGCCCGACTGCGCCGAGACGCCCGTCGTGCGCCTCAAGGTGCCCGACGACGTCGAGCTGAGCTTCACTGACCTCGTCCGCGGACCCGTCTCCGCGCCGCCGCCGGACGACCAGGTGATCCTCAAGGCCGACGGCTTTCCCACCTACCACCTGGCCGTCGTCGTCGACGACCACGAGATGGGCATCACCCACGTCGTGCGCGGCGAGGAGTGGATCAGCTCGACCCCCAAACACCGGCTGCTCTACAAGCTGCTCGGCTGGCCCGAGCCGGCGTGGGTGCACATGCCGCTGCTGCGCAACACCGACAAGTCCAAGATCAGCAAGCGCAAGAACCCGGCCGCGCGCCTCACGTGGTTCCGCGAGCAGGGCTACCTGCCCGAGGCGCTCGTCAACTTCCTGTGCCTGCTGGGGTACCCGCCGATCATCGAGGCCGACGGCACCGAGCGTGAGGTGATGACCTATGCCGAGTTCGTCGACGGCTTCGACTTCGCGAAGGTCAACCCCGCCGGGCCGATCTTCGACCTCAAGAAGCTCGATTGGCTCAACGGCATGAAGATTCGGGAGCTGCCCGTCGGGGAGCTGGCCAGCCGCCTGCTGCCGCACCTGGAGGAGGCGGGGGTCCTCTCCGGGAATCCGTCGCTGGGGGAGTTGGGGCGCCTCAAGCTCGTCACCGAGCTCATCCAGCCGCGGCTCGTCAAGCTCTCGGATGCCGCGCCGCTCGTCGCGCCGTTCTACGTCGCCGACGACGCCGTGCCGATTGCCGAGGACGCCCGCGCCGGACTCAAGGACGACGCCGGGCCGATCCTCGACGCCGCGATCGCGGCCCTGGAGACCGTGCCGCAGAACGACGACGACCTGCTCGCGGCCACCCGCCCGTGGAACCACCAGGTCATCGAGGAGCACCTGCGCGAGGCCCTGCTCGACGGCATGGGCCTCAAGCCGCGCGTCGCGTTCGCGCCCTTGCGCACCGCGATCAGCGGGCAGAGGGTGTCGCCGCCGCTCTTTGAGTCGATGGCCATCATCGGCCGGCACAGCACCCTCACCCGCCTGCGGACGCTGCGCGCCTCGCTGTGAGCATGCTGGACGGCATCCCGACGCCGGACGTGCCCAGTTACCGCGTCGACGAGAGGTTGCCGCTCGATGACCTGCGGCGGGCCCTGACGAGTGGGGAGCGGGTCGCCGTTGCGCTCGACGGTCGCAGCGCCGCCGGCAAGTCGACGCTGGCGGCTCGACTCGCCGAAGGCCAGAGCGACTGGTGCGTCGTGCACACCGACGACGTCTCCTGGTACGAGTCGTTCTTCGACTGGGCCCCGCTGCTGATCGACGGGGTGCTGCGTCCCTTCCGCGCGGGTCAGGAGGTGACCTACCGGCCGCCGTCGTGGCAGTCGCGCGGTCGTGCGGGCGCCATCACCGTGCCGGCCGGCGCGCGGGTGCTCGTCGTGGAGGGGGTGGGTTCGGCCCAGCGCTCGCTCATGCCGTGGCTCGACCACGTCCTCTGGGTGCACACCCCGAACGAGGCGGTGCTCGACCGGGAGGGCCGCCGCATCGCCGACGGGAGCGTCACCGCGGAGCTGTCCCGCGAGTGGCTGACCGGGGAGGCGGACTTCCTCGACGCCGAACGTCCCTGGGAGCGGTCCGAGTTCGTCGTATCGGGTACTGGTGGCGACGAAACCAGCCTTGTGACGCTGCGGGCCACCTCATGAACTCGGTGTGGGAGGCGCCGATTCGCGGGCTCGTGCTCGACGTCGACGACACGCTGCTGGACACCCGCAGCGCGATGTCCGCCGCCGGGGTGACGGCTGCCGCCGCCGCGTTGCCCGACCACGAGCCGCACGTGCACGAGGGGCTCTCGACCGGGTTCTACGACGACCCAGGCGGGCACTTCGACGCCTACACCCGCGGTGACCTGCCGTTCGAGCAGCAGCGCCGACTGCGCTACGACACCGCGTTGGCGGCGCTCGGCCTGACCTCCGACGACGGGCAGTTCGGCGTCTACGAGCGCGCTTACCGGGAGGCGTTCGCGGGCGTGCAGGTGCTCTTCGACGACGTGGCCGCGCTGCTGTCTGCGGCGCAGGCCGCCGACGTGCCGGTGTGCCTGCTGACGAACTCCGCAGCGGACCAGACCCGCCTGAAGCTGGAGGCCATCGGCTGGACCGGCCGATTCCCGGTCGTCACGACCGACACCATCGGCGTCGGCAAGCCGGACCCGCGGATGTTCGCCGCCGCCTGCCAACGGATCGAAGTCGAACCGCACACTGCAGTGTGCGTCGGTGACACGCTCGACACCGACGTCCGTGGAGCCCTGGGCGCCGGGATGCGGGTGGCGTGGCTCTGCCGCACCGACCGACCCGAGCCGCGCAACGCGGGCTGGGGCACCCCGGTCGAGGACCCGCGAGTCCGGGTCGTAACCACCCTGCGCGAGGTCGCCGACCTGCTCTGACCACCGCGTCTGAAGACGCCGACTGGGCCGCCAGGCACGGCACGCCCGGGTCTGACCCGGCGCAGCCGCCGGCTAGTACCGGAAGGCCGATAGCGCAGCCTGCAGCTGCTCGGAATCCGAAATGAGCTGGGCCGAGGAGCGGGTCAGGGAGTGCGAGGCGGTGCGCGCCTCCTCGCAGACGACGGCGGCCTGCTGAACGCCGTGGGTGATGTCGGTTGCGCCGCGGTGCGCATGGGCGACGTTGCGGCTCATCTCGGTCGTCGTCGCGGTCTGCTCCTCGACGGCGCTGGCGATCGTCGACTGGGCGTCGTTGATACGGGCGATGATCTCGCTGATCTCGCTGATCGCGGCCACGGCCGCGTCGGTGTCGGCCTGGATCGCCTCCACGCGGTGACCGATGTCTTCCGTGGCCGTCCCGGTCTCCCGGGCCAGCTCCTTGACCTCGTTGGCCACCACGGCGAACCCCTTGCCCGACTCACCGGCGCGGGCCGCCTCGATCGTGGCGTTGAGCGCCAGCAGGTTGGTCTGCTCGGCGATGCTCGTGATCGAGCGCACGACCTCGCCGATCTGGGCCGAGGACGCGCCGAGCTTGCTGATCGTCGCGCGCGTCCGGTCGGCGACCTGCACCGCGCTGGCCGCGATACCGCTCGCCTCCGCGGCGCCGACCGTGATCGAGCGGATCGCCTCACCCATCTCGCCGGTCCCACTCGTCACCGTCTGCATGCGGGTCGACACCTCCACGGTGGCGGCGCTCGTCGCGGTGAGCTGATCGGCCGCCGCGGCCGCGCCCGTGCCCAGGCGGTTCGATACCTGCAACAACTCCTGCCCGGATGTCGACACCGAGGCGCTCGCGCGCGACACCTTTTCGATGACTTGCTGCATTTCGTGCCGAGCGGTGTCTGTGGCGCGAGACATCGCCCCGAGCTCGTCGCGGCTCTGACCCCGGCCTCGACGGTCAGATCGCCCCGGCCCATCGCGCGCACCGCGGCGAGAATCGCCGAGATGCCGGTGAGGAGCCGCCGCGACACCCGCCACCACGCGGCGATCAGCAACGCGAGGAAGACGAGCAGCGCCACGCCGATCTGCAGGTAGGTCGTACGCAGGGTCGCGGCGGCGTCCTCCTTGGCGGCCTCGACCCGCTGGTGCATGCTCGCCATCAACTCGAGCCCGGCCGTGTCGACCAGCTCGAACGCCTGCGCCGCGGACCCCTCCAGGTCGGCGTCGTTGAGCAAGTCGTTGCCGCGGGCGATGGAGGCGGGCGTGTCCTGGCGGTAGGCGGCCACAGCCTCCGCGTCGGCGGCGAAGAGCATGTCGAAGCCGTCGCGAACGCGCTGCCAGCGCTGCCTGTCCGCCTCGTCGGTGAACTCGTCCGTCGGCACCGCGGCGATGGCCTCCTCGGCAGACGTCGCCGCCTCGACGTAGCCGGCGCGGTTGTAGCCCTCCGTGGGGTCGAAGGCCTGCGCCACGCCCTTGGCCGCGACGTCCCAGGCGTAGAAGCCCTGCCAGCCCGCAACGTCGGTGTTGGCGTACCGGACGTCCGCGATGGCGAGCCGCAGAGCCTGCAGGGCGTCGATGCGCTGGGCCGCCGCGTTCATTCGTTCGACGTTGACGGCCGCCACCGTGCCCAGGCCCACCATCCCGAGGAGCCCGACGAGGCACAGCACGAGCAGTTGCACGCGCAGGCCGAGCCGCACGCGGAATCGGCGTAGCGAGGACTGACGGTCGACGGCTGCGCTCATGTCGAAGGAACCCCTTGTCGCTGGCGACAGCCCGCGCAACTCTGCGGGTGCCTTGGGCCGAACGGCCCTCGGACACAAGGGCTTCTCCGAGGTACAGATCGGCGCCAACGCCTAACACGTGAGAGTGTGCCCGCCAAGAGCGGGCGCTCCGGCGGTCCTTGCCGACCTTTACCGGCCGGGCGACTGCCGCTTCTGGATGTTGGCCCACTCGTCGCGCAGACCGACTGTCCGGTGGAAAAGTATGGGGTCGCGGGGGTCGTGCGCGAAGTAGCCCAGGCGCTCGAACTGCACGACCTGGCCGGGCTCGGTCTCCGCCAGGGCGGGCTCGACCTTGGCGTCGGTCAACAGCTCGCGGCTGTCGGGGTTGAGGTCGTCCATGACGTCTCCGGTGCGTTCGCCGGGCACCTCCGCAGCGAACAGCCGGTCGTAGAGCGCGACCTGCGCGTCGAGGGCGTGCGGCGCCGACACCCAGTGCATCGTCGACTTCACCTTGCGCCCGTCGGGGGAGTTGCCGCCCTTGGACGCCGGGTCGTACGTCGCGTTGACCTGCACGACGTTGCCCGCCTCGTCCTTGACGACGTCGGTCGCCGTGATGAAGTAGGCCGCGCGCAGCCGCACCTCCTTGCCGGGGGAGAGCCGGAAGAACTTGGGCGGCGGCACCTCCGCAAAGTCGTCCTGCTCGATCCACAGCTCCCCGGTGAACGGCACCTTTCGCGTGCCGTCCGCCTCGTTCTCCGGATTGTTCACGGCCTCGAACCACTCGACGACCGGATTGCCGTCCGCGTCCTTCGGCCAATTCGTCAAGACGAGCTTCAACGGCCTTAGCACCGCCATGCGCCGCTGCGAACTGGTGTTGAGCTCGCGCCGCACGAAGGACTCCAGCAACTCGATGCTGTGCCGGGAATTGGTGCGGGTGATGCCGATGTAATGGGCGAAGTCGCGGATCGCCTTGGCCGGATAACCGCGGCGACGCAGCCCGCGCAGCGTCGGCATGCGCGGGTCGTCCCAGCCGTCGACGATGCCGTCGGCCACGAGCGCCGCCAACCGCCGCTTGGAGGTCACCGTGTAGGTCAGCTCCAGCCGCGCGAACTCGGTCTGCCGCGGCTGGTCGCCGGGCAGCGGCAGGTGCTCCAGATACCAGTCGTAGAGCGCCCGGTGCGTGTCGAACTCCAGCGTGCACAGGCTGTGCGTCACACCCTCGATGGCGTCGGACTGCCCGTGCGCCCAGTCGTAGGTCGGGTAGATGACCCACTCGTCGCCGGTGCGAAAGTGGTGCCCACGCCGAATCCGGTACATCACGGGGTCGCGCAGTTGCATGTTCTCGGCGTTCATGTCGATCTTCGCGCGCAACACCCGGGTGTTGTCCGCGAACTCCCCGGCCCGCATCCGCCGGAACAGATCGAGGTTCTCCTCGATCGAGCGGTTGCGGAACGGGCTCTCGATCCCCTCCTTGCCGAAGCCGCCGCGGCCCGCGGAGATCGCCTCCGTGTCCTGGTCGTCGACATACGCCAACCCCTGCGCGATGAGGTGTTCGGCCCATTCGTAGAGCTGCCCGAAGTAGTCGGAGGCGTGCCGGATCGGCTGCGGGGGCGTGAACCCGAGCCACTCGATGTCGGACAGGATCGCCTCGCCGAACTCCGACTCCTCGGTGTCGGGGTTGGTGTCGTCCAGCCTCAGGTTGCACACCCCGCCGAAGTCCGCGGCGATGCCGAAGTCGACGCAGATGGCCTTCGCGTGCCCGATGTGCAGGTAGCCGTTGGGCTCGGGAGGAAACCGGGTCTGCACCCGACCACCGAAGGTGCCGGCGGCGTTGTCGCGCCGCACTTGCTCGCGCAGGAAGTCACCGGCGGGGGAGTCGGTGGCGGCGGTGGGCTCCGGCGAGGGGGTCATGAGCGTCGAGTTTACCGGCGGGTCTTCGGCCCTGAAGGGGGAGCCGATTTGGGGCCCCGGGCGGGCGCAGGCTATGGTTTTCTCTCGGGTCACGACGCCGGATCCGCGCTTCTGTGCGGCCCGTCGGGATACCCCTTGGGGTATGGTGTAATTGGCAGCACGACTGATTCTGGTTCAGTTAGTCTAGGTTCGAGTCCTGGTACCCCAGCGCTTGTCGCGGCTCTCCCGCCATCACGGCGGTGGCTGCGACGCGATTAGGTGAATGGCCTGCGAGCCGGTAACCTTCACCAGGCCGCTCAGTCACTGAGCGCACACGGCCCCGTTGTGTAGTGGCCTAGCACGCCGCCCTCTCAAGGCGGTAGCGCGGGTTCGAATCCCGTCGGGGCTACCAGCGAAAACCCCCGGAGCATCGCTCCGGGGGTTTCGTCATGTCCAGGGGGTCTACTCAGCGGTTGCCGTTGTTGCTCTGGGCCTGCTGCTGGGCGTGCGCCCGCGCGAGCACCTCGGTGAGCTTGTTCGCGCCCGCGACGACCGTCGCGGCGTGCAGCCGGCCGGGCTGGCGGGAGACCCGCTCGATGGGCCCGGAGATGGAGACCGCGGCGATGACTCGCCCCGCCGGATTGCGCACGGGGGCGGAGACCGAGGCCACGCCCGCCTCCCGCTCCCCGACACTCTGAGCCCAGCCGCGTCGGCGCACGGCGGACAGGGTGGTGGCGGTGAACTCGGCGCCCTGCAGCCCGCGGTGCAGGCGGTCGGGCTCCTCCCAGGCGAGCAGTACCTGAGCGGCCGAGCCGGCGAGCATCGAGAGCGTGGCGCCCACGGGGATCGAGTCGCGCAGCCCCATCGGCCGCTCGGCGGCCGCGACGCAAATGCGCAGATCACCCTGCCGGCGGAACAGCTGGGCGGACTCGTTGGTGTGATCGCGCAGCGCCCCTAGCACGGCCCCCGCGGCGGCGAGCAAGCGGTCCTCGCCCGCGGCGGCCGCCAACTCCGCGAGCCGGGGGCCGAGGATGAAGCGTCCCTGCATGTCGCGGGAGACCAACCGGTGATGCTCCAGCGCCACGGCCAGCCGATGCGCCGTGGGGCGGGCCAGGCCGGTGCTCGAGACGAGCTGGGCGAGCGTGGACGGCCCCGCTTCCAGGGCGCTGAGCACTGTGGCGGCCTTGTCGAGGACCCCCACTCCGCTGGTGCTTTCCATGGCAGCATTCTGCCGTCTCATAGCCTGAGACGCAAGTTTGCCACATCCTGAAACTGGAGGAATCTCTAGTCAGCGCCCGGGCACAGCCGGTGTCGAACACCTGCCGCGCGCCTGGGGGAGAACGATCGCGCCGCGGCTCGGACCATCTGCCGGGACATCGCCGCGGACCCTCACGACGGAGGCGAAACCGCATGGGACGCACACTGGCCGAAAAGGTCTGGGACGCACACGTCGTCCGCTCGGCGGACGGTGAGCCGGACCTGCTCTACATCGACCTGCACCTGGTGCACGAGGTGACCAGCCCACAGGCCTTCGAGGGGCTGCGCCTGGCCGGGCGTCCGTTGCGACGCCCCGACCTGACGCTGGCCACCGAGGACCACAACGTGCCCACGACGCCCGGGCCGATCGCCGACCTCACGAGCCGCACCCAGGTCGAGACCCTGCGCCGCAACTGCGAAGAGTTCGGCGTCAAGCTGCACTCGATGGGCGACGAGCGCCAAGGCATCGTGCACATCATCGGCCCGCAGCTGGGCATCACCCAGCCCGGCATGACAGTCGTCTGCGGTGACAGCCACACTTCCACCCACGGCGCCTTCGGGGCCCTGGCGTTCGGCATCGGCACCAGCGAGGTCGAACACGTCATGGCGACTCAGACGCTGCCGCTGCGCCCCTTCAAGACGATGGCCGTCACCGTCGAGGGCACCCTCGCCGCTGGAGTGACCAGCAAGGACATCATCCTGGCCGTCATCGCCAAGATCGGCACCGGCGGCGGCCAGGGCTACGTCATCGAGTACCGCGGCAGCGCGATCGAGGCGCTGTCCATGGAGGCCCGCATGACGATCTGCAATATGTCGATCGAGGCGGGCGCCCGCGCGGGCATGATCGCCCCCGACGAGACGACCTTCGCCTACCTGGAGGGCCGCGATTACGCGCCGGCCGGAGCCCAGTGGGACGACGCGGTGCGGGACTGGCGGGAGCTGCGCACCGATGACGACGCCCAGTTCGATACCGAGGTGGTGCTCGACGCGGACGCCCTCACCCCGTTCGTCACGTGGGGCACCAACCCGGGCCAGGGACTGCCGCTGTCCGCCTCCGTGCCGGACCCCGAGAGCCTGCCCGACGCCGAGCGGGAGTCGACCCGGCGCGCCCTGGAGTACATGGGTCTGACGGCCGGCACTCCGCTGCGCGAGATCGCGGTCGACGCCGTGTTCGTCGGCTCCTGCACCAACGGCCGGATCGAGGACCTGCGCGTCGTCGCCGACATTCTGCGCGGCCGGAGGGTCGCCGACGGGGTGCGGATGCTCGTCGTGCCCGGCTCGATGGCCGTGCGTGAGCAGGCGGAGGCCGAGGGGCTGGACACGGTCTTCACGGCCGCGGGCGCCGAGTGGCGGCTCGCGGGCTGCTCGATGTGCCTGGGCATGAACCCCGACCAACTCGCTCCGGGGGAGCGCTGCGCCTCGACGAGCAACCGCAATTTCGAAGGCCGCCAGGGCAAGGGCGGGCGCACCCACCTCGTCAGCGCGCCCGTCGCCGCCGCCACCGCCCTGCGCGGGCGGCTCGCCTCGCCGGCCGACCTCGTCGCCGCCGACTGACCCGTCGACTCCGACTCGTCGAGCGCCCAGCTGCCACCGATCTCCGCCCCGTAGAGAGGCCCGCTCATGGAGAAGTTCACGACCCACACCGGCGTCGGCGTGCCGCTGCGCCGCAGCAATGTCGACACCGACCAGATCATCCCGGCGGTCTACCTCAAGCGGGTCACTCGTACCGGCTTCGAGGACGCGCTGTTCGCCGCCTGGCGCTCGGACCCGGAGTTCGTGCTCAACCAGGCGCCCTACACCGGCGCCTCGGTGCTCGTGGCCGGCCCGGACTTCGGCACCGGATCGTCCCGCGAGCACGCCGTGTGGGCGCTGATGGACTACGGCTTCCGGGTCGTCATCTCCAGCCGCTTCGCCGACATCTTCCGCGGCAACTCCGGCAAGGCCGGTCTGTTGACCGCCCAGGTCGCCCAGGAGGACGTCGAGTTGCTGTGGAAGCTCATGGCCGAGGATCCCGGGGTCGAGCTCACCGTCGACCTGGGCGAGCGCACGATCACCTGCCGCGAGCACGTCGTGCCCTTCGAGGTCGACGACTACATCCGCTGGCGCCTGCTCGAGGGCCTCGACGACATCTCCCTGACCCTGCGGCACGAGGCCGACATCGAGACCTTCGAGACCACCCGCCCCGCGCACAAGCCGAGCGTCGTCACTCCCTGAGGACCTAACGCACCAGAGCCGCGGCGTGCTGACGCGCCGCGGCTGCGCTGTGCAGCGACTGCCGCTGCGGTGGACTGCTGCGCGGCTCACCGAAGCTCGCGTCGACGACCGCATGGGAGCGCCCTTGTCGACATCCCTGAATCGGTTCTGACCTGCGGTTTTACCGCTGTGGCGGGTGACCTACGCCCACCCCCAAGGTGTATTCCACTGTCCCTTATGCCGTTTCGTGCCGATAAGGGGTGCGAAGTCCCGGCACGGCCGAGGCTTTCCGAGGGTGTCAACCAGCGAGTGTCCCCACCGCGCGTGCGGGACCCCTCCGGCTCGAGGGTCGGCGCTTCTCGACGGGTTCCGCATGGCCTCGTGCGGTGCGCCGCCACAGCGGTGTGTCGTCGTGTCCTAATCCCACACGGATGTGGGTGATTGCGGTGCTCTTGTCACTGCATCAGGCCGGCCATTCCGGCTCTGGAGGGAGAGAGAAAGAGTGAATAAGGCTGATCTGGTCGAGGCTCTGGAGGGGCGCCTAGGCGGCAAGAAGGCCGCAGCGGATGCCATCGAGGCGATCTTCGACGTCATCATCCGTGAGGTCGCGCGCGGCGGACGCGTCGGCATCACCGGCTTCGGTACGTTCGAACGCGTCGATCGTGCCGCCCGCACTGGCCGCAACCCTCGCACCGGCGACTCGGTGCGCATCGAGTCCACTGCAGTGCCGAAGTTCCGCCCCGGCACCGCGTTCAAGTTGTACGTCGCCGAACCGGCGACGCTGCCCAAGGCCGGGCCCGCCGCCGCCCGGGCCGCCGCCGGCACCGCAGCCGACGTGCGCGCCCGCGCCGAGGCCGCGATTGTCGCGGCCAAGGTCAAGGGCGGCAAGGGGCGCCGCTCGGCCTAACTCGGCGATCCTCTCCTGAGCAGCTCCCCTAAGGCATCGTCCAGGGCGGGGTGGGCCCCCTCCGGCCTGCCCCGCCCGACGCGTGTGCCGACGAGTAACCCGGCCAGGGCCGCCGCCGTGTGTGCGCCGACCCCTAAGGCGACGGCCTGCGCGAGGTCGGCCACCGTGTCGACGTCGCGGCGCAGCGCCGGCAGTGGCAGTTCGAGGCGCTGCGCGTGCTGTGCGTGCCGGGCCGCGGAGTCGACGCCGAACGCCGGCTGCAGTGCCGACGGTTGCGCCCCGGCGAGCAGCACCGTGCCGCTGCCCTCGGCGTCGGGGACGAACGCCGCCGCCGACCGACCCCTT
>NZ_BAHD01000077.1 GCF_000298215.1 Kineosphaera limosa NBRC 100340 | reverse complement strand
GCCGCCTATCGGCCTCGCCGCCCCGACCGTGGCGCCTCACACGTCTCAAAATCGCACGCCTGATCGATGCATCACGCGAATTAAACGCTCCTGCAACGGCTCTCAAGGCTGAGAATTGTTGTTTCATGCTACTGGGTACATTTGTTCCCTTTTCTCCTGTTGAGCAGTAGACTTGCCGCAACAAGAAGCTCAGGCTGGAGTCGCTGAGCTTGTCGGGTCAGGCAGTGTCATTGGGGGCGTCATGTCGGAGTGGAGGGGCGATGGCGGCAGTCGGCATGCCGCACCTGCGGGCGCAGCGGATGGTCACGGTGATTGCACGCATGTCCTGACGGTGTCGATGACGGCGGAGGTCTTGGAGCACTTCCTGACGCATGGGGTGTGGCCGCAGTTCGCGGTTGTCGATGGTCGGGTCGAGGCGCTGCTCCCCGATCCGATGCCTGGGCAGGCGTCGGCCGACCGTCCTGAGGCTGGTGGAGAGTCCGTCTGGGAGCCGTCTGAGGCACCTGGAGTCGCAATGGGACCGTCGGGTGAATCCACCGCCGACCGCGGTCCTGCCAACGGCGGCGACGGTGGCGACCCTGGCGACGGCGGCGACCCTGCCAGCGACGGTGGTCGCGTCACGGACGGTGGCCCTTGGACTCACAGCGACCCTGCCTGCGACACCGCTCTTGCCGCCTGCGGTAGGGCCGCCGGCTCTGGGTTCGCTCCCGACGGTGGCGGCGAAGCGAGCTTGGGCGAGCCATGTCCGGGGGTGTCTGGCGAGACTGGCGCGGAGGGCTGCTGGGAGTTCCCGGACGACTTCACGCTGGCGCAGGCGTCGGCAGAGTTGACGGAGTTGGAGACGCGGTCCGCACGGCAGGAGGTGCGGCGGGCGGCGTTGTTGGGGTGGATGGTCCAGCAGCAGACGCTCATCGACGTGCACCGCTGGCAGATCGAGAACGCGACCGTCGACGAGCCGTGCGCAACGAGCCTAGCGGCGATGCAGGCGAAGGCGCGGACCTCGATCACCGACACAGCCACGGCCGTGTGCGGCGGATTCCGCGCCACCTGGGTCGACCGGGCCCGGGTCGGGACCGCCCCTGAGCCGCTGGCGTCAACCCTGACCGCGGCCGTTGGAGAGGGTGCGCTGACGATGCGCCAGGCGTCGCAGCTGCTCAAGGAGTCCGGTGAGCTCGATATCACCAGCGGGCAGCGTGAGTTCATGATCGATCAGGTCGTCGAGCACGCCAGGGGCTACCACGACAGGCGTGGGATCCCAGTCTCGCAAGGCCTGTTCCGCACTCGCCTACGCCGCGCGGCGCACCACGTCGCGGGTCCTGCCAAGCAGGAGAAGGCAGTGCAGGACCGGCGCGAAGTCCGCCTGCTCCGCCTCGAAGACCGCGCCGGGGGCCTTGAGGTCACCGGCCCCGAGACCCGTGTCATCGCCGCGATGACCCGCCTGGACGCCATCGCCAAGAGCGCCAAGGCCGCCGGTGACCAACGGACGTTGGCCCAGCTGCGCGCCGACGCCGCGCTTGACCTGCTCATCTTCGGCCAACCGCGTGACGAGGACGCAACGAGCATCGACGTCCCAGAGGGGGGCGGCTGGCCGCCCGCCGTCGTCAACGTTGTCATCTCCGCCGCGTCGCTCCTGGGCGCCAACGACTTCCCCGGCCTGATGGAGGACACCCTGATCGATGCCCACACCGTGCGCGATCTCGCCCACGGGCGCGGCAGCGTCTGGCGGCGGATCGTGGCTGACCCCGTCACCGGGTACGCCATGAACGCCACCGTCGACTCCTACCGACCCACCGCCGAGATGGCCCGCGTCGTTAGGGCCCGGGACGGACAGTGCCGGTCGCCGGGATGCACCCGCCCCGCCGCTCGTACAGAGCTGGACCATGTGCAAGAACGCCGCGACGACGGACCCACCCGCGGCACCAACTTTCAGACCCTTTGCCCGGTGCACCACCGCCTCAAGAGCCGCCGCCACTGGGACGCCCAGATCGACACCGACGGCGTCGTCACCTGGCGCCTCGCCGACGGCACCATCACCAGCACCCACCCGATGGACTACCGAGACTTCGGCATCCACGACATCACACCCGACCGCGGCGAACCGGGGCCGGCCGATGACTCCGGCGGCGGCACGGTCGTACCCATTGACCCGCACGACAACCCCGTCGCGGCGTACCACGCGGGTCTGGAGCTCGACCTGCAACTCGAACTGGCCCGAGACAACGAGCAACTACGCGAGCAGGTCGAGTCGCTGCGGTCCCAGCTCGACCTGGCCAACACTTACCTCAGCAAGAATCCGCCGTTCTAGCCGCCGCGCGGGCGCGTAGGCTCAGGTGGCAGGCAAGATGGCCCACATGCTCAGCGTCGACCTTGCCCAGCGGCTCGCGGCGGCTGGTGTCATGTGGCACCCGGCCCCCGGCGATCGGTTCACGATCACCGCCGAGCAGCTGCTCGGCGACGTGTTCTGGATCAGCGAGCTGACGATCGAGCTGCACCACTACGGCGGGCAGAGCGTGCTGGGGTTCAACGGGACCACCGAATGGGCCCTCGATTCCGTCTCCCTCGACCAGGCCTTGTGGATCCCCCGCGAAGACCAACTCCGCGAACTCCTCGGCGACCGGCTGCTCAGCGTCCACCGAAACGCCGCCGGTTGGCGGGTCGTCACCCAGGGCATCGGCGGCGACGCCCTCGACACCGACGACGCCGACCTCGAATGCGCCTACGCCCGCGCCCTGCTTGCCGCGACCTGATCTGAGCAAGTCAGTGGGCGAGCCTCACTCCAACCACGATTCCGGGCCCAGGGACCCCGCGGGGTACTCCTCCAGCGGAACCTCGCCAGCCCGCCACGCCTCCACCACCGGAGTGACGATGCGCCAGCACTCCTGCGCCATGTCGCCGCGCACCGACAGGATCGGGTTGCCGTCCATGATGTGCCCCAGGATCTCGCCGTACGGGCGCAGGGTGCTCGGCCCGATGTCCGCCGACAGCGAGGTGCGCTCCAGCTCGAAGTGATCGCCCTCGCCGTTCGTCATGATCTCCAGAGTCAACCGCTCCGGGTTCATGTCGATGACCAGACGGTTGGCCGGCGGCGGCTGCGGCTCGAAGCCAGCCGGCAAGTGGTTCACCGGCCGAAACGTCACGACGATTCGCCGGCAACCGCGCGCCATTGCCTTGCCGCTGCGCAGCGTGAACGGCACCCCCGCCCACCGCGAGTTCCGGATCGCCACCGTCACCTCGGCTAGCGTCTCGGTGCCCCGCTCCGGATCGACACCCGGCTCGTCCACGTAGTTCGGGATGTCCGCGCCGTCGATGGTGCCCGCCGTGTACCGCGCCCGCCGCGAGGCCTTCAGCGGGCAGTCCTGCCACAGCCGCATCGCCCGCAACACATGCGTCAGCAGGTCGCGGAATTCGTGATCGTCGATCGCCGCCGGGTCCTCCATCGCCACCAGGGCGCACACCAGCAGCAGGTGGCTCTGGATCATGTCGGCCAGCGCCCCGGCCTTGTCGTAGTAGCCGGCCCGCCCCTCCAACGCCAGCGTCTCGTCGAAGGCGATCTCGACCCGCTCGATGTTCGTGGCGTTCCACACCGGCTCGAAGATGCGGTTGGCGAACCGAAACCCCAGCAGGTTGAGCACCGCCCCTTTGCCAAGAAAATGGTCGATGCGAAAGATCTGCTCCTCGGCCGCGAACCGGTAGAGCACCTGATTCAATCGGGCCGCGGATGCCGAGTCCGTGCCGAACGGCTTCTCCAGGCCGAGCCGGAACGTTGCGGGCACATCCATCGACGCCAACAACACACAAATCTTGGCAGTCACCGCTGGGGGCAACGCGAAGTAGAGCACGACCTGACCAGTGCCCAGGGACTCCACGAATCGGCCGAGTTCGACATCCTTCAACAAGTCGATCCGCTCGTACCGCGACCCACTCGCCACCCGCCTGGCGTCGGCGGTCCGGGCCCCGCCCTCACGCAACCGGTCGAGCACCAAGTCGTGCCAGCGCGCCTCGTCGAACTCATCCACGGCCGCACCCACTAACGTCACCCGGCGATGCGGCTCCGCCTTGAGCAGTGTGCCCAGCCCGGGCAGCAGCAACCGCTGCGTCAGGTCACCGGAGGCGCCGAAGATCACCAAGGTGACCGGCTCATCCGCTTTCGTGTGCGCGGCCTCCTTGGCCATCACTGCCTCCTGCGGCTCAGTGGGCGGAATCGGGCGGCGTCGCCCGAACCGACGGTAACCCGAGACACCCGCGAACTCACTCGCAGACGCGGGTCACCTCGAATGGCGGCTCAGCGACGTCGGCGGGCGGTGCCGAAGATGCTGCGGGTGATCTCGCGACCCAACGCCGTGCCGGCGCTGCGCAGCATCGAGCGGACCATCGGCGAGCCCATGACCTGCTCAACCATGCCGGGCTCCTCCTTCGGCGCGCGTCGCGGCGCCGGAGCCTCGGCCGGCGCGGGAGCAGGAGCAGGAGTCGGAGTCGGTGCGGGTGCGGCCGCCGGTTCGGGCGCCTTGGCCAGCCGCTGGGTCAACATCTCGTAGGCGGACTCGCGATCGATGGCCTGGGCGTAGGTCGCCTTGAGTGGGGAGGCGTCGACAATCGCGGTCATCGCGGCCTCGTCGATCGGGGCCATCAGCGACTGCGGCGCCCGCATCCGCGTCCACGCCACCGGCGTCGGAGCGCCCCGCTCCGAGAGCACCGTGACGACGGCCTCGCCCGTGCCGAGCTGGGTCAGCAACTCCCCCAGGTCGTAGCCGCTCTTGGGGAAGGTCTTGACGGTCGCGGCGAGCGCTTTGGCGTCCTCAGGCGTGAACGCTCGCAGGGCGTGCTGCACCCGGTTGCCGAGTTGGCCGAGCACCCCGGCGGGCACGTCGCGCGGGGTCTGGGTGACGAAGAAGATGCCGACGCCCTTGGAGCGGATGAGTCGCACGGTCTGCTCGATCTGCTCCAAGAACGGCTTGCTCGCCCCGTTGAACAGCAGGTGCGCCTCGTCGAAGAAGAACACGAGCTTCGGCTTGTCGACGTCCCCGACTTCCGGCAGGTCTTGGAAGAGGTCGGCGAGCAGCCACATGAGGAACGTCGAGAACACCCGCGGCCGGTCTTGCACCGCGGGCAGCTCGAGGCAGGAGATGACGCCGCGCCCATCGTCGGTGGTGCGCAGCAGCACGCTGGTGTCCAGCTCGGGCTCGCCGAAGAACACCTCGGCGCCCTGGTCGGCGAACGCGATGAGCTGGCGCAGGATGACCCCGGCGGTCGCCGACGAGAGCCCGCCGAGTTCCTTGAGATCGGCCTTGCCCTCGTCCGAGGTCAGATGCTGCACGACGGCGCGCAGGTCCTTGAGATCGAGCATCGGCAGGCCACGCTTGTCGGCGTAGTGGAACACCAGGCCCAGGCTCGACTCCTGAGTGGCGTTCAGGTCGAGCACCTTGGCCAGCAACGTCGGGCCGAAATCGGTGATCGTCGCCCGGATCGGCACGCCCGTGCCCTGCCCGCCGAGGGTGAACAGCTCGACCGGGAAGCCCTGCGCCTCCCACGTCTGTCCGACGTCGGCGGCGCGAGCGCTCACCTTGTCATTGGGGGTTCCCGGAGCCGCCAACCCGGACAGGTCGCCCTTCATATCGGCCAGGAACACCGGCACGCCGTTGGCGGCCAGCTGCTCGGCCATCAGCTGCAGGGTCTTGGTCTTGCCGGTGCCGGTCGCGCCGGCGACGAGGCCATGCCGGTTCATCACCGACAGCGGCAGGTTGACCGCAACATCCGGGTGCGCCGTGCCGGCGCCGCTGACTGCGGCCCCCAACTGCATAGCTGCCCCGGAGAACGAGTAGCCGGTGCGAATGGCCTCGAGCTGGCCGTCGGTTTCGGGCTTGGAAGTGCTCACAGGCGCGAGCGTAACCGCTCGCCGCGGGCAGGCACCGGCACTCATGGTCGAGTGAGTTCGGCCACAACGGGATTCGCCAAACACGCCAAGTGCCCGACACGATCCGTCAGCGTTTCGAACTTGGGCTTGCGGGCGGCATCATGGTGCCTGAGATGTCATACGGGGACTACCACGAGGCCGGGCGCACGAGCGCCGAGCGGCGTCGACGGCGCGGCGCGCTGACGATGCTGCTCGTCTTCATGCTGCTCTTCGGCACTTTCGGCATTGCCCTGGCCTTCAACCAGGGGTGGGTCGCGGACCGTAACCCCCTGGCCAACCCGACCCCGGAGTGCGTCGAGTGGGTCCAGCCGCCGCCTCCGCGGGACATCACGGTCAACGTCTACAACGCGACGAGCCGCCGCGGCCTGGCCGTGGAGGCCTCGACCCTGCTGGCCGGGCAGAAGTTCCGTATCGGCCGCGTCGGCAACGACCCGCAGCGCGCCACGGTCGAGCAGACCGCCGAGATCCGCTACGGCACCCGCACCAAGCCGCAGGCCCAAGTGCTGGCCACCCGTTTCCCGGGCGCCAAGATGGTCGAGCAGAAAGATCGGGTCGACGGCATCCTCGACGTCGTCCTGGGCGACAAGTACGAGAAGGTCAAGGCCGTCAAGGACCCCGTCCGGCCGACGAACGCCTGCTGACCGCTCTGGTCGCGCCGTCAGCGACGGCACCCGCACAAGATAGTGTTCGTCTTTGCACGGTCTGGTGAGCAAAAACGAACACTATCTTTCGACCCTGGGTCCTTCAGACGGCCAACCCCGTGCCCACATCGCCTGATAGTCGACATAACGCATGGGCCTGCCGGTTACTCACCAGCGAAGAGAGCCGACGGCGGACGCTCCCGGGCACGCCAGCCGGCTCCGCCGCCGTGGACGCGGCCGCGCGCGCCGCCCTCACCGCGGTCGCGCAGCGGCTGCAGGGGACGCAGGGTTGCGGAGGCCTCGATTCGGGGCAGCGCCTCGAGGTCGGCGGGGCGGGAGCGCGCGCTGCGCAGTTCGGCGAGCTGGGCCAACAGGTGGCGTACCTGCGCCAGACGCGGCGGTCCTGGCGCATCGGCTGGGAAGGCAAAGCTGCCGGCCCCTTGCTCGTGCACGACGAAGTGGTCGTCGGCCAGGCGCAGCAGCACGATGCCCTCTGGCGCGAGCAGGTCCGCCAAGTCGGCCAGCACTCGCTCGCGGTCGCCGCCGCCCCCACCCAGAAGTTCCAGCTCGTGCACACCGACGGCCAGCACGTCGGTGCGTTCGAGCACTGCGTCGAGCACATCGTCGGGCACGTCCGCCACAAGCGGCCCGGGGTCGAGCACGAGCAACGCCCCGGCGAGCCCGGCGTCCGAGTCGCACCAGCGGGCGATCGCCGTGGCCGCGGTCGGCTCCAACAGATCCCGCGCGGACAGGTAGGCCACGTCGTCGTCCCGCAACCGCACCTTGGCCAGGTCGTCGGCGTCGAGCGTGGCCTCCACCCCCGGGGAGGCGATCTGGGCGGTCGTACCGTCAGGTTCGGCGAGGACGACCACGAAACCCTGGTCACCCTCGCGGGACGGCAGCAGCACGTGCACGTCCTCGTCCTGCAACCGGGCGGCGACGAGTTGAGCCATCGGGCCGGTGCCGACGACCCCCGCGAGCGCAGTCTCCAGCCCGGCACGGCGCGCGGCCACCAGCACGTGAAATCCGCCTCCCGCGCGCGACACGGACCGGCTCGCCCGGGTACCGCCGCCGGTGACGGGCAGGTCGGGCACGCTCATGACGATCTCGGCGATGACGCTGCCGACCACGACGAGCCGGCGCGGGGCGGGCACCGGATTGGGGCGAGGGAACACGAGAGGGACTCCTGGAGGTCGGTCGAGGTCGGTCGAGGTCGGTCGAGGTCGAGCGGCAGTCGAGTCGGGCGGCGAACTAGGTGCGCATTGGGGCCAAGCGTTCAGTCCGTGTCTCTGCCGGCGGCAGCGCCGGCGCGACGGGCCAGGAGCCTGTCCGCGAGCTCGCCCACTGCACTGGCCGAGGCGTCGTCGGCGGCCCAGGCACTCGGGCTCTCGGGGGATCGCTCGATGGCTCCCTCGATGGCTCCCTCGAAGGCTCCCTCGATGGCTCCCTCGATGGCTCCCTCGATGGCTCCCTCGGCCCCAGTGGCGGCATCCGCCGGGGTAGCCGTCGCGACGAGGCCGCCAGCGATCGCGGCGATGATGGTGCACCGTCCGCCGAGCGTGAGGGCGGCACGCTGGGCGGCCTGCTCGTCCTGGCTGATGCCGGCGATGGCGAAGGCCGCGGGCACGCACTCCTGGGGGGCTGCGGAGTTGCCGACGAGCAGGGCAAGAACGTCCACCGGGTCACCCTCGGCGCGCTCCGCGAGTGCGCACGCCCACCCCAGCCTCGCCGACAGCGCCGGCCCGGGGCGGTAGGCGCCACTGCCGGCGGCCTCGTCCGCGGCCCACACCGCCAACGCGACTCGCTGTGCATGGTCGGTTCCGGAAAGGCCCGCACTCACTCCGGCGGCAACGACCGTGGCGACGTCGACGAACTCGAGCACGTCCGCTGCGAAGGATCGAGGGCTGCGGCCGGCGGCGGTCGTCAAAGCCATCTTGACGCCGCACACCAGCTCGGAAAGGGGGTCCGCCGGCAGGGCGATGCCGAGCAGCACGCCCGCCAGGCAGGCCTCGTCGACGGTCGAGCTCGCCCGATCCCCCGGCCACGCGCCCCGAGGCAAGTGGCTCGTCGGGGCGGAGTCTGACGCAGCCTGATCCGAGGGGCGCGCTGCGCCGGGATCGTCGTGCTGTGAGTCCGGCGGGGCAAGACCCAAGGCCACAGCGATCCGGCGCAGCGCGGCGATACCCGCCGGGCCCGACCCAGCGGAGCCGGGCGGAGCGCCCTCGGGTCCGGCAAGGTCCGTGAAGTCGGAGTCGGGCACCGTGAAGTCGGGGTCGGGTGCTTGATCGAGGCGCGCTCGCCCCACGGCCAGACCGGCACCCACGGCCGCGAGGGTCCGGCGGGCCCGTCGCGCCACCTCCACCTCGTCGGGCACCCGGTTCATAGCGGCCATATCAGCCGAGGCAGCGGTGCGGAGTCAAGGACGGCACACCGTGCGACCGTCGGGTAAATGTCACTGTCGCGCAACGACGTTGCGCGCTTGCCACGCGAAAGGGCGGCGAGTACGGCAACCCCGGCCCCCAGAACCGCACCCCACATCACTATGGGCAGACTGTTGCGCCATAAGGTAAGGCTTACCTATTGTTGCTTGGCGTCATCCGGCGCCGACACTCCTGCCCGAAGGCCACACACCATGTTCGCCAACTACCTCATCGGCCTGCGCGAGGGGCTCGAGGCCAGCCTCGTCGTCGTCATTCTCGTGGCCTACCTGGTTCGCTCCGACCGTCGCCACCTGCTGCCGCATATCTGGGCCGGCGTCGCCGCGGCGGTCGCAATCTCGCTGGGCTTCGGGGCGCTGCTGACGTTCGGCCCGCGCGGGCTGACCTTCGAGGCCCAGGAGGCGATCGGCGGCACCCTGTCGATCGTGGCGGTCGGCTTCGTCACCTGGATGATCTTCTGGATGGCTCGCTCGGCGCGCGGGCTCTCCGGCGAACTGCGCGGCAAGATCGACGTGGCCGCCACCCAGGCCAAGCGCGGCAGCCTCGTGCTGGTCGCCATGCTCGCCGTCGGCCGCGAGGGCCTGGAGACCGCCCTTTTCCTCTGGGCCGCCACCCAGGCAGCCGCCCGCGACAACGCCTCGACGACAGCCCCGCTGCTCGGCGCCCTGCTCGGCCTGCTGACCGCCGTCGCGCTCGGGGCGCTGGTCTACCGCGGCACCCTGCGGCTCAACCTCGGCACGTTCTTCGCGTGGACCGGCGGCTTCCTCATCCTCGTCGCCGCCGGCGTGCTTTCCTACGGCATCCACGACCTGCAGGAGGCGGGCATCCTGCCGGGCCTGCACAACCTCGCCTTCGACGTCAGTCACCTCATCGACCCCTCCGGCTGGGTCGCCGCCCTGCTCAAGGGCACCCTCAACTTCTCTCCCGCCACCACCTGGCTGGAGGCGATCGCCTGGACCGCCTATGTCGTCCCGGTGATGTTCTTGTTCGTCCGGCAGCTGCGCCGCCCGGCCGGCCACGCTGCCGCGTCAGCCACCACATCCGCACCGACCACCCGTCAAGGAGCCTGAACCCCTCATGGTCACCCACCTGTCCGCAAACGCCGCCGCCCTGAAGGCCCAGTCACCGCTGAAGGCGCTGGCCGCGGCCGGCTGCGTGCTCGCGCTCGCGGCCTGCACCCAGAACTCCCCCTCGACCGGGGCGGGCGCCACCGACGGGAGCAGCGCGGGGCCGCTCACGGTCACCTCCACCGACACCGAGTGCCAGGTGTCGGCCACCGAGGCGGGCTCGGGCAACCTCGCGTTCTCGGTGACCAACGCGGGCTCGAAGATCACCGAGTTCTACCTGCTCGCCGACGACGGCCTGCGGATCGTCGGCGAGGTGGAGAACATCGGCCCGGGCCTGACCCGCGACCTCGTCGTGCGCGCCGCCCCGGGCTCCTACTTCACGGCCTGCAAGCCAGGCATGGTGGGTGACGGCATCCGCAACGCGTTCACGGTCACGGACTCGGGCGCGAACCTCGACGCGGGCTCCGACCCCGAACTGGTGGAACAGGCCAACAAGCAGTACGCCTCCTATGTCAAGGACCAGACCGAGCAACTCAAGACCAAGACGGAGGAGTTCGCAGCCCTCTACAAGGCCGGCAAGGACGACCAGGCCCGGGCGCTCTACGCTCCGGCGCGCGTGCACTGGGAGCGCATCGAGACCGTCGCGGAGTCCTTCGGCGACCTCGACCCCCGCATGGACCTGCGCGAGGCCGACCTCGAGCCCGGTCAGGAGTGGACCGGCTGGCACGTCATCGAGAAGGACCTGTGGCCGCCGAAGCCTGCGGACAACGGCGGCAAGGAGTACACGCCGCTGACCGACGCGCAGCGCACCAAGATCGCCGACCAGCTGGTCGCGGACACCAACGAGCTGTACACCCGCACCCGCGACATGAGCTTTACCGTCGACCAGATCGGCAACGGCGCCAAGGGCCTGCTCGACGAGGTGGCCACGGGCAAGGTCACCGGCGAGGAGGAGATCTGGTCGCACACCGACCTGTGGGATTTCCAGGCGAACGTCGACGGGGCCAAGGTCGCCTGGGAGGGCCTGCGCCCGATCCTGCAGAAGCGGGACGCGGCGCTCGACGCGCAGATACAGTTGCGCTTCAAGGAGCTGCAGGCACTGCTCGATCAGCACCGCGAGGGCGAGGGCTTCGTGACCTACGACAAGCTCACCAAGGAGCAGGTCAAGGCGCTCTCGGACGCCGTCAACGCCCTCTCCGAGCCGCTGAGCAAGGTCACCGCGGCCGTCGTCTGAGGATGTCGACATGAGCGCAGCATCCGAACCGCCTCCGCGCAGTGTGAGCCGGAGGGGGTTGCTCGGGTTCGCTGGGGCCGGTGCGGCGCTGACCGCGGCCGGCTTCGTGGGCGGTCGCGCGACCGCCGAGGCATCCGAGGCGTCGCAGGCGCCCTCAGCAGAGGGAGCCGCTGGCGCGTATCCCTTCTACGGCGAGCATCAGCCGGGCATCGTCACCCCCGCTCAGGACCGTCTGCACTTCGCGGCCTTCGACCTCACGACGACCGCGCGGGAGGACCTCGTCGCGCTGCTGACGGTGTGGACGGCCGCGGCGGCGCGGATGACCGCCGGGCAGTTGGTGGGCGACGAGGCGACCGCCTACGACTCGCCACCGGACGACACCGGGGAGGCGATCGGCCTGCCGCCGTCGCGGCTGACGATCACGTTCGGCTTCGGCCCCTCGCTGTTCCGCGACGCCCAGGGCAGGGACCGCTTCGGTCTGGCGGCCCGGCAGCCGAAGGCGTTGGCGCGACTGCCGCACTTTCCGGCGGACAATCTCGACCCGGCGCGCAGCGACGGCGACCTGTGCGTGCAGGCGTGCGCCGACGACCCGCAGGTGGCGGTGCACGCGGTGCGCAACCTGTCGCGGCTGGCGTTCGGCACCGCGGCGCTGCGCTGGAGCCAGCTCGGCTTCGGGCGCACGAGCTCGACCTCGACCGCCCAGGCCACGCCGCGCAACCTCTTCGGCTTCAAGGACGGCACGGCCAACCTCAAGGCCGAAGACTCCGCGGCCCTGACCGAACACCTGTGGGTCGGGGCGCAGGACGACCCGGCCGCCGGCTGGCTGGCCGGCGGCTCGTACCTCGTGGCCCGGCGCATCGCGATGACGATCGAGACGTGGGACCGCACCTCGCTGCGCGAACAGGAGACCTTGGTCGGCCGCGACCGCCGCGAGGGGGCGCCGCTGTCGGGCGGCACGGAGTTCAGCGAACCGGACTTCGCCCTCACCGGCCGGGAGGGCAAGCCGTTGATGGCGCTCAACTCGCACGTGCGCCTGGCCCACCCGAGCCAGAACGATGGCGTGCAGATGCTGCGCCGCGGCTACAACTACACCGACGGCAACGACGCGCTGGGCCGCCTCGACGCGGGGCTCTTCTTCATTGCCTACGTACGGGATCCGCGCACCCACTACATCCCGATGCAGACGCGCATGTCGCGGCAGGACGGGCTCATGGAGTACCTGCAGCACCGCGCCTCCGCGCTCTTCGCCGTGCCGCCGGGGGCGAGCGAAGGCGGGCATATCGGACAGGCGCTCTTCGCGTGACCTGGCACCGAACGCCGCCGCAGCGAACATCGCGGTTGGGTAACGATCGATTGCGCCGCAGCTACACACCGGCCCTCGCGTTGAAAGATGGACGCTCCGGCGTAACTTGTCAGTACGAATTGCACAGAAACTTCTGCACCTTCGCTACAGGCGTGCCGGTGACAAAAGCGACAACGCTCTCAGGTCTGAGACGAGTCGAATAGGCGTACCCAGAGTCAGGAGAAGCCCTTGAGACATCGATCCCTTGTGAGGGCGGCGGCCGCTGCGATCGCAGCTGCCCTCGCCCTCTCAGCATGTGCAAGCCAGTCCGGAGACCCCGGGGCAGGCGACGGCACTGGGTCGCCCGCCGCCAGCGGTGGGGCCATCCGGGTGGCGGAGACGAACGCGTTCACCTCGTTCAACACCTCCCACGCGAACACGAACCTCGACATCAACTCCAAGATCGTCGGTCTGACCCGGTCGGGCTTCACCTACATCGACCCCGAGCTCAACCTCGTGCACGACGACTCGTTCGGCACGATGGAGAAGATCTCCGACTCCCCACTGACGGTGAAGTACACGATCAAGGACGGCGTCAACTGGTCCGACGGCAACCCCGTCGACAAGGGCGACATGCTCCTGCAGTGGGCCATCCTCTCCGGCCACTTCGACGCCCCGGGTGAAGACGCCAAGCCCAAGTTCTTCCAGTACGCGGGCTCCACCGACGGGCTGAACCTGACCGCCAAGCCGACGTTCGAGAACGACCGGACGATGACGCTGGTGTACTCCGAGCCGTACGTCGACTGGGAGATCGCCTTCGACATGAACCTCGGCACGGCAGCGCAGCCGGCTCACGTCGTCGCCAAGCGCGCCGGCCTCGCCGACGAAGCGGCCCTGGTGAGCCTGCTCGAGAGCGCCACCCCGGCCCAGGCCAACGAGCAGTTGGCGGCCGTCGCCAAGGTGTGGGGCGAGGACTTCACGACCAAGACGCTGCCCTCGGACCCGGAGATGTACCTGTCCAATGGCCCGATGATCGTCAGCCAGATGGAGCAGGACCAGTCGGTCACGCTCAAGCGCAACGAGGCCTACACCGGCAACCGCGCGGCCAAGGTCGACGAGATCACCGTCCGCTTCATCGGTGACGCAGCCGCCCAGATCGCGGCGCTGCGCAACGGTGAGGTCGATGTCATCGCGCCGCAGGCCACGACCGACACCGTCGAGCAGGTCAAGGGCCTGCAGGGCGTCAACGTGCTCGAGGGCTCGCAGCTGGCCTACGACCACGTCGACCTCAGCTTCGACAGCGACGTCTTCAAGGACGCCAACGTCCGCAAGGCGTTCATGATGACGATCCCGCGTCAGCAGATCGTCGACCGCCTCATCAAGCCGATGTACCCGCAGGCCGAGGTCGTCAACTCCCAGCTCTACCTGCCGAGCGAGGGTGAGGCCTACACCAAGGCCGTCGAGGCCAACGGCTCCGCGCCGTACCACGACGTGAACATCGAGGAGGCCAAGAAGCTCCTGGCCGGCAAGACGCCGACCGTGCGCATCCTCTACAACAACGGCAACCCGATCCGCGTCGACGCCTACTCGATGATCGCGCAGTCCGCCTCGCAGGCCGGCTTCCGCGTGCAGGACATGGGCTCGGCCGACTGGAGCCAGAAGCTCGGCGACGGCACGTACGACGCCTCGCTCTTCGGCTGGGTCAACCCGGGCGTCGGCAACGCCGGCATCCCGCAGCTGTACTCCAGCACCGGCGGCGGCAACTACGGCAAGTACCGCAGCGCCGAGGTCGACGCACTCGCGAAGAGCCTGCTGACCGAGATCGACCCGGCCAAGGTCGACGACATCAAGCGCCAGATCGACAAGCACCTGTGGGACGACGGGTTCGGCGCCACGCTGTTCCAGTCGCCCGGCATCGTCGGCGTCAGCGACCAGGTCGGTGGCCTCGACGTGTACATGCCCAACCAGACCGGTGTCTGGTGGAACTTCTGGGAGTGGACGGTCAAGAGCTGATCACCTCGGTGATCATCCGCTGTCCCTAACCTCTTGACCACTGGCGTGCCGGTGGCCCGAAACCCGGGCCACCGGCACGCCCCGGAAGTGCGAAGGCGCATCGATGCTCAGGTATGTCGCGCGACGACTGCTGCAGGCCGTTCTGGTCCTGTTCGCCTCGTCCTTCCTCGTGTATGTCCTCGCCGCCTATGCCGGCGACCCCCTCGAAGACCTGCGGACCAGCCGTGACCCCAACCGGGACGTCCTCATGGCGCAGCGGACCGCAATGCTCAACCTCGACACCCCACCGGTCCTGCGCTACTTCCTGTGGCTGCGCGGCGCGAGCGGCTGCCTCGTGCCCGGCATGCGCTGCGACCTCGGCGTCAACCTCGCGGGCTACCAGGTCACCGACCTGCTGGCCCGCGCGATGGCCCAGACCATCCTGCTCGTCACCGTCGCCACGATCCTGTCGATCATCGTGGGCATCTCCCTGGGCATCGTCTCGGCGCTGCGCCAGTACAGCCCGCTCGACTACGGCGTTACCTTCTTGGCGTTCCTCTTCTTCAGCCTGCCGGTCTTCTGGGTCGCGGTGCTGCTCAAGGAGTTCGGCGCCATCCGGTTCAACGACTTCCTGCGAACACCGACCTTCTCACCAGCGGTGATAGTGACCGTCGGGTTGCTCGTCGGCGTGCTGGCCTATGTCACCGCCTACGGGGCGCTGAAAACCCGGCTGATGATCGCCGTCGGTCTGGGCGGCCTCGTCGCCGTCATCATGGCCGTCGTCAGCGCGACCGGCTGGATCGCCCGCCCGTTCCTGGGGATTCCCGGGATCGTCGTGCTGGGCCTGCTCGCCGCCCTCGTCTTCACGTTCCTGGGCGCCGGCTTCCGCAACCGCCGCGCACTCTACGCGGGCTTCGCCTCCGTGGCCGTCGCGGCGATCATCTACTTCCCCATCCAGCCGCTGCTCGAGCAGGCCACCTGGCTGATGATGCTCGGGCTGGGTCTGCTGACCCTGGCCGTCGGCGCCGGCATCGGCTACGCGTTCGGCGGGTACGACCGCGGGCAGGGCGCCCGCGTCGCGATGATGACCTCGCTGATCTGCGCCGGTCTCATCGTCGCCGACCGGCTCATGCAGTCCTGGCCGGCGTACGTCTCCCACGGCCGCATCCGCGGCCGCCCGATCTCGACGGTCGGCTCGTCGACGCCCGGCTTCAACGAGGGCTTCTGGATGACGAACATCGACACGTTCACCCACCTCATCCTGCCGACCATCGCGCTCATGCTCATCGCGCTCGCCGGCTACAGCCGCTACTCGCGGGCCTCGATGCTCGAGATCATGAACCAGGACTACATCCGCACCGCTCGCGCCAAGGGCGTCTCGGAGCGGTCCGTGGTCATGAAGCACGCCTTCCGTAACGCCCTCATCCCGCTGGCGACCCTCATCGCCTTCGACATCGGTGGACTCATCGGCGGCGCGGTCGTCACCGAGAACGTCTTCGCGATCACCGGTATGGGGCAGCTGTTCATCTCCTCGCTGCGGCTGGTCGACCTCAACCCGATCATGGGCTTCTTCCTCGTCACCGGCCTGCTGGCCATGGTGTTCAACCTCGTCGCGGACCTGCTCTACGCGGTCCTCGACCCGCGCGTGAGGGTCTCGGCATGAGTGAGCAGACAAACGACACCAAGGCCGCCGACCAGGAGGCGGGCGCGCAGGCCGCCGAGACCCGGGGCCTGAGTCAGGGTCAGATCGTCCGCAAGCGGTTCATGCACAACACTGCCGCCGTGGTCTCGGTGTTCGTCTTCCTCGGCGTCGTGCTGCTGGCGTTCACCTCCATCGGGTTCGGGCCGGTGCCCGGCTGGTGGCAGTGGGACTTCCGCGAGCAGCCGCCCGTGCAGTCCGGCGGTGCCCCGACGATGGGGCTGTTCCCGCCGACCATCGGCGACCACCCCTTCGGTCAGGACAACCTGGGTCGCGACCTGTTCGCGATGACGATGCGCGGCACGCAGATGTCGCTCATCGTCATGTTCTTCGTCGGCATCATCACCGGCGTCATCGGCGTCGTCGTCGGTGCGACCGCCGGCTACTTCCGCGGCTGGGTCGAGGGCGTGCTCATGCGCCTGACCGACGTCATCATCATCATCCCGCTGCTCGTGCTCGCCGCAGTGCTCGGCCGGATGGCGATGACGTTCGTCGACCCCGGCGTCGGCCAGGTCATCGTGCTCGGCATCCTCATCGGGCTGTTCGCCTGGACCGCCCTGGCCCGTCTCGTACGCGCCGAGATCCTCTCGCTGCGCGAGCGCGAGTTCGTCGACGCGGCGCGGCTGGCCGGTGCCAGCGACAGACGCATCGTGTTCAAGCACATCCTGCCCAACTCCGTCGGCGTCATCACCGTGAACCTCACGCTGCTGCTCGCCGCGGCCGTGCTCACCGAGACCGCCCTGTCGTACCTGGGCTTCGGCGTGCAGGCCCCCGACTGGTCCCTCGGCAAGCTCATCAGCGACAACCAACAGGCGTTCGTCACCCGGCCCTGGCTGTTCTGGTGGCCCGGCATCTTCATCATCCTCATCTGTCTGTCGATCAACTTCGTCGGCGACGGCCTGCGCGACGCCTTCGACCCGCGGCAGAAGAAGTTCAAGGCGAAGAAGGCCACCGAGAGCGAGGAGCACATGCTCGACGAGACCGACCGGGTCGGCGGGCAGGGGAAGCCCGCATGACCCGGCAGGGACACGCGTCAGGTGCTCGGGTGAGCGCCGCCGAAGTGGCCGATCAGGCGATGATCCAGGCGCACACGGCGGCCAGCGCCAGCGCCCAGGTCGCCAGCGCCGCGCCGGTGTGGAAGCTGGCGGACGGGCCTTGCTCCTGCGACACCGGTGGGGTCACCCGCCCCTCGACGATGTCTTGCCAGTGCCCGCGCACGAGCCGGGCGGCGGCACCGGAGTCGGTGCTGACCAGGTCGCTGGGCCGCTGTCCCCAGTCGCCGATGGCGGGCCCTGCGCCGCGCCGGCGGGCCGCGGTTTTGCGCTCCGGATCGGGCCGGGCCCGCAGCGCCGTCACCCCGGAGGGGCCGGGTGCGGCGACGGCTTCGATCTTGCGCGTGTCGGTGACGAGCGTCAGCATCAGCCGGGTCTGCACGTCGACGAGGTCGGTCCAGGCCACCCGATACGTGCGCCACGGATTGACGACCACCAACTCCGACTCCGTGACGCTCAGCGTGGGCCGCCAGAAGACGACCCAGCCGAGCAGCGCGGCCAGCGCCGCCGTCAGCAGGATCGCCGGCGTGTGGCGGCTCGGCGCGAGCACGGTGCTGACCGCGATCGCCGCGGCCGGGACCACCACGAGCCCGGTGAACAACCACGCCGTGCGAGGCCGGGTTGTCCACCGGCCCGAGGGAAACCAACGACTCGCCACGAGGCCCAGTCTCCCATCCGGGGGCCGGGTGCCCGTGGGCCCCGCAGACACCACCATGACTGCGCCGATGACCGCGCGAACCAGCGCGTCGATGCGAAGGAGCCAGCCGTGCTGAAGGACCTCATGTCGCGGCTGCGCGGCGGACAATCCGACGAAGGCGACTCCCCCGGAGCCGCGGGTGGCCACGACCACGGGTCTCGCCGACGCAAGCCGCCGAAGCGGGGCGAGCGGGTGCTGGAGGTCGAGGGGCTGCGGGTCGACTTCGGCGTCGACAAGCAGTGGGTGCCGGCGGCCATGGACATGAAGTACCACGTCGATGCCGGCGAGGTGTTGGCCATCGTCGGTGAGTCCGGCTCCGGAAAGAGCGCCAGCTCGATGGCGCTGCTCGGGCTGCTGCCGAGCAACTCCCGGGTGCAGGGCAGCGTCAAGTTGCGCGGCCGCGAGCTGGTGGGGATGCGGCCCTCGGGGCTGCGCGCGATCCGCGGTGAGGAAGTCGCGGTGATCTTCCAGGAGCCGATGACGGCGCTGAACCCCGTGTACACGATCGGCCAGCAGATCGTCGAGACGCTGCGGCTGCACAAGGAGATCTCCCCGGCCGAGGCCGCCAAGGAGGCCTTGCGGATGCTGGAGCTTGTCGAGTTGCCCGACCCCGCCAAGGCGTTCTCCTCGTTCCCGCACCAGCTCTCCGGCGGGCAGCGTCAGCGCGCGATGATCGCCCAATCGCTCTCGTGCGACCCCGGGCTGCTCATCGCGGACGAGCCGACGACGGCGCTCGACGTCACCGTGCAGGCCGAGATCCTCGAGCTGATGCGCAACCTCAAGGACAAGCTCGACAGCGCGGTCATCCTCATCACCCACGACATGGGAGTCGTCGCCGACCTGGCCGACCGCATCGCGGTCATGCGTCGGGGCCGCATCGTCGAGCAGGGCGTGGCGCGCCAGATCTTCGCCGACCCGCAGCACGAATACACCAAGTCCCTGCTCGCGGCAGTCCCCCACCTGGGCGCCCGCGAGGACGGCAATATCGTGGTCGACCAGGAGCTCTCGCCCAAGACCCACTCCATGGGCATCCTGCCGACCACGGCCGAGCCCGCCGAGGCTGCCAAGCGTTCGGCAGGACGATCCCGGACCCACGATCTGAGCGACTCCCCGGTCGTCGTGCAGTTGCAGGACGTGGCGATCGAGTACCCGGCGCAGGGCCGCCAACCCGCCTTCCGCGCCGTGGAGGGCGCCAACCTGGAGATCCGCCAGGGCGAGATCCTCGGGCTCGTGGGCGAGTCCGGCTCCGGCAAGACGACGATCGGGCGCGCCGCGACCGGACTGCTGCCGGTGGCCGAGGGCTCGCTGACGGTCAACGGGGTCGAGTTGAAGGGCGCCTCACGTCGCACCCTCGCGCAGGTCCGCAAGGAGGTGGGGATGGTCTTCCAGGACCCCTCGTCCTCGCTCAACCCGCGACTGCCGCTGGGCGAGTCCATCGGCGAGCCGCTGTTCCTGGCCGGTGAGGCCAAGGGTGAGGAGCTGCAGCGGCGCATCGAGGCGCTGCTGGACCTCGTGCACCTGCCGCGCAGCTACCGCAACCGGTACCCGCACGAGCTCTCCGGTGGGCAGAAGCAGCGCGTCGGCATCGCCCGCGCGCTGGCGCTGCGACCCAAGCTGCTGGTGGCCGACGAGCCGACGTCGGCGCTGGACGTCTCCGTGCAGGCGGTCGTGCTCGAGCTGTTCGAGGAGCTGCAGGACGATATGGGCTTCGCCTGCCTGTTCGTCACCCACGACCTGGCCGTCGTCGACCGGCTCGCCGACCGCATCTGCGTGATGCGCAGCGGCCGCATCGTCGAGCACGGCCAGCGCGACGAGATCCTGCGCCGCCCCCAGCAGGCCTACACCAAGCGGCTGCTGGCCGCGGTGCCTGTTCCCGACCCCGACGAGCAGGCCGCCCGCCGCGAGCTGCGGCGCGCCATGCTCGCCAAGACGGAGTAGGGGTCGCTGGGCAGCGCTACCCTGTGGAGTTGTGTCGATACCGCCGCCAGAAAGTTCTGCGCCCGAACATCGCAACGCTCCTCCGTCGATGTTTCGCTTACAGTCCGTTCTCTCTGGGAGCCAGCGCAAATCGCTGCGACACCCCAAAGAGATTCCGCTGCTCATTCTGGCTGTCATTGTTACGGTGCTCACTGCAGCCATCGTGCTGGGCGTACTGGCAGCGGCCGAAGCTGGGTTGGTATCGATCGACGACACCACGATGCAGTTGGTTGCCTTGGCCATCGCGGCGCCGATCCTCATTCTTGTCATGCGCGGTTACTTCTACGCCCAGCAGCGCACCAGCGGCGTCCGCATCACTCCCACACAGTTTCCCGATGCCTACCGCATGATCGCCGAGGCTGCCCTGGACGCGGGGCTGCGCCGCATGCCGGACGCGTATGTGACGGCTGGTTCGGGCGTCCTCAACGCCTTCGCCTCCGGTCACGGCCACCGGCGCTTTGTCGTGCTGCACTCGGATCTGTTCGAACTGGGCGGAGAACGTCGGGACCCGGCGGCGTTGCGATTCGTCATCGGCCACGAAGTGGGGCACCTCGCCGCCGGACACGTCGCCTACTGGCGCCTGCTGTTCACCTTCACCTTTTCGAATCTCCCCGTCTTGTCGTCCCTTCTCACGCGAGCGCAAGAGTACACGGCGGACAATTATGGCTACCGATTTTCGCCGGACGGTGCGCCAGGGGGGATCTCTGCCCTCGCGGCCGGCAAGTATCTCAACAAAGAGGTGCACCCGGACGAGTACGCGGACCGCGCGGTCACCGAGAAGGGCATCTTCATCTGGGCTGCGAATCTCTTGTCATCGCACCCAGTACTCACGTGGCGCTCCCATGCGCTGCGAGATCGAAGCCGCCCGGGCCGACTGCTGTTCCGGCCCCGAGCAGGTGTCGCGCGACCCGCATCCCTACCCCCGGGATCAAGCCGGACGGCCGACTGGTCCGACCCAGCGCAGGCCGTGGCACTCATGCGCTCGATACCCGCGGGCCAGAACGCCTTCGGCGGCGTTCAGGTGGAGCAGCGGCCGACGGCGAGCTACGCCGGCCAGTTCGACAGCGCGGGACGCCTGGTCACGAGCCCCGAACACACCGAAAAGTCATGACCGCTCGACCGGGCCTCGTCGAACCGTTGCCGCACCACCACCTTGTGCGCTAGCGTTCGCATCACACGAGCGCTCCGCTCGTCAGGATTGTGACTCCGAGGGCATCGCCCGCACGAGGCAAGACCTGGGACACCTCACGGTGCCCCGGGTCTTTTTTTATGCCCGTGCACCGGCCGGACGCAGGCGCAGACCTTTGCAGCAGTACGAATCGAGGAGGATTCGAGCATGGCGGTGAACTTCACCACCTTGGCCGACGACATCGTGGACGGCGTCGGTGGACTGGGCAACATTCGCAACGCCCGACACTGCGCGACCCGGCTGCGGCTGGAACTGCGCGACGAGAGCAAGGCCGCGACCGAGCGGCTCAAGGCGATGGATGGCGTGGTCACCGTCGTGCAGGCCGGCGGGCAGTACCAGGTGGTCATCGGCAACGACGTGCCGCACGTGTACGCCCGCATCGCCGACCTGCTGGAAGGCTCCGGGGCCTCGGGGGCCGAGGAGGAGAGCAGCGCCGCCCAGGGCAACCTGCTCGACCGCTTCATCGAACTCGTCAGCTCGATCTTCCACCCGATTCTGTGGCCGCTGGCCGGCGCCGGGTTGTTCAAGGCGTTCCTCGCGCTGTTCGTCACGGTCGGCTGGGTCAGCAACGAGACCACCGGCTACGTCGTGCTCAACGCCGCCTCCGACTCCCTCATCTACTTCCTGCCGATCCTGCTGGCGATTCCCGCGGCCAAGCGGTTCAAGGCCAACCAGTACACGGCGGTCGCCATCGCCGGCGCCCTCGTTTACCCCAGCGTCATCGAGCTCAACGCGGCCGACGGACCGCTGACCTTCTACGGCATCCCGCTGGTCATGATGAGCTACGTCAGCTCGGTCATTCCGATCATCGTCGGCGTCTGGCTACAGGGCTACCTCGAGCGCTTCCTGCTGCGCACGCTGCCCGGCGCGGTGCGCAACTTCATGACCCCGCTGATCGCGATGCTGGTCATGGTGCCCTTCGTGCTGCTGACTGTCGGCCCACTGACGACCGTGGCCGCCAACGGCGTTGCCGGAGGCGTCGACTGGCTGTTCGAGGTCGCCCCCTGGGCCGCCGGAGCGGTCATGGGCGGCCTGTGGCAGGTCTTCGTGATGTTCGGCCTGCACTGGGGGCTGGTGCCGATCATGCTGCTGCAGCTCAGCCAGGGTCAGTCGATCATGGCCGGCCCGGTGCTCGGCGCGGTCCTGGCCCAGGCTGCCGCCGCCACGGCCGTGATGATCCGCACGAAGAACCCCGAGACCAAGGCCCTCGGTGGCCCGTCGGTGCTCTCCGGCTTCCTGGCCGGCATCACCGAGCCCGCGATCTACGGCATCAACCTGCCCCGCAAGCTGCCGTTCTACTTCGGCATCGTCGGCGGTGCCGTCGGCGGCGTGCTCGCCGGCCTCGCCGGAGCCCGCACCAACGCCTTCGTCTTCCCCTCGATCATCGGCATCCCCGCCTACCTCGACACCCCGAACCTCCCGCTGTTCTTCCTCGGCGCCCTGCTCTCGGTCGTCATCGCGTTCACCCTGACCTTCTTCTTCGGCGTCAAGGACCCGGTGACCGGGCCGCCCGCGCCCATGGAGGTCCCGACCGTCGACGCCCCACCTGCACCGGGGAAGGACACGGCCAACGACGCTGCGACCGGCACGGAGGTGCTCGTGGCGGCGCCGATGAGCGGCCGAATCATCGCGTTGACCGACGTGCCCGATCCGGTCTTCTCCGGCGGCGCGATGGGCGCGGGGGTGGGGATCGTCCCCACCTCGGGCACCGTCTACGCACCGATCGCGGGCAAGCTGGTGGTCGCCATGAACACCGGCCACGCCTACGGCATCCGCAGCGACGAGGGCGTCGAGGTACTCGTCCACGTCGGGCTCGACACGGTCAACATGAAGGGCGAGGGGTTCACGCCGCAGGTCGCCAAGGGCGAGCGCGTGGCGGCCGGCCAGGTGCTCGCCGAGGTCGACCTGGGCGCCATCGAGCGAGCCGGCTACGACCCGACGACCGTCGTTCTCATCACCAACACCGCCAAGCACCGCGAGGTCAGCGCCGTCACCGGCGAGCACCTCGAGCACGGCCAGACCGCCATCATCGTCACGAAGTGAGGAGCACCATGACCACCACGCGGACCACCACGCCGGCCACCACGCGCACCTTCCCCGAGGGCTTTCTGTGGGGCGGCGCGACCGCCGCCAACCAGGTCGAGGGCGGCTACCTCGACGGCGGGAAACGAGCCTCCATCCAGGACGTTATGCCCCAGGGCATCGTCGGCCCGCCCGTGTCGGAACCGACCGACGGTCCGCTGAACCTCAAGCACGACGCGATCGACTTCTACCACCGGTACGTCGAGGACATCGCGCTCTTCGCCGAACTCGGCTTCTCGGTCTACCGCTTCTCCATCGCGTGGAGCCGCATCTTCCCCAAGGGCGACGAGGAGACCCCGAACGAAGAGGGCCTGGCCTTCTACGATCGGGTGCTCGACGAGTTGGAGAAGCACGGCATCACGCCGCTGGTGACGATCAGCCACTACGAGACGCCGCTGCACCTGGCCAAGACCTACGACGGGTGGGTCGACCGGGCAATGATCGGCTTCTACGAACGGTACGCCCGGGTGCTCTTCGAGCGCTACGGCTCGCGGGTCAAGTACTGGCTGACGTTCAACGAGATCAATGCCGTGCTGCACGCGCCGCTCATGGCCGGCGGCATCTGGACCCCGAAGGACGAGCTGTCGGCCAAGGATCTGTACCAGGCGATCCACCACGAGCTCGTCGCCTCGGCGTCGGTCACCAGGATCGCCCACGAGATGGATCCGGAGCTCAAGGTAGGCTGCATGGTCATCGCGATGCCGGCGTACCCGCTGACCCCGGACCCCGCCGATGTGCTCAAGGTGCAGACGTTCGAGCGCTCCAACTACGCCTTCGGCGACGTGCACTGCCGCGGGGAGTACCCCGGCTACTTTCTGCGCACGCTGCGGGAGGAGGGGGTGGATCTGGAGATCACCGACGCCGACCGCGAGACCTTGACGCACACCGTCGACTTTGTGTCGTTCAGCTACTACATGAGTGTCTGCCAGAGCGCTGACCCGGCCAAGCAGATCAAGGGCGAGGGCAACATCATGGGCGGCGTCCCGAACCCGACCCTGCCCGCATCCGAATGGGGCTGGCAGATTGACCCGATCGGCCTGCGCAAGGTGCTCGGCGACTACTGGGACCGGTGGAACAAGCCGCTGTTCATCGTCGAGAACGGGCTGGGCGCCAAGGACCAACTCGTCGACGACCCCGGCGCGCCGGGCGGCAAGACCGTGCACGACGACTACCGCATCGACTACCTGCGCGACCACCTGTTGCAGGTACGCGAGGCCATCGACGACGGGGTGAACCTTCTCGGCTACACGTGGTGGGGCCCCATCGACGTCGTCAGCGCCTCGACGGCCCAGCTGAGCAAGCGCTACGGCTTCATCTACGTCGACCGCGACGACTCCGGCTCCGGCACGCTGGCGCGTTACCGCAAGAAGTCGTTCGGGTACTACCAGGGAGTCATCGCCAGCAATGGCGCGACGCTCGACGACTGAGGGAGCGAGACTGGACCGACGAGCGACGAGGGGGTGCGGGGTGAAGATCCTGCGGGTCTTCAACAACAACGTCGTGCTCGCCCGCGACGAACTCGGCCGCGAGGTCGTGCTCACCGGCCGGGGCGTCGGCTTCCAGAAGCGCCCCGGCTCCCCCGTGTCCCAGGAGACGATCGCACGGCGGTTCGTGCCGGCCGACAATCCGGCGTCGGTCGCGCAGATCATCGCCGACATCCCGCCCGAGCGGCTGCGGCTCGTGGAGACCCTCTTCGCGCGCGCCGTCGCCGACCTCGGCTCCCGACTGCCGCCGCTGACCCTCGTCGCACTCGCCGACCACATTCACCAGGCGGTCGAGCGGGTGCGCCGCGGGGAAATCATGGATTACCCGTTGCGCGCCGAGGTCGCGCACCTGCACCCGCAGGAGCTCGCCGTCGCCGAACGAATGCTGGGTGAGCTCAACGAGCACCTCGACGTGCCGCTGCCCGCGGGAGAGGCGGTGGCGCTGACGATGCACCTGTTCCACGCCGTGACCGGCAGCCCGACGATGGCGGCGACCTACGAGCAGTCGGGACTCATCCGCCAGGTCTTCGCGCTGCTCGCGGACTCCTACGGGCCGGCGTTCGATCCCGCCTCGATCGATGCTGCTCGGTTCGCCGCGCACTTGCGCTACTTCTTCGCCCGAGCCCGCTCCGGTGCCCAGCTCGACGGGGACGAGGGGCCGGTCGGGGCGGCCGTGCGCGCGGGCAGTCCGGCGGCCTACACACTGGCGCAACGGATTCGGGCGCTCCTCGAACTGAGGCTGGGCCATCCCGTCTCCGAGGAGGAGGTCGTCTATCTATCGCTGCACGTCGCGCGGCTGGAGACGGGGATGCGGCGGGGGCGCACGACCTGACTGCGTTGCCTCGCCGGGATGGCACACTCTTCCGGGGCGTCAGGGTCGCGGTGGGTGGGGCGGCAGGGCTAGAGTCACCGGTGGGGAAAATTCTGTAACACCGTTTTGGGGGAACTTTCATGTACAGCATGTGCGCCAGTCGCGTCGACGACGGTTACCGATACACGGTGATCGACGGCGCCGGGCACGTCCTCGACAGCCGCACCTCGGCCCGCGTCTACCGCGGCGCGGTCGTGGCGCTCAGCGAGATGAGCGAGCACGCGAGCGTGTGGAGCTGGCACCCGACCCCGGACGCCGCCCGCAACGCCGCCGCCACCCTGCGCCGCAAGCGCCCCGAGATCCTCGTCTCCGCCGTCACTTCCTGACCGCTGACCGCTGGCCGGCCCGGGTTCCTGGGCCCCACTGCCCTGCCTGTCGCACGCCGAGTCCTTCGTAGGCTGAGAGAGACTCGCTCCTCGACGAAGGGACCACCGTGGCCCGCCGACCCCGCACCTCCGCCTCCGGCCCGCTGAAGCTCGATCTGGCCCTGCAGGGGGGCGGCTCGCACGGGGCGTTCACGTGGGGTGTGCTCGACCGCCTGCTGGACGAAGAGCGCATCGAGTTCGACGGCATCAGCGGCACGAGCGCGGGTGCCGTCAACGCCGTCGCCGTCGCTGCCGGGCTCACCGACGGTGGGCGCCGAGGCGCTCAACAGTCGCTGCGCCGCGTGTGGGAGGGCGTGGGTCGCCTCGGGTCGTGGGTCAGCGAGCCGGCGCAGGCCGCCGTCGCCGGCACCCCGTTGGAGCCTTGGGCGCGGGCGGCGCAGGAGTGGCAACGCGCCATCCTCGATGCCGCCGGACCGTTGGGCCAGTGGCAGAGCCAGGCGACCCGCATGTGGGCGGCCGCCTGGACGCAGGCGTTCTCGCCGTACGACTCCAACCCGTGGGGGCTGCATCCGCTGCGGCGCATCCTCGAGCAGAACATCGACTTCGACGCCGTGCGCCGCTGCTCCAAAGCCCGCCTGTTCATCGCGACGACCTCGGTGCGCAACGGGCGGCTGCGGCTGTTCAGCTGCCCAGACCTCAGCGTCGACGTGGTGCTGGCCTCCGCCTGCCTGCCCACCCTCTTTCAGGGGGTGCAGATCGATGGGGAGACGTACTGGGACGGCGGCTACGCCGGCAATCCGGCGCTGCTGCCGCTCGTCGCCCACACCGACGCCGACGACGTGCTCGTCGTGCAGATCAACCCGATCGAACGTGCGCAGGACCCGCGAACGGCACAGGACATCCTCGACCGGATGAACGAGATCACGTTCAACGCCACGCTGCTCAAGGACCTGCGTGCGCTGGCCCTCCTGCAGCGCCTGGGCGAACTCGACACCGACACCGCGGCCGCTTTGACCGGGTCGACGATGCGGCCGCTGGGCTCGCTGGCGACCTCCCCCGCCGACCTTCTGGATCGCGTGCAGAACCTGCGTCTGCACCGCATCGACGGCGGCGACGAACTGGCCGCGCTCGGTGCCGGCACCAAGACCGACTCCACGTTGCCGCTGCTGGAGCGCCTGCACGACCTCGGCTGGGCTCAGGCCGACGCGTGGCTCGCCGCCAACGGCGCCGACCTCGGCCGACGCTCGACTCTCGACCTCACGGGCTACCTCGACATGGATCTGTGACAGCGGGGCGGTGCATCGGAGGATGAGGCGCGCTCAGGCGTAGCGCTGCATCGCCCGTAGGGCCGCGTCGCCGTAGCCGCCGCCGAAGAGGATGGCGTGCACGAGCAGCGGGGTCAGCTGGTACCAGGGCACCCGCTCGCGCCAGCCGTCGGCCAGAGCAAAGGCCTGGTCGTAGGCGGTGTAGCACTCGGGGCCGAAGCCGCCGAAGAGCTGCATCATCGCCAGGTCGACCTCGCGCACTGCCCAATGGCACGCGGGATCGATGAGCCAGTTGGTGCCGTCTCGGTCGACGAATCGGTTGCCACCCCACAGGTCTCCGTGCACCAGGGCGGGCGTCGTCTCGGGGCCGCACAGCTGGGCGGCCCGCGGCGCCAGCCGATCCAGCAGCCCGCGGGCAGCCGGGTCGAGACTGCCCTCGGCGATGGCCCGCTCGACCAGTGGCGCGACCCGACGCTGCACGTAGAAGTCCGGCCAGTCGGTCGAGGGGGTGAGGTCGACGGGGACCGAACCGAGGTAGCCGGAGGCGTCGCCGGCCAGGCCGCCGAAGGTGTCGTTGGTGGTGCGGTGCAAGGCTGCCAGCCCGCTCCCCAACTCGGCCTCGGTGGCGCCGGTGCGCCGACCGCCCTCCTCGATCCACTCCAGCACCAACCCGTTGCGTGACTCGCGCAGCACCTGCGGCACCCGCAGCGTGCCGGGCACGTGTCGGCGCAGCGCCCGCAGGCCCGCCGCCTCGCGAGCGAAGAGGTCGTTCGTCGGCGACGGGTGGGTTTTGGCGAACAGCGGGCCGTCGGGGGTGTCGAGTCGGTAGGCGACCGCGATGTCGCCGCCGTGCACCCGGCTCGCCGAGCGCACATCCAGGCCCTGCGTGAGCTCGGCCAATTGTGGCGGAAGAGTCATAGCCCTTGTCTACCGCGTGTGTGCGCGGGGTACGGCTTGCGCTCGATACGATCGCGGCGAACGAAAGGGAGTGCCTGTGAACAACGACGTCAACACCTCCGCCACCGGGTCGACCGGCCCTGCCCCCGAGCCGATGGGCGCCGACATCCCCTCGACTGTGCCAACACACTGGTACAACCTCAATGCCGACTTTCCCGAGCCGGTGCCGCCGGCGCTCCACCCGGGCACGCGCGAGCCGCTGGGGCCGCAGGATCTGGCGCCGTTGTTTCCGATGGCGCTCATCCTGCAGGAGGTGAGCACGGAGCGGTACGTCGAGATCCCCGAGGCCGTCCGCGAGATCTATGCGCTGTGGCGACCCTCTCCGCTGGTGCGGGCGCTGCGCTTGGAGCGAGCACTTGGCACAAAGGCACGCATCTACTACAAGTACGAGGGCGTTTCGCCGGCCGGCTCACACAAGCCGAACACGGCTGTGGCGCAGGCCTACTACAACGCGGCCGAGGGCATCACCCGGTTGACCACCGAGACGGGCGCGGGCCAGTGGGGCGCGTCGCTGGCGCTGGCCTGCTCCCTCATGGGCATGACGTGCGAGGTGTGGCAGGTGCGCGCCTCCTACGACGCCAAGCCGTACCGGCGCTTCCAGATGGAGACGTACGGCAGCGTGTGCCACTCCTCCCCCTCCGAGCTGACCGACGCCGGACGGGCGATGCTGGCCGCCGACCCCGACACCACCGGCTCCCTGGGCATGGCGATCTCGGAGGCCGTCGAGGCCGCCGCGAAGGACGAGCAGGCCCACTACGCCCTGGGCAGCGTGCTCAACCACGTGATGCTGCACCAGAGCGTCATCGGTCAGGAGGTGCTCGTCCAGCTCGCCGAAGCCGGGGAGCGGCAGGCGGATGTCGCGTTCGGCTGCGCCGGCGGTGGGTCCAACCTGGCCGGGCTGACCTTCCCGCTCATCGGGCGGAACCTGCGCGAGGGCACCACCACCAGGGTGGTGGCCTGCGAGCCGGCGGCCTGCCCGTCGATCACACAGGGCGAGTACCGCTACGACCACGGCGATGTCGCGGGGCTGACCCCGCTGCTGAAGATGCACACGCTCGGCAAGAACTTCGTGCCGCCGCCCCTGCACGCCGGTGGCCTGCGCTACCACGGCATGGCGCCGATGGTCTCGCACGCGGTCGAGTTGGGCCTGATGAGCGGACAGGCCGTCGGCCAGGACGAGGCCTTCGCCGCCGGCGTGATCTTCGCCCGGGCCGAGGGCATCATCCCGGCCCCGGAGTCGACCCATGCGGTCGCCGGAGCGGTGGAGTACGCGCGGTCGGCCGAATCCGACGGCCAGGTGGTGCTCATCGGCCTTTCCGGCAACGGGGTGCTCGACCTGCCCGCGTACGCCGCCTACGTCTGAGAGGTTCGGCCCCTCTTCCGGCGTCCGACAGGCCCGCTTCCGGGAACAGGTGACTCGATTCTCGGGGACGAAACGTAGGCCGGAGGTCCGTATTCGCCCACGCTCTTGACTCCTAGGCTTGCGCTAAGCGAATACCAAGGGGAACTCCGTGCCTGTTTCATCGACACGTTCGCAGACGCTCGATCGGGGACTGTCCGTGCTGGAAATCGTCAGCTCTGCGCGGACACCGTTGACCGTCTCCGAGTTGGCCGAGCGCGCCGGCCTGCATCGATCCATCGTGTACCGGCTGGTGCGCACGCTGGAGGATCACCGGCTCATCGCCCGCGACACCACCGACCGGTTCGGCCCCGCGACCGGGCTGCTCTCGCTGGCCACCCACGTCTCCCACGACCTGACCACCCTCTCCGCGCCGGCGCTGCAGCGGTTGGCCGACGCCACGGGCCTCGCGGCGTTGCTCGTGATCCGCGAGGGCGGGCAGGCTGCAACGGTGCTGGTCGTCGAACCGAGCGAGCCGTTGGTGCCGCTGTCGCACTGCCTCGGCTCGCGCCACGACCTCGACGTCGGCGCACCGGGCCATGCCCTGCGCTCCTTCGACGCGCCCTCGCCGCACGACCACGCCCAAGTGCGGCGGGCGCGCACCCACGGCTGGGCCAGCTCACATGGAGAGGTCATCGATGGGGCCTCCTGCGTCGCCGCCCCCTTGGCCGGCTACCGGACGCCGGCCGCCATCGCCGTCTGCTTCCTCGGCCAGCGCGACCTGACCGAACTCTCTGCGCAGGTGGTGGCGACCGCCCACGACATCAGCCAGCAGCTGGCCAGCGCCTAGCGACCGCTGCCCTCCGCCGCTCCCCTCCGCCGACGGTCGCCGTCGCTGCCCACGGTCGCGGTCGCAACCGCCACCCACGGCAGGGAGCGCGCCCGTCGACGGCGCAAGGGCGGGAGCCCCGGCCGCGAGGGCAGCCTCACGGATGCGGCGCGCGTGCCGATGTGCTGGAGAGGGCCACTGCCGGCGGCGTCGGCGGGTGCCTCCGGCCGCGAGCGTCGACGGCCCAGGGACGGGAGAGCGATGGCGGAGCTGGTGGCGGTGCTGGTCGCCGCGCTCGTCGTGCTGCTCGTGGCCCGCCTCATCGGCCGCCGTCAGCCGACCCGTCGGGCGCCC
>NZ_BAHD01000078.1 GCF_000298215.1 Kineosphaera limosa NBRC 100340 | reverse complement strand
ACTCGGATCGCTCCGATTCGATCAATGGCGCGTCGGCCGGGACCGCGGCGGCCCGGGCGTCTCTTTCCTTCTTCACCCATTTCCCTAACGTCATTTCGTGGACGCCGATATTGCGAGCGACCTCAGCGATCGAGCGATTGCCCTCGATGACGAATCCTACCGCTTCTGCTTTGTACTCATCGGTGAACCGCCGACGTGTAGAGCCCATCTGGTGTACTCCTGAAGGCCAGGCAGCCAACCCCCGTGTCTACCAAAGCGGGTACGGTCCCGGAAGTCCGGCAGCATCGCGGTATCCGCGAGGTCGAAGCCGAGAGCGTCGCGCTGATGATCGGTGCCGCGCACGGCATGGACACCACCGGGTACACGATCCCGTACGTCTCGACCTGGGCCGCCCGCGTGGACGGCCAGGAGGCCGCCCAGGTGGTGCAGGCCACCGGTGAACGAGTCCGCAAGACCGCGCTGGCGATCCTCGACCAGCTCGACACGCTCCAGGTCGGTGACGGCACCCCGCCCGGCATCGAACGCGACACCCCCGCGCGTGCCTCGGCCGCCGTGAAGCCGGCGGCTTCTCCTGCGCCGTCGGTGGAGCGGGAGCGTGCGTCGGGTGTGCCGGTGCTGGCGGGGCGGGGGCTGTGATGCCCGATCCATTCGATGTCCTTGCGGCGCTGATTCGCGCGGATGGCTCACCGAGCCTGGCGGTGGCGGCGCGCAGCCTCGCTTCGGCGGGCGTGCCCGTGTTCCCGTGCCAGGTAGAGGGGAAGCGTCCGCTGACCCGGCGCGGGTTCCTCGACGCGAGCAGCGACGCCGCGCAGGTCGCGGCGTGGTGGTCGCGCACGCCGAACGCGAACATCGGCATCCCGACCGGCGGAGCATCTGGTGTCGTCGTTGTGGACGTCGATGTCCACGGCCCGACCGATGGCCGCGTCGCGTGGAAGCGCGCCGCCGACGCGGGGCTCGTCAGCGGAGCGGGTCTGCTGGTGCGCACACCCACCGGCGGTATGCATGCCTACTTCCCGGCCACGCCGGGCAGGGAGCAGCGGTCGTGGCAGGCCGCCGCTGCCGGGGTCGATTTCCGGGGCGACTGCGGCTACATCATCGCCCCGCCCTCCCAACGGACCATCGACGGCAGGACGAAGCGCTACCGGGTCGCCGACATCGCGGCGCTCTCGGTCGGCCCGGTGGACGCGGCCCGGCTGCGGGACCTTCTCGACCCACGCCCCGCCGCCCCCGCACGTCCCAGCGGCGGCGAGGTGGCCGTGGATGCTGAGCGGCTCGCCGCGTGGGTCTCCGGGCGCGGTGAGGGCGAGCGTAACCGGAGCCTGTTCTGGGCCGCTTGCCGCCTCGCCGAGAATGGCACCTCACCAGGTGACGCGCTCGATGCCCTGGGTGCTGCGGCGCAGTCGGCGGGCCTGAGCGATCGCGAGATCGCCACGACGGTGCGCTCCGCCTACCGAGCCACCCAGCCGCCGTCCGAAGCCCAGCCACACGGCCAGGCTCGGGACGAGGGTCGGTGGTGCAGCCGCTCTGAGGGTCCACCGTCCGTCGCGTCGGCGAGGTGGGCGTTGTGATGCGTGGGATCGAGGCGCGACGCTGGGCCGCGATGACGGCCGTCGCTGGGACGGTGTTCATCGCCGCTGGCGCGTTCTGGCTGTCTTTCACGTCACTGGCCGATCTTGCCGCGCGTTCTGGGATCGGGGCCGGGCAGGCGTGGGCCTGGCCGCTGATCGTGGACGGCATCATCGTCGTCGCTACTGTCGCCGTCGTCGCGCTCGCGGGTCAGCGTTCGGCCTGGTATCCGTGGGCGCTGCTGGTCGGCGGCGCTCTTGTCTCGGTGACGGCGAACGCGATCCATGCCGTTGTCGCGGCTGATGCCGATGTGCCACGCCTCCTCGCCGCCTCCGTCGCCGCCGTCCCGCCGGTCGTGCTGCTCGCGATCACCCATCTCACCGTCATCCTCACCCGCACCCCGGAAGCCAACGCGAAGGCTTCGCCTGTCGCTGCGTTCCAGGCGGTCGCAGGCGAGGCCATGCCCGCGCTGCCATCGGGCGACCCGGACCTGAGCGCACACGGCAACGACACTGCGGCAGTGGTGGATCGGCGGGCTCGGGGGCGGGCGCTGCGGGAGGCGGGCTGGTCGAACAAGCGGATCGCCCGCGAGCTGGGCGTGCATCCCTCCACAGTGGGCCGCTGGTTCGCCGTCGCGCACCTGACCGACACCACCGACACCGCCGACGAGCGGGAGGAGACGACCCCATGAACACCACCGACAACCCCCAGCAGCGCCACGACACGCGCGTGCCCGATCCGGCACGCTCGGTGCCCGACGAACCGCGCGAGCGCCCCGAGCCTGTCGAAGCGACGACCGTGCCGGAGGCGGTGCGGGCTGCGCAGGTCGCACGGGAGGACAAGCAGCACGCGATCGTGCGCAGTCGGGGCGTGGAGTGGGTGCGCCCGACCGACCTGATCGCCCGTCACTCCGCACACGCCGCCGGGCGTGGTCTGGACTTCCAGGCCGAGCTGGCCCGCCGCACCCGTACCCCGATCGGTGCCGGTGTCCGTCGCCTCGGGGATCGGGCAGGGCGGTTGCCGCCGATCTCGGCGTTCGGGCGCAGCACCGCCCCGACTGCCCGGCAGGTTTCCCGGTCCGGGGTCTCGATGAGCTGAGTGTGGTGACAGGTCATGGCCCCGACGGCAGGAGGACGCGCTCGTGGGAGCGAGTGCGCACCTTCCTGCCAGGAGGTGCCGACACGATGACCACAACCACCACCGGCTTTCCAGAACCGGCTGAGGACTTCACGACCAGCGAAGGGCTACGCGCCCTGCTGATCCGGCTCTATGAGGGCGGTGAGGATGCCTGGGTTCACGACCCGGTGGCCCGCGACCTGATGGAGTTCGCCGCCGACAAGTACCGAGCCCTGGCCCGCAAGCACAAGCTCGACACCTGGGAGGCCGTCGCGGCGGCGTTCGATGCGATGCAGTACCGCTCGACCCGCGAGGCCAACGACCCGTGGGCGATCATCACCCACGCGGTGCGGATTACCTGCGTCTACGAGGAACGCGCCCAGGGCCTGCTCTGCTCGGTGCACCAGGCCCGCCGCGCGCACGTCTCCGCGTTCCACGACCCCGAACGATTCTCCGACCGCGACACCGCGCTGGCCGACTACCATCCCGCGTTCCACACCACCGACACCCACCCCTCCGACATCGACACCGAGCCCCGCGAGAGTCTCGGGTCGGCGCAGGCGTGCATGTCCGCCGGATCAGCCGCCGAGGATGCCATCGCGATCTTGTGCCTGCTCGACTGGCCCGCCGACACCGCCCGCGCCTCGGTAGAGCACGTCTGTGGCGCGTTGATGAAGGCCGGCACTCGCCAGTCCGCCTACGAAGCACTCCGCCGCGACCGCCACGCCCGGGCACTGCTCGACCTGCCGCGCCACTCCTGGACCGCCCTCCTCAAAGCGCTGCTCGGGAACCCGCACCCCGCCTACGCGGCCACCACGACCGGGCGCGGTGTCCTGCTGCGGCTGCTGCTCGGCGAGACCCTCGATCTACTGCTGCGCGACGACGACCTGATCCTCGCCCTCGCACTGGCCGCACCGAACGGTCGAGGCGGTGAACCGTCGTGACCGAACCGCAGACCGGGAGCATCCAGCTCGACCGCGCCGTCGATTCCCTGATCGTCGGCACACGGCACCGCGCCGACCTGGGCGACATCGACGCCCTTGCCGCTTCCATCGAACGCGACGGCCTCCTGCAACCGCTGACCATCACCATCGACGGTGTACTCGTCTGCGGCGCACGCCGCCTCGCCGCAATCAAACGGCTCGGCTGGCGCACGGTCAACGTGTGGGTGCGAAGCGGCCTCTCGGACCGGCTCGGGCAGCTCCTCGCCGAGCAGGACGACAACATGCTCCACAAGCCCTACACCCAGCTCGAAGCCGCCGGTCTCTACCGCGAGATCAAGCAGGTCATGGCCGAAGACGCCGCCCGCCGCAAAGCCGCAACCCAGTTCAGCAGCGAGAACCAGCCAGGAAACGACGGTCCCGCATATTTTGCGGGACCGTCAGGCACGCTCGGCGAGGCACGCGCGCAGGCAGCGGCGATGATCCCCGGCGGGGCCTCGCACACCACGCTGGAGAAGATCAACTACCTACAACAGCTCGCCAACGACACCGCGCAACCCGAGACCCTTCGTGCCGAAGCCACAGCCGGGCTGGAACGGATCGAGGCCGGAGAGGCCGTCCACCCGATCTACCAAGCGATCCGCGACGCCGACGCGGTGACGCGAGAACGGCGCGAGGCCGAGCTGCACGCCCGCGCCGAAGCAGCCGTCGCCCACGCGAAGTCACTCAAGAAAGGCAAGCGCACCACACCACGCCCTCTGCCCGTCGTTTCTGACGATGGGCAGCCGGTGCGCTACCCGCTGCGCGCGTTCGTCCAGACCTGGGGCGAACTGGCCAACTGGTGGACCCACTACGACGCCGACACCCTCGCCACCGAGCTGACAGACGAACAGTTCGACAACTTCCTCGCCACCGTCGAAGGCACCACCCACTTCGCCGAGACCCTCCACGCCGCCCGAGAAGACACAGCTATGCGGCCACGCCTGCGCGCCCTCTGACCACCGGCACGGGCAGCGGGTGCGCACCTGCTCGGCATGAGCCCTGCACCCACAGACCCCAAGCGCCGCCGACTCGTCGCCCTCATCGCCGCCGGCATCGTCCTGCTGCTCCTGGCCAGCGTCGGCATCTACGGACTCCTCACCGGCCCCCGCACCACGTCCACGAGCACCGACGATCCGAAACCTGGCCCGTCCGCCACCACGGAACCGCCGACAGTGCCGCCGAGCACGCCCCGAGCTCCGCGAGTGCCAGCGGTGCCGCGTTCCGCCGATCCGGCGACGTTCTCCCAAGGTGTCGCGTCCACCCTGTTCGCCTGGGATACCGAATCAGGGTTGTGGCCGCTGGACTACACCTCGGCGATCCTCGCGGTCGGAGACCCCTTCGGTGACGAACAGGCCGGGCTCGCCTCCGACGTGGCCGCATACCTGCCGAACCGGGACGCCTGGATCGAGCTGCGCCAGTACGCCACCAGCCAGCACCTCACCATCGACCGGGCATTCGTGCCGGGCGCGTGGGCCGATGCCGTCGAGCAGGCACAGCCAGGACAGCTCGCCCCTGGGACGGTCGCGGTCACGATCGAGGGCACCCGCCACCGTGAAGGCGTCTGGAACGGGCAGCCGGTCACCTCGCAGCACGAGGTGGCGTTCACCGTGTTCGTCGTCTGCGCACCGACCTATTCGACCTGCCGCCTGTTGCGGTTGTCGCAGCTCGACAACCCGCTGCGCTGAGAGATGCCGTCGTGTTCCGCAAACTCGCCGTCGCGGCCCTCGCGCTGATGTTCTTCGCGCCCGCGGTAGCACTGCTCGGCATCGGTGTGCTGATGAACCCCGCCGCCGCCCACTGCGCCGCCCCCGGAGGGACCGTGAACCTCGGACCCGTCCCGGACTCGCTCACCGTGACCACCGCGAACGGGGAGACTTTCACCCTGAACCGTCAGCAGCTCACACACGCGGCCACGATCATCGCCATCGGCAACGGCCAGGGCGACGTGGGACGGCCCGGGATCAAGGTCGCGCTCATGGCCGCGCTCACAGAGTCCACGCTGCGGATGCTCACCAACACCGGCGCCTACCCAGAGTCGGCGAACTATCCCAACGACGGCAACGGCTCCGATCACGACAGCCTCGGCCTGTTCCAGATGCGCCCCCAATCCGGCTGGGGAACCGTCGCCGAACTCATGGACCCCACCTACCAAGCCCGCGCGTTCTTCGGCGGCCCGACCGGCCCGAACTACCCCTCACCGCGCGGCCTACTCGACATCCCCGGCTGGCAGCAGATGGACCCCGGCGAAGCTGCCCAAGCCGTCGAAGTCTCCGCCTACCCCGACCGCTACCGCAACTACGAACCCGTCGCCGAGAGCATCCTCACCGCCCTCACCAGTAGTAGCGGGCCTGGACTCGGAGCAGGTGGTCCAGCGTCCGCGTCGTCGCGGGTGGTATTCCCATTGCCGGAAGGCACCTGGGTGCAGACCTCTCCGTTCGGGATGCGGACGCACCCGATTACCGGGGAACAGAAACTGCACACCGGCACCGACTTCGCCGCACCCGACGGTACCCCGATCCTCGCCGCCGCCGATGGTCTGGTCACCGTTGCGGAGTTCTCCGGGGGCTACGGCGGGCTCATCGTCATCGAGCACACCATCGACGGCCAGACCGTCGCGACCGCCTACGCGCACATGTGGCAGCACGGCATTCATGTCCACGCCGGAGACCGAGTGAGCGCCGGGCAGCACATCGGTGATGTCGGCTCCTCGGGCATGAGCACCGGAGCCCATCTGCACTTCGAGGTCCGCCCCGGCGGCACCAATGGCGAAGCCATCGACGCCGCCGCCTGGCTCAACCAGCACGGAGCCGCGAACCTCCCCACCGCGACCAGTGGATCACCAGCCGCCTGCAACACCGCCAGCACGCCTGGCGCGCCAGACGGCGTCGACGGAGACCCCGACCGACTCGTCGATGATCCCACCAGCAACGGCAAGATCACCGCCCGGATGCTGCACCTCTACCAGCAGACCCTCGCCGCGTTCCCCGACACCGGCTGGGGCTGCTACTCACCCCGTCCCGGCACGAAGTCCGAGCATCCTCTCGGACGCGCCTGCGACATCACCTTCGGCAACAAGATCGGCCAACGCCCCAACACCGCGCAACTCGAAGCCGGCTGGCGAGTCACGAACTGGATGAAAGACAACGCCGACGTGCTCGGCGTCCAGTACCTCATCTGGCAAGGCCAAATCTGGTCCCTCGCCAGCGACGCTGATGGCTGGCGGCCCTACAACGGCGGCGGCATGCACGACCCCACCTCAATCACGGGATCGCACAGCGACCACCTCCACGTCACAGTGAAAGCAGGTGCGTGATGGGCGTCTTCCCCGACTTCGACGGCCTCGGCGGAATCGGAGACCTCCGCGCCGTCGTCGGCGCGCTCCTGACCTTCGTCCTCATCGTCGCCGTGCTCATGCTGATCGTCTCCGCGATCGTGTGGGCCATCGCGACCGCCCACGGCAACTACGCAACCGCAGGCAAAGGCCGAACCGGAGTCCTCGTCTCCCTCGGCGCAGCCGTTCTTGCCGGAGGCGGCGTCGCCTGGATGAACTGGCTCCTCAACCTCGGCCAACAACTCTGACCGTACAGACGCTAGATCACGGCGTCGCGTGACGCTCGCGCGAGCCGCTCGACGAGGTCGTTGGGGATCCACTTCTTGAGGGTGAACGTGACGCCGGTCTTGCTGGCTTTGAGTCCGGCCGCGGTGATCTCGGCCGCGTGCTCGGTGATGGCTTCCGGTTGCAGGTAGAGGCCGCACTGTTTGCTGAACGCAGCGTAACTCGCGACGACTGTGTCGCCGATCTTGAAACCGGGCATGTTGTAGGCGATGATCTCGGCCGCGTCGGGCAGTGCGCGCTTCAGGGTCGCATGGAGCTGATGCAGGGTGGGCCGGAACTGTTCAGGCGCGGCAGCGATGTACGCCTTATGGTCCACAAACGTCACAGCGTCTCCTTCAAGTCTGCGTACGACCGTCTTCTCCATTGTCGCCCAGAACCGGGGTGGTTCGACTGGCGCACCTGTCGCGTGTACCCCGTCTGCGAGTTCGTGGGCGGGCCGCCCGTCGCCAAGGAGACCTACCGTGTTCGATCTGCTCGCCAACGTCATGTCCGCGCCGCTGCTGGTGCCGATGGACATCAACATCGACCCCAACACCAACGGTCTGCCGGGGATCAACCAGCTGCGCACCATCGTCGGCGCGGTGATGACCATCGGCCTGATCCTCAGCGTCCTCGCGCTGATCGTGTCCGCGATCGTGTGGGGCTTCGGAGCCAACAGCGGCAACCCGCACCTCGCTTCGCGCGGAAAGATCGGCGTCCTCGTCTCCTGCGGTGCAGCGGTGATCTGCGGCGCGTCGGTGACGCTCATCAACTTCTTCTGGAACGTCGGCCAGCAGGTCTGACCCGCGCGTCGTCAAGAGTGCTGGAGTTCGAGATGGGCGTGTGCGACGTTCCCGTGATCTCGTCGGTGTGCGATGCCGTTGGCGAAGGTGCCGCTTCCTTGGTGGCGGCCCCGTTCGACTGGCTCGCCCAGGCGATGGGTGCCGCCGCCGGGTGGCTGTTCGAGGCGGTCTGGTCGGTGTTCGACACCACCACGCTGGTGGATGTCACCAAGCCCGGCTACCTCGCCGTCTACAACCTGCTGTTCGGCATCGCGGTCTTCGTGATGCTGATCTTCTTCTGCCTCCAACTCATCACCGGGCTGATCCGCCGCGACCCGACCGCGCTGACCCGCGCCGCACTGGGGCTGGCGAAATCCGTCCTCGGCTCGTTCGTGGTCATCACGCTCACCGCGCTGCTGCTGGAAGTCGTCGATCAGCTGTGCATCGGGATCGTGCAGGCCGCCGGGGAGACCACCGAGTCGATGGGCGACAAGATCGCACTCCTCGCCGCGGGCCTCGTCGGCATCAATATCGCCGCCCCCGGTGTCGGAGCGATCATCACCATCTTCATGGCCGGCCTCGCCATCACCGCCGCCGCCATCGTGTGGCTCTCCCTGCTCGTCCGCAAAGCGCTGCTACTGGTAGCGGTCGTGTTCGCTCCGCTCGCGTTCAGCGGCGCATCCTGGGACGCCAGCCGGGGATGGATCGGGAGATGGGCGATGTTCGTCGTCGCCCTGATCTGCTCCAAGCTCGTCCTCGTCGTGATGTTCCTCGTGGCGATCACGCAGGTCTCCGCACCCATCGACGCGGACCTGGCGTCGGTCAGTGATCCCATCGCGGGGATCGTGCTGATGGCGATGGCCGCGTTCGCCCCGTACCTGACCTACAAGTTCATCGCGTTCGTCGGGTTCGACATGTACCACGCGATCGGCTCCGAACAGGACGCCAAGAGCGCACTCAACCGCCCGATCCCAGTCCCGTCCAAGCCGCAAGGCGGAGACCCGAAGAAGGTTCTCGACGGCAGCAGTGGCGGAGGGAACGCGGGCGGAAGCTCTGGTGGAGGGAGCGGGAGCAGCACACCGCCGCCGCCGAATACCCCGGCACCGGCTCCGGCCGCGAGCGGCGGGGGTGCGGCAGGCGGTGGAGGTGCCGCAGCCGGCGGAGGCGGAGCAGCCGCAGCCGGCCCCGTGGCCGCGGGCGTGGTGGTCGGGGCGAGCGTGGCCAAGGGTGCCGCCACGGCGGGGCCCAAGGCCGGGACGGCCCTGGGAGCCCAGGGCCAGCACGCTGCCGACGCCGCCGCACAAACACCATCACCACCGCCCACGTCGCCGACGGCGGCACCACCGTCGAGCCCCGCGCCGCGCCCGCCGAGCAGCGACCCGTCGCCGCCGCCGAAGCAGCCCCCGCCGCCCGCGCCACGCCCACCGAAGGAGTAGACGATGAGCAGTACGAACAACGACCGGCAGACCGCGGGCGAGCTGGTGCCGGTGAAGTTCTCCCGCCTCACCCGCCGCGGTGTCCTCCTCGGCCTGTCGCTGACCCAGCTCATCACCCTCGCCATCGGCGGAGCCACCCTCATCGGCGCGTTCTACGCCGGAGGCGGGATGCTCCTGGCCTACACCGCCCCGGTCTGGGTACTCGCCGCCGCACTGACCTGGATTCCCATCGCGGGCCGACCGATCGTGGAATGGCTGCCCATCGCCTGCTGGTGGTTGTGGCGCACCACCGCCGGGCAACTGCTGTACCGGCGCAGGATCGTGGTGCCGCGCCCCGTCGGCACTCTCGCTCTTCCCGGTGACATGGCGCGGTTGCGCGAGTACACCGACCCGGAGACGAGCGCGGGGATGATCCACGACCCGCATGGAGCCACCCTGACCGTGGTGTGCGAGGTTACGCATCCCGCGTTCGTGCTCCTCGATCCCGGCGAGCAGGAACGCCGCGTCACCTCCTGGGGCCGCGTTCTCGCTACGGTCTGCCGGTCCGGGCGTATCGCGACTCTGCAAGTCCTCGAACGCACCCTCCCAGACTCCGGAACCGGCCTGGCCGAATGGTGGGCCACGCACGGCACACCCGATGGATCGTGGGCGGCCGACACCTATGCAGAGTTGATCGAGCGTGCTGGTCCCGCTGGTGAGCGCCATGCCACCACGCTCTCGCTGTCGCTGGACATGAGAGCCAGCGCCCGGCAGATCAGAACCGCCGGAGGCGGGATACGTGGTGCCGCTGCCGTGCTGCGGCAAGAGATGAACACCCTCGTCGCCGCGCTCCGCTCTGCCGACCTGTCACCCTCGGGATGGCTGACACCGGGGCAGATCGCGGTCATGCTGCGCTCGGCCTACGACCCGGCGATCGCCGCGACCCTGGAACGTCACGGTCGGCTTGGCCAGTCGCTCGCGACGGCTGGACCGGTCGCAGTCACCGAGACCTGGGGTCGGCTGCGCACCGATTCCGCTCACCACGCGGTGCTCTGGGTCAGTGAGTGGCCGCGGTCGCTGGTGTATCCGGGGTTCCTGTCGCCGATGCTGCTGTCCACCGGCATCCAGCGCTCGTTCTCGCTGATCTGCACCCCGATGCGCTCCGACCAGGCCGCTCGCGATATCCGCAAGAAGAAGGTCGAGCACATCTCCGACCAAGCCCAGCGCGCGAAGATCGGCCAGATCGAGGATGCCTCCCAGACCGCCGAGTACCACGACGTGCTCCAGCAAGAAGCCGACCTCACCGCCGGGCACGGCATCCTGCGCTACACCGGCCTCATCGCTGTATCCGCACCCACCGTGGAGGAACTCGACGCCGCCGTTGCCGCTATCGAGCAAGCGGCGATCCAAGCATCTTGCGAGACCCGGCTCCTCGTCGGCCAGCAAGCCGCCGCGTTCACCGCCGCCGCGCTCCCGCTCTGTCGGAGGGTCTGATCATTCGACTCAGTACGAGAGCGGCATTCCGTAATCGTTGAGTAGGCAGTTGATGTTTTTCTGGATGTGTTCTGGGTAGATCGAGATGGGCCAATGCGTCATATACCCAGATGTCGAATTGCCCTCGAAGAGTGGCTCCAATGACTGGAGCGCGAAGGCGTCATCATTGCTGAGCTGCGAACCGAGCCAACTCACGAAATGCGCAATATGTATGCCAGGCAACTGACTCTCGGTGGAGTACCTATTGAAGGAGGTCATCGGCGACCAAGGCTGGTCCGAGTTAGGTATCGGGGAAAGGGTTGATCGAAAGGTTCTAAAGAACCCGGCATCCGCCACCAAGAGGCTGTCAAGTTCATGTCGCGGATCGGTTGCCGCTGGGTCAGTTGGTCCGTGGGCGACTTCTTCGTACAGGTCAATCATTGAGTCTGCGAAGCTCGAAGCCGACGCAAACAGCTCCGTCGAGTGGCTAAGCAATCCAAAGGGAAAGTGGCCAGCGAGGAAGTGCTTTGGACTGCCGCCTTCGCCAGCCACACGCACCAGAGTCTTCTTCTGTTCAATCGCCTCGCGTACGTGCGTTCGCTTGAGCGTGAGCTTCACCGAGAACGCTGCTGCAACGCCGCTTGCGAGCACTGATGAATGGCTCATGAGGTGAGCGGGATAGTCGCGCTTCAGGATGACTAGGTCAACCTCGTTTGACTCACCACCTGGCCCCACGATGTATTTCCGTGTGACTACAGGAAGGCCAGGTCCCCACTGATCGATGAGAGTCTGCCAAGTGGCTTCTCCTTCGTGACCGGCCCGCTGTGGATCGGACTGCCTCGCGTGTTCCCGAGCTTCACTGTAATCAGTCTCGACCCGCGTTGCCAGTTCACGAAAAAGGTCCTGGAACCTACTGGTCAATGCGCTGCTCCTCGTCGCGATGTGGGCATGCGCCGAGGCGCGAACACTCCGATTCTACGGGGCACGAGCGCACCTGGTTGGTGAACACATCACCACGTGCCAGGAGGTCGACCATGCCCACGTTCTTCGATTCGACTGCCGACGCCGCGGAGGCGTCCGAGGCGCTGCGGGGTTTGGCTCACGCGAGCCGTGCGTTCGATGAGCCCGCGCAGATGTACGGGGTGATCGGCGACCTCTCTTCGGGGATGCGGTCGCTGCGGCAGGTGCTCGATCAGATCGCGGATGTTCACGAGCGCATGGCTGCGCACGCGTTCAACGACGACGGGAGCCACGAGGCGGGGGTGCGGGACGCGCTGGCTGCTGCGGAGGAGTTGCGTCAGGCGGCGAACCTGGTCGACCGGGCTTACGACCGGCTCGCCGAGGGTTTCATTGCGGCCGGCAGGATCGCCTGGCACCCGGAGCCCGCCGTCGAGGAGGCAGCGCCGTCCAGGTGGATCAACGTGGTGTTCCTTCAGGGCGATGAGGCCGACAGGCCGTTGCGTATCCTCGGCGAGCTGGGGCATGTCGATGCGGTGGACTTCCTCGCGCAGTGGGACTACGGCGACGAGACGACCCAGGCTGCGCTGGAGAACGGGTACGTCTATGACGAGCCCGGCGAGGGCACCCACGATCAGGTGGCGATCTCGGGCGACTACGCGCTGGTCGTCAACCCGCACCTCGGCTACGTCTCGCTGCTGCGCCGCTACACCGAACCCGACACCGACGCCCCGGAAGCCGAGCAGACCGGGCCGTCCCCGATGCGGGATGGCCCGGAGTTGCTGGTGTCGTACTCGTCGCCGGACGCTCCGAAGCGGGCGGATGTTCCGTCGAGGCCGGAGGGGTCGTGGTTTGAGCCGGCGAAGATCGCTGCGGTGAAGCAGGCGCGGGGGCTGGGGCTGTGACCCAGGATCGCGGGCGGCTGCATACCGCTGTTCTGGTGGCACCGTCGAAGGAACGGCGAAAGCTCCGCAAGCAGCGCCGTCGCGCGGAAGCCCGGCTCCACGCGGAGCAGCGCACGGCTGCGCTCGCTGCCGCGAAGGCGAAGGCTGAGCAGGAGCGGGCTGAGCGGCGGGCCACGATCTACATGCCGAAGGCAGGCGAGCCGGGCGCTGCGCGGTTGCGGACGCCGGGCCGGTTCCATCTGACCAGGCATCAGGACACGTCGGCAACGTTGGCGGGGGCGTATCCGTTCGTCGCCGAGGGCGGTCTCGGTGCCGATGGGGTGTTCGTGGGTCAGGACCTGTACTCGGGTGGGAGTTTCGTCTATGACCCGTGGGTGTTGTACGCGCGCGGGATCATCACCGCCCCGAACGTGGTGCTGGCAGGGATCGTCGGCTCGGGGAAGTCGAGCCTCGCGAAGTCGCTGTATACGCGGTCGTTGCCGTTCGGGCGGCGCGTGTACGTTCCCGGCGACCCGAAGGGCGAGCACACCGCGGTCGCCAACGCCGTCGGCGGGAGGGCCATCGTGCTCGGCCACGGCCTCAACACGCGGCTGAATCCGCTCGACGAGGGCCACCGGCCAGCGGGTCTTTCGGATGAGCAGTGGACCAACACGGTCGCGGCCAGGCGTCGTGACCTGATCGGCGCGCTCGCCGAGACCGTGCTTGCGCGAGGGTTGTCGCCGTTGGAGCACACCGCGATCGACATCGCCCTGACCGAGACGGTGCGGGAGAACGATGTGCCGATCCTGCCGATGGTCGTCGATCGCATCCTTGCCCCCAGCTCGGATGCCGACGACAGGCTGGCAGAGGACGGGCGTTTGGTCGGTCACGCGCTGCGCCGGCTCGTGGCAGGTGACCTGGCCGGGCTGTTCGATGGGCCGTCCACGGTCAGGTTCGATCCGTCGTTGCCGATGATCTCCCTCGACCTGTCCCGTGTTACGGAGAACTCGATGCTGATCTCGGTGTTGATGACGTGCTCGTCGGCGTGGATGGAGTCCGCGCTGCTCGACCCGAACGGCGGGCAGCGGTGGGTGATCTACGACGAAGCCTGGCGGCTCATGTCCCACCCGGCGTTGCTGCGGCGGATGGACGCGCACTGGCGACTCGCCAGGCACTACGGGATCGCGAACATGCTGATCTTCCACAAGCTCACCGACCTCGACAACGTGGGCGACCAAGGCTCCGCGATGCGGTCTCTGGCGAACTCGCTACTCGCGAACGCGGAGACCCGGATCGTGTATCGGCAGGAGTCTGACCAGCTCGGCCCGACGGCGACCGCGCTCGGCCTGACCGGTACCGAGCAGCAGCTCTTGCCGAACCTCGGCGTCGGCCAAGGACTGTGGCGGATCAAGGCCAGGAGCTTCGTCTGCCAACACCAGCTCCACCCCGACGAACTCGCCCTGTTCGACACCAGCAGCCGCGCAGCGGGAGGCCACCGATGAACCTCACCAGCCCACGCCGATCCACCCCGAACGACGACGACACGACCGCTCCCGTCGAGCTGCCGCACGTCCTCGTCACCGTCGCCGCAGACGGCACCGTCACTGCCACGGTCGACGGGACACTTTTCGCGTCCCCGGACGTGAGCGCGTGGACGCGGGCGACGTTCGGACCGCTCATGGATGCCATCACCAAAGACCGCACCATCGCCGTCCGAGTCGAAGTGCGCGAGAGCGACGGCAGCGTCTTCACCGACATCCTCCGCACCCGCAAGCCCCGACGCGCAGCGGCCCCGTCTGAGACGCCTGTGCCGGAGACTCGTCGGAGTCGCCACGCTCGCCGGGTTCCGCGCTTGGCTGAGGTCACAGGTCACGGGTTCGTGCCCGGCGAGGATGTCGCCGTCGCGACGATCGTCTCCCACACTGACGCCACCGGAACCGGCGAAGCCCGGACGCTCGTCGACCTCGACGACCTGCCCGACGGCACGCACGAGGTGATCCTGTTCGGGCGCATCTCGGGCACGCTCGCGGTGCGGCGGCTGACATGAACCAGCGGCAGGCCGGGGGCATGGGCGACGAACTCACCAACGCCGCCTTGATTGGCCTGATCGGAGTGTTCGGGATCGCTCTCGTCCTCCGCGCCGCTGGCAGTGTTGCCGCGTTTCTCACCGGCGCGCCGCAGCCCGACGCTGGCGCGGCGGCGGGGCTTGGCGTGCTGTTCGACCCGGGTGATCCGGCGACCGCGCTCGGTGCCGACGGGCTCAATCCGGTCGTCTATTGGCTTGTCAGCGCCGCGCTTCTGGGTGGGCTCGCCGCCGGGATCGTATGGGTATGGATCGTTCTGCGCCGCCACACGCGGAAGACAGAGACCGACCCGCACCGACTCGCGGGGATCGCGACCAGCCATGAGGTCAAGGCCGCAGCCTCCGCGAAGGCACTGCTTCACCGCGCGGCCACGCTGCGGCCCTCCTTGGCGTCGCCAGCACCGCAGGATGTCGGCTACCTGCTCGGTGCCAGCCGTGGAACGAAGGTCTGGGCATCGGTCGAGGACTCGATCCTGCTGATCGGCCCACCCCGCTCCGGCAAAGGCCTGCACGTCGTCATCAACGCGATCCTCGACGCACCCGGCGCAGTCGTCGCCACCAGCACGAGGCCCGACAACCTCACCGCGACCCTCCGCGCCCGACGCCGCAAGGGCGGGCCAGTCGCCGTGTTCGACCCCCAACACCTCGCCGAAGGCATCCCCGCCGGGCTGCGCTGGTCACCCATTCGCGGCTGTGACGATCCGCTGACCGCGATGATCCGCGCCAACGGGCTCGCCGCCGCCACCGGACTCAGCGCAGGAGGGGTCGAGTCCGGCGGGTTCTGGGAAGGCAAGACCCGCACCGCACTCCAGAGTCTGCTGCACGCCGCAGCGCTCGACGGACGCCCGCCCGCCGAGCTGTTCAGGTGGACTCTTGACCCCAGCGCCGCATCCGAGGCCGTCGCGATCCTCAACTCCCACCCGAACGCGGCGATGGGCTGGGACGACTCACTGGCCGCGATGATCGACGCCGACCCCAAGACCCGCGACAGCATCTGGCAAGGCGTCTCCCTCGCCCTCGCCGCCCTGGCCGACCCTCGCGTGCTCGATGCCGTCACACCAGGCCCGAACGAACACTTCGACCCCGAAACCTTCCTCACCGAACAAGGCAGCCTGTACCTGCTCGCCACCGGCGCCGGAGCAGGAGCCTCCGCATCGCTGGTAGCAGCGTTCGTCGAAGACCTCATCGAAACCGCCCGACGACTCGCCTCCCGCTCACCCGGAGCCCGGCTCGACCCGCCACTGCTGCTCGCACTCGACGAGATCGGCAACCTCGCCCCACTGCCGTCCCTTCCGACGCTCATGGCCGAAGGCGGCGGCACCGGGATCACGACCATGCCGGTCTTGCAGTCCCTCGCCCAAGCCCGCGACCGGTGGAGCGAGCACCAGGCCAGCGCGATCTGGGACGCCAGCATCGTCAAGATCATCCTCGGGGGCGCGTCGAACAGCCGCGACCTCCAAGACCTGTCCACGCTCATCGGTGAACGCGACGAGTACACCGACAGCGTGACCCTCGGCGACCACGGCACCCGCTCCAACCAGCGCTCGATCCGCCGCGTCCCGATCCTGCCGCCAGACCGCATCCGCACCCTGCCCTTCGGCACCGGCATAACGATGCTCCGCTCAGCGCCGCCCATCGTCACCGACCTCCGCGCCTGGCCGACCCGGCCCGACGCCGCACAGCTCCGCAGTGATCGCGACGAACTCGAAGCCCTCCTCGCCGTCCCGTCTCCTGAGCGCGGACCTGGGCGCGGGAGCGCACCTGCCTGACACAGCGGCCACGCACGGCTGGTCGCCCGAGTCCAGGAGGACGCCATCATGGCCATTCGCACCCACCAGTCCATCTCCGGTTTCGTTGCCTCGGACCCGCAGCTCAGCTACACCGAGCGCGGTGACGCGCGCCTGTACATGAAGGTCGGGATAGAGCTCTACCGCAAGGAGCCCGACAACTCCTTCACGCAGTTGGAGACGACCTTCCACGACCTCATCGCGTATCGCGGCGCCGCCGAGCAGGGAGCTGCGCGGCTCGCCAAGGGCGACAACATCATCGCCGACGGACGGGTGCGCGACTACTCCTACGAGCGAGGCGGCCAGCGGTACGAGGGCGAGGAGTTCATCGCGACGCGCATCGGTCACGACCTGGCCCGAACCCGCTACCAGGTGGACCGAAGCGAACGCGCTTCCGGCCGCGATGCCACGGCCTTCGCCACCCCTCAGCAGGCTGCGCCGTCCACCGCGACCGCCATTGGAATGTGAGCGACGCCACCATGAGCGATCAGTTCTTCCAAGAGCACGGCGACGCGCCGCCCGAGGCAGGCCCGGCATCACCACGATTCGACGTACCTGAGCCGCCGCATCCAGTGAACTGGAACCTGCTGACCGCCAACGATCTCGAAGCCGAATTGCTTGAACTGAACCGATGGGTGGACTGGCTTCGCCACACCTACGGTCTTCCGGCCAGTGTCGTGCCGCCCTACTGGCATCGGCACCCCGAACTCCTCTGGGAGCTGTCGGCACTGCACCTGCACTGGCTGTGCGCGTACGACCCGGAGCAGAACGGCTCGGCACCGCTCGGCTGGCATCGCGACTTCGCCGATACCCGCGCTCGTCTCCGCGATTGGGTGGCGGCCTGCGGCACTCGGCTCGACCGGGACCGCCCGACTCGCCAGACGAGCTGGCCGGGGGAAGACCCTGCGCCGTCCATCGAGGACTCACCGATCACTGATCGCGACGAGGACTTCGTACGGTTCGTGATCGATACGGTGGCGGCACGGCAGGAGGCAGAGGATGCCTTCTTCGCAGGCGTCGATCTGGAGACCGGCGAGGTGTGAGGGTGGCGCGTCGCTATGAGCGGAAGACCGGGCAGCGCCAGCAGAGCGAGCGCGAGCTGACGGTCCGTGCCGAGTTCCATGAGCCGCCCGACCTGGACAAGCTCTGCGAGCTGCTGATCCGCCTCGGACTCCAGCAGTCAGGCTCGTGCCGCTCGGAAGCCGCGACGCGACCGAAGCGCCCTCGTGCCGGGGCGAGCGCGTCGTCGTAGAATGTAGGCATCCGTCGCGGATGGCGGATGTTGTGGTCCTAGCGCTTCGCCTCGGCGGGGCAAAGTAAACGTGGCCGACTTGGCCTAGTCCTACAGCCTTCGGGCTCTTCTCACGATCAACATCCGCTCACACAAGTCCGCGTCGACAAGACCAGTGACTGTGGAGAAGAGCCATGACGATCATCGACGCGAACCGCACCGCGATAGACAGCCTCGTAGCGCCAACCCCGTTCCCCGGATCGTTCGCCGTCTCGTACCTGCGGGTCTCCACGAAGGAGCAGGCGGAGAAGGGCGGTCAGGCCGAGGGCTTCTCGATCCCGGCGCAGCGCGAGGCCAACCAGCGCAAGGCCGACCAGCTCGGCGCAACGATCATCGAGGAGTTCGTCGACGCCGGCGAGTCCGCGCGCAAGGCCGACCGACCCGAGCTGATGCGCATGATCCAGTACGTCACGAAGCACAAGACGAACTACTGCATCGTCCACAAGGTCGACCGGCTCGCCCGCAACCGAGCCGACGACGTGACCATCCACCTCGCGCTCAAGGACGCCGGGGTCACACTGGTGTCGGCCACGGAGAACATCGACGAGACCCCATCGGGGATGCTGCTGCACGGCATCATGTCGTCGATTGCCGAGTTCTACTCCCGCAACCTCGCCACCGAGGTCGTCAAGGGCCTGTCACAGAAGGCCGCGCAGGGCGGCACCGTGACGAAGGCACCCATCGGCTACCGCAACGTCGGCGTACGCGACGAGTTCGGAAGGGAGATACGCACTGTCGAGATCGACGAGGAACGAGCCCCACTGATCCGGTGGGCGTTCCAGGTGTTCGCCTCCGGCGACTGGACGACAAGCCAACTCCACCAAGAGCTGGTGGCGCGCGGGCTGACCAGCGCCGCGACACCTCGACGGCCCTCCCGACCCATCGCGAAGTCGTCGGTGCATCGGATGCTGACGAACCCGTACTACAAGGGCAGCGTGCGCTACGAGGGCGTGACCTACGCGGGTGCGCACGAGGCCATCGTCCCGGGCGAGGTGTGGGACCAGGTGCAGACCGTGCTCGGCACACACCGATCCGCGGCGGACGCCACCCAGGTGCACGATCACTACCTGAAGGGCACCGTCTTCTGCGGGCAGTGCGGCGCGCGTCTGATCGTGTGCAACGCCAAGAGCAGCCAGGGCACGATCTACCCGTACTTCGTATGCGCCAGCCGCCATGGTGGCAGGGGCGACTGCACCCGGCAGGCGATGCTCATCGAGCAGGTCGAACGACTCGTCGAACGCTTCTACGCGCGGGTCCAGATCGACCCCGAAACGAAGCAGGCGCTCTCGGCCATGCTCCATGCCAGGTTCGACGAGATGATGTCCGAGGGAGCAGCGGAACTCGGCGGCCTCGCGAACCGTGGAACTCAGCTCGAAGGCGAGCAGCAGAAGCTGCTCCAGGCACACTACGCCGGCGCCATTCCACTCGACCTTCTCAAGCGGGAGCAGGACCGAATCACCGCGTCGCTGGAGACCATCGAGTACCGGATCAACGCGCACCACGGCCACTACGCCGACGCACGAGCGAACCTCAATGACTCGCTGACGTTACTGTCGAACGCCGCTGACATCTACGCCCGCGCCGACGACGCAAACCGTCGGCTCCTCAATCAGGCACTGTTCAAGGCGATCTACATCGACGAGGACAACGACGTGCGCGTCGGCTACCGGACCCCGTACGACGGGCTCAGCATCACGGACTTGCAGGCCGACGCCCTGAGCTGGGCCGCCCAAGCAAAGAAAGAGGGCCAGGTTGGAACCTCGACCAAGGGTGGCCCCTTGGTCGAAAGTTCAAACCTGACCCATCTGGGGTGAGTGACGGGACTTGAACCCGCGGCCACCTGGACCACAACCAGGTGCTCTACCAGCTGAGCTACACCCACCAAGTGCCGGATCGACGCGTGCTCCGATGCAGGATCGGGGCGGTCGCGAAGACCAGCGGCGACCATCGTACCTGGTTCGCGGGGGTCCTCACGACACGGCCGGTTCCGGCGTCCGTCAGGCCTCTGCCGGGACTCCGTGCCGGGAGGCGATCACGCGAGCGTGCGCGGTGTCCGGACCGGGTTGGGGCACGAACACGGCCTCCCGGTAGTAGCGCAGCTCAGCGATGCTGTCGCGGATGTCGCCGAGCGCCCGGTGCCCACCGTGCTTGGGCGGCGAGGCGAAGTACACCCGCGGGTACCAGCGCCGCGACAGCTCCTTGACGCTGGAGACGTCGACGTTGCGGTAGTGCAGGTAGCCCTCAAGCTCCGGCATGTCGCGGGCCAGGAACATTCGGTCCGTGCCGACGGTGTTGCCACCCAGCGGCGCCTTGCCCGCCTCCGGCACCCATTCGCGCACATACTCCAGCACCAACGCCTGGGCCTGCTCCATGCTCAAGCCCTGCTCGAGTTCGACCAGCAGGCCGGAGGTCGTGTGCATGCGGCGGACGAAATCGCCCATCTGCTCCAGCGCTCCAGCCGGCGGCTTGATGACGACGTCGACCCCGTCACCGAGCTGATTTAGTTCGAAGTCGGTGACCAGAGCGGCCACCTCGATGAGCGCATCGTGTTCCAGGGACAGCCCTGTCATCTCGCAGTCGATCCATACGATCCGATCGGTCAAGGCCCGCCCATTCGATGCACTCACCGGTCCACTCTACGTTGGCCGGGGATAATGGCCCGGGTGCGCGGCAAGACCACGCGCGCCGACAGCATCGAGGTGAGGGGGAGCATGCCCACGAGCGCACCGGCGGATCGGGTCTACGAGGCACGCCCCGTCAACATCACCTCGCGCCCGCTGCTGCGGCGCTTCCTCGTCGGCACCGCGATTCTCGTGCTGTTCACCATCGGCGCGCTGCTGCTGTCCGTGGCCATCGGATTGGAGGTCGGGGCACAGGCCGCGCTGCTCGGGCTGCTGTTCGCCGCGGTGCCGGTGGGCATCGTCGTGCCCGCCATCTTGTGGCTCGACCGCTTCGAGGCCGAACCGACCGGGTATCTGATCTTCACGTTCCTGTGGGGCGCGCTCATCGCCACCACGGTCGCGATCGTGCTCAACACGAGCTCGCTGATCATGTTGACCAATGTCGTCGGCGATGCCGAGTCGGTCGCCGCCGTCGTCGTGGCACCCGTGGTGGAGGAGACCCTCAAAGGCCTCGTCGTGTTGCTGGTCGTGTGGCGCCGCCGCCGCGAGTTCGACGGCGTCATCGACGGCATCGTCTACGCCGGTATCAGCGCCGCCGGCTTCGCCTTCGCCGAGAACATCCTCTACCTGGGGCGCGCCTACGTGGAGATGGGAGCCGAGGGCCTCGTCGGGCTGTTCGTCGTCCGCGGCCTCATCAGCCCGTTCGCCCACCCGCTGTTCACCATGTGGATCGGCGTCGGCATCGGGTACGCCGCCACCCGAGCCTCCGGCATCGGCCGCTGGCTGGCCCCGATCGGCGGCCTGCTGCTCGCCATCTTCCTGCACGGGCTGTGGAACCTGTCCGCGGTCGCCGGCATCGAGGGTTTCTGGAGCTCCTACCTGTTGCTGCAGGTGCCGATCTTCCTGGGCGCCATCGGGTTCGTGTTCTGGGAGCGGCGCCGCGAGGCCGTCCTTATCGAACGCACCCTGCGCATTTACGGGCGCTACGGCTGGCTCACCGCCCCCGAGGTGCGCATGCTCGCCTCGACCAGCGCCCGCAAGGACGCCCGCGTCTGGGCGCGTCGCGCCGGCGGTCGGCGGGCGCTGCAGGCGATGGTCGCCTTCCAGGACGAGGCCACCGACCTGGCGATGCTGCGGGTGCGGATGGCCCACGGCAGCGCCGGCGCCGACGCCCTCTACCAGGAGCGGATGCTGCTCGACTCGATGACGCGGGCCCGCGCGGCGCTGCCCTGATCCGGCGTGCGCCGGTCGAGGCCGTGGTCGGGCTTCAGGTCGGGCGTTTCAGGTCGGGTTTCAGGCCACGCGGCCGTACGTCGCCTTGGCCCAGATGCGCGCCACCTCGACGGACTTGCCGCTGCGCGGGGAATGCAGCATCCGGTTGTTGCCCATGTAGATGCCCACGTGGTGCGGGTTACGCCCGCCGAGGAACACGAGGTCGCCGACGCGCGGGGTGCTCACGGCCCGGACCGCGCGCTTCTGCTGGGCGGCGGTGCGGGGCAGGTTCTTGCCGGCCTTGCCGAAGGCGTAGCGCGTGAAGCCCGAGCAGTCGAAGCCCGCCGGGGTGGTGCCACCCCAGCGGTAGCGGGTGCCGAGTTGGGTGCGGCCGATGGCGATCGCCCGCTCCTGGTGGGAGATGTTCGGCAGGCGCATCCGCTGAGACAGCAGGTCGGCGTTGCGGGACTTCTGCCGCCAGTTCGCCGTCGGGGCCTGGGCGGCCATCCGGTTGGCGAGGTTGAACGCGGCGGTCCGCTGCAGGGACAGCGCCTGCGCCCGGGTCGGGGTGCTGGCGGCGACGCTCGAGGCGCGCAGGGTGGTGTTGTCGTTGGTTTTCGCGGCGGCGGTCTGGGCGGTTGCGGGCAGGAGGAGGGCAGCGGCGATCGCCGCGACGAGGTACTTGCGCATGAGGGAACTACCGGAAACCGCCTACGGAAGGAAACCTGTCGGGCTAGGGGATTCCGGTCCCCGGCGCAGCGCGCTTCGCCCCGAGCCGCGCCGTCGGTTCGACGTGCGGCGGAGTGTGGTGCTCCCGTTCTCGCCCTTGCCGTACCTTCCTTGGTCGGGCCCTTCAGGGGTGGGCCGCGCGTGCACTGTCAGGGGAACGACGCTGGCCTCCCAGGGGCGAGATTCGGCGAGGAGGCTGTGCGCCTGGCGGGCCGTAAGTCCCGCCAGGTCACAGTTCGGCAACGGCGAGCCCGCCCCGAACAACTCCGGGCGATATATCCGCTGAGGTGTGCGTCACGCCGTTGCTGCTGGCGATCGGCGATGAAGCTCGCCTCACCACGCCTGCGCGATGAGGCTGGCGAACAACTCCTGCTCGTCGACGTCGAGGCCCCGGGATCGGAACCAGGTGCACACGTTTCGGCAGTCGCGCAGCAGGAAGTCGGTGCCGGCTGGATTCCCGACGATGTCGACGGCCTGCGGCAGGTCGATGACGACGATGCGCTCGCCGTGCGCCAGCAGGTTGTAGGCCGACAGGTCGCCGTGTGCGAAACCCGCTCGAGCCAGGCCGCTCATCGCGGCGACGACCTGAGCGAAGTAGTGCTCGAGCAGATCCGGCTCCGGTCTGGTCTGCGCTAGCCGGGGGGCGGCCGTGCGGTCGTCGCCGACGAACTCCAAGAGGAGCTCCATGCCGTCGATCTGCACCGGGTACGGCACGGGAATCCCCTCGGACCAGAAGCGAGTCAGCATGTCCCACTCCGTCGCGGCCCAGGCTCCGGCGGCGACGGCGCGCCCGTAGGTGCTCTTGGCGTCGAGCGCGCGGGCGTCGCGAGATCGACGAGTGCCGCGACCCTCGGTGTAGGCGGCGCTGCGGTGAAAGGCGCGCTGCTGCGGACTCCGGTAGCGCTTCGCCGCCATCACGCACCCGCCCCGCGGGTCGTGGGGGTCGGCCCGTTCGAGCAGGAAGACGTCGGCCTCCTTGCCCGTCTTGAGGATGCCGAGTTCGGTGTCGATGGCGCCCTGACTGGTGACTACCCAGCCGGGCCGCGGCTGCGGGCCCCGTTGCAGCGGCTCGACGCTGGCCCACGTGGACCAGCGTTGGTCGGCGGCGAGGTCGCCGTAGGCCTGAAACTCGACGGTGACGCGCGGGTCGATCTGCGTGGAGTTGAGGTCAAGAGCGAAGGAATGACGATCGGTGTTCATATGCGGTGGTGCTCCAAAGGCGAGAGGGTCGGCGGGTCGAAGGCACGCCGCGGACAGTCGTCGACATGTCACAACTCCTCTCGTCAGGCACCGGTCGCAGCACCGGGCAGCACCGATTGTCCCGCGCACCAACTCAGCCGTCGACTGAATTTCCCGCCAGGCCGCAGCGGTCGGACCGCCAGCATGGGCACCTGCGCCGCCGGGCAGACTGGTGCTCCAACGGCGAGACGAAGGAGCGCATCGTGGGAGACCTTGCCGGGCAACTAGCTTCGGGGAAGCCGCTGACCTGGGTGTTTGCCGGCGACAGCATCACCCAAGGGGTGCACCACACCCACGGCAGCCGGTGTTGGGTCGAGCACGTCACCGAACGCGTCCGGTGGGAGCTGGGGCGGCCGCTCGACGTGTGCATCAACACCGGCGTCTCCGGCTGGACGGCCCAGGGCGTGCGGCCCCACTTCGATCACCTCATCGGGCGGTTCGCCCCCGATGTCGTCAGCGTCGCGCTCGGCATGAACGACTGCCTCGACGGGCCGCCCGGTCGGCCCCGCTTCGCCGACGCCCTCGGCGAGATCGCCCGCTCCGGCCTGGACCTGGGCGACGACGACCGGCCGGTGACCCTCGCCCTGCACACCCCCAACGCCATCGCCGGGGGAGCGTGGAACGATCCGGCCGAGGTGGCCGCCTACTCCGACATCGTGCGTGACCTTGCGGCGCAGACCGGCGCGATCCTCGTGGACCACCACCGCCACTGGCTGAACCACTTCGATGGCGCCGAGCCCTGGGAGTGGCTCGACGAACCCGTCCACCCCAACGCGGCCGGCCACCGCGCCATGGCCGACCTCACCCTCCGGACCCTCGGCCTGGGACTCTGAAGGCCCGACCGGCGAGGCGGCCGCCCGTTCGCCGTCGAACGCGCCCCCGGCAGGACTCGAACCTGCGACCTAGAGAGTAGAAGGCTCTTGGTCGGGTGGTGAGGCGGCGCCAATAGTGGTCTGACCTGCGTGAATCTCTCGCAAGACCTGACATTGCGGGTGGGCGAGCACCGCGATGGCCTTGTCGCCGAGCGCTTTCGGTTGGCAAGAAGCCGAGCCCAATGCTCCTGCATTCCCGTCATGCTGATGGCCTCATCGGCGAGTCGCACCGCGACGCCGCGGAGAGTCTCAGCGGTCGTGCCCTGGTTAGCCGGCTTGCTCTGGATGTCGGCCAGTTGTTGTCTGAGGAGCGAGCCCCTGTCACCGTGGGGAGTGCACACTAAGTCGGTGAGTTCGGACGCCGACAACCCGTTCATGACAGCAAAGAACTGGGCGAAGGAAGGCGAGCCGTTGGGTCTGTCCATCGCAGCCGCCGACGCCACCGCGGGCCTCTCCGTCATCGAAGCGGAGGCTCTCCACGATGCTCCGGACCTTCCCGCTGACGTCGCTATGGAGAGTCTCTCGCGCGGTCGTGCTGCAGCACTGGCCTACCTGCATGCGCACTCGCTGACCCTGTGCGGGGCGGCGAATCGCTTGGAGGTCGAGCCAGCCGAGCTGCGTGGCCAGATCACCCGAGGAGTCGTGGTGGCGTTCGATCTCGGTGATGGTCTCCGGATCCCGACGTGGCAGTTGTATGAAGATCAGTTGCTCCCGCATCTCGACGCCGTGCTCGCCCGACTGCGAGAGAGTATGTCTCCATTGGAGCTGGCTCGGCTCATGACAGTTCGGCGCGACAGCCTGGACGGCGAGACGATCCCGGCCTGGCTCGGCGCGGGTGGCGATGTAGCCCGTGTGCTCCGCATCGTCGAGGAAACCTGGAACAGATGAGGAAGAGGCACTCTCGGATCGCGCTGCGGGGCGCCGAGACCATTCTGCACTTGCGCGCGCGAGCCATTCGCGTCGCGGACGACTACACGAGGAGGTCTTTGACGCTCTCGTCCTACGTACGTTCGTTGCGCCGGTCGACCTCCGTCATCTCCGCGATGGCTCCATGCCGTCGACCTGCTCGACGAGGACGACCACATCGTCGTGCCTGTCGAACCGGACGAAGTTCCTACGGTGTCTCCGTGGTTAGGGGGTGTCACGCGCAGCCCATTGGCACACGTCATGGGCGCGCACGGTGGTGGTGCCCACTCACCTCCAAACGGTCTTTCGGTCACCTGACCAGCGCAAACATGAGCGCCCCCGGCAGGACTCGAACCTGCGACCTAGAGATTAGAAGGCTCTTGCTCTATCCAGCTGAGCTACGAGGGCGTGGCCCGCGGGCCTGGGCACGAGTGTAGGTGAGCCGCAGGAGGGTCCGGTGCGGCGCTACGGCGGTGGAGACCCGTCGCGGCAACGGCGACCGCGGGTTGTCGACAAGACGGCGACCGTGATGTTGGACGGTCGTTAGACTCTCGATCGGCGGTCCTGATCAGGGGAGATGCAGGAGCCGCCCAGATGCGTGTCGGTCAAGGCGCGGCCGAGCGCGGGGGAAGAGCAGATCGGGGGAGCGGTGCAGCACAGTGATGCACAGGTGACAGCGGCTTATCACGCGGCCGGACGAGGCGTGGCGGGAGTCTTGCGCGGCTGGACCGAGGGGTTCATCGAGCCGACAGTCGAGGCCGTTGGTCCGGCGTGGCCGACGGTCACCGAGTCCTCGCGTCCCTTCGTGGCCTACGCCGGCGTGTGGGCCACGGCCCGTCGCCATGGCGACTTGGCCGGCGAGCCGGGAGTCAGCGATCGACGACTCACCGAGGCGATGTGCGCCCATCCTGGCGACGCCACGATCGTCGGAGCCGCTCAGTTGGAGGTCGCGAGCGTGCTCCGCGCGGCGGGGGCGGCGGACGAGTGGGGCTGGTTGGCCGGCGTCGGCACCGCATGGCGAGCCGAACTCGAGCAGATGTGGCCGGTCGTGCAGCACGTCGCCGTGCTGCTCATCGCCGGTCGTTGCGTCAGCGCCGCCCGCGTGCGGCGCCTCACCGACGACCGACTCGTCGGCGGACTGGCGATCTGACTCAGGCTCAGGCAAGCGCCGCGTATCGCCCACAAGAGTGTGCTGTGCGTCGCGCGGCGCAGCGCAGCGCCGCGGCTGCCTCGGTCAGCGGGTCGGCAGCATCCCGGCGCGCAGCAGCATGAGCATCGCGTAGGGATCGCAGGTGCCCTGCTCGCGGTAGCGGGCGCGCTCGGCGAACAGCCAGGTTTGCGGGTCCACCTCGCGATCGGGGCGCCCGACGGGCTGTCCAGCCAGCTGCTCGGGGCCGGCGGTCTCGCCGGTGAACCGGCGGGCGACGGCTGATGCGGCGGCGGCCTGCCGCTGCACGGCCTGCACTACCGGCGCGGTGTCGTAGTCGATCGTTGCGGGTCCCGGCTGCGGGTGCGCCGACAGGCGCGGCAACTCCACCGCGAGCTGCGGGGCGCCGATCGTCTCGGCCGGTAGATCGATGACCGTGATGCTCATGATGCTCTCCTCCGTGAGCTGTGAAGCCGTCCTGGCTGTCCCTCCCTATCGGACGACCGACCCACAGGTGTGAGCGTGACGGCTCACCGATGTGCGTGGGGTGGGCCACATCCGCGCGCCCGCCACCGCCCGCGCCGGACTCGACCGCCGCCGATAGCCGCGCTGGCTACGGCGCGCTTGGTTGGCATCCGGCCCGGTCAGCGGGGACGATGGGCCGGTGACCGAGTCCAACGACGCGCAAGCCCTGTTGCGGGCCGTCGTCGGTCTGCGCGACTGTCTCGACGAGGCGACCTTTCCGCTCCCGGTGCCGGGAGCCGACCCGGCCCGCCGCGGCCGCGTCGAGCTGCTCAACCAACTCGACGACTACGTCATCCCGCGGCTGCGGGACCTCGACGCGCCGCTGTTGGCGGTCGTCGGTGGCTCCACCGGCGCCGGCAAGTCGACGCTGGTCAACTCGGTCGTCGGCGCCTCTGTCTCCCGAAGCGGAGTGCTGCGCCCCACGACCCGAGCGTGCGTGCTGGTGCACCACCCGGCCGACGCGCACTGGTTCAGCACGGCGCGCATCCTGCCCACCCTCAATCGGGTCACCGGCGCCGAAGGTGACGATCCGCGCTCGGTCCGGCTCGTGACCAGCGACGCCCTCCCCAGCGGCCTGGCACTGCTCGACGCCCCCGACATCGACTCCGTGGTCTCCGCCAACCGCGACCTGGCCCGCCAGCTGCTGTCGGCTGCCGACCTGTGGATCTTTGTCACCACAGCGGCTCGCTACGCCGACGCCGTGCCGTGGGATCTGTTGCGCCAGTCCGTCGAGCGCGGCACGTCGGTGGCGGTTGTTCTCGACCGGGTGCCCCCTGGCGCGGAGGATGAGATCGGCGAGCATCTGGCCGCCATGCTGGTCGCCGAGGGCCTGCGCCACGCACCGGTGTTCACGATCACCGAGTCCCAGCTGGGGCCCGACGGAATGCTGCCTGCCGCACAGGTCGCCCCGCTGCGCGATTGGCTGACCCGCCTGGGGGAGGACGCCCGCGCCCGCAGCCTCCTCGTGCGCCGCACCCTGGCCGGGGCGCTGGAATCCCTCGACGCCCGCGTCGCCGACCTCGCCGAGGCCAGCTTCGACCAGGTGCAGGCCACCGAGCAGCTCGGCGCCATCGTCACCAGCGCCTACGGCAACGCCCTCGACGAGGTCTCGACCGGCATGAGCGACGGCCGATTGCTGCGCGGCGAGGTGCTCGCCCGCTGGCAGGAGTTCGTCGGCACCGGGGAGTTTCTCAAGCAGGTGGAGGCCGGCTTCGGGCGGCTGCGCGACCGGGTCGTGGCCGCGGTGCGCGGTCAGCCGGCCCCGGCCGAGCAGCTCGGACAGGCCCTGCAGTCCGGCGTCGCCACACTGCTCGTGGCCCACGCCGAGGGCGCGGCGCTCGAGGTGGCGCGGCGCTGGCGCTCCGTACCGGGGGCCGAGCCGATCCTGGCCGGTGGCCAGGAGAGCGGTCGCGTGGCCACCGCTGGCGCAGGCAGTGAGGCGGGCGCGACGGCGCGTGTCGCGGGGACCCGCTCGGTGAGCGATCAACCGGCCGGGTCGACAGGCCCGCTGGGAATCCCGGGAGTCGGGGTCAGCTCACCGGATCTGGGGGAGCGCGCCGAACGGCTCGTGCGCGAATGGCAGGACGACATCCTGCAGCTCGTGCGCGCCGAGGGCAAGGACCGGCGGACGACGGCCCGGGTGCTCTCGATGGGCGTCAACGCCGTCGGGGTCGTGCTCATGCTCGTCGTCTTCAGCCACACCATGGGCACCCTCGGTGGAGCGGAGGTCGGTATCGCCGGCGGTTCGGCGGTGCTCGCCCAGCGGCTGCTCGAGGCGATCTTCGGCGACCAGGCGGTGCGCACCCTGGCCGCGAAAGCCCGCCGGCAACTGCTGGCCCGCACCGAGGAGCTCTACGCCCAGGAGGCCGACCGGTTGCGGGCCCTTATCGAGGCCGCCGGGGTCCGCGCCGGCCAGCCGCGTGAACTGACCGAGGCCGCTACGCAGTTGCGAGCGGGCCGATGAACCGCCCGCTGCGTGTGGGGCACCGCGCCGAGGCCGGTGACGTGCTGCGCGCCGCGGTCACCGAACTGACCGCGGCCATCGACGAGGGCGGCGACCACCTGCCCGACACCGAGGTCATCGCCGTCGAGAAGGTGCTCAAGCGAGCCGCCGAGCGGCTGTCGCTGTCGGGCCGGCACACGGTCGTGGCGCTCGCCGGCGCCACCGGCAGCGGCAAGTCCACGCTCTTCAATGCCCTCGTGGGTCAGGAGGTCGCCCGATCGGGCCACCTGCGACCGACGACGACCCGCCCCGCCGCCGCCCTGTGGGACGCCGAATGGGCCAGCGGCGCCGACGACCTGCTCGACTGGCTGCGGATCCGCGACCGCCACCATGTGGCGCTCGGCGGCGGCCCGGCCCTCGATGACCTGCTCGAGCGCGACCGGCCGGCCCCTGGCAGCACCGATGGGCTCGTGCTCGTCGACCTGCCCGACATCGACTCGACCCGGGTGACGCATCGCGCCGAGGCCGACCGCATCCTGTCGATGGCCGACGTCTTCGTCTGGGTCACCGACCCGCAGAAGTACGCGGACGCTCGCCTGCACGAGGACTACCTGCGGCGGGCCGTCCAGCACGCCGAGGTGACGATCGTGGTGCTCAACCAGATCGACCGGCTCACCCCTCTCCAAGCCCAGGAGTGCCTGGCCGACCTGCGTGGGCTGCTGCGGCTCGACGGGCTGGGCACGGTCGACGTGCTCGCCTGCTCCGCGACGACCGGAGCCGGTGTGGCCCAGTTGTTCGCCGCGCTGAGCCGAGCCGTCGCGGCGGCCGAGGCCACCCGGTTGCGGCTCCTGGGTGACGTGCGCGCCGGTGCCGCCCAGCTACGCAGCCACGTGGCCGACACCGAGGCGCAACTCGGCGACAAGGCCGACGCCACGATCATCGACGCTCTCGCCGACAGCGCCGGCGTCCCGGTCGTCCTTGCCTCGGTCGCCGCCGACCATCGCCGCCGCGCCGCGGGCGCCACCGGCTGGCCGTTCACCCGGTGGGCGCGGCGCTTGCGACCCGACCCGCTC
>NZ_BAHD01000079.1 GCF_000298215.1 Kineosphaera limosa NBRC 100340 | reverse complement strand
CGGCAGCGTCATACCGTCGAAGCAACGGGCGTGTCGCGTTGGGGCTGCGCGTCGTTGAGCGGTGAGGCTGGGGTGTATGGGTGTGCGGCGGGTGTTGTCGATGGAGGATCGGGTGGAGATCTCTACGGGGCTCAAAGCGGGGGTGGACTCAGGCGCGGATTGCGGCGCATATCGGTCGTGATCGGTCGGTGGTCTCGCGGGAGGTTCGGCGGAATTCGACCCGGACGCAGGGGTATCGCAGTGTGTCTGCGGATTGCGCGGCGCAGCGGCGGCGGAATCGTCCCCAGCCCTTTGAAGATCGCACAGTGTTCTGTGTTGAGGGCTCGGGTGGATGCCGATCTGGCGCGGGGTCGCACTCCGGGCTCGATCGCGGGCCGGTTGCGTGCGGCGGCCGCCGATCCGGGGTTGGAGGCGACAGCGGGGTCCCCGCACGGGCATGGTCTAACGGTGAGCCACGAAGCGATCTACTCCTACATTTACGCGCTGCCCAAGGGGGAGCTGGTCGAGCGCGGGGTTCTGCTCCCGTCGGGAGGGACCCGCCGCCGGCCTCGTAAACGCTCAGGTCAGCGCCAGGGGCCGATCGTGGGGATGGTCAGCATCGACCAACGGCCCGAAGAGGTCGCAGCCCGGGCGGTGCCCGGGCACTGGGAAGGTGACCTCATCATCGGTCGCGCCGGCGCGAGTGCCGCAGCGACCCTGGTCGAGCGCACCACCCGGTTCACCGCGATCCTGGCCCTGCCCCTGGGTCGAGGCAGCGAATCGGTCGTCGACGCCGTCCTGGACCACACCCGCGTGCTGCCCGCGATGTTCGCCAAGTCGTTGACCTGGGACCAGGGTGTCGAGATGGCCCGCCACGCCCACCTGACCAAAACCACAAAGATGCCCGTGTATTTCGCGCATCCGCACTGCCCGTGGGAGCGCGGCACCAACGAGAACACCAACGGCCGCATCCGCCGCTACCTGCCCAACGGCACCGACATCCCGACCCACCAGCCCTACCTGACCGCCATCGCCGAAGAACTCAACGAAGTCCCCCGAAAATGCCTCAACTGGCTCACCCCACGAGAAGCCTACGAACGCCTACTGACCAGCGAAGTTGCTTCCACCCCTTGACACTGCCGCATCACCCGGCCGGAATTCAGGACTTACGATTCAGACGCAAGAGTTCAGGGAATCGGTTTGTATCGTCAGTCGGACTAGCCTACAGATCAGCCAGCCGGAGAGGCAGCATAACATCCCTGAAACACTCTCCACGCCCGCGCCTTAAACGAATGGGGTCATTCTCACAGATTTCCAGAGAAGTGCCTTCATTACCCATCCATCTGGGAGTAGCATGGAAGAGCATGAGCTTGTAATCCTCGACGTCGTGCGAATTAGCAATGGAAAGAGCGACACGAGAAATCTAGACTTTGCATACTATCGTCGATCGTCCGTGTTCCTTGATCCGCATATCCTTCATGTACTCCTCGAGTTTGAGGCCCAAGGTCTTGTCTCGCGCGTCGAGATACACAACGGAACCGGCCCCGGTTGGCAGCTTCTCCCGAAGGGACTGACCGCTCTTAAATCCAGTGGGTGGGTATCTTAGGAGAGCATGTGGCTCGCCAGTGGCCTCGGCGCACTCTCTGGGGTAACTCATTGAGTTGATCGACGGGGCGATCAGGTGGGACCGAAAGACGTCGGAATTTGGGAGCGTGGAGTGAATGGCCGTTGCGGATCACCTTGTCGAAATTTGGGACGGCCTGACCCGACTACGCCAACTTCAGACCACAGACGGACTTCAGCCAGGCCTGAATCGTGAGGCGGTGTCCCGTGGTCTCGGGCGGCATGGCCTCCCCACCGACTCCAGCGTCGAGTCGCTCTATGGATGGCGCAACGGCACCCGCACGGCCGGGCTCACGCTTGGGCAAATGTGGCTCTTTCCCAACTTCTACCTCCTGCCCCTGCAAGACGCCCTTGCGAATCTCGAGACGTTCAGAACCAACCCTCGCTGGCACGACCAATGGCTTCCTCTCTTCGCCGATGGGGGCGGCGACTTCTACCTCGTTGACTTCTCTTCGGGAGGCCGTCCCATTCGCCACTTTCGCCTCGACGAGACCGAGCAACCTATCGAGCACTCCTCCCTGGAGAAGATGCTTGAGACCCTGGCGGCCGCCTTCAGAGAAGGCATCTTCTTTAACGACGACGAGGGGTATTTAGATATGGACTTCGATGCCTTTTCTGCTCTCGCTGCGCGGATAGATCCTGGCATTCTATGGTGGACCGAGTGACTTTCGTGCAATGTGTCAGCGGCAGTCTGGCGGAGAGGTGATCGGATGACGCTCATTGACCGTGGCTCTTGGCAAGACGTGCATGACCTGGCGCAGCGGCTCCTGCCGTCGTCAGTTGCCCAGCGTTGGCTCGATACCGTCCGCCAGGTCGTGCATCTGGTGCCGGCTGGGCCCGGTGAGCCGGTACTCGCCACCCTGGGCGGGTCGCCGCACCTTCCAAGGCACGGTCTTCTCGCTCGCACCAGGTGGCCCACGTGGCGCGGCAGCGGGCCCCTGAGCTTCGTGGGCGAGCTCGACCTCGAGGCACTGGCCGAGTCCGGCCTGCAGACCGGTCTCACGCTCCCGGGCAGCGGCCGCCTACTCATGTTCTTCTTCGACGGGTCCTACGACGACTTCGAATCACTCGTCGAGCCGAGCGACCCGCGCAGCCAGGCAGGCGCACGACTGCTCCACCTGCCCGAACCACGCAGCGCCTGCACACCCCTCGCAGCCCCAAAGCGCGTGCGGGTCGACCCCGAAGTCGCCTTGACCGGAAGGCAGTGCCTCTCACTGCCTGACCCCGACGCCCCCGGTGCAGCAGCCTTGGCCGACAGCGTCGACCTGCAGACCCTCGATGAGCTGTACACAACCCTTGAGACCTGGGCCGTGCGCCCACCCCGACACCAAATCGGCGGATGGCCAAGCGGCATCCAAACGCCGCCCGAGCTCGAGGCCGCCGTCTTCGCCACCGGCTGCCTCGACTGGGACGACCCCACAGTCGTGCAAGACGCCACACAACGCCGACTGCTCATACAGATCGACTCGACCCCGACGTCACCCTGGGGAGACGCCGGCACCCTCTACTGGCTGGCCCCAGGGACCGACGCCAGCAACCCAACATCCGCGACCTTCACCTGGCAGTCAGCATAAGTAGGCTCAGCCACGCGACCTCCCGATGGCGCAGATGACCCTCGCTGGCGAGCGGGGTGCCCCGCGCTAGACCATCGCGACACGCTCCGCGCTTCACCTCGACACCCCGCAGCACGCCAAAGCCCCCGGCCCCACACAAGTCACCGGGCCCGGCCGAGTCCAAAAAGTCACAGAACACATGCCAGACCGCCCCCGCCGCCTACCAAGAACAGATCAGCGGCCTCCCCAAAGGCACCGCCTACGTCGTCAAACGCGTAAAATTCGACGGATACCGCAACGACATCCTCCTCGAAGCCAAAGGACCGGGCTATCAGAACTTCGTCAAGAATGGAACATTTCGCGCCTGGTACAATCGTGCCAGTGATCATGTTAGCCAGGCGAGAAATCAGTTGCAGGTGGCACACGGTACGCCAATCGAGTGGATCGTAGCCGAGGAAGCTGCGATACCCGCCTTCCAGAAGCTGCTCGAACGTGAAGGACTCAGTCGAATTGCTCTCAAGCACGTCCGGATGAAGTAGGGGGGCTAATGAGTGCGACACATGTCGGCGCTTACTGGGGTAGCCGTCGGGAATCGGCACAGGACTGCGCCCATCGACTCCAATGCCTCCTGCAGCGGCTCTCTGTGATAGATCGAGGGTACGAGCAGTGGTTCACTCTTGGCCACTCCAAGGCCACTGCTTCAGAACCCGTCCGAACCGACACCGAACACCTCGCGAATCTCCTCATCAGAGGCCGGGCGAGGCGCGACGTCAATAATCACACTATTGACCCCCTCGGATTTAGAATTGACTTCTGGAATCGTCAGGACGCCGGCATTCGATTCGGAGCAAGCCTTGGAAGTTACTCTGAACACCAAGGAATACTTAACACAGTTGTGATCGGCTTGCCGAAGTACGCAGAAGCTGCTGAGCTATATGAGCAGGTAAATGCAGTGCGAGTGGTTTCTGCCTTGATTGACACGATGGGACCTTCCTGGGTCACGTGGACGACGGACCACTGGCGGCAAGCACAACAGGAACGAAAGCCGGCGGTAGTCCACGCCGTCGGATGGGTCACCTATCTTGGGGAGTCAGTGACAGCGCAGAACTGTCCCGGTCACTCCGACTTGTTCTCCCCCGGGGACTCTCGCGTCGTCCTCGCGGTGCAGGACTATTCAACAGTCACCGACGAGACCATTCTCGACCTACGACGAACACTCATCGAAGCGGGCATGCTGCATTGACGAACGATGGTCCGGTTTGATGCTCTCCGCGGGAACGCGACAACGACAAGAACCTTCCGCACCGAAAGGGGACGACTCATGACACTCATAGACCCTGACAGATGGGCCGACCTGAGTGACCTTGCGCACCGGCACCTGCCCGCGGCAGTCGCGCGAGAATGGCTGGGCAGCGTTCGCCCAGCCGTCCATCTGGTACCAGCCCAACCCGGTGACGCGGTCATCGCCACATTGGGCGGGTCACCGCTGCTTCCCACGCACCCCGCCGCTTGCACCGAATGGCCCCAGTGGCCCGGCCACGGACCCCTGTCATTCGTTGGCGAGGTCGACCTGGAGGCCCTAGCCACCTCCGGGCTAGACACCGGCCTGACCTGGCCCGCAGCAGGGCGACTTCTCATGTTCTTCTTCGATGGCGTCTACGACGACTTCGAGTCCGTCGTAGATCCGGAAGATCCAAGTAGCCAAGCCGGGGCCAGGCTGATCCGTGTGACCGCTCCACCCCACGACTGCGCGCCGACCCCCGGCGCCACCGGAGTGCGCGTCGATCCCGAACTCCGCTTGACCGGGCGGCAGGCCCTCACCCTGCCCGAATCTGACGCCCCCGCAGGCCCCAACCTCTTCGCCGACGACGAAACCGAGGTGGCAGAGGTCGACCGGTTCTACCTGTCCTTGCAACACTTCGAGATCCAGCGACCCAGCCACCAGATCGGTGGATGGCCGATTGCCATTGCAGACGAGACTGAGCACGAGGCCGCCATCTTCGCCGTCGGCGACGACGATGCGACCGACCCCCGCTTTGTGCACGACTCGCTGCAACGCCGCCTCATCCTGCAGATCGACTCCACCCCAACATCGCGCTGGGGAGATGCCGGCACCCTCTACTGGTTGACCCTCGGCCCAGACGCCACCGACCCGACGTCGGCCATCTTCACCTGGCAGTCGCGGTGAGGGCACAGCCTGGCTGTCCGTAGTGAGGCGGCCGAGGCTTACTTGCGGGTGAGTTCGCTGCGCTCCCAGCCGCGACGAGACTCCCGGGCGCCGAGCCGGCCGGAGGTCTTGGAGCGGTAGACGACGTACGGGCGCCACAGATATTGCAGCGGGGCGCTGAAGACGTGCACCAGGCGGGTGAACGGCCAGATGGCGAACAGCAGGCAAGCGAACAGCGTGTGCAGCTGGAAGGTCAGCGGTGCGTCGGCCATGAGGGACGGATCGGGGTGCAGCAGGAAGAACTGCCGCCACCACACGGAGACGCCTTCGCGGTAGTCGTAGTGCCCCAGCACGTTGCCGATGATCGTGTTCGACAAGCCCAGCAGAATGGTGCCGGCGAGGAAGACGTACATGATCTTGTCGTTCACCGTCGTCGCGGCGAATACCGGGCCGGTCGTGCGGCGGCGGTAGATGAGGATGATCATGCCGGCGACCGTGCAGAAACCGGCGATGGCGCCGACCACGACCGCCATCCAGTGGTAGGCCTCCTGGCTGATGCCGATCGCCTCGGTCCACGATTTGGGGATGACGAGCCCGATGACGTGACCGCCGATGACGAACAACAGGCCGAAGTGGAACAGCGGCGAGCCGATCTGCAGCAATCGGCTCTCATACATCTGCGAGCTGCGCGTCGTCCAGCCGAACTTGTCGTACTTGTAGCGCCAGAAGTGCCCGACGACGAACGAGATCAGGCACATATACGGGATGATGACCCACAGCAACACACTCACGGCTATGACCTCACGGACTCGTCAGCGTAGGAACCGGACTGGTAGGCCTCCATGCCGACTTCCTCGTCGGGCGGGCCGTTGGCGATGAGGGCGGCGACGGCGTCACGATCCGAGCCGACCATCGTGGGAAAGGTGCCGGTGAGCGCCTCGACGGCGGCCAGGTACGGCGAGTGCCGATCGGCGAGCGAGATCCGCAGCAACTCGATGCCCGGCCGGTGGTCGAGCAGCAGCACCCGGCCCACCGGAGGGTCGACCGTGGCGGTGAACTCCAGCAGCACACACAGGTGGTCGGGCAGCTCGTCGTCTTCCAGGTCGACGCCGCTGGCCTGGTAGGCCTGCTTGATGTCCAGCAGCGCCATCCCGCGTTTGCGGGTGTCCCCATAGCCGTAGTAGCTCAGGTGCAGGCAGCAGCGGCGACGCAAATCGAACGTCTCGACGTAGGCCCGCTCCAACTCCTCCGCCGGCGTTGCCGCGAGGTGCTCCAGCAGCGGCGACAGGGCAGCGGCGCTGCGGGCCACAGCGCCCCGGCCGCGCGACAACTCCTGCACGACCTCCACGAGCAGCGGCAGCCGCTCACGCAACTGCGGGCCCGGGTAATCGAGCACGAGGGAGAGCACCTGGTACAGCTGCCGGGTCGCCTCGTCGACGCGCACGCCGGCAGTCCGCTCGTGGGCCGGGGCCCGGGCGGGGCCGCGGGAGCCGATGGCGCCGGGCTCGCCGGAGTAGCCGGGGTCGCGCAGCGGCTGGGCGGGCTTGGGGGGTCGCCGCAGGAGGGTCAGCGGGATCCTCATTGCGTGAGCCCTCCCTTTCGTTGCGCCGGTTCGCCCATGCTGTCGGCGGTCTGCCGGCGTTTGGTCTCGGCGAACGTCTGGATGGCCACGGGCACGGGTCCGCCGCGACCGGAGTCCTGGCCGAAGGGGCTGTCTCCCCCGCCGTAGGCGGAGACGGCGCAGTCGGTCGCGAGCTCTTCGAGCCGGTGCGCGTCTTCGACGTGGGCGGTCGGGATGACGTACCGCTCGTCGTATTTGGCGAGGGCGAGCAGCCGGTACATGTCGTAGACGTCCTCCTCCGACATGCCGACGGACTCGACGATCTCCGCCCGCGGGTCGCGCCCGAGGTTGATGTCGCGCATGTAGGAGCGCATCGCCGCAAGCTTCTTGAGCACTGCCTCGACGACCGGCACGTCACCGGCGGTGAACAGCTCCGCCAGGTAGGAGGTGGGGATCCGCAGGGAGTCGATGGCGGCGAAGAGCACTTCGTGCGCCTCGGCGTCACCGGCGCTGGTGCGGGTCACCTGGTCGACGATCGGGCTCAGCGGCGGGATGTACCAGACCATCGGCATCGTCCGGTATTCCGGATGCAGCGGCAGCGCCACCTCATATTTGTTGATGAGGGCCCACACGGGTGAGCGCTGCGCGGCCTCCAGCCAGTCCTCCGGCACCCCGGCGGCGATGGCGGCGCGCTGCACGTCGGGGTCGCTGGGGTCGAGGAAGCAGTCCCGTTGGGCCTGGTACAGGTCGCGATCGTTGGTTTGTGAGGCGGCGGCCAGCACCTTGTCGGCGTCATAGAGCACGAGTCCGATGTACCGCAACCGACCCACACAGGTCTCGGAGCAGACGGTCGGAATACCGACCTCGATCCGCGGGAAACAGAACGTGCACTTCTCGGCTTTGCCGGTGCGGTGGTTGAAGTAGACCTTCTTGTACGGGCAGCCAGTGATGCACTGCCGCCACCCGCGGCACGCATCTTGGTCGACGAGCACGATGCCGTCTTCGGAGCGCTTGTAGATCGCCCCGGACGGACAACTCGCGGCACACGAGGGGTTGAGGCAGTGTTCGCAGATGCGCGGCAGGTAGAACATGAAGGTCTTCTCGAACTCGAGCTTCACGTCTTCGTTGATCTTGCGCAGAATCGGATCTTCCCGCGTCAGAGTCGGGCTACCGCCGAGGTTGTCGTCCCAGTTGGCCGACCACTTGATGTTCATGGGCTTGCCGCTGATCAGCGAGTACGGCCGGGCCACAGGCGTGTGCTCCCCTAGCGGAGCGCTGATGAGCGTGTCGTAGTCGTACGTCCACGGCTCGTAGTAGTCGTCCATGCTGGGCATCACCGGGTTGGCGAAGATCTGCAGCAGCTTCTTGAGCCGCCCCCCGGCGCGCAACGTCAGCTTGCCGTTCTTGACGACCCAGCCGCCCTGCCACCGCTCCTGATCTTCGTACGTCCGCGGATACCCTTGGCCGGGCCGCGTCTCGACGTTGTTCCACCACACATACTCAGTCCCGGTCCGGTTGGTCCAGGCCTGCTTACACGTCACCGAACAGGTGTGACACCCGATGCACTTGTCGAGGTTCATCACCATCGCCATCTGAGCCATAACCCGCATCAGTAGGTCACCTCCTGGCTGCGCCGCCGAATAACGGTGACCTCGTCGCGCTGATTGCCGGTCGGCCCGTAGTAATTGAAGGCCCAGCTGATCTGCGCGTACCCGCCGGCGACATGGGAGGGCTTGAAGAGGATTCGAGTGATCGAGTTGTGGATCCCGCCGCGCTTACCTGAGGCCTCGGCGATAGGTACGTCGACGGTGCGGTCCTGGGCGTGGTGCATGTAGACGAGGCCCTCGGGCATGCGGGATGAGACGATCGCCCGGGAGGCGACGACGCCGTTGCGGTTGACGGCTTCGATCCAGTCGTTGTCGTTGATGCCGAGTTTGGCGGCGTCCTGCACGCTCATCCAGATGGCCTGCCCACCTCGGGCCAGGGACAACATCAACAGGTTGTCTTGGTATTCGGAGTGGATGGACCACTTGTTGTGCGGGGTCAGGTACCGCACGGTGAGCCCGACCCCGTCGGCGCCGGGCTGGCCGATCTCGGGTTCGCCGTACAGCTGGGTCATGTTGAGCGGTGGCCTATAAACAGGCAGCGACTCCCCCATTTCTTGGAGCCAGTCGTGGTCGATGTAGCACTGTTGTCGGCCGGTGAGCGTGTGCCATGGCTTGAGGCGTTCGACGTTGACGACGAAGGGGCTGTAGCGGCGTCCGCCGTGTTCGGAGCCCGACCACTCGGGTGAGGTGATGACCGGCTGGGGGGCGAGCTGGGTGTCTTTGAACGTGATCTGTTTGCCGGCTTCGCCTTCGGAGAGGTCAGTGAAGTGCTTGCCGGTGCGGGCTTCGACCTGTTTCCAGCCCTCGGTGGCGAGGCGACCGTTGGTCGTGCCGGAGAGGTGCAGGATGGCTTCGCACATGTCGCGGTCGCGGGCAAGGGAAGGTTGGCCGGCGCCGGCTCCGCCGCGGACGATGCCGTTGTGTTGGCGCAGTTTCTCGATGTCGGGGGTGGGGTCGAAGACGACACCCTTGGTGGGCATCCCGAGTTTGGCGGCGAGCGGACCGATGGACGACCACTTCTGCGCGACAAGCGTGTAATCACGCTCGATGGGAATCATCTTGGGCATCGTCTTGCCGGGGATGGCCTCGCATTCGCCGCGACGCCAGTCCTTGGCGACGCCGCGTGGATAAGCGAGTTCGTCGGGAGTGTCGTGTTGCAGCGGAGCGATGATCATGTCGGTGCGGGTGCCGAGGTGCACGCGGGCCAGCTCGGAGAACTTCTCGGCGAGGGCGCTAAAGGCGGCATAGTCGGTGCGGGTCTGCCAGGGCGGATTGATGGCGGGGTTGAAGGAGTGCACATAGGGGTGCATGTCGGTGCTGCTGAGGTCGTACTTCTCGTACCAGGTGGCGGCGGGCAGCACGAGGTCGGAGTAGAGGGTGGTGCTGGTCATCCGGAAGTCGAGGGTGAGCAGTAGGTCGAGTTTGCCCTCGGGGAGCTCGTCGTTCCAGAGCACTTCGGAACCGCGGTGGCCTTCAGGCGCGACATCGGCGCGTAGGGAGTGGTCGGTGCCGAGCAGGATCTTGTTGAAGTACTCGTTGCCCTTGGAGCTGGAGCCCAGCAGGTTGGAGCGCCAGACGGTCATGACTTTGGGGCAGTTGCCCTCGCCGTCGGGGTCTTCGGCGACGAACCGGATGTTGCCGTTTTTCAGCTCGCGCAGCACGTATTCCTGCGGGGTGATGCCTTCGGCGGCGGCGGCGTCGCAGTGGTCGAGGATGTTGCCGGAGATCGTCGGGTAGCTCGGCATCCAGCCCATGCGGGCGGAGGAGGCGAGCATGTCGGCGGGTGAGAGTCCGGCGAACAGGCCTTTGCCGGTGGCGGCGGCCATGGAGTCGGCGCTGTGGGAGTCGTACCGCCATTGGCCGGTATGCAGGTAGAAGAAGGCGGCGGAGATGTTCTGCCGGGCGGGCCGCTGCCAGTCGAGGGCGAACGCCATCTGGGAGAAGCCGGTGTGGGGGCGCACCTTCTCCTGGCCGACGTAGTGGGCCCAGCCGCCGCCGTTCTTGCCTTGGCACCCGGTGATGGTCGTCAAGGTGAGGAAGGTGCGGTAAATGGTGTCAGAGTGGAACCAGTGGTTGGTGCCGGCGCCCATGAGAATCATGGCGCGGCCGCCGGAGTCGCGCGCTGTGGCCGCGAATTCACGGGCGATGCGGATGCATTGAGCAGCGGGCACGCTGGTCAGGCTTTGTTGCCATTCGGGGGTACCGACACCGTCGGGGTCGTCGTAGGACTGCGGCCAGTCGCCCGGCATCCCGTCGCGGTGTACCCCGTAGGAGGCGAGCAGCAGGTCGTAGACGGTGCAGACGGGTTTGCCGGCGACCTCGCGGACGGGCACGCCGCGGCGCAGCACGCCGGCTTCGCCGTCGGGGGCGTCGAAGCGGGGGAGGTCGATTTCGACGGCGTAGGTGTCGCCGGCGGCGACGTCGAGCATGCTCATGGCCGGGTCGACGCCCTCGAGGTCGAGGTTCCAGCGGCCCTTGCCTTCTTCGCCGTACCGGTAGCCCATGGAGCCGTTGGGGACGACGGGCCCGCCGTCGGGAGCGAGGACGACGGTCTTGAATTCGGCGTTGAGGGAGTCGGCTTCGGGGTGGGTCCAGTCGTCGTCGCGCAGGTCGGCGGCGACGAGGAATTTGCCGGGGACGAAGGAGTCGCCGCGCCGCTCGAGGGTGACCAGGAACGGCAGGTCGGTGTACGTCTTGCAGTAGTCGACGAACTGCGGCGTGGCGGTGTCGACGAAGAACTCTTTGAGGATGACGTGCCCCATGCCGATGGCCAGCGCGGCGTCGGTGCCGGGGTGGATGGCGACCCATTCGTCGGCGAATTTGGCGTTGTCGGCGAAGTCGGGGCTGACGGTGACGACTTTGGTGCCGCGGTAACGCACTTCGGCCATGAAGTGGGCGTCGGGCGTGCGGGTGACGGGGACGTTGCTGCCCCACATCATGAGGTAGGCGGCGTCCCACCAGTCGGCGGACTCGGGCACGTCGGTCTGGTCGCCGAAGACCTGCGGTGAGGCGGGCGGCAGGTCGGCGTACCAGTCGTAGAAGCTGAGCATGGTGCCGCCGACGAGGCTGTAGAAGCGGGAGCCGGCGGCGTATGAGGCCATCGACATCGCCGGGATGGGGGTGAAGCCAGCGAGCCGGTCGGGCCCGAACTTCTTGACCGTGTAGACGTGGGCGGCGGCGGCGAGTTCGACGGCCTCCTCCCAGGAGGTGCGCACGAGGCCGCCCTTGCCGCGGGCGCGCTTGTACCGGGCGGCCTTCTCGGGGTCTTCGACGATCGAGGCCCACGCCTCGACGGGGTCACCGAAGTGTTCCTTGGCCTCGCGGTACATCTCCAGGAGCACGCCGCGGGCGTAGGGGTAGCGGACGCGGGTGGGGCTGTAGGTGTACCAACTGAAGGCGGCGCCGCGGGGGCAGCCGCGGGGCTCGTACTCCGGGCGGTCGTCGCCGACGGTTGGGTAGTCGGTCTGCTGGGCCTCCCACGTGATGATCCCGTCCTTGACGTAGACCTTCCACGAGCAGGAGCCGGTGCAGTTGACGCCGTGGGTGGAGCGGACGACCTTGTCGTGGCTCCAGCGGTCGCGGTAGAAGCTGTCGGCGCCGCGGCCGCCTTCGCGGGTGATCGTGCGCCCATCGTCGGAGATCTCGCCGCGCCGGGTGAAGAACCGGCCCATCTTCAGGACCGCATCGCCCGATCCGTTGGACCCGGGCTTCTTCGCCGTGGTGCTCACGCGTGTCTCCTTCGGTCTGCGTCGGCTGCGGCCCGCTCTTGGCGGGTGCGCAGCACTGCTGCTCGTGTGGTGCCCGGCTTGGATGAGCCCAAACCCCACTCGATCAGGGCTCTTGTCCAGGCCAGGGGACCATCGTCCCTATATTTGACACTGCCAACGTCGGTTCAATCATAGGTTCGCGACCGCGGCAGGAGGGGACTAACTGATGACACAAGCTGCCACGGCGCAGGCGCCCGGGGCCTACCGCGTGATGTGGATGTCGACCATCGCGTTCACCGTGATGTTCGCGGTGTGGTTGATGTTCGGCATCCTGGGCATCCCGATTCAGCAGGAGTTGGGCCTGTCCGACCCGGAGCTCGCGTGGATCTCGGCGGTCGCGGTGCTCAACGGCTCGCTGTGGCGGCTGCCGGCCGGCATGCTCACCGACCGCATCGGCGGTCGGCGGATGACGATCTTCCTCCTGGCCGTCACCGCCGTTCCGTGCTTCTTCGTCGCGCAGGCACACAGCTACGCAATGCTGCTCGTGCTCGCATTCCTCGTCGGCTTCGCGGGCAACCTGTTCTCGGTCGGCATCGCGTGGAACGCGGCGTGGTTCACCCGCGACCGGCAGGGCTTCGCGCTCGGCCTGTTCGGTGCCGGCAACGTGGGCGCCTCGGTCACCAAGTTCATCGGCCCGGCCCTCATCACCGGCACGGCGGGAGTCACGTACTTCGGCTTCATCGAGGGTGGCTGGCGTCTGGTGCCGGTCATCTACTCGGTGCTGCTGGTGGTGCTGGCCATCGCGACGTTCCTCGTCGTGCCGCGACACGACCGCATGTCGGGGGCGTCGAAGCCGATCGGCGAGATGCTGGCGCCGCTGCGACACCTGCGGGTGTGGCGGTTCAGCCTGTACTACGTGGCGGTCTTCGGTGCCTACGTCGCGCTGTCGGCGTGGATGCCGAAGTACTACGTCGACAACTTCGGAGTCTCGTTGCAGACGGCGGCGCTGCTCACCGCGACGTTCATCTTCCCCGCCTCGCTGCTGCGGCCCTTCGGGGGTTGGCTCTCGGACCGTTTCGGCGCTCGTCGGGTGATGTACCTGACGTTCGGCCTCATGCTCGTGACCAGTGGGGTGCTGATGATGCCCAACGGGCACATCGTCATCAACCACGCGGACGGCAGCGCCACGCAGCACCTGGCCTACGCGATCGGCCTGACGCAAGTGGTGCTGTTGGTCTTCCTCCTGGGGTGTGCGATGGGCATCGGCAAGGCCGCCGTCTACAAGCACATCCCGGAGTACTACCCCGACAACGTCGGCTCCGTCGGCGGCCTCGTCGGCATGCTCGGCGGCCTCGGCGGCTTCTTCCTGCCACCGCTGTTCGCCTACACCAAGGTCTGGTCGGGCTTTCCGACGAGCACGTTCTTCGTCATCTTCATCCTCACCGCCGTGTGCTTCGTGTGGATGCACGTCACGATCCTGCGGCTGCACGAGAAGCACGCCCCGGAGATCGCCCGCGACATCGACGACTCCACTCCCGCCGTCTCCGAGAGGGTCCCCTCATGAATGCGTCACCCCGCGCCCAGTCCGACGGTGAGTGGCTGACCAGTTGGGATCCGGAGGACGAGCAGTCCTGGGATTCCGCTCTGGCCTGGCGCACGCTGTGGATCACGACGTTCTGCCTCACCCTGGGGTTCGTCGCGTGGTTCTTGCCCAGCGCGATCATCCCCAAGTTGAACTCGCTCGGTTACACGTTCTCCCAGAGCCAGCTGTACTGGATGGCGGCGATGCCTGGCCTGGCCGCGGGGCTCATGCGGCTGATCTGGATGGTGCTGCCGCCGATGCTGGGCACCCGCAAGATGGTGTCGCTGTCGACGCTGCTGCTGCTGGCCTCGACCCTCGGCTGGGGTGTGCGCGTGCAGGAGCCGTCGGCCCCCTACTGGGAGCTCATGACGCTGGCCTTCCTGGCCGGCATCGGCGGCGGCGTGTTCAGCGGGTTCATGCCGAGCACCTCCTACTTCTTCCCCAAGCGACTGCAGGGCACGGCGCTGGGACTGCAGGCCGGCCTGGGTAACCTCGGCGTTTCGCTCGTGCAGCTGCTGACGCCGTATCTCATCGGCATGAGCTTCCTGGCGGTCGTCGGCGGCAGCCAGGTGATGACGACCGCGGGCCAGCCCGACCGGCAGGTCTACTACCAGAACGCGGCGTTCATCTGGATGCCGCTCATGGTGATCGGCTCGGTGATGGCGTGGACGATGCTCAAGTCGGTGCCGATCAAGGCCAACATCAAGCAGCAGTTCGACATCTTCGGCAATGTCGACACCTGGTACATGACGCTGCTTTACATCATGACGTTCGGCACCTTCGCCGGCCTCTCCGCGCAGTTTGGCCTGCTGATGAGCAACCTGTACGGCGCGGGCAATCCCGACATCGTGCAGGGCGCCGGCGCGACCGCGACCGTGCTCGTCGCCGGCTACGACCTGCCCGACCCGGTGCGCTTCGTCTTCCTCGGACCGCTCATCGGCGCCATCGCCCGGTTCGCATTCTCGCCGCTGACCGACCGCATGGGCGGCGCGGTCTGGACCCTCATCTCCGGCATCGGCCTGGTCGCCGCCATCGCCTACACGATCCCCGGCCTGACCCCCGACACCAGCTCGGCGGAGGCCCTGCAGGGCGGCTTCAACCAGTTCCTCTGGGGCATGCTCGCGATCTTCCTGTTCAGCGGCATCGGCAACGCCTCGACCTTCAAGCAGATGCCGATGATCTTCGAGAAGCGCCAGGCCGGCGGCGTCATCGGCTGGACAGCCGCCATCGCCGCCTTCGGCCCGTTCTTCTTCGGCGTCGGGGTCACCACGTTTGGCGCGGTGGTTTTCTACAGCATCGGCATCGCCTGGGCGCTCATGTGCATCGCCATCACCTGGCTGCGCTACGCCCGCCCGGGCGCCCCCAAGCCCGGCTGACCGGATCTGACGTGGCGCGCGGAGTCCTCGTCGGCGCAGTTCGACACGGGGCGCAAGGGGCTGGGATCGTGGCGGCATGACCACGTCCACCTTCGCCTCCGATCCGCGCACCGGCTCCCTGCCGGTGGCCGCTACCGGCTCGATGCCGGTCGCCGCTACCGGCTCGATGCCGGTGGTGGCCGATGGGGTGACGACGGTGGCGATGCTGTGCCCCGGGCAGCGCTCGCGCACGGACTTCGCCTGGCTGGAGGAGCAGCTGGGCGTCCGACTGCCGATCGAGCCCACCCGGCCGGCGCCGGCCGACTACAACATCGAGGAGCTGTTGCGGCTCGGCTCGAAGGAGCAGTTGGCCCCGATCGCCAGGCTCGCGGCGCGCCGGCACGCGGCCAACGCCGTGATGTGGGCGTGCTCGTCGGGTTCGTTCGTGCAGGGCACCGCGGGAGTCCGCCGACAGGCGCGCTGCATCGGCGAGGCGGCTGGTGCGCCCAGTTCGTCGACGTCGATCGCCTTTCTCGAGGCGCTGCGTACCCTGCGGATCAACAAGGTCGCGGTCGCGAGCACCTACCCGCCCGCGGTCACGGGACACTTCGTGCACCTGCTGTGCGACGAGGGATTCAAGGTCGCCTCGTGCGCCAGCCACCGCCTGCCGCCCGACGCGCACACCGAAGGAGTCGACCCCGAGGACATCCGCGACCTGGTCGGCGACCGGTTCTGCCGCGACGTCGAGGCCGTGCTCGTGCCCGACACCGCGCTGCCGGCCGCACCCCTGGTCGACGAACTCGAGCGATCCCTCGACAAGATCGTGCTGACCGCCGCGCAGGTCACCGCCTGGTACGGACTGCGCCTGGCCGGTTGGTACGGACGCGCGCCCGGCCTGGGCCGACTGTTTCTCTAGCCGGCCCTGGCGCTTCTAGCCGACCCTGACGCGCCGCCGCCGGTCAGCCGCACGCCTCGTCACACGCGGCGGCGAAACGCTTGAGGCCCTCGTCGACCTCCTCCTCCGAGATGACCAACGCCGGGATGAGCCGCACGACATTGCCCAGCGGACCGCAGGTCAGCGAGAGGAGGTCGTATTTCGTCGTCGTCTGCTGCACGCGGGCGGCGGTGGCGGCGTCCGCATTGCCGTCGGCGTCGGTGAACTCGATGCCCTGCATGAGGCCGTAGCCGCGCACGTCGCCGATCACCGGGTGCTTGGCTTGGATTTGCTTCAACCCGGCCTGCAACTGCTCGCCGCGCGCGCGGGAGTTCTCGACCAGCCCCTCCTCCTCGATGACCCCCAGGGTCGCGACCCCGGCTGCGGCCGCGACCGCATTTCCGCCGTACGTGCCGCCCTGGCTACCCGGCCACGCCTTGCCCATCAGCTCGGCTGACGCGGCGATCGCGCTGATCGGAAAGCCGCTGGCGATGCCCTTGGCGGTAATGAGCACGTCGGGGCTGATGCCGGCGTGCTCGTGCCCCCAGAACTTGCCGGTCCGCCCGCACCCGGCCTGCACCTCGTCGAGGATGAGAACGATGCCGTGCTCGTCGGCGCGCTCGCGCAAGCCCTGGAGGAAGGCGGGCGGGGTGGGCAGGTATCCGCCGTCGCCGAGGGCCGGCTCGATGAGGAAGGCCGCCGTCTCGTTGGCGCCCGTGCGGGTCGCGAAGAGGTAGTCGAGCTCGCGCAGGCAGAAGTCGACGGCGGCCTGCTCGTCCCAGCCGTAGCGGTAGGCGTACGGGAACGGCGCCATGTGCACGCCGCCCATCAGCGGGCTGAATCCGGCGGAGAAGCGGGTGCCGGCGGTCGTCAGCGTGGCGGCGGCGACGGTTCGGCCGTGGAAGCCGCCCTGGAACACCATGATGTTCGGGCGGCCGGTCGCCATCCGGGCCAGTCGCACCGACGCCTCGACGGCCTCCGAGCCGGAGTTGGCGTAGAACACGGAGTCGAGCCCGGCGGGCAGCACCTCGCCGAGCTTCTCCGTGAGCGCCAGCAGCGGCTGGTGCATGACGGTCGTGTACTGGGCGTGGATGATCTTGCCCGCCTGCTCGCTGGCGGCGGCCACGACCTTGGGGTGGCAGTGCCCCGTGCTCGTCACGCCGATGCCGGTCGTGAAGTCGAGATAGTCGCGGCCGTCGGTGCCGTGAATCCAACACCCGCTGGCGTGGTCGACGACGACGGGAGTGGCCTGCTTCAACACCGGGCTCAGGGAGGTCATGCCCGATTCTCATCGCACTCGCCGCCCGATTGTCAACAATCAGAACCCCTCGGTGGGCGCCAGCGCGGTCCACATCTTGGACGATGCGCTCCCTGCCGAGGGTTGCTGTTGCGACCGCAAACGCTCGGCAGGGAGCGCGACACTCGGCCGGAGGTGAGGGGCGGGGCGGCCGCTGGGGGCCGGGGTGGCCGGTGGGCGGCGGCCAGGGGCGGCCGAGGCGAAGGACCGGATCAGAGGGCGGCTTGCACGAGCACGGCGAGGCCGAGCAGGCCGATGACGGCGCCGCTGGCGATCTCGAATCCGCTGGAGGTCAGGAGGCGCTGCACCCGGGCGCCGGTCGCGCCGACCGCGGCGGCCAGCCCCGCCATCCACAGCCACACGACGCCGGCGACGACGAGCGGCACGACGACGATGGCGCCGGGGGTGACGACCGCGGGCAGCGCCGGGGGGAACACCGAGGCGAAGATGAGGCCGGTCTTGGCGTTCGTCAGGCTGCTGATCAGACCCGTCGTCATCGGCCGGGTCGGGGCCGCGACCTGGGCCTTGGCGGCCCGGGCACCCAGGCCCGAGCGGATGATGCGGCTGGCCAGCCACAGCAGGAACAGTCCGCCGCACACCTCGACCCCGGTCATCACCCAGGGGGCCGTGGCCAGCAGCGCCTGCAGGGTGAGCACCGCGAGCACGGCCCAGACGATCATCCCCGCCGAGACGCCGGAGCCGTAGCGCAGGCCGTCACGGACGCTGTGTGCGCTGGAGCGCAGCGCGAGCATGGTGTCTTGGCCGGGCACCGCCGCGAGCACGAACGACGCGAACAGCAACGAGGCGAACTGGATCTGCACTCCCCCAGGCTGCGACGCGAAGACTCTTCAGCACAAGCGAAGATTTCCGTTGCATTGTTCGGTAGCGCCGTAGAGTTGTCGCGTGATCGACACTCATCGGCTGCGGGTCTGGCGGGCGGTCGTCGCGAGCGGATCGGTGCAGGCCGCCGCGCGACACCTGGGCTACACGCCCTCGACCGTCAGCCAGCACCTGCAGCAGTTGCAGCGCGAGACCAAGCTGGTGCTCACCGAGAAGGCCGGCCGCGGCCTGCGACCGACCCCCGCGGGACTCGCGTTGGCGGCCGAGGCCGAACAACTGGAGGTCGAGGTGCACCGCCTCGAGGCGATCGTCGCCGATCTACGGGAGGGTCGCACTCAGGAGTTGGCGATCCGGTGCGCGGCCTCGGTGGCGCACGGGTGGATTCCACCGCTGGCCGCCCGACTGCGCCGCGAGTTGCCGGGCGTCGTGCTCGAGGTGAGCATCGGCGAGCCGCACGAGGGCCCGGGCCGGCGAACGCCCGATCTCATCATTCGCAGCCGGGCGGTCCAGCCAGGCGCCCCCGGCCAGTCCGACGCCGGAAGCGCCGCACGCCCGCGGGGGTACGTGGAGCAGGTCTTGGCGACGGAGGACTTCGTCGTCGTCGTGCCGAGGGACTGGCCGTTAAGCGAACAGAAGAGCGTGCGGATGGCGGAGCTGGCGCAGGTGCCGTGGATCGACAACGTCGTGTACGAGCAGGGCCCCACCCTAGGCATCCTGCTGACCGCATGTCAGGCCGCCGGGTTCACGCCGCGGTGGGCCGCGCGGTGCCACGACCACATCGCGGCAACCGGGCTCGTGGGTGCTGGAGTGGGAGTGACCGCCTTGCCGGTGCTGGCCGCGCGGATGCCGTGGCCCGGTACCGTCATCCTGCCCCTGACCGATCCGACTCCGCAGCGTGGGCTCGTCGCGTGGCAGCGGGCCTCGACCGCACACACTCAGGCCTGCCGGGTGGCGTTGGCGACGCTGCGTGAACTGGCGGGCACGCAGGAGTCGAGCGCGCGGTCAGCCGGAGAAGGCGCGGTGGCCGAGGGTTCGGCGCGGGAGCTGGCGCAACGCGGGCCGCGGGAGGTGAGCGCTCAGACCCAGACGTAGTCGGGGTCGACCCGCAGGTCGCGGCCCACGAGGTAGGCCAGGGCGAGGTCGAAAAGGTCGCCGGACATCGGGCTCCCGTCGACGCACATCTCGTAGGCGGTGAAGACCGCCTCGACGTAGGGGACGGTCACCTCGCCGACCAGGGCGCCGGTGGCGCGGTCGCAGATCAGCTGCCAGGCGAAGAAGCTCGTGAGGCGGGACTCGTGCTCGGCCCAGTCGATGCGCTCGTCGGTGACGACGTGCAGCAACTCGCGGTCGTCCGCGGTGAGGCGGGCGAGGTCGGCGGGCTCGGCGACGATCCAGCGGGTTTCGCCCGTCACGAACCGGCCGCACTCCATCGAGGCGGCGTGTAGCAGCACCGAAAGGTCGAAGCTGCTGGTCGTGGTGTGGTTCATCGTTCACCTCCTGACTCGCTCGTCAGAGTCGTTGTTTGTCTGTGCTGTTCGTTGTCTTCTCAAGTACCGGCGACCGGACCTTTCGGACCCCTCGTCGGCACTGCTTCCCTTTCGGCAGCACCGCCGGAAGCCTGAGCCCTCCGCAGGACTCAATCACCGCCAGTCGGCGTGTGCCGTAACACATTTCCCCCGGGCAGCCAGGAGGCCGCCGAGGGCGGCCCAGTTGGCCTCGCGCGCCACCCGCCCCCAGGTGGCGCCCGTCGAGCGCGACGCTACCGGCTCAGACCACGCCGGAGGGTTTTCGGTTCCTCCGCGCGTCGCCCATCGGTGGCGCTGCCCGGCCGGTACCCCGCGCCGGATGACCGCTGGCGCGTGAAGCAACCGGGTCGTGCCCGCTCAACCTCCCGCATCGGAGGAATGTTCCCGCGCGTTACACCCTGAGCGGCGCAGATGTGCGACGTGACCGAACTCACGGCGTGTTCTGGGTTTGAGCTGGGCCAACTCTGGGCTGATTCACCGGTGACGTGGAGGTTTCCCGCGGCGCAGGCTCAGGATTTTGCGGAGTCGGTAAGGTCGCGCAGCAGTCGCACCCCGCCGGCTCCGGCATCCCTGGCCGCGAACTGCGCCCGAATGCCGAGGAGCCCCTCGGTGAGCTCGGGCGCGACGCGCAGGCGGGCGACCGCGGCGGCGATGTCGCGCGGACCGACGCGGCGACGGATCGACAGGCCGCAGCGGCTCCACTGCACCCGCTGCCCGATGTCGGCCTTCTCTTCGGTCTTGCCGACCTGCAGCACGGGAACGCCGCGTGCCAGCGCCTCGGTGACTCCGGTCCAGCCGCCGTTGGTGACGAACAGCGAGGCGCGCTCCAGCAGCGCGTCGTAGGGCACGAAGGAGTCCGTGAGTACGCGGGCTCGGCGCGTCGGTATGGCGGCGGCGGCCCGCGCCCCTTCGGGCGAGCCGGCGGCGACGAGGATCGTGCAGTCCTCGTCGCCCAGGGCCGCGATCGTCGGAGCGATGAGCTCGGCGATATCGAGGCGCAGGCTGCCCTGGGTGAGCGCCACGACCGGCCGCTCGTCGCACGGTTGCTGTGCCGGGTCGCCGGGCCGCGCCTGCGGCAGCCACGGCGGTAGGTGCGCTCCTCTTGGGCGCCGATACAGGCTGCCGACGAAGCGCACTCCGGCCGCGAGTGGCCGGCGGCGCGGGTACTCCAAACCCGGCACTCCGCCGTGCAGGTGTAGTTGCGCGGAGACACCGGCGGCGAGCACCCCTGCACCGCTCCGGTCCACACCTTCGGGGCGACGCCGGACGCTGCGCTCCCCCGCAACCGCGGGCAGTCCCAGGTCGGCGCGCACCCGCGCCAACTCCTGCGCCGAGCCGGCGAACACCAGGTCGCTGCCGCGGTGCACCACAGTGTTGCGCAGCCGGTAGGGCCAACCGGCGCGGTACGGCAACCCGGCCCCGAACGGCGGCGTGTCGGGGTCGCGGTCGTGCAGCGGACCGTCGCCGTACGTGGCCCACGGCACCCCCTCCGCTTCGGCGGCCAGGCCTGCGCCGTAGGCCAGGGTGTCGGTCAGCACGACGTCGTAGGGCTGGGCGCGCAGCTGGCGCCGGACGTCGGCCGCCCGGCCCGCGGCGCGCCCGACGAGGTGTCGCGCATAGCCACGCCGCACCTGCGCGAGGGTGCCCATGACCGGCATCCCGCCGCTGTCACGGTCCGGATCCCACGCCAACTCGACGTCGATCGGCCGGGCACCCAAGGCCGCGATCGCCGGATGGAAGCGTCGGGGCGCGTGCCAGGTGACGATGTGGCCGGAGTCGACGAGCGCGGCGACGAAGACTGCAGCGTTGAGAGTGTGCGCCGGGATGGGAGTGGTGCTGAGGAAGACGTGCATGGACGCCTCGGAGAGGACCAGGTGCGGATGGTGTTCAGCAGCCTAGGTTGCGCGGCGCGCAGGCGCGTGTCGAGGAGGCGGCGCGGGCGCGAGGCAGTGTCGAACTGATCCGAAGTGCGCGCGTCGTGCGATCCTCGTACCAGGACCGTCCATGGGACACCGAGCACCGGAGGATATCGATGAATCAGCCGTTGACGCCACCGCCCGCCGCCGCGCAGGAGGCACCGGCCCTCACGCTCGAGGCGCCGGCCGCAACGCAGCCCGTGGCCGCGACCTCGGCACCGAAGATGGCACCGGCCGTACCGCAGGAGGCCATCGCCGCCCTCGACGACAAGGTCGAGTCGTATCTGTCGGGGCTGGCGGGCACCGCGACCAAGTCGCCCGAGTTCGACGCCCGAGCCGCCGATGTCCGTTCGATGGGTGACTCCGACATCCGCCGCGCCGCCGAAACCTCGAACAAGCTGCTCAAGACTCCGGTGCAGGCGCTCAACAAGGGCAATCTGACGTCCGGCTCCAAGGTGGGCACCACCTTGCAGCAGCTGCGGCGCACCGTCGAAGACCTCGACCCCAAGCAGGCGTCGGTGCCGCGCCGACTGCTCGGCATGATCCCCATGGGCAACAAGGTCACCGACTACTTCCGGCGCTACGAATCGGCCGAGAAGCAGCTCGATGCGATTCTGCATTCGCTGCGCAACGGCCAGGACGAACTGCTCAAGGACAATGCAGCGCTGAACATGGAGAAGCAGCAGCTGTGGGACTCGATGGGCCGCCTCAATCAGTACGTCTATATCGCCGAACGGCTGGATGCGCGGATCGCGGCCCAGATCGCCGAGATCGAGTCCAGCGACCCCGAGCGGGCCAAGTCGCTGCGTGAGGACGTGCTGTTCTACGTGCGTCAGAAGCACCAGGACCTGCTGACGCAGCTGGCCGTCTCCATCCAGAACTACCTGGCCATCGACATCGTCATCAAGAACAACATCGAGCTCATCAAGGGTGTCGACCGGGCCTCGACGACGACGGTCTCGGCGCTGCGCACCGCGGTCATCGTCGCGCAGGCGTTGAACAACCAGAAGCTGGTGCTCGACCAGATCACCGCGCTGAACACGACGACGAGCAACATGATCCAGTCGACCTCCCAGATGCTCAAGGACAATTCCGTCGCGATCCAGGAGCAGGCCGCCAGCGCCTCCATCGGATTGCCGCAGCTGCAGGCGGCCTTCCAGAACATCTACGACACGATGGATGCCATCGACTCCTTCAAGGTGCAGGCGCTGGACAACATGGCCTCCACCATCGGGGTGCTGGAGTCGGAGGTCATCAAGTCGCGCGAATACCTCGACCGGGTGGCGCGCGGCGACGAGCGCAACCGCACCGGCTCCTTGGACCTCGGTGGGGGCCAGCGACTCTGAGCGCCGCGGCGCCGACGCTTGGGGGGTGTTCGGCGCCATCTGCCGGGGGCTGCGCCGGCTTGATCGGGGCTGGTCAGACCGCGCGGACGAGGTGGCGGTAGGGCGTGGCCGTGAGGTTGTCGGTGGTATCTGACAGGCTGTGCAGACAGGCCGGAACCCGCGCGGTGCGCGGTTCGTAGCGCCACCGTGACCTACTGAGCCGACCTGCGGATGCGGCTGCGGGTCGAGCACGGTGGCGACAGGCCGACGGTTGGAGACGAAGGGGACGCAAGCGATGGCTCTCGGGGACTTCCTGGCCCGCCTCGGCGGGCGAGCTGAACAGCCTGCGCCCGAGCCGGAGGTGGACCGCCCGCCGACCGCCGACGCGCTGCAGGAGGCGCTGGCCCAGACCGAGCGGCTCGTCGACGACGGCTCGGTTCCCTCGCCGGTGACCGCGCGAGTGTTGCGGATCACCGCGACCGTGCGCGACACCATTCCGCGGCTCGACGCACTCGGCGCGGGCAGCGACAAGGCGTACTCGGTCATGGCCACCGCCACCGACTACCTGCCCGAGGCGGTCGGCGGCTACCTGCGGCTGCCGCGACGGTTCGCCGACACCCGACCCGTCGACGGCCCCAAGACCGCGCTCATGGTGCTCGTCGATCAACTCGACCTGCTCGGCGGCACGATGGATGCCGTGTTCGACGCCGTGTGCCGCGACGACGCCAATGCGCTCGTCGCGCACGGGCGCTTCCTCTCCGAGAAATTCGGCGCCGGCAGCCGCGGCGGTGAGTTGGAAGTGCACGGCATCGCCGTCCCGCCGCAGCCGAGTGACACCACATCGGGCGACAGCACGTCGGGCGGCACCCAGCCGGGAGACCCTCAGCCGGTCGGTGCCGCGCACACCCCGCCGCCGGCGAACGAGGAACAAGAACCGGCGTCCGACGGTTCCTCGCCTAAACAGTCGTCCGAGCAGCCGCCTGCGGCGCCGCGGGTCGAGCCGTTGCGTCCCCCGAGCAGCCTGGACCTATGAGCCGCCCCATGCCGACCCGTTCGACTCCGACGCCTCTCCGGGAGCACCGATGAACAACCCGCAGGCCGCTTCGGGCCTCCCCGCAGCGATCGAGCAGCTCGCGCGCGTGGGCGCGAGCGCCGGGTTGCCGCAGGAGCAGGTGCGCACCGAGGGGCGGGCGCTGGCCGCGGGGGTGCTCGAGACCTCCCGTCCCGGCGGGGTGCACCGGCAGTGGCAGGAGGTCATGGGCGGCAGCGTGCAGGACTTCTTCGACGACGCCTCGCGGGGCCGCCGGTTCGCCGCCGGGCCCACCGCGCTGCTGGCGCACCTGCTGGCGGAGGCGCCCGAGTCCGCCGCCGGGTACGCCCGGGCCCTCGGTGAGGTCGCGACCGCCGCGGCCGCGATCCCCGGCGCACCGCGCGAGTCCATCGGGCGGGCCACGATGACCGGCGCGACCCAGTTGCGCGCTGCGGGGGTGGCGGCCCACGTGCCCGGTGTCACCCCACCCGTGGGGGTTCCCGGTGACCGCGCCGCGAGCGGCGCCCACGACGCACCGGCCACTCCTTCTCCGGGCTCTCCGGGCTCCCCGGGCTCTCCGGGCTCTCCGGGCGGGTCGAGCCTCGACTTGGGCCCGCAGGCGAGCACGCCGGCGCCGGCCGCGGGGGTGCCGCTCAACGCGCAGCGGGTGTTGGAGCAGCTCGGCGCGCTCTCGGACTCGACGCGGGCGATCCTGCGCACCCATCTGGGCGGCGCGCCCACCGGTCCGGCGCCGCAGTTCCCAGAGCCGACTCTCTCACCGGGGCCGTACGACAATCCGTCCGACACCACGGGCGCCGGCGACGGGGTTCCGGGAGCGGGTGTTCCCGGCGCGGCCGTCCCAGGGGTCGGAGCCACCCAGGCTGCTGCCGCGGATCCGCCAGGCGCGGCGGAGACCGAACCTGCCCCGGTGGAAAAGAGCGTCGACGAGCTGCTCGCCGAGCTCGATGAGCTCATCGGGCTCAGCCGCGTCAAGCGCGAGGTGCACAAGCAGGTCGCGCTGCTGAAGATGGACCTGCGCCGCCAGGAGGCGGGGCTGAAGACCGCGACGATCACGCGGCACCTGGTGTTCGTCGGCAACCCGGGCACCGGCAAGACGACCGTGGCGCGGCTGGTCGGCGGCATCTACCACGCGCTCGGACTGCTGGATAAGGGCCAACTCATCGAGGTCGACCGCAGCGAGCTCGTCGCCGGTTACCTCGGGCAGACCGCGGAGAAGACCGTCAAGGTCGTCGACTCCGCCGACGGTGGTGTGCTGTTCATCGACGAGGCGTACACGCTGGCCGGCGATCAGTACGGGCAGGAGGCCGTCGACACCCTCGTCAAGGAGATGGAGGATCGCCGCTCCAGCCTGGTGGTCATCGTCGCCGGCTACCCCGAGCCGATGGCCCGGTTCATCGACACCAACCCCGGGCTGGCGAGCCGGTTCCGCACGACGATCACGTTCGACGACTACAGCGACGACGAGATCACGGCGATCCTGACCTCCATGGCGGCCGCCAACGACTACGACCTCTCCCCCAAGGCGCTGACGCGGTTCCGCGAGATCCTGGCCGCCACCGCGCGCGACAGCACGTTCGGCAACGGGCGGTTCGCCCGCAACATGCTCGAAGGGGCGATCGGGCGGCACGCCTGGCGGCTGCAGGACGTCGACGACCCCACCACCGAGCAGCTACGCACCATCGAGATGGGCGACCTGGAAGACCTGCACGACTACGACGACCCCGCCGACACCGTCGAGGACGCCCCCGACGACAAAGGCGCCGGCGACTCCGAGAGCGACGACGCGCCCGCCGACGCGGAGCCAGACGCCGCGGATGCACCGTCGCCGGGCCGCCCGACCAGCGAAGGAGTCGGTTCGTGAGTTCACCCCATTCCGGCGCCGGAGCGGCCGCGCAGGCACCCCCTCCGAGTAACGCCTCGGCCCAAGCCGGCTCGCCGACCCCCGGGCAGTCCACCGCTAACGGCGCCACCGCCACCATCCGACCCAAGCGGAAGGTCGGCCGCCGTGGCGCGACCGCCGCCTCCGCCAGTTCCGCGCCGTCGGCGAACGCTGCGGCGCCGGCTCGCAACACCCCGGCGATGATGCGGCGGCTGTCGGCCTACGGGCTGCTGGCGGGCGTGCTCACCGGGGCCGCCTCCTTCGGAGCGATCACGATCGGCGAGAACGCAGCCCGTTCCACCGCCGCCTCCCTGAACTCGGCCTCCGCGGCGACCCACGCCGCCCAGCAGGTCGAGGCCACGCGCGTTGCGGTCTCCCAGGCCTACCTCGCCGGCGCCGACGCCGCCGGGACGGAGGCGCGCAGCGACATCGCGGCCGCCACGGTGGCGCTGGCGGGCATCTCGACGGCGGGCGCCAGCAACGACTTCAGCCAGGCCATCGTCGCCGCGCAGTCGTCCTTCGCGGGCTACGCGGCTGCTGCGCCGGCCGCCTTGGCCGCCGGTACCGGCAACGCCGCAGCCGGGGCGAGCCTGCGCGAGGCCGACGCCGCCGTCGCCGGCGCCATGAGCGCCGTCGCCGCGCAGGCCCAGGTCGCGGGATCGAACACGAGCGCCGTCTGGTCCGCGGCGGCCCTGCCGATCCTGGTCGGCGGAGCTTCGACCGTGGTGCTGCTCGGTACCGCCTGGTGGCTGGCCCAGCGGACTCGGCGCGTCATCAACCCGCCGCTGCTGCTCGGCACGCTGCTCGTGCTCGGCACCACGGCGGGCGGAGTCGCGGGCGCCGCCGTGCCCACCAACGCACTTGCCGGTGCCAGCACCTCCGGGTACCTCTCCCCCGCGTCCACGGCGCTGGCCACGGGGGCGCAGTCGCGCGCGGCCGAACTGTCGGCCCTGCTGCCCGGGGCCGACGTGGCGGCCGCACAGGCACAGGCCCAGGCCGCCAACACCCAGATGAACGAGCTGACCGCCGTCAACGACTTCAGTCAGGCGGGGCGATCGGCGTGGCTCAGTTATGTCGACGCCCAGCAGCGCAGCCTGGCCGCGGCCGGCACCAACCGCACCACGGCGATCGAGGTGGCGACCGGCACCGGCGCGAGCAGCTACACCGCGTTTACGACGGCCCTGCCCAGCGAGTTCCAGGCGACGACCGCGCCCGGCCCCAACGAGGGCACGCCCTGGTCGTGGCTGGCGCTGCTCGGCGGCATCGCCGGCGGGTCGCTGGCCTGGGTGGGCCTGGACCGCCGGCTGAAGGACTACCGATGAGCAGCCAGTTCGCGATCGCGCCGCAGGCGCCCGGAGCCATGGGTGAGGACGTCGCCGCCGAGGTGCTGCTCGCCTATCTCGACGAGTTGGGCACGTGGCGCGACCGGCGCCGCGTCGAGCTCGACGAACTCGACGAGGCGTGCCTGCGCTCGCCTGAACGCGACGCCCTGACGCCGGACATCCTGCTGTCGATGGCGCTGTGGCAGGCGGTCGCCCAGCGGCACGACCTGCTCGTGGCCACCTGGGACTCCGGCCGGGTGCTCGCCGCCGAGCGGCGCCGGCTGACGACGCTCATCTGGGGTCGGCTCGACCAGCGGGCCGCCGCGGGCAACGCCTTGGCCGTCAGCCTGCCCGAGGCGTGCCGCCTCTCCGACACGTTGGCGGCGTCGCTGCGCTCCCGCCTGCGATTGGAGGGGGCCGAGCCGGACGTGTCGGCGCGGGTGCGTGATCTTCGCGCCTCCGTCGAGCGCATCCGCGACCAAGTCGCCGCGATCCCCGCCAAGAACCGGGAGTCCGCCGAGCAGGTGCTCGTGGGCCTGGACCGCAGGCTCGTCGACGTCACCGAACGAGCTCGACGCGGGGCCGACGTCGGCGGCTTGCTGCCTGCCCTTGAGGCCGAGACGGCACGCACCGAACGCGACCTGATCGTCGCCTCCGCGCAGCGCGCCAAGACCAAGAACGACCTGGCCACCGCCAAGCAACGCCGCGACGAGTTGGCCGCCCGCGGGCAGGCCCTGCGGGGGCTGGCCGCCAAGGCTGTCGCCAGCGTCACTCCCGCGCCGACGCTTGCGGTGCCCGACGTGACGGCGCTCGGCGACCCCGACGCCGCCGGGGTCGGCGAGTACCTCGCGCGCCTCGACCGCGTCGAGGCCGCCCTGGAGGCCGTGTACCGCGCCTACTCGGGGGCGCTGGCCCGTCGGGACGAGCTCGCCGGCCAACTGCAGGGGTACGCGGCGAAGGCCGCCGGGTTGCCGCAGACCGTCGCCGCCGACGTCGCCGGTCTGACCGACCTGGCCCGCGAAGAGCTCGCGCAGACCCCGGTGGCGCTCGACCGGCTCGCGGCCCTGGCCGCCGCCCAACAGGCCTACATCAGCGCCTACGAGCGGGCCGAGCATCCCGCCGCCGCGAAAGAGGGTGGGCAGCGATGAGACCCTGTGCGCAGACCGGCTGCCCCGGCCACTACGTCGACGGGTACTGCGACTACTGCGGTTTTCCCGACCTGGCCGCCCACGGCGGCACCCACTACACCGTGCCCACCGCGACCGCCTCCTCCACCGCGGAGGAGGAAGCTGCGGCCGGAGGCGAGCCGGCGGGTTCGACGCAGGCTGGATCGACGCACGCTGGCTCGGCCCAAGCGGGGTCGGCCCAAGCGGGGTCGGCCCAAGCGGGGTCGGCCCAAGCGGGGTCGGCACCGGCCGGCGGTTGGGGGCCGGGCCGGGCCGAGCCCGGCGGCGAGCCGGCCAGTGGACCGCTGCCGCGCGAGCAACAGCAGGTCGTCGTGCCGCACGTT
>NZ_BAHD01000080.1 GCF_000298215.1 Kineosphaera limosa NBRC 100340 | reverse complement strand
AGACCATCCTGGTCATCGTGACCCGTGAGGTGTCCTCTCCTACCCCGGTGACTCGCATCGTGGACCCAGTGAAGCGCACACTCTCCCAGTTCTTCTTCCGGACGAACGGGTTGCAGTGGGTGACCTTGTCGCCATCGATGGCGATCAGGCTAGGCGCCGCGAGCATGACCATCCGCTTCAGCGCCGGGCTGACCACATGCGGCCCCTTCGACATGCCTAACATTTCCGCACCCCTCCGCTTCCCGAGCCGTCGTCCATGGCGGCTGTTCACCGTTTCAGGTCGGCCGCCCTGACGCGGACATGAGTAGGGCCCGGCCGGGAGGGCGGCCGGGGTCTGAGGGTCTTCACGCAAATCAGGTGTCGCGCTCGGCCGTGCCTGATTCGAGGCCGACGCCAAACCCGTGCCGCTAGATCAGCACCGGCGGGGCTCACCGCTGACCCGACGACTGCCAACACCGTCGCTGCGGCGCCGACCAACACGACCAGCGCCAGCCCAGGCGCCGTGATCGTAGGAGCGGCCCCGGCGAACCACCCGACAATGGCAGCGACCGACCAGGCCCGACGAGTCTTGTCCCTCATGTGTGCCCCTTGCCAAGGCTGGTGAAGGCTACCGTCCTCGAGATTCACCGGAAGCGTGGCAGTACGGCCGTACGGCAGTTCGGCAGTACGGGACACAAGTGCAGACCTCGCCGCGGGCTGAGCCTCGCCCACGTGTAGCTGGATGCAGCCGTCCCTCTCGACATCATCACCGCGCCGCCCCGAGACTGGACCCAAGTTCTGGGCCGGTCTGCCCCCTGGGACATCGTGAGTTGCCGCCGGGCTGGGGGCGTAGGAGGCACAACTCGAGCTGCCGATCGGGTCCAGCGTGATCCGCTCATCGGCGAGTTGCTCGGGTAGGCGTACCCGGCCCTAGCGCCCGTGCTCGAGCAGATCAAACGCCGCATCAAGGCCCCAGGCGAACAGCCTGGGCGCCGCTGACACTCAGGCGCTCCGCACCGGCGCAAGGGCATCGGCGATGGCTACGAGCCGGCCCGCCTGGTAGCGGGCGAGCGCGAGGACGTGTTCGTCAGGTGGGCCGTCGGCGACAATCGCGCTGACGCCATAGGGATTACCACCGGCGGCGTGGGACAGGTCATAGTCCACATACCCGGTAGGCACAATGATCGATCCCCAGTGGAAGAAGGTGTGGTGCAGCGCCAGGAGCGTCGCTTCTTGTCCGCCGTGGCGCTCGTCGCTGCTGGTGAAGCCGGTCGCGGGCTTGCCCGCCAGATGCCCCTCGCCCCAGACGCCACTGGTCGTGTCGAGGAACTGGCGCAGTTGCGCGGCGGGTTGCCCGAATCGAGTCGGCGCCCCGAGCACGAACCCGTCAGCCCACGCCAGGTCCTCAGGAGTGGCGATCTCGATGTGGTCCGTTGCTCGTAGATGCGCCGACCACGCCGAGTTCCGCGCGACGACGTCCGACGGTGCCAGCTCCGCGACTCGGCGCAGCCGCACCTCAGCACCTGCCCCTGCCGCGCCAGCCACGAACGCCTCTGCGATGGAGTGGTTCGCCCCGCTCGACGAGTAGTAGATGACGGCGATGCGTGTCATTTGTCGAACCTCCTTCTGAGTTTGCATAACGTGATTGTACTATCCTGGGGTGTATATTGATACCGTCAACTAGGAGGTGATCGTCAGTGGTCGTGAAGGGCAGACCCAGGGACGAGGCGGCACGAGAGCGGATCGTGAGCGCGGCAGGCGAACTGTTCATCCGCGACGGCTACGTGGCGACCACGATCGGCGCGATCGCCGAGCAGGCCCAGGTCGCGATCAAGACGATCTACGCCGCCTACGGCAACAAATTGGGCGTGCTCTCCGCCGCCCACGACCGTGCCGTCCTCGGTGACGGCGGGCCCACACCGCTGTTGCAACACGCCTGGGTTCGCGCCCTCGCCGACGCCGAGTCGGTGGAAGTTGCGTGGGCACAGGCGGCAGATCGGCTCGCCGAGTCCACGGCGCGCGCGGCGCCCACGATGGCCGCGATCCACGCCGCGGCCGCCGACCCCGGCGTCACTGAACTGCTCGCCGATCTGCGGCGGCAACGGCATGCGTTCAGCCTCGGCCTTGCCCGCATACTGCTTGACCTGCCCGGTGCGAGACCCGGCGTCACCGGCCGGGTCGCTGATGTCATCTACGCCACCATGACCGCAGAGAGCTACGCGCTGTTCGTCATCGAGCGCGGATGGAGGCTCGATCAGTGGCGCGACTGGGCCCATAGTGCGGTTGCCCGCGAACTCACCACCGCCCCAGGGCTCCAGCCAGACCTACCCACTCAACGGACGCGTTAACGCTTTCGCCCGCTGTGAGCATGTGCCGTGCTGATGCTGGCTGAGGAGTCGCGGCGGACCAGGGTCAGTGAGTAGACGGACGGGGAGACTCACCCCGGAGATCGACTCAAGTGAGGTTCACCCAGTCAGAGACCCACGTGCGCCGGGCACAGCCCGAGCCGCAGGCCCGCCGCATCGTCAAGATGCGCCTTGCAGCGGATGCAGGCGACGCCTCGGAAGATCGTGCTCGGCTGATCCGGGTCGGCCGGGACCGGCGTCGTGTCGTAGGCGTCAGCGAACTGTGAGACCAGGCGGGGATGCCTGCGACCGAGCATCCGGTGAATCTCGCTTGCAGTTCGCGCCGGGTTCCTCTGCACTGCTGCGAGCAAATCGACGCCCTCCATATAGGCCTGCTCTGTGAACCGGGATGCCATGAAGTGGTCAGGGTTCACCGCACTCATCCCATGCGTCGCGAGGTCATTGAACGCGAAGTCATCGACGTCCGTCGTGATCAAGTAGTGGGCCCCCGCGCGGATCGCATCAGCCACCACCAGCCGGTCCTGGACCGTGCCGGTCACCAGGCCCTCCGTGCTCTGCGCAGCCGGCGACAACTCGGTACCAAGAATCTCTATGCGCACAATCGAGGTCCGTGATGCCCGTCCGCGAGCGTGCCGATCGGCTTCGGCTTCGACATGCCTCGACCAGGTCCACCGCAGACCATCAAAGCGCGCCCCCGCAATAAGCAGCGTGCGAGTGACCGGAGAAGCGAGCGCGTTGGCATCAAGGAAGATCAGCGATGCCTCAGTCACCGAACAGTTCGGCCTCAATGTCGGCAGCGGAGGCTTCCGCCATGCGCCGCATCAGCTCGCGACTGTATCGCTCGTACTCGTTCAGCGGGATGCGGTGGTGGGTACCGACCTTGGTGGCGGCTATCTCGCCGTCAGCGATCCGGCGCAGCACTGTGGAACGCGACATCCCCAGCCGCTTCGCGACCTCGGCAGGAGTCAGCAACTCCACCCGCGTGGAAAAGTCGACGACCTCCCCGCGCCTTTTCGCCGAGTCCAAGAACGCACGTACGCGCGCCCAGTCGTCATTCGACAGGTGCGCCGGGTTCACGGTCATGCTGTTCATGTTCCCGAGCGTACTACGCCCTGACCACTTGTGCATCGCTAAGTGTCCATCGATGCCCGCGATGTCGTCAGCCGAGAGGGTGGCATCGGCAGCAAGCGCAACCCGTGCGTCTGCCGTGACCCACGACAGTCCGATGCGGAAGGTCGGATCATGGTCGCCGCCACAAAAGGTGGCACGCAGGTCGTCCAGCGACGCGTAACCAGCCTGGCGTGCGTCGGCGGCACTGAGCTGCGCGGGCGAAACGGTCTCGATCGTCTCGACCCGCACGAGTCCTGCGACGGTGCGGAACTCGGGCTGGGTTTCACGCGCGGGCGCTGCCACCGTCGGAAGGCCACGGTGACCTCGCCCGCCGCAACCGCGCAGGCGATGCGCTCGGTGAGGATCATGCGCTCCTTCGCCGAGGCCGACGCGACATCTGGGTCCCAGCAGGAGGCGAGCGCTCCGAGTCGAGCTCGCCGCCCACGCTACCCGCCACCTCGCGGCTAGGGTTGAGCGCGTGGGGAGGTTCGGGGAGCGCCACGCCGGCACCGCCTCTCGCGGAACGCAGCGATCCCGAGAGGGCGAGCCATGACGTGGCCCGTGGCATTGGACATCGACGATTCCATCGCCATGCTCACCCCCTGTGACCTGACCAAAGACTCGCCGTTGCGCTTTCTCGAAGTGCAGCGGCTGCGCAATCCGGTCGGCGAGTGGGGTATTCGCGTCCTCTACGCCACGCCGGATCGGGTGACCCACTACGCCTGGCCGCGGGGGTTCGGGTTGCCGCCGGGCTCCGCACCGCTCGGGGCGGGCATCGGGCTCAACGAGCCGGCCGACTTCGCCACCGCCGACCTGCAGATCGGGGAAGCAGGCGTCCTCATCGACGTCGACTTCACCGACGTGCAGGGTCGTCGGCTCGTGTACAAGGTGCGGCAGCGGCGCCCCTGGCGAGGGTTCGACTTCATGGCGCCCCCAGCCGCCGGCATCGAGCAGCCCACCAGTTTCTTCTTCCCGTACCTGCGGCAGTTCGGCCTCGTGCCGCAACCGATGAGCTTCGAGGCGTCGTTCGAGGGTGAGCCGCTGCGGCTGCAACCCATGCCGTTCCTGTGGAACTGGCGGCCTGCGTTGAGTCAGAAGGCCGCTCGCGGGGTCACCGTGGTCGAGCTACTGGCGGACGGTGCCGCGCCGCTGCGCGCCGAAGACCCCGGCGTGCGGCTCGCGGGCCCCGGCCGCCTCGCCTCCTACCGCCCTCCCGGTGGGGCGCTCGACGTCATCCTGAGCTTCGACCCCCCACTCCCGGGGGCCGAAGAGCTGCGGGGCCACCACCGATCGGAGTGGGAGTTGCGGGTCGGCCTGGACCGCGCCGCCTCCGGCTCGGTCGAGCTGACACCGTCAGGCCGGCACGTGCGCGTCGAGTGGCAGGTGACCCGAGGCTGGAGCGGCGTGCGACAGCCGGGCGCCGCGTGGCTGCTGACTCGGTTCGTGCGCTTCCTGCGCACCTGGCCGCGCGCGTACTCCTGGTCCGGCGCCCTCACCCTCGACCCGATCGCGCGGCTGGACGGCCACTGGCGCAACGCCCGCCCGAGGCGCTAACCGGCCCGCGGCGGTCGGGCCGAGTCCGCCCACCCGCCGAGGTCGCACCGAATCGCGGCCAGCGCTTCGTGGCCCGCGGCCTACACGCCGTGGACCAATAGGAAGATCGCGCCGAGGCCGCAGGCGGCGATCGAGATGATCGATGTGGCGTTGGTGATGCGGGACCGAACCTTCGCAGACAGATCGCCGCCAGAGGTGAAGCGGTGCAGCGCCATCGGCAGCCACGCCGGAGCCGCCACGACACCCGCGGCGAGGACGACGATCAGCACCTTGCCGATCATCGGCACGCCGCTCGCGCCGATCCGCTGCCCGACGGACATGAAGATCGGCAGCGTCGTGAAGTTGGTCGCCATCCCGAGAAAACCGCCGACGAACTCGGCCTGCTGGCGCGGAGGTTCGACGCTGGCCGGATGCTCGTGCTTACGGACGAACTGCACCAGCAGGTAGCCGCCGTAGATGCCCAGCAGCAACCCGAGGAACCGGTCGACCGCGCGGGAGGCGATCTCACGCTCGGCCTCGGTGGCGGCCGCCGTGCCCAGCAGTCCCATCGAGGCCACCCCTAAGAGCAGCAGCACAGTCAGGATGCCCGCGAGAAAGCGCAGAGCCGCGCCGACGCCACCGCGCGCGTAGACGCTGGAGGCGTTGAGAAAGATGACCGGACTGACCGCCCCCACGACGCACAACGGCGCGATCGAGACCAGCAGACTCCACACTGGCGGCTCCCTCTCGTTCGACTCGGGGCTCGACTCCCGACTCCCGGCGTAATCGACTCGATGAGACGACCCCCACGCCCGGCGATCGGTCGACGGCCGTTGCGGCGCGGCGGCTTTCAAGATAGTCGCCATGCGCCGCCCGAGGCCGTTCACCGCCGCCACGCACGGGCCTGCCTCGGACCGGCTCGGGTCGATCCGGCGGATCGGTTAGGTTGCCAGAAGCCGCCCCCTCCTCCTCGAAAGGTCTCAACATGCCCTCGCAGACAGCTCCGCGCCATGGCCGCCGGAGTCCGCTCGCCTTCCCCTGCGCCCTGGTGAGCGTGATGCTGCTGATCCTTGGGCTGGGCCTGGTCGGCGCGCCGTCGGCCGGGGCGCACGCGGCGCTGCGCACCAGCAATCCGGTAGACGGGTCGGTGGTCGTCAACCTGCCGCCGAACTACGAGTTGGTGTTCAACGAGACCATCGACCCCAACTTCGCGCAGATCGTCATCGAGGACTCCGCGGGTCAGAGTCGCTCCGATGCGGAGGTCAGCGTGCGCGGCACGGCCCTCCACGGCCCCCTCCCCCGCGATCTGCCCGCCGGCGAAACGACGATCCGCTACCGCGTGGTCAGCGCCGACGGTCACCCCGTCGGCGGTGAGGTGCGCTTCGAGTTCCGGCCCGCCCAGCCGCCCGCCACCCCCGCTCCCGGTGCCACGCAGGCGCCCGGCACAGCCGCCACCGACCAGGCCGCCCCCGACCAGGCCGCACCTCAGGCCGACGCCGTCGCCAGCGACGGCATCAGCAATGTCACCATGCTGGCTCTCGGCGGCCTGGGCATCCTGGTCTTCGCCGCCATCGCGCTCCTGCTGCTGCGAGCCGACCGCCGCGGCCGCTGACCCGGCTCGGGCGCCGCTCGACCGTTGCGCTCTCTGCCGACCGTCGCTGTCGCGACCGCAACGGTCGGCAGCCGCCGCAATGCCCGCGATGCGAGACGGCTACCTGCCTGCCGTATCGGCGGCCACGCGGGGAGCGGACGGCGTGGGGGCATGAAAAAGGCCCCGTTGCCGGGGCCTTCGGTTGGTGCGCCATCAGGGACTCGAACCCCGAACCCAGTGATTAAGAGTCACTTGCTCTGCCAATTGAGCTAATGGCGCGCAACGAGGAGAAACACTACCTCAGACCTGCCGGAGGGAGGAAATCGGCTGGTCAGAAGCCTGCAGTCTCACCTCGTGAGAGCCCTGCATGCGGCGGCGGACTCGGCCCGATGGCGGTACCCCCGCTCGGCAAGATCAGGAGACGCGGCGGTAGATCGCGAGTGCCGCCAGGCCGACGACCGCCAGGGCGACGGGTGCGACGACCTCGTACCGAACCTCGCCCTCGGGCGTGCGGGTCGCGCTGTCGAACGCCGACTTCGCCTGTGCCATGGTCCGCTTGGCCACGTTGGCCGGGGTGACCCGGTAGGCCAGCTCGTCGACCGTCGCGGTCAGTCGGGCTCGGGCCTGCTCGATGTTCTTTTCGATCTGTGCGGCGGACGCGTTGTCCTGCGGAGCCATGCCGAGTGTCCTTTCACTGCGTTCGACCGTCCGCCAACCTCGAACCGACCCCGGCTCTGCGGCCGGCGCCCTGTCGGCGTTCCTGCGTGCGACGATAACCTACCCCGCATGACGCGATTGCAACCCGGCGACCCGGCGCCGCCGTTCACCCTGCCCGACCAGGACGGCGCCACCGTCTCCCTGTCGGACTTCGCCGGCCGCAAAGTCATCGTCTTCGTGTACCCGGCCGCCATGACCCCCGGGTGCACGACCCAGGCGTGCGACTTCCGCGACGCGTTGACGCCCCTGCGCGACGCCGGCTACGCCGTCGTCGGCCTCAGCCCCGACGAGCCGGCCAAGCTCGCGAAGTTCGCGGAACGGGACTCCCTGACCTATCCGCTGCTGGCCGATCCCAGCCTCGACGTGCTGCGCGCCTACGCCGCGTACGGCACCAAGAAGCTCTACGGCAAAGAGGTCGTCGGCGTCATCCGCTCCACCTTTGTCATCGCCGTCGACGATGCCGGCAACGGCACGATCGAGGTCGCCCGCTACAACGTGAAGGCCACGGGACACGTCGCTTCGCTGGCCAAGGCGCTCAAGGTCACCGTCGGCTGAGCATCGGGGCACCCGCTCAGTTGCCGTGTCGTGGCCCGGTCCGCGATACGCTCGATGGTCGCGCGGAAGTGGTGAAACTGGCAGACACGCAGGATTTAGGTTCCTGTGCCTTCGGGCGTGAGGGTTCGAGTCCCTTCTTCCGCACTGATCGGGCGCTGTCTCGGCTACCCGGGCCCAAAGCCCAACCAGTCAGCCCAACCCCAGGGCCCTGGGCATGACCTCGGCGAGGGCCCGAAACGCCTTACCTCGGTGCGAGATCGCGTTCTTGTCGGCCGGAGAGAGCTCGGCCGCCGTTTCGTGGCGGCCCCTGACCCGCAGAATCGGGTCGTAACCAAAGCCGTTGGTGCCGCGCGGGGCGAACGTGAGGGACCCCTCGAACCGGCCGTGTCGGGTGACCGCGCGGCCGTCGGGCAGCACCAGCGCGGCGCAGCACACGAACGCTGCCGCACGTTGCTGCTCCGGAACGTCGTGCAGCTGCCGCAGCAGCAGCCGCAGGTTGGCCTCGTCGTCGCCGTGGAAGCCGGACCAGCGGGCGCTGAACACCCCTGGTGCCCCGCCGAGCACGTCAACCGCCAGACCGGAGTCGTCGGCGACGGCCGGCAGACCGGTCTGAAAGGCCACCGTGCGCGCCTTGAGCACCGCGTTCTCCTCGAACGTCACCCCCGTCTCCACGACGTCCGCGACGAGCGGAAACTCCTCCACCCCCACGAGGTAGGCGTCGAGTTGGGTGAGCACGCCGCGCAGGATCTCGCGCAGCTCCACAACTTTGCCCGGATTACGAGTGGCCAACACGATGCGCCGGTCCCCCGCGGCCCAGCCCGGCCCCGGCCCACGGTGGCCCTGTGCATCCGGAGCCACCGCCGACCGCGTGCCGATCGGTGGCGGATCGAATTCAGTGCCGGCCGGGCCGCGGCCCGTCATCCCCGCCCCCCAGCCGAGCCCTGCGCCAACGCCTCCGCCTGGTGGCGGGTCAGCTCGGTGCAGCCGATCGCGGCCAGCCGCAGCAACGCGTCGAGCGCCTCCTTGTCGAACGGCGTGCCCTCGGCGGTGCCCTGCACCTCCACGAACCGCCCGTCGCCGGTCATGACGACGTTCATGTCCGTGTCGGCGTCGACGTCCTCGGGGTAGTCCAGGTCGAGCACCGGGACGCCGCCCACCACCCCCACCGAGACGGCCGCAACCGAGCCGATGAGCGGCCGCGCGCCGGCCGCGACAGCGCCCTGACGTCGCCCGGTCTCGATGGCGTCGGCCAGGGCCACATACGCCCCCGTGATCGCCGCCGTGCGGGTGCCGCCGTCGGCCTGCAGCACGTCGCAGTCCAGCACGATGGTGTTCTCGCCCAACTGCCCGGTGTCGATGATCGCGCGCAGGGAGCGCCCCACCAGCCGGGAGATCTCGTGCGTGCGCCCGCCGATCTTGCCGCGCACCGACTCCCGGTCGCTGCGCGTGTTGGTCGAGCGCGGCAGCATCGCGTACTCGGCCGTCACCCAACCCTGCCCGGAGCCCTTGCGCCAGCGCGGCACACCAGGAGTGAAGGAGGCCGCGCACAACACCCGGGTGCGCCCGAACTCCACGAGCACCGAGCCCTCGGCGTGGTCGAGCCAATGGCGGGTGATGCGGATCTCGCGCAACTGGTCGGGTGCGCGCCCGTCGTGCCGCGGCACGGCACCCGTCGGCGAGGCGTTCGTCGGCGTCGCATTCGTCATAAGGCCGACCCTATCCAGTGGCGCTCTCGTCGCCGCCGAGTGTCGGCGCAGCGTCGGCCGGGCGCGCCGCGGCGCTGGGCTGTCGGCTCAGATGTCGTAGGTGTGGCCTGCTTGGGCGATCTCGACGAACCCTGGCCAGTGCTGCTCGGCCTGCTCGCGGCACACCGCTGGGTCGTTCCACGACGGCATGTGGGTCAGCATGAGCCGGCCCACTCCCCCGGCGGCGACCGCAGCTCGCGCGGCCCGCGATCCGCTCATGTGCACGCCCGTTGTCTCGTCCCGACCGTCGACGTACGCGCTGTCGGCGAGCACGAGGTCGGCGTCGGCACACAGCGTCGAGAGCTCGTCGCACAGATCAGTGTCGCCGGTGTAGGCCAGCACCGCCCCGTCGGCCTCGACCCGCAGGCCGTAGGCCTCGACCGGATGGAGTACCGGCACCGGGGTGATGCGGAAGGGGCCGATGGTGAACGGCTCGTGGGCGCGGATGGTGTGGAACGCCAGGCACGGCTCCAGCGGCTCCGGCTCCTGCACGCCGTAGGCGCGAGCCATCCGCGCCGAGGCGCCGGCGGGCGCCCAGACGGGCAGCGGTGCCGTCGGCCGGTTGACCGGCGTGTAGCACCACAGCACCTTCATGCTGCACAGGTCCATGCAGTGGTCGGGGTGCAGGTGGCTGACGGCGACGGCGTCGAGCTGGAGCGGGTCGAAGTGCTGCTGCATCGCCCCCAGTGCCCCGTTGCCCAGGTCGAGCGCGACGCGCCAAGTGCGGCCCTCGTGCTCGGCGCTGACCACGTAGCAGGAGGCGGGACTGGCCGGGCCGGCGAAGCTGCCCGAGCACCCGACGACGAGAAGCTTCATGCGACGATCCGATCCTGCAGCACCGGCAAATCGTCCAGCTCGGGTCCGAGGAAGCGGCGCGCGAGCCGGCGGAACTCCTCTGGGTCGCCGGTGGTGCGGAAGGTGTGCTCGCCCACCTGCACCGGGCACAGTTCGCCACGATCGGCGAGCACCCGATACACATCTTTGGCCGTCTCCTCGGCGGAGGACACCAGGGTCACGAGATCGCCCATGACATAGGAGATGACGCCCGTCAGCAGCGGGTAATGGGTGCAGCCGAGAATCAGGGTGTCGACGTCGGCGCTCTGCAGCGGCTCAAGGTAGGTGCGGGCCACGGCCAGCAGCTCGTCGCCGCCGGTGATGCCCGCCTCGACGAACTCGACGAACCGCGGGCAGGCCCGGCTGATGACCTGCAACTGCGGAGCGGCGGCGAAGGCATCGGGGTAGGCCCGCGAGCGGTGGGTGCCGGCGGTGGAGATGACCCCGACCCGGCCGTTGCGGGTGGCGGCCGCCGCCCGCCGCACCGCGGGACGGATCACCTCGACGACCGGCACCTCGTAACGCTCCCGGGCGTCGTGCAGCATCGCGGCACTGGCCGTGTTGCAGGCGATGACCAGCAGCTTGACTCCCGACTCCACGAGGGAGTCGAGGCACTCGAGGGCGTACCGGCGGGTCTGGGCGATGGGTCGGGGACCGTAGGGCGCACGCGCCGTGTCCCCCAGGTAACTGACCGTTTCGTGCGGCAGCTGGTCGAGCACGGCGCGCGCCACGGTCAGACCTCCGTAGCCGGAGTCGAAGATGCCGATGGGCGCGTCGATCACACGTCCAGGATACGGCCGCACCCCCGACCCACTTCAGTGTCAGTGACCGTGTTGTCCGCCACGCAACGGGTCTTGCGTCGGCACGCCGTCGCCCAGGTCACCCACCGGATCCGGGCCGCCAACGGCGCCCGCCGCACCGCCGGCGCCCAGCGCGTGCCGCCGCGCGTGCGCCAGATCCTCGGCTCCGGCGTCGACATGCGTCGGGTCGAGCACGCGCTGCAGGAAGGTGCGGGTGCGCTCGTGCTTGGGGTCACCGATGACTTCGCTCGGGGGCCCCTCCTCGACGACGACCCCGCCGTCCATGAACAACACCCGGTCGGCGACGTCGCGGGCGAACGCCATCTCGTGCGTGACGACCATCATCGTCATGCCCTCGCTGGCCAACCTGCGCATGACCGAGAGCACGTCGCCGACGAGCTCGGGGTCCAGCGCCGAGGTCGGCTCGTCGAAGAGCATGAGCCCGGGGTCCATCGACAGCGCCCGGGCAATCGCTACGCGCTGCTGCTGCCCACCGGAGAGCTTCGCCGGGTGCGAGTCGCCCCGCTCCCCCAGGCCCACCTTCTCGAGGTTGAGCTGGGCGATCCGCCTGGCCTCGGCATCGCTGCGCTTCAGCACAGACTTCTGTGCGATGGTGCAGTTCTCCATGGCGGTCAGGTGCGGAAAGAGGTTGAACGACTGGAAGACCATGCCAACCCCGCGGCGAACCTCGTCGATATCGCAATCGGGGTCGGTCACCTCCTCGCTGTGTACGGTGATGCGCCCGGAGGTCGGCCGCTCGAGCATGTTGACGCACCGCAGCAGGGTCGATTTGCCCGACCCCGAGGGGCCGATGACGCACACCACCTCGCCGCGCCGCACCCGGGTGTTGATGCCGCGCAGCACCTGCAGTTGGCCGAACGACTTGTGCAGGTCGTCCACGACGACGACATCATCGTCGTCGGCCGAGGGATTGGCGGGACTGTCGGAGCTGGTGGGCTGCGAGCTCTGATTCATGTCTCTCACTTCGACTTCGCCGCAGAAGACTCCAGCCGGCCCACGAGGACCGTCAGGGGCAGGGTGATGAGCAGATAGCAGAAGCCCGCGACGACCAGCGGAGTCAGGTTGGCGTTGGCCTGGCTGGCCTCGCGGCCGAACTTCGTCAACTCGTAGCCGCTCATCGACAGCCCCAACACGTACACCAGCGAGGAGTCCTTGACCAGCAGGATCAGCTCGTTGGTGATGGGCGGCAGGATGATGCGGAAGGCTTGCGGCAGGACGATCTTGCGCATCGCCATCCCGGCCGGCATGCCCAGCGAGCGGGCCGCCTCGACTTGCCCCTTGGGCACCGCCTGGATGCCCGCGCGGATGGTCTCGGCCAGGTAGGCGCTGGCCACCATGCCCAGCGCGACCCAGACCGTGCCGTAGGGGTCGAACGGGATGAGCATGCCCGGGAACGCGATGGGCAGCAGCCCGAACGCGATGAACACGACGATGGCCGGCAGGCCGCGGAAGAACTCGATGTAGGCGCGCGCAAGCCAGCGGTAGGGGGCGATCTCGGACAGGCGCATGAGCGCGAGCAGCGTGCCGAAGAACATGCCGAAGACGAACGCGCCGATCGTGTACAGGATCGTGTTGCCCAGGGCGCGCAGCAGCGCGGGTCCCACCGTCGCGCGCACCAGTTCGGGGCGCGCGAACACGTCGATGATCTGGCCCCAGTTGGCGGTGGTGATCGCCAGCACGAGGAGCACGGCGAGGACGACGTATTGGATCAGCCGATTGCGGCGGGCCCGCTGACGAGGGGAGCGACGACGCTTCGTCGCTCCCCCCGTCGACCTAGAGGTGGTGGTCACCGAGTCGGTCTCAGGACGACGTGGCGGGCGAGGCCGGTGACTGCGTGTCCGTGGCGCCCGGCTGGGCGGCACCGGGGGTGGTGCCGAACCACTTCTTGTAGATCTCGTCGTAGGTGCCGTCCTGGCGGGCCGTGGCCAGCGCCTCGTTGAGCTTGCCGATGATCGCCGTGGCGTTGGCGTCGTCCTTCTTCGCGCCGATGCCGTACTGCTCGCCGGTGTCGAACTCGGCGACCACCTCGGTGTCCGGGTTGTCCTTGGCGAAGTCGTACAGCACGCCGTTGTCGTTGATCGCGGCGTCGACCCGGCCGGCCTTGACCGCATTGACCCCCAGCGGCAGGTCGTCGAAGACCACCATCTCGTAGCCGTTGGCCTCGGCGTTCTTCGTCGCGTACTCCTGGCCGGTGGTGCCGGTCTGCACGCCCAGGCGCTTACCGCGCAGCGAGTCCAGGCCCGTGATGCCCGAGCCGGTCTTGGTCAGCAGCGCTTGCGTGGCATCGAAGTAGGGGTCGGAGAAGAGGATCGCCTGCTTGCGTGGCTCGGTGATCGTCATGCCCGCAGCCGCGATATCGCAACGGTTGGCGGTGAAGACCGCACCCGTGGTGATCTGCTCGAAGTCGATGTCGACGACCTGAACGGTCAGCCCCATCTCCTTGGCCGCCAGGTTGACGATGTCGATGTCGAAGCCGACGGTCTGACCGTCCTGGTTGAACTCGAACGGCTTGTAGGTCAGGTGGGTGCAGACCGTGAGGTTGCCGGAGCTGACCGTGGTGATGCCGCCGGTGGCCGCGTCGGTCGCGCCGCTGCCGCCCTGGGTGCCGGAGTCGGACGAGCCGCAGGCCGCCAGGGCCAGTGGCAGCAGTGCCGCCACTGCGGCGGTTCGGAAAAGGCGCGATCGTACGCGCGAGGTGCTGGGCACTGGGAACTCCTTCTAGCGAGGATGGCGTGCCGTCGATTCTGACCCCACGCGCACCCCCACTGCCAGCACAATCGCCCGATTGCACAGTCACGATCGTGCAAAGGCCGCAGCGACCGTGACACCACAGCCAACTCGCGGGCGGCTCGGGCCGGCACAGGGACGACCTACTGGCCGCTCACGGCAGCATCGACTGCGCCAGCGACTCCTGCAGCCAGGTTGTGAAGTCGTAGGCCAGCACGAGCGGCACCCGCGGGTCGTCGTCGGGCGCCTGCGCCAGCTCGTCCTCCACCAGCTGCGCGTCGGCCTCGGTGCTCAGCCCGAGTCGCTGGCCCAGCACGAGCCGCACATCGGTGAGTGCGACGAGAAAGGCCGCGGCCTGCGCCGGCTCCAAGATGATGCGGTCGTGGTCGTCGGCGTTACCCAGGCACGCCAGGGCGATGTCGATGCGGGCCACCTTGCCGCGCACGACATCCTGTCCGGCCGTGCGGCGAAAGTCGGCGGCGGCTAGCGGGTCGTCGCGGTGCGCGTCGGGCAGTAGACGGTGCAGGGCCGGGTCGTCGCCGGGACCGTCGAGGGCCGCGGTCGCGCTGGCGACCATCGCCTCGAACGGGTCCTGCACCGCGTCGGCCGGAGCCGGATCGTGGGCTTGGGCGGAGGCGAGCAGCAGCTTGGTCTGCTCGAAGAGGGAGCGCAGGAGGGCGCGTTCGGCGGCGTCGAGCTGCCCCTCCAGGGCGCCCTTGGCGGCACGCCCGGCCGAGCGGCGACCCAGGGGTCTCTTGCGGTGGAAGGCGCGGGCCACTACTCGTCCTTCTGGTAGGTCGCCCACAGGCCGTAACCCTGGAGTGCCTCCGTGTGCTTCTCCATGAGCTCCTTGGAGCCGGTGGCCACGACCGCGCGGCCCTTGTGGTGCACGTCGAGCATCAGCCTGGTGGCCTTCTCGCGCCCGTAACCGAAGTACGTCTGAAAAACGTAGGTCACGTAGGTCATGAGGTTCACCGGGTCGTTCCACACCAAAGCGATCCAGGGGTGATCGGCCTCGGGCACCTCCTGCCCGAGCACCTGATCCTGTTCCACCGGCGCGATCGACACCCCACCACCATAGGCTGCCCCTGTGACGAGCACAGCCCTGCTGACCGACCACTACGAGCTGACGATGGTCCAGGCGGCCTTGCATTCCGGGGCCGCGCATCGGCGCAGCGTCTTCGAGCTGTTCGGTCGCCGTTTGCCCGACGGCCGCCGCTACGGGGTGGTCGCCGGCACCGGCCGATTGCTGGAGGCGTTGGCGGACTTCCGCTTCGAGCACTCCCAGATCGAGCACCTGGCCCGCCGCGGGGTCGTCGACGAGACCACCCTGGAGTTCCTGCGCGAATACCGCTTTACGGGGAACATCGACGGCTATCCGGAGGGGGAGGCGTACTTCCCGGGCTCACCGCTGCTGGTCGTCGAGGGCACCTTCGCCGAGGCCGTGGTGCTGGAAACGCTGGCCCTGTCGATCTACAACCACGACTGCGCCATCGCCTCCGCGGCCTCGCGCATGGTGCACGCCGCCGGTGGGCGGCCGTGCATCGAGATGGGATCGCGGCGCACGCACGAGTGGTCCGCGGTCGCCGCCGCGCGGGCCGCCTATATCGCCGGCTTCGCCACGACGAGCAACCTGCAGGCCGGTCAGCAATTCGCCATCCCCACGGCCGGCACCAGCGCCCACTCGTTCACGCTGCTGCACGACGACGAGGAGAGCGCCTTCCGCGCCCAGGTCGAAAGCCTGGGACGCGACACCACACTGCTCGTCGACACCTACGACGTGCCCCGCGCCGTCGAACTGGCCGTCCGCCTCGCCGGCACCGAGCTGGGAGGGGTGCGGCTGGACTCCGGAGACCTCGTCGCCCAGGCGCACGAGGTGCGCGCCCAGCTCGACCGGCTCGGCGCCACGGGCACCAAGATCGTCGTCACCTCCGACCTCGACGAGTACGCGATCGCCGCCCTGGCGGCGGCCCCGGTCGACCGATACGGCGTAGGCACCTCGCTGGTCACCGGCAGCGGGCACCCGGCCGCCGGCCTGGTCTACAAGCTGGTCTCGCGAGAGATCGACGGGGTGCTGGTCGACGTCGCCAAGCGCAGCAAGAACAAGGGCACGGTCGGTGGCCGCAAGTACGCGATGCGTCGGCTGGACGGCGACGACGTCGCGCAGGCCGAGGTCATCGGCATCGGTGAGCGTCCGGTCGGCGACGACAACGACCGCGAGCTGCTGGTGCCCCTGGTGCGCGACGGGCAGGTGCTCGTCGACACCGGGGTGGAGTCCGCGCGGGCCCGGCACTCGGAGTCGATGTCGCAGCTGCCGCCGCGCGCCCACCGACTCAGCCGCGGCGAGCCGGTCATCCCGACGATCTTCGTCGACGACGAACCCGCCTCGGCGATCCTGCGCCAGTGATCCCGGACCTGTGATCCCGCGCCACTGAACGCGACAGCCCCGTAAAGCGACGTCTAAGGAGACCCGCCATGAGCACCGTCCGAGCCCTCATCGTCGTCGACGTGCAGAACGACTTCTGCGAAGGTGGCTCGCTGGCCGTGACCGGCGGCGCCGCGGTCGCGGAGGCGATCGCGGGCTACGTCGAGGCCCACCGCAGCGACTACGCGACCGTAGTCGCGACCGCCGACTGGCACATCGACCCCGGCGACCACTTCTCGCCGACCCCCGACTACGTCGACTCCTGGCCGGTGCACTGCGTGGCGGGCACCTCGGGCGCGCAGTTCCACACCGGGTTCGCGCCCGCGATGGCGCACGTCGAAGCGGTCTTCCGCAAGGGCGAATATGCCGCCGCCTACAGCGGTTTCGAAGGGTCGACCCCGGAGCGTGGCGGCCACGGCGGGCGCATCGGACTCGCCGACTGGCTCGCCGAGACGGGCGTGCAGGAGGTCGACATCGTCGGTATCGCCACCGACTACTGCGTGCGCGCGACCGCCCTCGACGCCGTCAAGGCGGGCCTACCCACGCGGGTACTGCTCGACCTCACGGCCGGGGTCGCTCACGAGTCGACGGTCCGCACCCTGGCCGACCTGCGCCAGGCGGGCGCCGAACTGGCCGGCACCCTGCCGAACGAGCGGCAGCCCGAGTAGCCCACAGCGCCCTGGCGGGTTGAGCCGCCGGGCTGACCGGGAGCCGGCCGATCAGACCAGGCCGAGGGCCACGGCCTCCTCCCACAGCTCCTCGCGGACGCGCGGGTGCCCGGCGAACTCGATGAGGTGAGCAGCCTGGGTGCGCTCGTCGAAGCCGGCCATCTCGGCGACGCCGTTCTCGGTGACGACCGCCGTGTGCTGGAAGCTCGTCACCGGCTCGTCGAGGAGCGGCACGATCGTCGAGGTGTCGGCCTTGGGGTGCCACGAGCGCAGCGCCATGATCGCCTGCCCGCCGCGGGCGTGCATGGCCCCGACCGTGAAGTCGGTCTGCCCACCGAAACCGGAGTGGATGCGTGCGTTGATCCGCGAGGCGTTGGCCTGGTCAAGCAGGTCGACCTGCAGCGCGGTGTTGATGCTCGTCATGCCGGGGTTCTGGCAGATGCGGGCCGGGGCGTTGGTGGTTTCGGTGCGCAGAATGCGCACCCGGTCGTTGCAGTGCACCCAGTCGTTGAGGGTCGTGGTGCCGTGCACGAACGAGCTGACCAGCGTGCGGTCGGGGTCCAGGGCGCCGGCATCGTCGAGCGCGAGGACCCCGTCCGCGAGCATCTCGGTCCAAATGCCCAGGCCCTTCTTCTTCAGCAGGCCCGCCAGGGTGGCGTCGGGAATCTCGCCGATGCCCATCTGCAGGGTGGCGCCGTCGCCGATGCGGTCGGAGACGAGTTGGCCGATGATGCGGGCCGACTCGGCGCGGTCGATGCCCTTGCTCGGCAGGCTGGGGGCCGGGGCTGCGTGGGCGGCGCCCTGCGCTGTCCCGGCCTGCAGGGCGTGCCCGCCGAAGGGCTCGTCGACCTCGATGATCGCGTCGAAGTCGTCCAGGTAGTACTCCCCGTCACCGTAGGTGTAGGGCATGTTGGGGTTGGCCTGGGCGATGACGAGGCCGCCGTGCGCGCGGGCCGACTCGATGGCCGCCGGCAAGATGTTCACCTCGATCCCCAGCGAGACCTTGCCGTTCAGCGGCGCCGAGGTGTGCACGAGCACGATGTCCACGGGCAGGCGACCGCCGAACAGTAGCGGCACCTGGGAGAGGCGGCAGGGGTAATAGGCCAGCCGCTCGCTGCGGCGCATGCCGGCACCCACGAAGGCCGTCTCGAGGATGACGCCGGTGCGGTCGGGAACGCCCTTGGGAGCGTTCAGCATGAACATCCGATAGCCGGGCAGGATCGAGTCCAGCGCGCGCAACACGGTCCAGGGCACCGCCCCGTTACCGCTGACGACGACCCGTAGGTCCCGTCGGGAGGTGTCGACCAGAGAGGACAGGGCTTCGATGGAGATCGTAGGCACGCCCTCCAGGGTGCCTCATGACGGTTGGGCCGCGGTGGGACGGTGGTCCCTGGAGTCAGTGCTGGCCGGGGCCTTGTTGCGCATGCCGCGCGGCGGCCGACAGGGCCTTGCCGCGCACCACCTCGGTGCCCCCCACTTTGTCGTGCAGCGACTGGTTGCCTTTGTCGGGCAACGGCCACAGGTAGTCCGCCATCTGGAACATGAACGAGACCGAGGACAGCAGCGGCACGCCCGAGAGCAGGTTGGAGATCGTCTTGACGATCGTGCGGCGTAGCCCGACCGCCAGCGGCACCGGCTCGTCGACACCGACGGGCCGCACCCGGATGCCGGTCAGGCGCCGCCCCGGCGTGACCCCCCAGCGCGAGAGCAGAAACACCTCGAGCGCGATATAGACCACCGTCTGCACGAGCCCGACGAAGGCCAGATCGGCGACGATCGACTCCGGCACCAGGGGCGCCGTCGTGCCGGCCTCCGCGGCCGCCATCACCTGGGTGAACCAGGCGTCGATGGCATCGGAGGAGGAGCTGATGCGCGGGAGCGTGATCGGCAAGGAGACGAGGCCGACCAGCAGGGTGTCGACGATCATGGCCCCGACCCGGCGCCACCAGCCGGCCAGGCGCACGTCGCTGCCGGTCCCCGCCTCGACGCCACCGGTTCGGCGGCCCGGCGGGCGCTGGCCCGCGTAGCCCTGCTGCTGCTGATAGGCCGCCCACTGGTCGGCGGAGGCGCCCGCCGCGGGCTCGGAGATCGGCCCCGGTTGGTACTGCGAGCGCTTGCTGGCGACGTGTTCGGTCCACATCACGCCGTCCCAGTAACGCAGGTTGTCGTCGTCTTGCGGATCGTCGTACCAGCCGGAGGGGCGCTGTTCCACCATGGAAAAAGTCTCTCAGAGTCGGCCGTGCGCCCCGGTAACGTGTCCACGATGAGCCATACCGTGGACGACCTCGACGCACGGATCATCGGGCTGTTCTCGCAGCGTCCGTCGGTCGGGGTGCTTGGCGCGTCCCGCGAGTTGGGCGTCGCGCGCGGCACCGTGCAGGCCCGACTGGATCGCCTGCTCGACCGGGGCGTCATCGCCTCGATGGCCCCGACGATCGACCCCGGCGCTGCGGGGTATCCCGTCACCGCCTACTGCCAGCTGCAGATCCGCCAGACGACGGGTCAGACCCCGATCGCCGCGCACCTGGCGGCCATCCCCGAGGTCATCGAGGCGCACACGATCACCGGCGGCTTCGACATGCTGGTGGTGGTCGTCGCCCGCGACAACGCCGACCTGCAGCAGGTCATCGACACGATCGTCGAACACGAGCAGATCGAACGAGCCTCCAGCCAGATCGTGCTGGCCACCCACGTCACCCGCCGCACCCTGCCGCTCGTCGAGGCGGCCGCCGCGCGAAACGACAACGGAGGGCGCCCCCGCCGCTCCTGAGCCGCTACTTGCGGCCGACGAACCAGCGCCGGATCGCCTCGATCCGCTCCCCCACCTGCTGCGTGTTCGCCTGGTCCAGCGTCGGCCCGCCGCACTGCTTGCGCAGATCCGAATGCACGACGGCGTGCGGTGCGCCCGTCTTGCGGGCGAAGGCCGAGACCAGGGAGTTGAGCTCCTTGCGCTGCGCCGCCAGGGCCCGATGCGCCGAGAGTTGGGCCCCGTCCGCGGACCCGTTCTGGGCGCGCGCCGACGTGCGCGTCGAGTGCTCGCTCTGGCGCTGCCGCAGCACGTGGGCCACCTGATCGGGCTCCAGCAGGCCCGGCAGCCCGAGGTAGTCCTGCTCCTCGTCGGAGCCGACCGCGGCAGTGAGCCCGAACTGCTCGGCGTCGAAGAGGACGTGGTCGAACTCGGCTTCGGACTCCAGCGCCTCGAACGTGAACTCCCCCTGGTCCGGGGTCGAGCGCTCGCGATTGGCCTCCTCGATGAGCGCCTCCTCCGGCGCCCACACGTCGTCTTCCGTCGCCTTGGGGCGGTCGAGGGCGTGGTCCCGCTCGGCCTCCAGGGCTGCCGCGTGCGCCAGGATGGTCGGCACGCTGGGCAAAAACACCGAGGCGGTCTCGCCGCGCTTGCGGGCCCGCACGAAGCGCCCGACGGCCTGGGCGAAGAACAGCGGGGTCTGGGTCGACGTCGCGTACACGCCGACGCACAGCCGCGGCACGTCGACGCCCTCGGAGACCATCCGCACCGCCACCATCCATCGGCTCGTGCCGGCGGCGAACTCCTCGATGCGTTTGCTGGAGCCGGTGTCGTCCGAGAGCACCACCGCCGGCTTCTCACCGGTGAGCTGGGTCAGGATCGCGGCGTAGGCCCGGGCCTTGGTCTGGTCGGAGGCGATGACGAGCCCGCCGGCGTCCTCGACGTGTTGACGCACCTGGGTCAGCCGCTTGTCGGCGGCGGCCAGCACCGAGGGGATCCACTCTCCACGCGGATCCAGCGCCGTGCGCCATGCCTGCGCGATGACGTCCTTGGTCGCCGGCTCCCCCAGCCGTGCGGCAACCTCGTCACCGGCCCGGGTGCGCCAGCGCATCGCCCCGCCGTAGGCGAGGAAGAGCACGGGCCGCACGACGCCGTCCGCGAGCGCCTGTGCGTAGCCGTAGGTGTAGTCGGCTGCGGAGCGGCGGATGCCGTCGGCGTCGGGGGCGTAGGTGACGAACGGGATCGGGTTGGTGTCGGAGCGGAACGGCGTACCGGTCAGCGCCAGGCGGCGGGTCGCCGGTTCGAAGGCCTCCCGGATCGCCTCACCCCAGGAGAGCGCGTCGCCGCCGTGGTGGATCTCGTCGAGGATCACCAGCGTGCGGGCGTTCTCGGTGCGGGCCCGGTGCAGCAGCGGTTTGCTGGCGACCCCGGCGTAGGTCAGCGCGACCCCGTCGTAGTGGCGGCCGTGGCCCCCGGCCGCGTTCGTGAAGCCGGGGTCGATGTCGATGCCGACCCGCGCTGCGGCCTCCGCCCACTGCGTCTTCAGGTGCTCGGTGGGGGCGACGATGGTGATGCGCTGCACGACGTTGTTGGCCAGCAACTCGGCGGCGACGCGCAACGCGAACGTCGTCTTTCCGGCGCCGGGGGTCGCCACGGCGAGGAAGTCGCGGGGGTGGTTCTCGAGGTAGTTCTCCAGCGCGGCGGCCTGCCAGGCGCGCAGCTTGCTCGCGGTCCCCCAGGCGGCCCGCTCCGGAAATGACGGTGACAGATTCTGCGCGGCCGACGTACTCATAGCGCGCGCCAGCGTATCCCGAGCCGGGCCTGCTCCCGTGCAGGCACCGGATGCGCACCGGGGCCGGGCGTGTTGCGCCCGGCCCCGGTGCGCCTCCGCAGAGCGCTCACCTCGAGCGCATCAGTCCAGCCTGGGGAACAGTGCGTGGTCCTGGCGGCAGTGCTGGTCGATGACCGGCAGGCGGCCGGTCAGCAGGTACCGGTCCCGGATGGTGCTGGCGCAGCCGCTGGTGTCGAGCACCGCGTGGCCCCAGCCCGGCACCGTGATCAGCCGCGAGTCCTGCCGGGTGTTGCGCAGCGCGATCGCCCCGGCGTACGGCGTCGCGGGGTCGTTCGTCGTGTTGAGGATGAGCATGCCGCCCTTGGAGGGCTTGTTGAAGGCCCCGCGCAGCGCCCCCGGAGAGTGGAAGGGCCACTTGGCGCAGACCGAGGACGTCCACGTCCAGAGCGAACCGAATCCGGGAGCGGCCTTGTCGGCGGCCTTGGCGGCCCGCACCCAGGCCTGCGGGTCGCTGGGCTGCTTACCGTCGTCGCAGACCACGCCGGTGAACGACGCGGCGTACATCGGCGGCCACTGCTCCTCGTCGTCCGGCGGGGCCGGCGGGTCGTAGCCGATGCGGTTCTTACGGTTGGCGGCGTCGCGACGCTCGACCTTGGTGTACGCGCGCTGGGCGCGGGCCTCCACCGCCGCCGGCGGGTTGGGGCCGGCGGTGGCCACCTGGTTGAGCAGGTGGATCATGCCGAGCACATCGGGCACGCCCTCGTAGTCGTAAAGTCCGCCGTTGATCATCGCGATGACGGAGTCGAAGGTCAGGGCCAGGCCGTCGGTCCCGTCGCCGAGTTCGATCGGCTTCTTACGCAGCTGGCGCACCAGCTCGGTCCAGTCCTTGCGGATCGTCTGGTGCTCGGCGCAGAACCGCGCACCGACCCGCTCGCACTCGGCGATGGCCGACATGAGGGCCTTCTGCCCGCCGAGGTGAGAGCCCAGCCGCGCGGTCATCGGCTGGTTGACGGTGTCGCGGCGACCGCCGGTCCAGGCGACGGGGTCGAGGGCGCCGTCGACGATGACGGCGCGGGTGCGGTCAGGGAACAGCTGGGTGTACGTCGCCCCGAGCACCGAGCCGTAGGAGACGCCGTAGAAGTTGACGGCCTTCTCCCCCATCGCGGCTCGTACCGCATCGATATCGCGGGCGGAATCGCCGGTCGACATGTGCCCCAGGATGCGGTTGTTCTCCGTGTCGGCCTTGCACAGCGCGACGGTGAACGCGTCGGCCGCGAGCTGGGCCTGCACCTGCGCGGGCGTGATCGGGAACATGAAGTCGATCTCCGGCGCCGGCTGGCCGGGCTTGCCGATGCACATCGCCATCATGTCCATGCCCGTGCCGCGCGGGTTGATGCCGATGAGGTCGAAGCGCGCCCGGATATCGCGGCTCAGCGTCTGGGCGAACAGCGGCAGCGTGAAGGAGGCCGGCACGCCGGGCCCGCCGGGGTTGGTGACGAGCACCCCGATCCGCTGTTTCGGATTGTCGGCCGGCCTGCGCGAGACCGTGAGCTCCATGGTGCCGCCGGCCGGATTGGCGTAGTCCAGTGGCACCGTGAGGGTGGCGCACTGCATGCCACCGCAGCGCGTCCACTCGATGCCCTTGGTGTTCGCGACGACCTGACCTGCGACCGCACCTTGTGTCGCGGCCGGAATGGCCTGACCGGTGCTGTCCTTACCGTCGACGCCGCCGGCGGCCTGGGCGGTGGCTGCCGGCACGATTCCCGCGAGCACTACCCCCAGCGCCACGCCCATCGTTGCCGACCTGGAGAGGAGACGACGAAGCATGTCGCAATGACCCCCTTGTCAACAGCCGCCGTGCGCCCCTGTGATGCACGATCAGCTTGAGCCGCAACAGTATCCGGAGGTTGCGAGGGTTGACAGGGAGGAACTACCTACCTTGTCCGAAGCGTGACGTCGGACACGATGAACGGCCAAGGTGGGTGACCGCGGTGAGCCGCGGACGCCGGATCAGTCGCCGCCGTCCTGCGGGGCGCGCAGACCTTCGTAGATCTCTTTGCACATGGGGCACACCGGAAAGCGGTTGGGGTCGCGCCCGGGGACCCACACCTTGCCGCACAGCGCCATGACGGGCTCACCGGTCACCGCGCTCTCGACGATCTTCTCTTTGCGCACGTAGTGGGCGAACCGTTCGTGATCGCCGGAGTCGGTGCGGTAGTCGGTATCGGTCTGGGTGTGTTCCAGGGTCGACGTCTGCGGTGCGGAGGTCGTCGTCATAGGCGGCATTATGCCCAGCCCAGGCGCTGCGGTCACCCCCGCGACCCCAGTGCCCGCCTGGGTGGGATGGGAGAATGGGAGCCATGCCGACCCAGGCCCAACTGATCCATTCCGCCAAGATCGCCGCCATGCGCGTGCTCGAAGCCGCACCCGATGCCATCGGGTCGGTCAGTTCGGTGCGCACCGACAACGGCGACGTCATCTTCACCTATGACGACGGTCCGACGCCCGTGCGCACGCCCGCCGTGCTGCGGGCCCTGGCCGAACATGGGGCCACCGCAACGTTCTTCGTGCTCATGGGCAGCGTGCGCGCCAACCGCGGGCTCCTGGCCGAAGTGCTGGCCGCCGGGCACGAGGTCGGCCTGCACGGCATCGATCACCGGCACCTGCCGACGCTGCCACCGCGGGTGGTCGAGCAGAATCTGCGCCGCGGCAGGGGCGAGCTCGAGGACGCGATCGGCCGGCCGGTGCGCTGGTTCCGTCCGCCGTACGGCGATCAGTCCCCCGGCACGTGGCGCGCCATTTCGCGCGCCGGCATGACGTCGGTCATCTGGAGCTCGACGAGCTGGGACTGGAACCGGGATGTCGACAACGACACCCGGGTCACGATGGCGACGATGAGCCTGCGGCCGGGATCGATCATCCTGCTGCACGACGGTCACGCGGGCGCCGCCGAGCTCGCCGACGACGGCCCGGAGCCGCAGCTGGACCGCTACGACCTCAGCTCCCGGCTGCTCGCCCAGTGCGCCCAGCAGGGTCTGCGCGGACGCAGCCTGGCCGACGCGCTCGACGGCGGCGCCAAGCTCGTCCTGCGCCCTCACTTCAACCTGCGCCCGCGCCTGCCCCACCTGTAGCCCGGCCACGCGACACTCCTGGGTCACTCCTGGTTCACTCGCGGGTTCGGTTGCCGTCGCGGGCGCGGACACTGCGTCCGCCGGGAGTCTCGTGCGCCACCGCGTCGGTTCCGGAGTCGACGTACTGGCCGGTCTCGTAGTCGTAGTCGATCGGGCGGCCCTGCTCGTCGGTGCGCTGATACCAGTCCGTGACGGCGGGGGCGCTGGAGTCGAAGTCGGCGCCGGCGCCCTGGCCCTGGCCGGTGGGCTGCACCGCGAGCGCGAAGTTGTCGCCGTGCTCGCGCACGCCGGCCCGCACCGACTGATCGAGCGCCGCCGATCCGTAGCGTTGCCGGATGATCAGCGGATCGGTACTCAGGTCCTTCCACAGCGCCCACATCATGAAGACCATCGCGAGGGCGAACGGCAGCGCCGAAACGATGATGAGGTTCTGCACGCTCGCCAGCGCACCTTCGCCTCCGATGAGCAGCATGACGATCGCGATCGAGGCGAGCATGAGGCCCAGGGCGATGATGACGCCGCGGGTCGGGTCGGTGCGACCACGTTGCGCCAGGCTGCCCATCACGATGGAGGCCGAGTCGGCGCTGGTCACGAAGAAGACCGTGAGCATGACGAGCACGATCACCGAGGTCAGCCCCGTCATCGGCAGGGCGTCGAGCAGAATGAACAAAGAATCCTGTGCATTCGGGGCGCCGCCGACATCGGCCTGACCCGACTCCTGGTAGAACATCGACGTGCCGCCGTAGATGCTGAACGAGACCAGGCACACGGTCGAGGGCACGAGAATGACGGTGACGACGAATTCGCGCAGCGTGCGCCCGCGCGAGATGCGAGCGATGAAGATGCCGACGAACGGCGACCACGAGACCCACCACGCCCAGTAGAAGACCGGCCACGCGTTGACGAACTCGGCCTGCGCCTCCCCCATGCTCGCCGAGTAGGCGAGCAACTCCAGGGTGTGCCCCAGGTAGCCGGCCATCACCGACGGGATGAAGTTCACCAGAAACAGCGTCGGGCCGACGATGAACACGAAGAACGCCATCGACAGCGCGAAGACCGTGTTGATGTTGGAGAGCCAGCGGATGCCTCGGGCGACGCCGCTGACGGCCGAGGTGATGAAGACGACGGTCAGCACGGTGACGATGGAGACGAGCACGACGCGGCTGCCGATGTCGACCCCGGTCGTCAGCTGCAGGCCCCGTCCGATCTGCAGGGCCCCGATGCCCAGCGAGGCGGCGGTGCCGAAGAGCGTCGCGATGATCGCGAAGATGTCGATGACCCGCCCGACCCAGCCCTGGGTGCCGCGGGAGCCGCCGAGCAGCGGCGCGAAGATCGAACTCATGAGGATCGTCCGGCCGCGCCGGTAGGCGCCATAGGCTACGGCCGCCCCGACCAGCGCGTACATGGCCCACGCCTGCGGACCCCAGTGAAAGACGGTCTGGATGAGCGCCCGGTGCATCGCCCCCCGGGTTTGCGGGTCGACGGTGCCTGGCGGCGGGTCGAGGTAGTACTGCATCGGCTCGTACGGGCCGAAGAACAACAGCCCGATGCCCATGCCGGCGGCGAACAGCATGGAGATCCACGAGAACCGCGAGAACTCGGGCTTTTCACCATCCAGGCCGAGCGGGATGCGCCCGAACCGGGTGAAGCCGACGATGAGCATGAACAGCAACACGACGGCCGCCAGCGCGCTGAACAGCCAACCGAAGTAGGTCGTCACCCATTCGAGCGCCGCGTCCGAGGCCGCGCTGAGCGTCTCGGTGGAGACGACGCCCCAGGCGAAGAAGCCGAGAATCGTGACCGCGACAACCCCGAAGACGACTTTGTCGGTGCGGTAGTCGTTGCGTTGGTCGTCGACCGACACGCCTGGGACGAGGGCCGGATGCACCCCGTGCGGGTAGTTGCCGGCCTGGCTCGCCTCGTGCAGCAGGCGCCGGGCCCGATCTCGGGGCTTCTCGGACGACTGCTGCCCAGCTGGCGGTTCGTGTGAGGTCACCCGAGCGACCGTAACCAAGCTGTCGGACCTGCGCGAACACACACATGTTGCGCAAAGCGCGGGACCCTTGGTTCGGCGCCCCGGCTGCGTGGGGCGAGCAGACGCCGACGGCGCCGACCCCGCACAATGGAGAGGTGGACTCCCTGGCCGGACGCCTGCTGGTCGCGACACCACGCACCGGCGGCGAGATCTTTCGTCGCAGCGTCGTGCTGTTGCTGCACCATGACGAGGCCGGAGCGCACGGCCTGGTGCTCAACAAGCCGATCGGCGCCCCGGTCGGACGAGTGCTGCCCGCCTGGCAGGAGCACGTCAGCGAGCCCGCGCAGCTGTTCCAGGGCGGCCCGGTCGGCCTGGATACCGCACTGGGCCTGGTCCGGGTGCCCGGCGGCAGCCACGAGGACCACAGCGCACCGCTGGGCATCCGGCTGCTGTTCGGCACCGTCGGGGTGATCGATCTCGACGTGCCCCCGGAGGTCGTGGTGCCGGCCGTCGCGGGGATGCGCGTGTTCGCCGGCTACTCCGGCTGGGGCGCCGGGCAACTGGAGAGCGAGATCGAGTCGTCCGGGTGGTACGTGGTCGACCCGGAGGTCGGCGACGCCTTCACCGAAGACCCGCAGACGCTGTGGGCCGGCGTCCTACGCCGCCAGCCCGGCCCCCTGGCCTGGGTGGCCACCTACCCCGAAGACCCCACGCACAACTGACAACTGGCCCGGTCGGCCTCCCTTTCGCGGGAGGCCGACCGGGCCAGGTGCTGCGCGGCTGCCCAGCCGCGCTTCGGGCGGGTTCAGGCGCGGGCGGTCAGTCGCGGGTGGTCAGGCGCCCTGGGGGCGCGGGCCC
>NZ_BAHD01000081.1 GCF_000298215.1 Kineosphaera limosa NBRC 100340 | reverse complement strand
GGGCCTCGCTGCGCTCGAAGACGACCCGCGCGCGCGGCGAGCGCTGACCCTGATCGCCGATCAGCCGCGCCTGGTCGGCGAGCGGCGCCTGGTGCGCAGCCCCCGCGCCCTCGCACAGCACCTGCGCGACCTGACGCTCACCGCCGACTCGTTGCTCGACGCTCACGCCCCCCTGGCCGATGACGGGCCCGAAGACGCCGGGCGGCGGCGGCTCGTCGCCGGCCTGCAGCGGGCTCTCGCCGACGCCCTGCACGCAGCGGGCGCAGCCGCACCCCCGCGCTGCTAGCTCCCGCGACACCCGCCCCATAAGCTCGGACCCGGCCCTGCGGCACCCGGCCTCCATCCCGGGCGACGGGCCGCAACGACCACCCCTGCACGACCACCCCTGCACGACCACCCCGCACCACACACCTGAGTCAGCACGGAGGAGCGCATGCGCGCACACGAGGCCGGTGCCCTGCACGCGGAGGGCTACGGCGGCCCACCCCAGTGGCTGCCCTACCCCCGCAACGTCAACGACCTCCTGCCAATGCTGTGGCCCAGCAGCGTGCGCCGCGACGAACGGGGCCGCCTGCAGGTCGCCGGCGTCGACGCCGTGACCCTGGCCGCCCAGTTCGGCACCCCGGCATATGTCGTCGACGAAGACGACTTCCGCGCCCGGGCCCGCGGCTTCCGCGACGCCATGAACGGCGCGTTCTCGCACGGTGCCGACGTCTACTACGCCGGCAAGGCGTTCTTGTGCACGGCGGTCGCCACGTGGATCGCACAGGAGGGCCTCTGCCTCGACGTGTGCTCGGGGGGCGAGCTGGCCGTCGCGATGCGCGCCGGCGTGCCCGGCGCCCGCGTGGGCCTGCACGGCAACAACAAGTCGGCGGCCGAGATCGAGGCGGCGCTGATCTACGGGGTCGGGCGGCTCGTACTCGACAGCTTCGACGAGATCGACCGCGTCGCGGCCATCGCTGCCAGCCTGGGCGTCGTCGCGCCGGTGATGATCCGCGTGACGACCGGCGTCGAGGCGCACACCCACGAGTTCATCGCGACCGCCCACGAGGACCAGAAGTTCGGGTTCAGCCTCGCCGGCGGGCAGGCGTACCAGGCCGCCGAGCGGGTCCTGGCCGAGTCGGGCGCCATGCGCCTGCTGGGGTTCCACAGCCACATCGGCAGCCAGATCTTCGACACCGCCGGCTTCGAGGTCGCCGCTCGCCGCGTGCTCGACCTGCACGGCCGTGTCGAGAAGGAGAACGGCGTGCGGCTGCCCGAACTCGACCTGGGCGGCGGCTTCGGCATCGCCTACACCTCCGAGCACCACCCCCGCACGCCGGAGCAACTGGCCGGCGACATGGCCGCGATCGTGGCCCGCGAGTGCGCCGCGCAAGACGTCGCGGTGCCGCGCGTCAGCATCGAGCCCGGGCGCGCCATCGCCGGTCCCAGCACGTTCACCCTGTACGCGGTCGGTACCGTCAAGGAGGTCGAGCTGGGCGGCGGCGCCAGCCGCGCCTACGTATCGGTCGACGGCGGGATGAGCGACAACGTGCGCACCGCCCTCTACGCGGCCGACTACTCGTGCACGATGGCCGGCCGGGTCAGCGACGCCGCCCCGATGCTGTCCCGCGTGGTCGGCAAGCACTGCGAAAGCGGCGACATCGTCGTCATGGACGAGTATCTGCCCGCCGACGTGCGCCCCGGCGACCTCATCGCCGTGCCCGGCACCGGCGCGTACTGCCGCGCCCTCAGCAGCCAGTACAACCACGTTCCGAGGCCGCCGGTCATCGCCGTGCGCGACGGCGTGGCCCGGGTGATCGTGCGTCGCGAGACGATCGAGGACATCCTCGCGCTGGACGCCCTGTAGCGATGCGCGCCGACGTGTGGTCGGTCCCGTCATGCGGACCCACGCGGGGAGCGCGGGTGCCCGACAGGCAGGATGGGGCAGGGGAATTCGCGTCCGATTCGAGCCCGCCTCGGGTCGGAGGCCAGTGGGATTCGTTCGAGCAGATGGAGGAAAGTGCGTGAGCGCGCCCGTCAACCCGCAGGTGCAGACATCGGCTGCCGCCGCACCCTCTGCCACCTCGCCCACCCCGTTGCGCGTCGCGCTGCTGGGCTGCGGCGTGGTCGGCTCGTCGGTCGCGCGGCTGCTGTTGAGCAATCGTGAGGCGTTGGCCGCCCGCGTGGGTCGCCCGCTGGAGCTGGCGGGCGTCGCGGTGCGGCGCCTGGGCCGCGACCGGGCCGACCTGCCGGCGCACCTGTTCACGACCGACGCCGAAGAGTTGGTGACGCGCGCCGACGTCGTCGTCGAGGTGATCGGCGGCATCGAACCAGCCCGCTCGCTGATCCTGCGGGCCATCGAGCACGGCGCGAGCGTGGTCACCGCGAACAAGGCGCTGCTCGCCGAGGACGGGCCGACGCTCTACGCCGCCGCCGACGCCGCGGGCGTCGACCTGTACTACGAAGCCTCCGTCGCCGGTGCGATCCCGCTGCTGCGGCCCATCCGCGAGTCCCTCGCCGGCGACGACGTTCGCCGCGTGCTCGGCATCGTCAACGGCACCACCAACTACGTGCTCGACAAGATGGACTCCACCGGCGCCGGCTTCTCCGAAGCGGTCGCGCAGGCGCAGGCCCTCGGGTACGCCGAGGCCGACCCCACCGCCGACGTCGAGGGTTTCGACGCCGCCGCCAAGGCCGCGATCCTGGCCTCCCTGGGGTTCCACACGCGCGTGCGCGCCGCCGACGTGCACCGCGAGGGCATCACCGAGGTGAGCGCCGCCGATGTCGCTGCGGCCGCCGAGATGGGCTGCGTCGTCAAGCTGCTGGCGATCTGCGAGTTGGCGACCGACCCGGAGTCCGGGGCGGCTGGCGTGTCCGTGCGCGTGCACCCGGCGATGATCCCGCGCACGCACCCCTTGGCCGGCGTGCGGGAGGCCTTCAATGCCGTCTTCGTCGAGGCCGACGCCGCAGGTCAACTGATGTTCTACGGCCCCGGTGCCGGCGGCGACCCGACAGCCTCGGCTGTGCTGGGCGATGTCGTTGCCGTGGCCCGCCATCGCGTCGTCGGGGGGCTCGGTCCGCGCGAGTCGGCCTACGCCGAGCTGCCCGTGTTCCCCATGGGGCGCGCGGTGACCCGCTACTACATCAGCCTCGACGTCGCCGACCGGCCGGGCGTGCTGGCCGCCGTGGCGACGGTGTTCGCCGACCACGGGGTCTCCATCCAGCAGGTGCGCCAGGTCGTGCACGAGACCGACCCCGACCGTGAGGGCACCCGCTCGCCCGGCGCCGAACTGATCATCGTGACGCACGCCGCGCCCGACGCCGCGCTGTCGGCGACCGTCGGGGCGCTGGCGAACCTGGACGCCGTGCGCGGCGTCACCTCTGTCATGCGAGTAGAAGGAGACTGAAGCGACATGGCTCACCAGTGGCAGGGCGTGATCCGCGAATACGCCGATCGGTTGCCGATGCTCGCCGACGCCCCCGTCGTCACCCTGCACGAGGGCGGCACCCCCCTGATCGAGGCGGCCAACCTCTCCGAGCTGCTCGGGGCACGCGTGTTCGTCAAGTACGAGGGACTCAACCCCACCGGGTCGTTCAAGGACCGCGGGATGACCACCGCGATGTCGAAGGCCGCGGAGCGCGGCGCCAAGGCCGTCATCTGCGCGTCCACCGGCAACACCAGCGCGGCGGCCGCGGCCTACGCCACCAAAGCCGGGATGACGTGCGGTGTGCTCGTGCCCGACGGCAAGATCGCCATGGGCAAGCTGAGCCAGGCCATCGCACACGGCGCGACCCTGCTGCAGGTCGACGGCAACTTCGACGACTGCCTCACGCTGGCTCGCAAGCTCGCGGACGCCTACCCCGTCGAGCTGGTGAACTCGGTCAACCCCGCCCGCATCGAGGGGCAGAAGACCGCGAGCTTCGAGATCGTGGATGCGCTCGGCGATGCCCCCGACATCCACTGCCTGCCGGTCGGCAACGCCGGCAATATCACCGCCTACTGGCAGGGTTACCGCGAGTACCGCGACGGCACCCCCGGGGCGGCCGGCGCAGCCGGGACCGGCGGCCCGGCCACCAAGCTGCCGCAGATGTGGGGCTTTCAGGCCGCCGGCGCCGCGCCGATCGTGCTCGGGCACCCCGTCGACGAGCCCGACACCATCGCCACCGCGATCCGCATCGGCAATCCGGCCAGCTGGCAGCAGGCGGAGGCGGCGCGCGACGACTCCGGCGGCCTGATCGACGCGGTCAGCGACGCCCAGATCCTCGCCGCGCACCGGCTGCTGAGCAGCACCGAAGGCATCTTCGTCGAGCCGGCGTCGGCCGCGAGCATCGCCGGCCTGCTGGCCATGCACGAGGCCGGGCGGGTGCCCGCGGGCGCCACCATCGTGTGCACGGTCACCGGGCACGGGCTCAAGGACCCGCAGTGGGCGCTGAAGTCGGCCGACGGCGACGACATCGTGCCCACCCGGGTGCCGATCGACGCCGTCAGTGCCGCCGCCGCGCTCGGCCTGGAGGACTGAGGCGTGGCGCTTCCGGCGGGTATGTCACCGCCGGTGCCGGGCCGCGCCGTGCGCGTGGTGGTCCCGGCCAGCAGCGCCAACCTGGGGCCCGGCTTCGACTCCCTCGGCCTGGCCTTGGGGGTCTTCGACACCTACCACGCGGCCGTGACGGCTGAGCCCGGGTTGCGGATCGAGGTGGCCGGCGACTCCCAGGGGGTGCCCCTGGACGAGCGCCACCTGGTGTACGCGACCATGCGTCGAGCCTGGTCGGAGCTGGGGGTGCCGGCCCCGGAGGGGGTGCGGCTGCATTGCGCAAGCACCGTGCGACAGGGCCGCGGCATGGGCTCCTCGGCCGCCGCGATCGTCGCGGGGGTCGCCGCCGCCCACGGGCTGTGCTTCGGCGCCGAGTCGGGCCCGAGCCGGCCGGAGGCGCAGCAGCGGCCTGTCGAGCCGGGCGCGGTTCCCATCCATCTGGACCTGGTCAACGACCTGGCCAGTCGGCTCGAAGGCCATCCCGACAACGCCTCCGCCAGCGTCTACGGGGGCGCGACGATCTCCTGGATCGGGGACGAGCCCGCCCCGCCAGCCACGTCGGTCACGTCGGTCACCTCGGCCACCCCGGGCGACGCGTCGCCGGCGGAGTCCGCGGGCGCTCCTGCGGTCAGTGTCCACTCGGTGCGCATCCCCCTGCACCCGGACGTCACACCGCTGGTCATCGTGCCGCAGGTGCAGTTGCCGACGGCGACGGCGCGGGCCGTGCTGCCGGCGCAGGTGCCGCACGGCGAGGCGGCGTTGAACTCGGCGCGGGCCGGGCTGCTCGTGCTGGCGCTCTCGTCCCGGCCCGACCTGCTGCTGCCTGCGACCCGCGAGTGGCTGCATCAGGAACAGCGTCGCAGTTCGTTCGGGGGCGCGATGGAACTGGTCGACGAGTTGCGGGCCGCGGGTCACGCCGCCGTCATCTCCGGCGCCGGGCCCAGCGTGCTGGTGCTGAGCGCCGACGACTCCGCCCTCGCGAGCGTGGCGAATCTGGTGCCCCACGACTGGCAATTGCTGACCCCAGGAATCCCCGAGATGGGGGTATGTGTAGAACGTGTTACTCTAGGAGAACTTCCCGGCGAGGGCGCCCTTCCGGCGTGAACCAGAGGTGCATTTCGACCTTTGGCGCCAGGACCCCACCACACTTCGTTCGCGGTCCATAATCCATGGTTCGCGGAGATGGTGATCGATGCCTAGTGGCATCGGGTGGACTTTCACACCGAGTCCGTGTGTCGAACGCTCGACGCTGGGTTCGCGGTCCCACGCCCATGACGTGCGCCGCGACCTGATTCCCGCGCCACCGTCCGGCGAGGGGAGAATCCCAGTCCGTGGCCGTTGGCGCCTTCGGACATCACATCCCGGGTTCGTGCCTTCGCGCCGAGCCGATACGAGGGGAAGGATCCTTCGTGACCGACACCACCGAGCTCGCACCGGCGAGCTCCGCCCCCAAGCGCCGCGGTCTGACCGCCATGCGCCTGGCCGAGCTGCAAGAGCTGGCCTCGGGCATGGGCATTCAAGGGACCTCCGGCATGCGCAAGGGCGACCTCATCACGGCCATCAAGGACCGTGACTCGGGTGCCCCCGCGGCCGCAGGGGCCTCGGGAGGAGCAGGCGCCCCGGCCCGTCGGGCCCGCCGCGCCGCCTCCAGCCCGGCCGGCAGCCCCGAGCGCACGCAGGACCGTGAGCAGGTCCGGGAGCAGACCCGGGAGCAGGGCGGCGCGCCGAGTCGCTCCGACGATCGGCGCAGCGCCGACAGCAACGGCCGTCAGAGCGGGGACGCCCAGCGGGTGGACCGCGCCGACGGCGCGCAGCAGCGTGAGCAGGGCCGTGAGGGTGGCGTCGACCAGGCTCCCCAGCAGCGCTCCGATCAGCGCTCCGATCAGCGCGGAGAACGTGACCAGCGACGCGATCAGGGCGAGGGCGACTCCGGCGATCGCCGCGACAACCGCCGCGAGCAGCGCGACTACCGCGACAACGACAACCAGCGCGACAACCGCGACCAGCGCGACAACCGCGACCAGCGCGACAACCGCGACCAGCGCGACAACCGTGGCGGGGACAACCGCGACCAGCGCGACAACCGCGATAACCGTGGCGGCGACAACCGCACGGCGGACAACCGCAGCGACGGCCGCGACAACCGGGACCGTCGCAACAACCGCCGCGACGACAACGACGACCGCCCCGGCAGCCGCCGCCGCAACCGTCAGCGCAGCCGCGACCGCAAGCGCCGCGGCGGCCGCGAGCAGCAGGACTACCAGAACGAGACCGTCGAGACCGTCTCCGAGGACGACGTGCTCGTGCCGGTGGCGGGCATCCTCGATGTGCTCGACAACTACGCGTTCGTGCGCACGAGCGGCTACCTGCCGGGCCCCAACGACGTCTACGTGCCGCTGGGCCTGGTCAAGAAGCACGGCCTGCGCAAGGGTGACGCTGTCACCGGCGCCGTGCGTGCGCTGCGCGAGGGCGAGCAGCTGCCTGCGCGCCAGAAGTTCAACGCGCTGGTGCGCCTCGACACGGTCAACGGCACCAACCCCGACGCCTCCCGCAACCGCGTGGAGTTCAACAAGCTCACCCCCCTCTACCCGCAGCAGCGCCTGCGCCTGGAGACCGAGCCGAACATCCTCACGACGCGGATCATCGACCTGGTCAGCCCGATCGGCAAGGGCCAGCGCGGGCTCATCGTGGCGCCGGCCAAGGCCGGTAAGACGATGGTCATGCAGGCCATCGCCAACGCGATCACGACGAACAACCCGGAGTGCCACCTCATGGTCGTGCTCGTCGACGAGCGCCCCGAAGAGGTCACCGACATGCAGCGGGCCGTCAAGGGTGAGGTCATCTCCTCGACCTTCGACCGCCCCGCCGACGACCACACGACGGTCGCCGAGTTGGCCATCGAGCGGGCCAAGCGGCTCGTCGAGCTGGGCCACGACGTCGTCGTGCTGCTCGACTCGATCACCAAGCTGGGCCGCGCCTACAACCTGGCGGCCCCGGCGAGCGGACGCATCCTCTCCGGTGGTGTCGACTCCGCGGCGCTGTACCCGCCGAAGCGCTTCTTCGGTGCGGCTCGCAACATCGAGCACGGCGGCTCTTTGACGATTCTGGCCACGGCCCTCGTCGAGACGGGCAGCAAGATGGACGAGGTGATCTTCGAGGAGTTCAAGGGCACCGGCAACATGGAGCTCAAGCTCGACCGTCAGCTCGCCAACCGCCGCATCTTCCCGGCCGTCGATGTCAACAACTCCGGCACCCGACGCGAGGAGATCCTGCTCGCGACCGAGGAGCTGAAGATCATGTGGAAGCTGCGTCGCGTGCTCGCCGCGCTCGACCAGCAACAGGGCATCGAGCTGCTCATCGACCGGCTCAAGAAGAGCAAGAGCAACGTCGAGTTCCTCATGACCGTTCAGAAGACGTCGAATATCAATTTGGACGACGACTAAGCGGATACACTCTCGCGTTTACCTGCGCAGACCCGCCCGGACGCCGTCCGGGCGGGTCTGTTTGTGTCTCCCCTCATCCGTGACGACGAGGGCGTGCCGAGCCGCCCTTGTCCGACCACGGTGATCAGGCCTGCCGACCGGCAGGGAGATGGGGGAGAAGCGAATGTCTGCCGATCCGATGCGGGTCGTCGTCGCCGACGACGACGCGGACATCCGCGAGCTGGTGACGTTCAAGCTGCAGCAGGCGGGCTACGAAATCGACGCGGTCGCCGACGGCGCCCAGGCGTGGGCCTCGATCAGCGAAGCGCCGCCGAGGCTGGCGGTGCTCGATGTCATGATGCCGGGGCTCTCGGGCCTGGACGTGCTGCGCAAGGTCCGTGAGGACGAGCGCACCAAAACCGTCCCGGTCATCCTCCTGACGGCTCGCAGCCGCGACTCCGACGTCGACTCCGGCTTCGCGACCGGTGCGACCGACTACGTCATCAAGCCATTCTCGCCACGCGAACTCGTGCATCGCGTCTCCTCGGTCCTCGCACGCGGAGCGTGACCCCCCGGGCCATCCTTCTGCTCACCCTGCTTGCGCTGACAGTGGGGTGTCTGCTTCTCGTCGGGATCACGGTCACGGCGAAGGTACGGCGCTTGCAGCGCAGTCGCACCCTGGAGCGACTCGCGGCGCCGCAGCGGCGGCTCGTGTTGGAGGTCGCCTCCGGTGAGGACGACGACAATGTCGCCGCCGACGCCCTCGCCGGCCTGCGCAAGGCCGAGTGGGAGAGCATTCGCCCGGCGGTCATCGCGATGCTCGCCAAGGTCCGCGGGGCCCCGGCCGAGCAGCTCGTGCGGGTCATCGCCGCGCACGGCGAGGTCGAGCTCGCCCGCCGCCGGCTGACCTCCGGCCGCTCGCTGCACCGGGCCCGGGGGGCGTACCTGCTGGGGCTCGTGCGGGCCCAGGACGCGGTGCCGGAGCTGCTGGAGCTGCTGCGCGATCCCGCCGACGAGGTGCGCCTGGTCGCCTGCCGCAGCCTGGGCTTCATCGCCGATCCCGCCGCGGCGAAGGCGGTGCTGGAGGCCGTCGTCGCACCCGCGGGGGGCGACCGGGTGGGGGTGCCCTCGTGGGTGGCCGCCGAGTCTCTGCTGGCGATGGGCGCCGGCGCGCAGTCCGCGCTGCTGGCGGGCCTGGAACACGAGGACCCGCGCGTGCGGGAGGTCGCCATCACCGTGACCAACCACTCGAGCCTGCCGGCCACGATCGAGGCGCTGCGGGTCCGGTTGGGGAAAGAGACCGAGCCGGACCTGCGGATCGCCATGGTCGGTGCCCTGGGGCGGCTGGGGGATCACGCGGACCTGCCGGCGCTGCTGGGCGCCGCCGAGCCGAACCAGTCCTCGGGGATGCGGCGCGCGGCCGTCAAGGCGCTCGGCGACCTGGGTCACCGCGACGCCGCCGAACCGCTCAGCGCGCTGCTGCCCGACCCCGACCGGGCCCTGGCCGCCGCCGCCGCCGAGGCGCTGACCCACCTCGGCGCCGTCGGCATCGACACGCTGCACGCGGCTCGCGCCCAGGGTCGCGAGGCGCGCCGCATCGCCGCCGCTGCCCTGCATGTGGCCCGGTTGCGCGAGAGCGCGGGAGGCTGACATGGCGCAGAACCTGCACGCCTGGCTCACCGGCACGGTCAACGCGATCTTCGACGTGCTCGGCACCCCTGTGCTCGTCTACTTCCTGCTCATCAACACCTCCTACCTGCTGCTGATGATCTGCGCGGCGCTGGAGTTCAGTCGGCACCTGCGCCGACAGGAGCACCTGGGCCGTACCGAGACCGTCTCGCACCGCCTGGCCCCCGGGGTCGCGCTCATCGTCCCGGCCTACAACGAGGAGGCCGGCATCGTGCCGGCCGTGCAGTCGATGCTCTCGCTGCGGCACCCGCGGCACGAGATCGTCGTGGTCGACGACGGCTCCACCGACGCCACCTTCCAGCGACTGTGCGCGGCGTTCGAGCTCGTCGGCATCGACCGGGACGTGCCGGCCGACATCCCGGTGGACGCCGAGATCCTCGGCGTCTACGTGCCCGAAGACGGCCGCACCGCCCTGACGGTCGTGCGCAAGGTGAACTCCGGCAAGACCGACGCGGTCAACACCGGCATCAACGCCGCCTCCGAGCCGCTCATCGCGATCGTCGACGCCGACTCGATCATGGACCCCGACGCGCTGGTGGCCGTCGCCGAGCCGTTCGCCGAGGACCCGGTGCGCGTCATCGCCACCGGCGGCGTCGTGCGCGCCGCCAACGGCTGCCAGGTGCTCGACGGGCGCGTGGTCAAGGTCGCGATGCCCAAGAGCACGTTCGCGCGCATCCAGATCATCGAGTACCTGCGCGCCTTCTTGCTGGGCCGGTCCGGCTGGTCGCGCCTGGGCTGCCTCATCCTCATCTCCGGGGCGTTCGGCATGTTCCGCCGCGACATCCTCGTGCAGATCGGCGGCTTGGACACCGGCAGCATCGGCGAGGACTTCGAGCTGGTGATGCGCATGCACAAGCTGATGCGCGACACCGGCCGCGACTACCGCATCGAGTTCGTCGCCGAGCCGATCGCCTGGACCGAGGTGCCCACCACGGCCAAGGTGCTACGCGCTCAGCGCCGCCGCTGGCACCGCGGCCTGTACGAGGTGCTGTGGAAGTACAAGTCGATGCTGTTTCGCCCCAAGTACGGGCGCCTCGGCTTCGTCGTGCTGCCCTGGTTCTGGATGTTCGAGCTGCTCGCCCCGGTCTTCGAGCTGGCGGGCCTGGTGCTGTTGGCTCTCGGACTGGCCCTGGGCGTCGTCGATCTCAGTTACGCCGCACTCTTCATGGCCGTGGCCTACGGGTACGCGATGTTGGTCAATATCGCCTCTTTGACCATCGAGGAGCTGACCTTCCACAAGTACCCGCGGTGGCGCGACCTCGGGCACTCCATCGTCGCCTCGGTGCTGGAGAACGTCGGCTACCGGCAGCTCACCGCGCTGTGGCGCACCGAGGGCCTGTGGCAGGGCCTCGCCGGCCGCCAGCACGTCTGGGGAACGATGACGCGAACCGGCTTCGAGACGGCCCAGTCCGCGGCGAACGGTAACTCCGAGCCCGCGGCTGCCGACAGGCACGATGTGAACAGCGGAAGCGCGAGCCGGTGACGCCGCCCACGCGCGCGTCGCGGCCCCGCTCCGTCCGCTGGCGCCTCGGCATGTTGTCGCTCGTGCTGTCCTGCCTCATCCTGGCCATCAGCGGCATCGCCCTCGTCGCCCTCGACTTCCAACGAGGGGAGGCCGATCGCAGCGTCTTGGTCGTCGAGCCCGCCTACGACGCCAACCGGCAGGTCGCCACCACGATGAGCGCCGCCCAGAGCGCGTTGCGCGGCACGGTGGTGCTGGCGGCCTCGCGCGCCGAGGCGGGCGCCGACGACCAGATCGCGGAGATGCTCAGCCAATACTCGGCCGCGCAGCAGCGCAGCGAGGCCGAATTGGCGACCTTGACCGGGCTCATCTCCAGCGAGGGCTTCGGGCGCGACTCCCAGCGGCGCACCGCCGCCTACGCGGCCGAGCAGCGCCAACGGGAGGCGATCGCCTCCTGGTGGGAGTACGGGCGGACGGTGAGTGAGTCCGAGTCGGCGACCCCGGCGCAGATCCTCGAAGGACAGCGCCGGTTCGCCTCGATCGAAGCGGCCAACAGCGAGCTCGGCGCCATCATCGAGCAGGAGCGGGCCGCCGTGCGCGCCAACCTGCGCAATGCGATCGTGTGGGCCAGCCTGGCCGTGGTCGGGGCCACCATCGTGGCCCTGGCGATGGCCGTGATCATGGGGTGGCGCACGACGAGCGCGCTGACCAAGCCGCTGCAACGGCTGCGCGACATCGTGCGTCGTCAGCGCCACGGGGATCGCACCGCGTGGGCCGCCACCGACATCGGCGCCGCCGAGGTGCGCGAGCTGGCCGGCGACGTCAACGCCCTGACCAAGGCGCACCACGACCTCACCGACCGGCAGAACGCCTCCCTCGACGTGCTGCGCGCCCAGGCGCAACTGAGCCGATCCGTGCAGTCCAGCGACACGCTCTCCGGGGCGCTGCGGCGCTCCGCCGACGGCATCGGTGAGGCGTTGCGCGTCGAGCGGGTCGTCATCGGGGTCTTCAACGACCGGCGCAAGTTCGACGACGCCTTCGTGTGGACGGCCCCGGATGCCGAAGCGGGCATGGACAACCCCGGTGAGCTGCGCCAGGAGCTGGCCGAGCAGGCCGCCCGCATCTGGGAGGGCGACCGGCAGGTCGTCGTCGACGACGTCTCGACGCTGCTGACCGTGGGCCCCGACGGCGAGGACTGGTGGGCCGACCTGCGCGGCCCGCTCGGTCGCGGCGGGCTGCTCATCGTGCCCTTCGGCCTCGGCGACCAGGCCATCGGCGTCGCCTCCATCCGCACCTCCGAGCCGCGGCCCTGGACCGACAACGAGGTGGCCTTCGTGCACCACGTCGTCGGCGAGATCACCCGGCTGGTGGTCAAGGAGACCAGCGAGCGCCAGCAGGCCGAGCACGTGGCCCGGCTCGAGGAGCTGGACCGGCAGAAGGACGACTTCATGTCGACGGTCAGCCACGAGCTGCGCACCCCGCTGACCAGCATCTCCGGCTACCTCGAGATGCTCGGCGACGGCGACGCCGGCGAGCTGAGCGGGGCCCAGCGCCGGATGCTCGACGTCGTCGGCCGCAACACCATGCGCCTGCGTGGCCTCATCGAGGACCTGCTCGTGCTCAACCAGCTCGAGGCCACAGCGCTGCCCTCGGACGCCCCGACGATCTCGGTCTGCGAGATCGTGCGCGACGTCGCCGAAGAGCTGGCCCCCGTCGCCGCCCGCGCCGGGGTGTCGTTGACCCCGGAGATGAGCGACGGCTCGTGGATCCGCGCCGATCGGGTTCAGCTGGTCCGGGCGTTGACCAACCTGGCGTCCAACGCCGTGAAGTTCACGCCCACCGGCGGGCGCGTCCGCCTCACCTGCCGGTTGTCCCAGGATCGTCGGTCGGTGGAGGTGCGCTGCTCCGACACCGGCATGGGCATCCCCGCCGAGGAGCTGCAGCACCTGTTCACGCGGTTCTTCCGGGCCAGCAACGCCTCCCGGGCGCAGATCCAGGGCACCGGCCTGGGGCTCGTCATCGTTCGCGACATCGTCGAACGCCACGGCGGCACCATGCGATGCAACTCGGTCGAGGGGCAGGGCACGACCTTCACCATGGTCATCCCGGCCTCCGACGAGACCGGCCGCTGCGAGGTGCACGACGCCCCGAACGCGCGGCCCGTCTACTCGCCGTTCGCCCGGGCGGCGCAGCGCGCCGCCGACCGCGAAGCGGCGCGCTGAACCGGCGGGTGCTGAACCGGCCCGGTGCGCCGTCCCGATGGACCGCTCGCCCAGCCGATTTGGGCGCCCCGGGTAGGCGGTGGAATAATCGAGGGTCGGCCACCGGTTCACGCACGACGTGAGAGCGGTTCTCCGCTCCGCGTCACCGGCCCGCACAGCCCACCAGAGGCAACCATTCGTGGCGTCATTCACGGCTGGCGTGCGGCAGCGACCCGGAGGACCGTAGCGAACCCAAGGGAGACCCCAAGTGCAGCAGAACATTCACCCCGACTACGTCGTGACCACCGTCACGTGCACCTGCGGCAACACGTTCGAGACCCGCAGCACCGCCACCTCGGGGCGCATCAACGCCGACGTGTGCAGCCAGTGCCACCCGTTCTACACGGGCAAGCAGAAGATCCTCGACACCGGTGGCCGCGTCGCCCGCTTCCAGGCCCGCTACGGCAACAAGGCCGCCGCGAAGTAGCTCATCTGACGCCGGCTCATCGTCCTCCCCGCGAGGCGATGGGCCGGCGTCGTTGCATGTGCGGGCGGCCTGCTCGCGCGTGTCCACGTCTGCCACCTGCACCTTCGGTGAACTGGAGGGTCCATGTCCGACGCCACCGTCGTCGACGCCACGCTCGACTCCGCCCACCCCCTCGTGACCGAGCACGCCGACCTGGAGGCGCAGCTGGCCGACCCCGCGGTGCTGGCCGACGCCGTCGCGCTGCGCCGGGTCAACAAGCGCTACGCCGCCCTCGGCCCGACCGTCGCGGCCGCCCAGGAGGTCGCCCGCCTGCGCGACGATCTGGCCACGGCCCGCGAGCTGGCCGCCGACGACGAGGCGTTCGCCGCGGAGGTGCCGGAGCTGGACGCCGCGCTCGGCGAGGCGACCGCGCACCTGCGCCGACTGCTGCTGCCGCGCGACCCCGACGACGACCGCGACGTCATCCTCGAGGTCAAGGCCGGGGAGGGCGGCGCCGAGTCGGCCCTGTTCGCCAGCGACCTCATGCGCATGTACCTGCGCTACGCCGAGCGGCGCGGCTGGAGCAGCGAGGTGCTGGAGTCCACCGAATCCGACCTCGGCGGCCTCAAGGACGCCCGCCTGGCCGTCAAGGCCCGCGGCGCGCTGGCACCGGGGGAGGCGCCCTGGGCCCGGCTCAAGTACGAGGGCGGCGTGCACCGGGTGCAGCGGGTGCCGGTCACCGAGAGCCAGGGCCGCATCCACACCTCCGCGGCCGGGGTGCTCGTGCTGCCGGAGGTCGAGGACCCCGAGGAGGTGCAGATCGGCCCGAACGACCTGCGCATCGACGTGTATCGCAGCTCGGGCCCCGGGGGGCAGAGCGTCAACACGACCGACTCTGCCGTGCGCATCACGCACCTGCCGACCGGCATCGTCGTCTCCTGCCAGAACGAGAAGTCCCAGCTGCAGAACAAGGAGTCGGCGCTGCGCGTGCTGCGCGCCCGGCTGCTGCAGGCGGCCCGCGACGAGGCCGACGCGCAGGCCTCGCAGGCGCGGCGCAGCCAGGTGCGCACCGTCGACCGCAGCGAGCGCATCCGCACCTACAACTTTCCCGAGAATCGCGTCGCCGACCATCGCACGGGGTTCAAGGCCTACAACCTGGATGTCGTGCTCGACGGCGACCTCGACCCGGTCGTCCAGTCGGCGGTCGCGGCCGACGAAGCCGCCCGCATGGCGGCCCTCGGCGGCGCGGGTGACTGACCTCGGCCCGGCGTTGCGCGCCGCCGGGGCGACGTTACGGGCGGCGGGGATCGACTCCGGTCGGGCCGACGCGGCACGCCTGGCCGCGCATCTGTTGGACTGCCCGGTGGGGGAGGTCGAGCGGCTCGCGATCCTGGGGCGCCCGGCTCCGGCCGGGTTCACCGAGCTCGTCACCCGCCGCGCCCGCCGCGAGCCGCTGCAGCACCTCACCGGCCGCGCCCCCTTCCGCCACCTCGACCTGCACGTGGGCCCCGGCGTCTTCGTGCCCCGACCCGAGACCGAGACCCTCGTCGACCTGGCCCTGACCTACCTGCGCGGGCTGCCGTCCGCGCCGCCGCCGCGGATCGTCGACCTGTGTACGGGATCGGGGGCCATCGCGCTGACCATCGCCGACGAGCACCCGGTCGCCGTCGTCGGGGCGGTAGAGCTCAGCGAGGCCGCCCACGCGTACGCGCGGCGCAACGTCGACGCGCACGCCGACCGACTCGGTGAGCGGGGGACGCCGGCCATCGACCTGCGCCGCGGCGATGCGAGCAGCAGCTTCCTCGACTGGGCCGGCACGATCGACCTCGTCGCGACCAACCCCCCGTACATCCCCGACGACGCGATCCCGCGCGACCGCGAGGTGCGCGACCACGACCCGCACCTGGCGCTCTTCGGCGGCGGCGCCGACGGTCTCGACGTGCCGCGCGCCCTGCTGGCCCATGCCGCGCACCTGCTGCGCCCCGGCGGCGCGCTGCTCATGGAGCACGGGGAGACCCAGGGCCAACAGTTGGCCGAACTGCTGGGTGCCGCGGGCGGCTGGGTCGACATCGCCGACCACCGCGACGCCACCGATCGCCCCAGGGTCATCTGCGCCCGCCGCGCCCGCACCTAGACTCGCGGGTATGAGTTCGGTCATCGACTGCCAGGATTCGGCGCGGCTTGCCGAAGGGGTGCGCTTCGCGGCGGCCGCGGTGCGCCGCGGCGAGCTGGTCGTCCTGCCGACCGACACCGTGTACGGCGTGGGGGCCGACGCGTTCAGCGCCGAGGCGGTCCGACTGCTGCTGGAGGCCAAGGGCCGCGGGCGCGAGGTGCCGCCCCCGGTGCTCGTGCCCTCGGCGCGCACCCTCGACGGCCTGGCCGATCAGGTGCCCGCCTACGCTCGCCGCCTCGTCGAGCGCTTCTGGCCCGGTCCGCTGACCCTCGTACTGCGCGCTCAGACCTCCCTGCTGTGGGACCTGGGGGAGACCAACGGCACGGTCGCCGTCCGCCAGCCCGACGACCCGGTCGCGCTCGCGCTGCTCACCGAGACCGGCCCGCTGGCCGTGACCAGCGCCAACCTGCACGGTCGCCCGGCCGCCCAAGACGTCGCCGAAGCGCGGGCCCAACTCGGCGAGGAGGTCGCCGTGTATCTGGACGGGGGGCCCGCACGCGGGGGAGTGGCCTCCACGATCGTCGACTGCACCAAGGCCGCGCCGACGATCCTGCGCCGCGGCGCCCTCACCGACGAGCAGGTGTTGGCCGTGGTCCGCGACGAAGACTCCGGGGCCAACCCGGCCATGGACGCGCAGCCGCGGCCCGACGCGCTCTCCCAGTAGGCCCGCGGCGATGCGCGAGTACTTCCTGATCTGCGTCGTCGCCGCGGTCATCACCTACGGCACGACGCCCGGCGTGCGGCGCCTTGCGGTGCTATTGGGGGCCGCGACGCCGGTGCGGTCGCGCGACGTGCACAGTCATCCGATCCCGCGACTGGGGGGTCTGGCGATGCTCGCGGGCTTCCTCGGAGCGGTGCTCGTCGCGAGCCGGTTGCCGCACCTGTCGCAGATCTTCGAATCCCTGGAGATTCGTGGGGTGGTCATCGGGGCGATCCTCGTCACACTCGTCGGCGCCATCGACGACGTGCGCGAACTCGACTGGCTGACCAAGCTCGCCGGCCAGATCATCGCCGCCGGCGCGATGGCCTTCTTCGGCGTGCAGCTGCTGTCGGTGCCGCTGTTCGGGGTGACGGTGCTGCCCGGGCCGGTGCTCGTGGGGTTGACGGTGCTCATCGTGCTCGTCACGACGAACGCCGTGAACTTCATCGACGGTCTCGACGGGCTGGCCGCGGGCATTGTGGCGATCGCGGCCCTGGCGTTCTTCCTCTACGCCTACGGGCTGAGCTACACCTACGATCCGCCGAACGTCATCGCGACGGCGACCTTCATCACCGCCGCGCTGCTCGGGGTGTGCCTGGGCTTCCTGCCGCACAACTTCAACCCCGCGCGGCTGTTCATGGGTGACGCGGGATCCCTGCTGCTGGGGCTCCTGCTGGCGGCCGCGACCATCTCGATGGTCGGCAATATCGACCCCAGCGCCCAGATCAGCCGCAACATCGAGGCCGCGCTCTACCTGCCCGTCGTGCTGCCGCTGGCGATCATGTCGATCCCGCTGCTGGACATGACCCTGGCCGTCGTGCGCCGTACTCGCGCAGGTCAACGGCCCTGGCATCCGGACACCCAACACCTGCAGCACCGCATGATCGCCATCGGCCACAGCCACCGCCGCGCCGTGCTGCTGCTCTACCTATGGGCCGCCATCGTGGCCTTCGGCGTCGTCTCGTTCGCCTATGTCGAGGGCATCTGGCCGCTGCTGGGCATCGCCGGCGCCACCGCCCTGGCCATCGTCCTCACCGCGTACCTGCCCGGTTGGCTCGACCGCCGCGGCAGAGCCACCTCCCGCACCGGGCAGACCCCCGATCGGAGCTTGTGATAGCGTTCACAAGCGGTGCCGAGGCGGCGTTCCGACGACTCGATTCGGCGATGCGTGGCCACTGCCTCCCTCGAACATGGTTCGATGTGTGACCAGACGGCCCCCAGGTTCCCTGCAGATTTCAGAAGGATGCACCGATGACGATGACCGGCGCTCGTGCGCCGCTGCCTGCGATGCTGCGCGGCGGGGCACTGGTCACGGCCATCGTCGGTGTGCTGGTCGCCGCGGGAGTCGGTATCGCCTGGGGCTCGGTCGCCGCGCTCAACGCCCTCGGGGCGAGCCTCGTGGTGCTGGCGACCTTTGCCGGTGGCGTCTGGGCCCTGTCGGCCGTGCTCGGCAGCGGTGATCCGCGGGCCACGAGTTCGGTGGCCATGGTCGGCGCCTTTGTCGTCTACGGCGGGCAGCTGCTCGCCCTGACCGCCCTGGCGCTCGCGCTGCATGCGCAGCCGTGGATCGACCGCCCCGCGATCGCCATCGGCGGGCTTGTCGCCGTCGTCGCCTGGCAGGTCGGGCACATCGCCGGCTTCGCGCGCTCGCGCACCCTCATCTTCAGCCCGCAGGTGGGCCGATGACCGACCGCAAGCCCGCCGCACCGGGGCCGGACTCCGCGAACGGCGCCACGGCCGCCCAGCCGCCGGCCAAGCATGCCGAGGCCGTCGGTGCCGACCGGCTCGGAGCCACCGTCACCGCGTACCTCGTGACGGGCCCGGTGCTGTATGCGCTGCTGGGTTGGTTGGCCGACCGTTGGCTCGGCACCAGCTTCCTGCTGCCCGCCGGATTGCTGGGTGGCATGGCCCTGTCTCTGTACCTCGTATGGCTCCGGTACGGTAAGCCATGACCGGGCCCGATGACGCGATCGGGCCGCGCCCCCAGGGCCCTCGAACGACCTATGGAGCTGGAGCCACTCACGGCCCCACGGGTGTTCGGCGCCTCGCCCAGGCGCACGTCGACTGTTCCACGATCAGCAAGGAGAAGCCGTGAGCCCGATGACCCTGGGTGCCTCGCTGCAGACACTGGCGACGGCCGCTGACGGCGAGGGGCACTTCCCGCCGAAGGTCTCGGATTTCTGGCAGCCCTTCTGGCGCCTTGGCGAGATCGGCGGCCAGTCGATCGTCATCACCCGTCCGATGCTCGTCGCGACGCTCGTCTTCATCGTGCTGACGGTGCTCTTCGTTACGGCGGCCCGGCGCGCTCAGGTCGTGCCGAGCAAGGGCCAGTGGCTCTTCGAGCAGGTCTACGACTTCGTGCGCAACGGCGTCGCCCGCGACATGATCGGTACCCGCGACTTCCTGCGCTTCGTGCCGCTGCTCTTCGCGCTGTTCACGTTCATCCTGCTCTGCAACCTCGCGGGCATCATCCCCGGCATTCAGATGCCGGTCATGGCCCGCGTCGGCTTCCCGATCGCGCTGACGCTTGTCGTCTACGTCGTCTACCACTGGGTCGGCATCAAGAAGCAGGGCGGCATCGGCGCCTACCTCAAGTGGATGATCCCCCCGGGCATCCCTTCGTGGCTGCTGCCGCTGATCATCCCGCTGGAGCTGATGACGTTCTTCATCACCCGGCCCCTGACGCTCGCGCTGCGACTCTTCGGCAACATGTTCGCCGGCCACATGCTCCTCGTCGTCTTCATCGTCGGCGGCTGGGAGTTGCTGACCTCCGGCAACGCCGGCCTGGCCCTTGTGGCGATCCCCGCCTGGCTCATGGCCGTGATCATGACCGCCTTCGAGATCCTGATCCAGGGTCTGCAGGCGTTCGTCTTCACGCTGCTGGCCGCCTCGTATATCGCCGGCGCCCTCGCCGACGACCACTGATTCCCGCGCCCGCGGCGCGGTCTCACCACAACCGAATAGACACCCCTTGAACGTGCGGGACGGCATCCGGCCGCCTCGTGCAACCACGAGTACGAAAGAGGCAACACAGTGACTGGTGACGTCACCCTCATCGGCTACGGCCTGGCTGCCATCGGCCCCGCCATCGCCGTCGGTCTGATCTTCGCCGCCTACATCAACGGCGTCGCGCGCCAGCCCGAGGCCGGCAACCTGCTGCGCCCGATCGCCATCCTGGGCTTCGCGCTCGCCGAGGCCCTCGCGATCTTCGCGCTGGTGCTCTTCTTCATCCGACTCTGACTCACTGAGGCCGGTAGGCCGCCGCACGAGGAGACACCACTGTGCAGCTAATCGCTGGTTCCGTCGCGACCGCCGCGACTGCAGATCCGGAGGCGAACGCGCTCCCGATCCTGCCCTACCTGCCCGAGTTCTTCGTCGGTCTGGTCATCTTCCTCCTCTACCTGTGGGTCGTCGCCAAGTTCGTCGTCCCCGCCGTCGAGCGGATGTACGCCGAGCGAAAGGCGGCCATCGAAGGTGGGATGAGCAAGGCCGAGGACGCCCAGCGGGAGGCCGAGGCGATGCTGGCGCAGTACGAGGCGCAGCTCGCCGAGGCGCGGGACGAGTCCGCGCAGATCCGTGAGGACGCGCGGGAGCAGGGCGCCGCGATCATCGCCGAGATGCGCGAGCAGGCGCAGGCCGAGGCGGGTCGCATCACGGCCAACGCCCACAAGCAGATCGAGGCCGAGCGCCAGCAGGCCGCGATCTCGCTGCGTCAGGACGTGGGGCGCCTGTCCACCGACCTGGCCAGCCGCATCGTCGGCGAGTCGTTGCACGACGAGGCGCGTCAGAACAACATCGTCGACCGCTTCCTGGCCGAGCTCGAGTCGGGCGAGATCCGCCCGAGCACTCCGGGATCGGCCGGCGGCGGCGCACCGGTCGGCGCCGGCTCGGACGGAGCGCAGTGATGCTGGGAGTCTCGCGCGCGGCGCACGATCAGGTGCGGGCCGCGTTGGCCACGGCGCTGGACTCCGGTGTCGACTGGTCCGTGCTCTCCGAGGAGTTGTTCTCGGTGGTCGCGTTGCTCGATTCCAGCAGCATGCTGCGCCGGGCCCTGGCCGACCCCTCGCGCTCGCCGCAGGGCAAGAAGGCGCTCGTCGAGCGGCTGCTCACCGACAAGGCATCGCCGGCCACGGTGGCGCTTGTCGGCGAGGCCGTCGCCCAGCGTTGGTCCGACGAGCAAGACCTGACCGCGACGCTCGACCAAGCGGCCGTGGAGACCCAGGTCGCGATCGCACAGGCCAGCGGGTCGGCCGACGAACTCGAGGAGCAGCTGTTCCGCTTCGAACGCGCGGTGGCCGGTAACCCCGACCTGCGCGACGCGATCGGCGACCCCCGGCTGCCGGTGGAGCGCAAGCTCGACCTGGTCCAGCGGCTGCTCGCCGACAAGGCCAACCCGCAGACGGTGCGACTGGCCCGTCAGGCGGTCGCTGCCCCCCGGGGCAAGCGGTTCGCGCAGGCGATCGACCACTACCTCGACGTCGCCGCCAAGCGCCGCGAGCAGTTGTCGGCCGTCGTGACCGTTGCGACCGCACTCAGCACGCAGCAGCACGACCGACTGGAGGCGGCGCTGAGCCGCATCTACAGCAAGCCGGTCACCCTGAAGATGGTCATCGATCCCGAGGTGCTCGGCGGCATCCGGGTGCAGGTCGGTGACGAAGTCGTCGACGGCACTATCGTGCGGCGTCTCGATGAGGTCCGCCGCCTCCTGGGTTCCTGAGCCGCCGCTCCTGGGTCCACATCCCGCAGTCCACCCCGACAAGATCGGCCGCGCCGTACCGCCGGCCTCCACCAACAGCCGGCCACCGGTGCACAACGAGGAGACGAAAACACGATGACGGAGCTGACGATCCGTCCGGAGGAGATCCGGGACGCACTGGACGCCGCCGTCCAGTCCTACGAGCCCGACGCGGCCTCACGCGAGGAAGTCGGTCGCGTCACCGATGCCGCCGACGGCATCGCGCACGTCGAGGGCCTGCCCTCGGCGATGACGAATGAGCTGCTGGAGTTCGAGGACGGCACCCTGGGCATCGCCCTGAACCTCGACGTGCACGCCATCGGCGTCGTCGTCCTCGGTGACTTCTCCGGCATCGAAGAAGGCCAAACGGTCAAGCGCACCGGTGAGGTGCTCTCGGTCCCGGTCGGCGACGCCTACCTCGGCCGCGTCGTCAACCCGCTGGGTCAGCCGATCGATGGTCTGGGCGAGATCGACTCCGAGGGTCGGCGTGAGCTGGAGCTGCAGGCCCCCAACGTCATGCAGCGCAAGTCGGTGCACGAGCCGCTGCAGACCGGCATCAAGGCCGTCGACTCGATGATCCCGATCGGGCGCGGTCAGCGTCAGCTCATCATCGGCGACCGCCAGACCGGCAAGACGACGGTCGCGATCGACACGATCATCAACCAGCGCCAGAACTGGGAGTCAGGCGACCCCACCAAGCAGGTGCGCTGCATCTACGTCGCGATCGGCCAGAAGGGCTCGACGATCGCGGGCGTGCGCGGCACCCTCGAGGAGGCCGGCGCGCTGGAGTACACCACGATCGTCGCCGCTCCCGCCTCCGACGCCGCGGGCTTCAAGTACCTGGCGCCCTACACCGGCTCGGCCATCGGCCAGCACTGGATGTACGACGGCAAGCACGTGCTGATCGTCTTCGACGACCTGTCCAAGCAGGCCGAGGCCTACCGCGCGGTCTCCCTGCTGCTGCGCCGCCCGCCGGGCCGCGAGGCCTACCCCGGCGACGTCTTCTACCTGCACTCCCGGCTGCTGGAGCGCTGCGCGAAGCTCTCCGACGAGATGGGCGCCGGTTCGATGACCGGTCTGCCGATCATCGAGACCAAGGCCGGTGACGTCTCGGCGTACATCCCGACCAACGTCATCTCGATCACCGATGGCCAGATCTACCTGCAGGCCGACCTGTTCAACTCCAACGTGCGCCCCGCGATCGACGTGGGTGTCTCGGTGTCGCGAGTCGGTGGTTCGGCGCAGATCAAGGCGATGAAGGAGGTCTCCGGTCGCCTCAAGCTCGACCTCGCGCAGTTCCGCGCGATGGAGGCCTTCGCGATGTTCGCCTCCGACCTGGACGCCGCCAGCCGTGCGCAGCTGGCCCGCGGTGCCCGCCTTGTCGAGTTGCTCAAGCAGCCGCAGTCCTCGCCCTACCCGGTCGAGAAGGAGGTCGTCGCGGTCTGGGCCGGCACGACCGGCAAGCTCGACGACATCGCCGTCGAAGACGTGCACCGCTTCGAGCACGAGTTCCTCGACTTCGTCGGTCGCGAGCACGACGGCATCTACGGCGCGATCCGTGAGACCAAGAAGCTCGGCGAAGACACGGTCGGCTCGCTGGAGAAGGCCATCGACTCCTTCAAGAAGCAGTTCAAGTCCGGCAAGGGCAGCACCTTCACGGCCCACGACGAGCAGCACGACGCGCTCGAGGACGAAGAGATCGACCAGGAGCAGATCAGGAGCCGTTGATCGAGGCCCGCCGGCGATCCAGCAGGGTCGCCGGCGGGGTTCGTGGCCCCTGATCATCAATAAGCCAGAGAGGCGGAATCGATATGGGAGCGCAGATCCGGGAGTACCGGCAGCGCATCCGCTCCGTGAGCTCGATCAAGAAGATCACCCGTGCCATGGAGCTCATGGCGGCCTCGCGCGTCGTCAAGGCACGCCAGCGCGTCGTCGCGACCACGCCGTACGCGGAGGCGATCCAGCGGGCGCTCTCGGAGTGCGCGAGCAACTCCAACGTCGAGCACATCCTCACCCAAGAGGTCGAGGTGCCGGCGCGCGCGGCGATGCTGGTCGTCACCAGTGACCGCGGCCTCGCGGGCGCCTACGCGTCCTCGGTGCTCAAGGAGAGCGAGCAGCTCATCGAGCGCCTCCACCAGGAGCAGAAAGAGGTCTCGCCCTACCTCTACGGACGCAAGGCGGTCGGCTTCTACAAGTTCCGCCGCCGCGAGTTCGCGGCCGCCTGGGAGGGCGGTACCGACGCGCCGCAGTACGAGCGGGCCGCCGAGATCGCCGACCAGCTGGTCGAGGCCTTCCTGACGCCGGCCTCCGAAGGTGGGGTCGACGAGGTGCACATCGTCTACACCCGGTTCTACTCGATGGTGCGGCAGGAGCCGCGGGTGCTGCGGCTGCTGCCCATCCAGGTCGTCAAGGACGACGGCAACACCCCCGCCGAGGCCGACTCCCGGCACCAAGACGGGCTCAACCCGCTGTACGAGTTCGAGCCGAACGCCGAGACGGTGCTCGACGCGGTGCTGCCGCAGTACCTGCGTTCGCGCATCTACAACTGCCTCCTGCAGGCCGCCGCCTCCGAGCTCGCCGCGCGTCAGCGCGCGATGAAGTCGGCGACGGACAACGCCGAGGAGCTCATCAAGACCTACACCCGTCTGGCCAACCAGGCTCGCCAGGCGGAGATCACCCAGGAGATCAGCGAAATCGTGGGCGGCGCCAACGCCCTCGCAGAAGCGAAGTAAGGAGTCCGCCGACATGACCACGCAGTTCGCCGACGACACCGCCACCGGCACCCAGCCGGGTGGTCGGGGTCGTCTCTCCCGGATCATCGGCCCGGTCGTCGACATCGAGTTTCCCTCCGACGCCATGCCCGACCTGTACAACCTGCTCTACACCGAGGTCGACCTCACGGGCGAAGGCCTCACCGAGGGCGAGGGCAAGAAGCGCATCAACCTCGAGGTCGCCCAGCACATCGGTGACAACCTCGTGCGCGCGATCTCCCTGCAGCCCACCGACGGCCTCGTGCGCGGCGCCATCGTCGTCGACACCGGCGGCCCCATCACAGTGCCGGTAGGCGACGTCACCCTCGGTCACGTGTTCAACGCCACCGGCGACTGCCTCGACCTGGAGCCCGGTGAGCACCTGGAGGTCAAGGAGCGCTGGGGCATCCACCGCTCGGCGCCCGCCTTCGACCAGCTCGAGTCCAAGACCGAGATGTTCGAGACCGGCATCAAGGTCATCGACCTGCTGACCCCGTACGTGCAGGGCGGCAAGATCGGCCTGTTCGGCGGCGCCGGCGTGGGCAAGACCGTGCTCATCCAGGAGATGATCGCGCGCGTCGCTCGCGACCACGGTGGTGTGTCGGTGTTCGCCGGCGTCGGTGAGCGCACCCGTGAGGGCAACGACCTCATCGTCGAGATGGAGGAGGCGGGCGTCCTCGGGCAGACGGCGCTGGTCTTCGGCCAGATGGACGAGCCGCCGGGCACCCGCCTGCGCGTCGCCCTCTCCGGTCTGACGATGGCGGAGTACTTCCGCGACGTGCAGAACCAGGACGTGCTGCTGTTCATCGACAACATCTTCCGGTTCACCCAGGCCGGCTCGGAGGTCTCCACGCTGCTGGGCCGCATGCCCTCGGCGGTGGGCTACCAGCCGACCCTGGCCGACGAGATGGGCGTGCTGCAGGAGCGGATCACCTCGACGCGTGGTCACTCGATCACCTCGATGCAGGCGATCTACGTGCCGGCCGACGACTACACCGACCCGGCTCCGGCGACGACCTTCGCCCACCTCGACGCCACGACCGAGCTTTCCCGTGAGATCGCGTCGCTGGGTATCTACCCGGCGGTGGACCCGCTGACCTCGACCAGCCGCATCCTGGACCCCCGCTACATCGCGCGGGACCACTACGACACCGCGGTCCGCGTGAAGTCGATCCTGCAGAAGAACAAGGAACTGCAGGACATCATCGCGATCCTGGGTATTGACGAGCTCTCCGAAGAGGACAAGATCCTCGTCAACCGGGCCCGCCGCATCCAGCGGTTCTTGTCGCAGAACACCTACGTGGCCAAGCAGTTCACCGGCATCGAGGGCTCGACCGTGCCGCTGAAGGACACGGTCGAGGCGTTCACCAAGATCTGCGACGGCGACTATGACGACGTGCCCGAGCAGGCGTTCTTCATGTGCGGTGGTCTCGACGACGTCGAGCGCCAGGCCAAGGAGCTCGCCAGCTGAGGTCTGCAGCCTGAGCCGATCCGGCTCGCAGCGGCCCCCACGCGATGCGTGGGGGCCGCTGTCTTTTCTCAATTCGAGAATTTAATAGGGCAGTTGTTTTGAACGATCGTTCGGAAAGTCGAGTTGTGCGCTAATAGCAATATCGCGTCATTCTTGTAGAATGTGCGGCGGGGGTTTATTCAGTGTCGATCGCGCTTGCTAATGGCTGGTGCGGGTGGAGAGGATTCACGCCGAATGACTTCGATCCCTGGCCGCCGGCACCCCGCGACCCAACTGCCGCGCGGACACCGCGCCGGTGATACGGCGGTCGGCACCGACGACGTCGTCGTCGAGCGCTGGGAGAAGGAGCCCCTGCTCGAGCGGATCGAGACGCACCTGCGCGGGCCCGTCAACGGGCGCCCGGCCGTTGCCATCGGATCCGTGAACCTCGACCACTTCCACCACTTCCGCCGCGGGCGGCACGAGTTGAGCAACGACCCCGACCGCACGGGCGTCGACTGGGTCATGCTCGCCGATGGTGCGCCCGTGGCCTATCAGGCGGGGCGGGTCAGCGGGCGGCACTGGCCGCGTCTGACCGGCGCCGACCTGCTGCCCGAGCTGCTCGCAACCGCCCAGCGCACCGGCTCGACCGTGGGCTTCCTCGGTGGTCTGCCGCAGGTGCACGAGTCGTTGCGCGGGGTACTGGCTCGCGACTATCCGAGCGTGCGGGCCGGCTACTGGGCGCCCGAGCGCCACGAGATCGACTCGCCGACGGGCTCGACCGAGATCGCGGCCCAGATCCGCGCCGAGGGCTTCGACGTGCTCGCGGTCGCCCTCGGCAAGCCGCGCCAGGAGCTGTGGATCCAGCGGTACGGCCGCCTCACCGGTGCCAAGGTGCTGCTGGCGTTCGGCGCCTCCGCCGACTTTCTGGCCGGCAAGGTCGAGCGGGCCCCCGAGTGGATGCAGAACAACGGCCTCGAGTGGGCCTACCGCCTGCGCCAGGAGCCGCGGCGCCTGGCCCGCCGCTACCTCGTC
>NZ_BAHD01000082.1 GCF_000298215.1 Kineosphaera limosa NBRC 100340 | reverse complement strand
GCCGCCGCGACGGGTCCGGCACCCCATTGGACGCGCCCATCGCCGCGATCGCGCCTGGCGTGCACCCAGCCGGCACCGACCACCTGACCACCGCGCCGGGCAGCGGGCCCAACGCGCCGACGGATCCCGGCGCCGACCCCGCGGCCCCGGCATCCGGTCCGGCCGGCAGCGGACTGGCGAGCAGCACCGACGGCCTCTTCGACCTGCCGGAGCCGACACCGCCGCGCCCACGCCCGCGGGTCGAGCGCGACGACTACGACCCCGACTCCCTCGACGACGTCGTCCAAACCGGCGACGAATAGTCCCGCCGGGGGTCCGTCGGCCGTCGGTCGGCTACCGGCGGCCGAGCAGCGCGCAACCACGTTGCCCGGGAAGGCGAATCGTCCCGACCGCCAACCTGCGCAAGTCGTTCGCCCACAATGCTCTGCGGAGGCTCTCGCGCGGCTAGATTCACGGCAGCCCGCACACCCGTGCGTGGGGGGTCGTCACATCGTCGTGAGGAGCAGGCATGATCGCCCTGCACACCGCCATCGCGATCGTCATGGTCGTCGTGCTCATCATCAAGGTGAAGGTCGACCCGGTGATCTCCCTGGTCATCGCCTGCTTCTACCTAGGACTCGCCTCGGGGGTGGGCTTCGAGGAGACGGTCAAAGCCATCACCAGCGGCTTCGGCGAGATCATGGCCAAGGTCGGTCTGCTCATCGGGTTCGGTGTGCTCATCGGGTCGCTGCTCTATGCGACCGGGGCGTTTCGCACGATGGTGCGGGCGCTGCTGACCGCGGTCGCCGCCAAACGTCTGCCGTACGCGATGGCCGTGGCGATGTCCACGGTCTTCCCCTCGATCTACGTCGACGTGCAGGTGGTGCTCGCCGCGCCGGTCGCGCGCTCGACGGCGCCGCACCTGGGCGGGCGCGGCCTGCCGCTCATGGCCGGCGCCTTGGGCACCGGCATCTTCACCGGCTACGTCTTCGTGATCCCCGGACTGGCCGCCATCTCCATCGCCGGGCTGCTCGGCATCCCCCTGGGCACCTGGCTGCTGTTCGGCATCATCATCGGCCCGGCGACCGCCCTGGTCACGGTCACCCTCCTGCGACTGCTGCTGCGCACCGGCTACTGGAAGCCCGAGCGCGACGAGGAGCCTGACCAGGCGATGCTGGAGCAGGAGGCGCAGGCGGCCGTCGACACCGACGCGCAGTCTTCGGCGCCAGAGGAGCGCGGCCCCTCGCTCCTGCTGTCCATGGCGCCGATCGTCGTGCCGCTGCTGATGATCGCTTTCGGCGCCTTCGCCGAGCTCTTCGAGTTCACCAACCCGTTCATCGACTTCCTCGGCAACGCGAACGTCGCGCTGTTCGTCGGCCTGCTCATGGCCTACGTCATGGCCCGCCGCATCGTCGGCGGCGACCGCACGGGTGAGGCCATGTCCGAGGGCTTCCACACCACCGGCGAGATCCTGCTCATCACCGGAGTCGGTGGCTCGCTCGGCGCGGTGATCGAGGCGACCGGGCTCGACCAGATGCTCGCGGACCTCTTCTCGGCCGACGCCGGCGCGCCCGTCGTCGTCAGCATCCTGCTCGCGTGGTTCATCGCCGCGGTGTTGCACCTGGCGATCGGGTCGGTGTCGGTGGCGGCCATCACGGCCGGCGGCATCCTGGCCCCGGTGCTGGGCTCGATCCACGTGGCGCCGGTCGCGATGGGCCTGGCGATCGCCTCCGGAGCCCTCTTCGCGCTGCAGGTCAACAGCAACTTCTTCTGGATGTTCAAGGCGCTGCTGGGCCTGTCGACCCAGGGCGCCTTGAAGACGTTGACGATGGTGACGACGATCGCCTCGGTGGTGTCGCTGCCGATGGTGTTGGCCGTCGGGCTGCTCGCGTGATCGCGTGATCAGTCGGCGGCCGGCCGTCCCGCAGCAACCTCCTTGCGGGCGCGGCGGGCGGCCTTGCGGGCATTGACGCGCTCCACGAACGGCATGGTCCGCGCCATGATCCAGGCGTGGCTGGCGTGCCAGAGCCACTCGACGGGGCCGCGGCGGAAGCGGCGTAGCCACAGGGCGCTGAAGACGAGCAGGATGGCGCTGACGAAGGCCCACGCGAGGATCGTGTTCCAGACCCCCCAGCGCAGGTGCTGGGCCAGGCCGAAGCCCCAGTTGTAGAAGAGGATCGAGGCGATGAGGTTCTGCCCGATGTAGCAGGTCAGAGCCATCTTGCCGACGTTGGACACCGCCGTGCCCACCCGGCCCGGCCGCCGGCCGCCGGCGTAGAAGGCGGCGACCAGAGCTAGCAGGCCGAAGGCGACCAGGGCCGAGGTGAAGTACCGGTTGAACATGCCCGTGTACTCGCCGAGCCACAGGCGGGTGCCCCAATCCAGCGGAAGGCCGATGCCGAAGCCGACGATCAGCACCCACCGACGGAGCCGTGCCCCGCGCTCCTCGAACAGGCCGGCGCGGTAGAGGAAGGCTCCGACGAGAAACAGGCCCATCCCCATGACGAACATGATGGGAATCTCGCCGCGCCCGCTCCAGAAGTTCGTGAACCGGCCGACGACCCCCTCCCAGTAGGAGTCGGTCGGCGACAAGAGGTTCTCCGGGGCCGGTCCGATGCCGCCGGCGCCGCCACCCTCCGCGGCGAGGAGGGCGAGCACCCGGTCGGGCGTGGTGTCCAGGAGGCGGGCGGCCTCGGCGAGCTGCTCCGGCGTGACCGCCTGCGGATTCTGGCCCAGCCGGCTCAGCATGTCGTAGCGGCCGTCATCCATGACCACAGGCAACGACATGAGGGACAGCACGGCCAGATGGGCGGCCACGCCGATCCCCATGACCCACTTCTGCACCCGCGGTGACCCCGTGAGAACGACGCAGACGACCAGGGCGGTCAGCCCGTAGCCCATGAGCACGTCGAACTCGAAGATGAACAGGTAGTTGAGCAGCCCGTCGAGGATGAGCAGCGCCGCCCGCCACGGGTAGCTGCCCAGCCAGGTTTCGCCCTTGCGTACCGCCGACTGGCGTTGGATCTCCAGGCCGATGCCGAACATGATCGTCAGCAGGCCGATGAACTTGCCGTCGGTGATCAGGCCCAGGAACGTGGTGATGGCGCCGTCGAGCGGCGTCAGCGGATCGACCTCCGGCGCACCCCCGAGGAAGATCCCGATGTTCATCGCCAACGTCCCAAGAATGGCGATCCCCCGCAGCACGTCCAGCGCCGCCAACCGCCCCTGCACGGCTGGCGACGCGGACGTCGAGGTGGCGTTGTCCTTGGTACTCACCTTCGTCGGCGTGACGTCGACACTCACGGCCGTCCCCCATCCCTCGTCGAGCTGACCTGCCCCCTGATGGCAGGCCGGCTCGGGAGGCCGAGTGCCACCCTGTCTCCCACCTTGGGGTGCCCCGGGGGCGCGTCGCGTCGCCCGCAGGGCTGAACCGGCTCTGCGCGGTCAACCAAACGGTGGATGGTGGTCGATCTACGCTGGTCGTGTGCGTGTGGCCTTCGTAATCGCAGTGATAGCCCCGGCGCTGCTGCTGGTGTACCCGGGGTTGGACGCGGACGAGCCCGTGCGCAGTGCGGTTCTGGTCGACGTGGTCACCGCCATCGTCGCTGCTGCGGTGATCTTCATCGCCGCCTCGCGCGGACCCAGCCGCCGTTCGTGGCAGCCCCTGCTGGGCCTCGTTGCGCTGCTGTGGGTGGCCTCCGTGCTGATCCTGCACTTCATGGACGTGCCGTGGCTGCATTGGCCGGGCACCACCTCCTGGATGGTTGCCGTCGCCGCCGGCATGCTCACCTCCTCCGTCGGCCTCGTGCACTGGGCGGTGTGGGAAGGACACAAGAGGTCGCTGCGCGACTGGTTGCCTTCGGTGCCAGCGACGGCGTGGTGGGCCTTCGTCTTCGCGGCAACGGCGACCCTGTCGCCGCTGACCGAGGGTTGGCGCAATGGGGCGGTCTTCATCCCGGGCATGTTCATCCTGACGACCATGGCCATCGGGGTGGGCTTGGGAGTGCGCGGGCAGCGGCTGCGGCTGACCCGGCAGCGCGTGCAGGTGCGCGATCGGGAGCGCCGCGCGATGGCCCGCGAGTTGCACGACGTCATCGCGCACGAGGTGGCGGGCATCGTGGTCATGGCCCAAGCGGTGCAGGGCGCGACACCGGATCCCACCTCACGGCAGGCGTTGGCGCGTATCGAGGCGGCCGGTGAGCGGGCGTTGCAGGGGATCAGGGCGATCGTCGCGACGTCTCGGGAGGACGAGCCGACCGTGGGCCGTGCGGGCCGCGGCAACCGCAAGCCGCACACGGAGAGCCTGGACGACGTGGGCCGCCTCGTCGACGACTTCGAGCACACCACGTCCGCCACCGTGCGGCTGCACCGGCGCGGCGCCCTCGATGGGAGCGAGAGCGGCGGCGGATCCGTCAGCGCCCCGATCGCCGGGGCGGCCTATCGCATCGTCGCGGAGTCGCTGGGCAATGTGCGCCGCCACGGACGCGACGTCACCCACGTCGACGTCGTCCTGGAGTTGACGGGCCGCACGCTCGTCATCGAGGTCTGCGACGACGGTGCCGCCACCACCCTCACGTCCGTCGAGGATGCCGACGGGTGGGGCCTGCCGGGCATCGCCGAACGTGCCGATCTGGTGGGTGGGCGTGTCGAAACCGGCCCCCGCCCGCAGGGCGGCTGGCGAGTGCGGGCCGAACTACCGCTGAGGGGGCCGGGAGCGTGACGATCAAGGTGGTGCTGGCCGACGACCAGGAGATGGTGCGTTTCGGCATCGGCATGATCCTGGCCGCGCAGGACGACATCGAGGTCCTGCGCGAATGCTCCGACGGTCTGGAGGCGGTGGACGCGGTCCGCGAGCTCCGCCCGGATGTCACGCTGCTGGACATCCGGATGCCGCGCCTGGACGGCTTGGACGCGGCGCGGCTCATCGCGCAGGAGACCAAGGTCGTCATCGTCACGACGTTCGGCGACGACGACCTGGTCGACGAGGCCCTCGACATCGGGGTCTCCGGGTTCGTACTCAAGGACGCCGGCCCGCAGATCCTGGTCTCCGCGGTGCGCGCCGCCGCCAGCGGCGACGCCCTCATCAGCCCCGAGTTGACGGTCTCCTTGCTGCAGCGCCGCCGGGGCCCGGCCCGCACGCCCGACCCCCGGGTCGAGCGCCTCAGTCACCGCGAACTGGAGGTCGTGCGGCTCGTCGCCCGCGGCCGCACCAACGCGGAGATCGCCGCGGAGCTGTTCCTGTCCGTCGCCACGGTCAAGACCCACCTCATCCGCATCTCCTCGCGTCTCGACCTGCGCAACCGCGTCGAGATCGCCGCCTTCGCCTGGTCCAGCGGCCTGGTGGAGTAGCCGGGAGAAGGCCACTGCCCTTGTCACCCGACAGGCACCGTGCAACATCGATGGCATGGTTATGCCACAATCGGGTCATGCCACGCGCGCGGATCAGCACCACCGTCGACCCTCAACTGCTGGCACAGGCACGCGCGCTAGCACCTCAGGAGTCCGACGCGACGATGGTCGAGCGCGCCCTGACGGCGCTTCTCGGGCAACACCGTCGCGCTCAGATCGACGGGGACTACGAGCAGGCGTACAGCCGTCACCCCTTGGACGAGCCCGACGAATGGGGAGATCTACGGAGCTTCGGCGACGCGGTCCGCTCCTGATGACCACCCCAACCAGGGGCGAGCTCTGGTGGTGCGAACACCCCGACATCGGTCGGCGACCGGTGGCCGTCCTCTCCCGCGATGCCGCCATCCGCGGCCGGCGGCTCGCGATCGTCGCGCCGTGCACGACGACCGTGCGGGGGTTGCCCAGCGAGGTGCGGCTGCACCCCGGCGAGGATCCAGTGCCACGGGATTGCGTGGTCAACCTCGATTCGATCGAGCAGGTGTCGATCGCCCTGCTGACGGATCGTCTTGGTCGACTCTCCGATGACCGCCTACGGGCGCTCTGCGCGGCACTCGCCGTAGCTGTGGATTGCTGACCTGCTCACTACCTGCGAACGGCTCCGTATTGCTACGACTCAGTCGCCGGCGCGCAGATGCTCGATGAGGCGGTCGACGAAGGCTTCGCAGGCGAGTAGTTGAGCGAGGTCGACGTACTCGTTGGGGCCGTGGGCCTGGGCGATGTCGCCGGGACCGCACACAATCGTGTCGATACCGGTACCGGCGAACTGGCCGGCTTCGGTGCCGTAGGTGACGCGTTCGGCGGCCTCGGTGGCGCCGAGCGCGACGGCCAGTTCGACGGTGCGCGAACCGTCTTCGGCCTCGAACGACGGAACTGCAGCGAGCACCTCGACGTCGACCGACGCGCCCGGATTCTCGGCTTGCATGAGCTGCTCGAGCCGGGCGGCCTCGCCGCGCAGCAACTCCAACACGTTGCCAGGGGCGACGGCCGGGATCGTGCGGAAGTCCAGCTCGAGCCGGCAGCGGTCGGCGACCGTGTTGGAGGCGATGCCGCCGGCGACGACGTTGACGCCACCCGTCGTATAAGCCACGGGGTACGCCTCGTCGAACGGCCCCGCCTCGCGCCAGCGCTGCGCCTGCTCCCGCACGAACCGGATGAAGGCCGCGGCGTATTCGATGGCGTTGACCCCGTTCGGCGTCAGCGACGAGTGCGCCGCAACACCGGTGAACGTCACCGCGACGACGTTCATCGACTTGTGCCCGGTGATGACCCGCATGCTGGTGGGCTCCCCCACGATGCACGCGCGGGGCGCGATGCCGAGGTCGGCGATCTGCTTGACGATCTGCGCGCCACCCAGGCAGCCGACCTCCTCGTCGTACGTCAGCGCGAGATGGATCGGCTCGTTCAGCGGCGTCGCGAGCATCCGCGGCAGCGCCTCCAACGCGACGGCGATGAACCCCTTCATGTCGGCGGTGCCGCGACCGTAGAGCCGCCCGTCGCGCACGACCGCCTCGAACGGGTCGCTGTCCCACTCCTGCCCGTCGACGGGCACCACGTCGGTGTGCCCTGAGAGCACGACCCCGCCGACGCGACCGCCGTCGGCCGCCGGGATCGTCGCGACGAGATTGGCCTTGCGACCGCTCTCGTCGGGCAAGACGTGCGGCTCGACGTCGTGCTCGCGCAGATACTGCGCGACGACCTCGATGAGCGGCAGATTGGAGTCGCGGCTGGTCGTGTCGATCGCGACGAGCCGGCGCACCCACGCCAGGGATCGCGGAGTCGCTGCAGCGTCGGTCATGGCACCCGATTGTGTCATCGACCGGGCAGACCCCGACTCACAGCACGTCGTCGTCGACCCAGTCCAGGGTTTTGGTGACGGCTTTGCGCCAGTTGCGCAGCAGGCGGTCGCGCTCGTCGGCCTTCATCCGCGGCTTCCAGCGCGCCCCCTCCTTCCAGTTCGACTCGACATCGCGCTGGCCCTCCCAGAAGCCGACCGCGATGCCGGCGGCGTAGGCCGCGCCGAGGGCCGTGGTCTCGGTGACTTCGGGGCGCACGACGTCGACGCCGAGGATGTCGGCCTGGAACTGCATGAGCGTCTCGTTGGCCGTCATGCCGCCGTCGACTTTCAGCTCGCGCAGCTCGGAGTTGGAGTCGACGTTCATCGCCTGCACGACGTCCGCGGTCTGGAAGGCGGTGGCCTCCAACACCGCCCGCGCCAGGTGGCCATTGTTGACGTACCGCGTCAACCCGACGAGGGCGCCGCGGGCATCGGGGCGCCAGTGCGGCGCGAACAGCCCCGAGAACGCCGGCACGAAGTACGCCCCGCCGTTGTCCTTGACCGACAGCGCGAGCGTCTCGACCTCCTGAGCGTCCTTGATGATGCCCAGGTTGTCGCGCAGCCACTGCACGAGCGAACCGGTCACCGCGATCGACCCCTCGAGGGCGTAGACCGGGTCGCGGCTGCCGACCTGGTAGGCGACGGTGGTGAGCAGGCCGTTGTCCGAGCGCACCGCCTCCCGGCCGGTGTTGATGAGCAGGAACGAGCCGGTGCCGTACGTGTTCTTGCCCAACCCCCGGGCGAAGCAGGCCTGCCCGAACGTCGCCGCCTGCTGATCGCCGAGGATCCCCGCAATCGGTCGGCCTGCCAACAACCCCTGAGCGCGCGTCTCGCCGTAGACCTGCGAGCTCGCTTTGATCTCCGGCAGCATCGACATCGGGATGCCCATGTCGGCGCAGATCTGCTCGTTCCAATCCAGGGTGTCCAGATTCATGAGCATCGTGCGCGAGGCGTTGGTGACGTCGGTGACGTGCAGGCCGCCGCCCTTGGCCCCACCCGTCATGTTCCACAGCACCCAGCTGTCGGTCGTGCCGAACAGCAGGTCACCGGCCTCCGCGGCCGCACGGGCGCCCTTGACGTTGTCGAGGATCCACGCCACCTTCGGCCCCGAGAAGTAGGTCGCCAGCGGCAGCCCGACCCGATTCTTGTACCGGTCCACTCCCCCGTGCCGGGCCAGCTCGTCGCAGATCTTCTGCGTGCGGGTGTCCTGCCAGACGATCGCGTTGTGCACCGGCTTACCGGTGTTGCGGTCCCACACGACCGCCGTCTCGCGCTGGTTCGTGATGCCGACGGCCGCGATTTGGTCGCGGCTGATGTCGGCGCTGGCCAACGCCTTACCGACGGCCTCGCGCACGTTCTTCCACAGCTCCATCGGATCGTGCTCGACCCAGCCCGCCCGCGGAAAGATCTGCTTGTTCTCCAACTGCCCGGAGGCGACGGGTTGCCCCTGGTGGTCGAAGACGATGGCGCGCGAACTCGTCGTGCCCTGGTCGATCGCGAGGACGTACGTCGGTGTCGTCATGGGCGAATACTGCCAGGTGGGGGCGTCGCCCCGGGGCCACGAACGGCGAATACCTGAACAATCGTCCAGGTGCCGTCGGCGTTCGCCTCAGTGCACATCGTCCTTCTCGTCCACGTGCCCACCCAGCGATTCGGGATGCTTGGCGTACGTCGGCTTGGCGAAGACGGCGCGGTTGACGAACCAGGTCAGCGCCCAGAGCCCGATGCCGATGAGCATCAGCACGCCGCCGATCTGGTAGTCGCGACCGTCGCGCCCGGAGAGGGGGCTGGCCAGGAAGGCGCACAGAATCGCCCCGGCCACCGAGATGATCGTCGGCGAGTGGAAGTGATTGTGCTCGACCTTGTCACTGCGCAGCACGAGCACGGCGATGTTGACGATCGTGAAGACGCACAGCAGCAACAGCGACGTCGTGCCGCCGAGCGCCGCGAGGTCGGCGAAGAAGATGAGGCCGAAGGCGATGGCCGTCGTGAAGATGATCGCCACCCACGGGGTGCGCCGGCCGGGGTGCACCTTGCCCAGCGGGCGCGGCAGCACCTCTTCGTGCGCCATGCCATACAGCAGCCGCGAAGCCATGAGCATGTTGATCAGCGCGGAGTTGGCGACGGCGAACATGGTGATGAAGGCGAAGATCCCGACGGGGAAGGACGGGGCCCCGGCGGCGACGACCTTCAGCAGCGGAGCGTCCCCCTCGCCGAGCTGGTCCGGCGGCACCAGTGTCACCGCGGAGATGGCCACGAGTACGTAGATGACGCCGGTGATGACCAGCCCCGTGAGCATGATCTTAGGGAAGATCCGCACCGGGTCCTTCGTCTCCTCGGCCATGTTGACCGAGTCCTCGAAGCCGACCATCGCAAAGAACGCGAGCGCCGTGGCCGCGGTCACGGCACCGAAGGCGGTCTCCCCTTCGGGGATGCGGATCTGGGTCAGCTGGGAGGTGTCCCCCAGTCCGCGCATGATCGCGAACGCGCCGATCCCGATGATGATGAGCAGCCCCGTGAGCTCCACGATCGTCAGGACGACGTTGAGTTTGACGCTCTCAGCGACGCCGCGGAAGTTCACCCCGGCGATGGCGAGCATGAAGCCCAGCGCCATCCACAGCAGCCACGGATTGTCCTGCCCCCAGCCGATGACCTCCGAGAGGTTGCCGGCGAAGGCCTTCGAGGCGCTGGAGGCCGAGGTCAGGCCGGAACACATGACGGTGAAGCACACGAGGAACGTCAGGAAGTGCACGTTGAACGCCCGGTGCGTGTAGACGGCCGCCCCGCCGGCCTTGGGGTACTTCGTGACGAGCTCGAGGTAACTGAAGGCGGTCAGGATCGCCACGATGAACGCACATAGGAAGGGCAGCCAGACGGCTCCGCCGACCTCCTTGGCGACCTTTCCGGTGAGGGCGTAGACGCCGGTACCCAGGATGTCGCCGACGATGAAGAGCAGCAGCAGCGCCGGCCCGATGCGCCGGACGAGACCCGGCTCACCGCCGCGGCCTTCGCCGCCCTCGGCAGCTGCGGCTGATCCGGAAAGGTCCTGTGCAGTCATGTCGCACAGAGTGCTCTGTGATCAAGCGTTCGTCCAGTGGAGTCCCTGCCTGGGCTCCGCAATCGTGTCCGATTCGTGATGCCTCCAGGTGGCAGCCGCGCTGCAGCCCTGGCCCGGCACAGAACGCTGGGCATATATCCCAGCCGAATCCTTGTCGTCGGCTCTGCAAGCGCCTTAACGTCGGATTTTCCAAGGGCCCGACGAGGTGCCCCGCGCACTCTCGACAGCGAGGTTCCCTCTCATGACCACGCATGACGACGCCGGCGCGACCGGCCAGCACGGCGATCCGGCCGCCCCGATCACCAACCCGGATCGCTCGCTCTACAACGACGACCTCGCACCGCTGCCGCGGGAACGGCGCTCCTGGGGCTGGTTCGAGATCTTCAACGTCTGGTCCAACGACATCCAGAGCCTGGCCGGCTACACCCTGGCCGCCAGCCTGTTCATCGGTGCCGGCATCAGCGGGTGGTGGGTCTTCGCGGCGATCCTGCTCGCGGGCCTCATCATCAAGGTGTTGTGCGACCTGGCCGGTGCGCCGAGCGTGAAGTACGGCATCCCCTATCCGGTGTTCGCGCGGGCCGCCATGGGGGTGCGGGGCGCCCAGTTCCCGGCCGTCGTGCGGGCCGTCGTCGCGATCTTCTGGTACGGCGCCCAGACGTTCTTCGCCTCCACCGCGATCGCGCTCGCACTCAATGCCTTGCTCGGCAACCCGGGCGGTGCGACGTTCCTCGGGCTCACCTGGGTCGGGTGGGTCTCCTACGTCGCCGCGTCGCTGCTGCAGGTCTATCTCTTCCTCGGCGGTATCGAGAAGATCGGCGGCTTCCTCAACGTCGTCGGCCCCGCCGTCTACCTCGTGATGATCGCGCTGCTCGTGGCCATCTGGATGCAGGCCGGCTCCGACATGCTGACCGCCGTCGGGTCGATCTTCGCCAGCGACAACCTGTCCACAGGGGCCGCGATCACCGCGTTCTTCGGCGTCGTCGGCACGATGGTGGCCTACTTCGCCGCGGTCGTCATCAACTTCGGCGACTTCGCACGTAACTGCCGCACGGTCGGCGAAATGCGGGTCGGCAACTCCACCGGGCTCATCTTGAGCCTCGCGCTCTTCACGTTCCTATCCGTGTTCACCACGGCGGGTGCCTACATGGTCTACCAGGGCGGCGTCGGTGAGCCGCTGACCAATCCGACCGACATCGTCGCCCAGGTCGACAACGTCTTCCTCACCGTGCTGGCGGCCGTCACCTTCCTGCTGGCGACCCTGGGCATCAACGTCGTCGCGAACTTCATCCCGCCCGCCTACTCGCTGAGCAATATCGCACCGAGCCGCATCAGTTTCCGCACCGCGGGCATCATCACCGCCGCCGCCGGCTTCGTCATCGGCGCCCTGTGGGTCTCGACGATCTCCCAGATCGGCCTGCCGACCTTTGTCGACACGCTCGGCGCGGTGCTGGCCCCGCTGTACGGCATCATCATCGCCGACTACTACATCCTGCGCCGCCGCCACCTGCGCCTGCAGGAGCTGTACACGCTGAGCCCCGAGGGCGCCTACTGGTTCGACCGCGGCTGGAACGGGAGGGCGATCATCGCCTTCGCCGTGGCCGCCGTCTTCTCGGTGGCGACCGTATGGGTCCCCGCGCTGGCCGGGCTCGCCGGCTTCGCCTGGGTCATCGGCGCGGTGCTCGGCGGCGTCTTCCACTGGGCGCTCATGCGGGGGCGCACCGTCGTGTGACCTGCCATCGCATGACCGCGTCTGGGCACGGCGCCACACGGGCGAAACGGTTAGCGTGAGGTGGTGAGCCTCGTCGATCCACGCCTCGCGGCCGGCCTGAGCCGGGCGCGCGGACTGGTGCGCGACCGCCCCCACTCCCCCGATTCGTGTTCGGCGGCGTGGGTTGCGGGGCAGCCGCCGGCCTGGGGCAGCGCGGCGACGGCGACCTTCTGGGTGGCGCTCGAGCAGCCCGGCCCCTGGGGGCACGACGCCTTCGCCGCCTCCCGGCTCGACCCCGTGATCGGAGGCGGCATCGCGGCCCGCGCTGGCGCCGCGGGCGGGAGGGCCCTATTGCTGCGCACCCCGGGCCGGGCGAGCCTGCGCCGGCCCGGTCCGGCGCCACGACGAGTCCTCATCGCCACCGGGATGCCGGTGGGGCGACCGCAACTGTGGACCGGTTCGGTCACCGACCCGCGCGACGTGCTCGACCTGCCGTGGCAGGAGCTCGCGGCCGGCCACCCCGAACGGGCCGCCCGGGCGTTGGACTTGCGCCAGGGCACCGAGTCGGTGCTGCTGATCTGCACGAACGCCCAGCGCGACGTCTGCTGCGCCAAGCTCGGACTGCCCCTTGCGGCGACGCTAGCCGCCGAGTACCCGCAGCGCGTCTTCGAGTGCAGCCACACCGGTGGACACCGGTTTGCGCCCACCGGGGTGCTGCTGCCGACCGGAGCCACGCTGGGGCGCCTCACCTCGCAACTGGCCGCGGCGGCCCTGCACGCGCCGCTGACCCGGCTCGACCACAACCTGGTCGACGCGCAGAATCTCCGTGGACTCGCGCACCTGGAGCCGGTGCTGCAAGCTGCGGATGCCTACGCCCGCGCCACCCACGGAGTGCACGACCTCGCCATCGACACGAGGGCGACCTTGGTGCCCGGGCACCCGCGCACCACCGCGACGACCCGCGTGGTCTCGGTGCGACTCGCGCAACACGGTGCGGGCGAGCCCGAGCAGCTCCTGCTCGCCGTCACCGAGACGACCGACGGGGTCGACCGGCCCGTCTCCTGCGGTCGTGCACCCGCCCCGAGCAGCTTCTTCGACGTCGCCGAACTGACCTGACTCGAACGAAGCTCGCCGGCATCGTCTCCGGCGGTGGCGTCATCGCATCAGGCGTCGATGCGCTCGGTGTCCAGGGAGTGAGCGGAGTCGACGATGAAGTCTTTGCGGGGCGCGACGTCGGTGCCCATGAGCAGGTCGAACACCTGCTCGGCGCGTTCGGCGTCGGCCAGGGTCACGCGCCGCAGCAGGCGGTGACGCGGGTCCATCGTCGTGTCGCGCAGCTGGTCGGCGTCCATCTCACCGAGGCCCTTGTAGCGCTGCATCGGCTCCTTGATGCGCTTACCCCGTTTGTGCAACCCCGTGACAGTGCGCCGCATCTCGGCCTCGTTGTAGGTGTAGATCAACTCGTTCTTGGCCGATCCGGCGTTGACGACCTCGATGCGGTGCAGCGGCGGCACGGCGGCGTAGACCCGCCCCGCCTCGACGAGCGGGCGCATGTATCGGAAGAACAGGGTCAGCAGCAGCGTGCGGATGTGGGCGCCGTCGACGTCGGCGTCGGTCATGATGATGACCTTGCCGTAGCGGGCCGCCTCCACGTCGAAGCTGCGCCCGGAGCCGGCCCCGATGACCTGGATGATCGCCGCGCACTCGGCGTTGCGCAGCATGTCGCCGACCGAGGCCTTCTGCACGTTGAGGATCTTGCCGCGGATCGGCAGCAGCGCCTGGAACTCGCTGGTGCGGGCCGCCTTGGCCGTGCCCATGGCGCTGTCGCCCTCGACGATGAACAGCTCGGTGCGCTCGATGTCGGTGGTGCGGCAGTCGTAGAGCTTGGTCGGCAAGGTCGAGGACTCCAGGGCCGACTTGCGGCGCTGGTTCTCCTTGTGTTGCCGGGCCGAGATGCGGGCCTTCATCTCGGCGACGACCTTCTCCAGCACCTGCGTCGCCTGGGTTTTGTCGTCCCGCTTGGTCGAGGTGAGCCGAGCCGTCAGCTCCTTCTCCAGCACTCGGGAGACGATCGCGCGAACGGCGGCGGTGCCGAGCACCTCCTTGGTCTGCCCCTCGAACTGCGGCTCGGCCAGGCGCACCGTGACGACAGCGGTCAGGCCGGCGGCGACGTCGTCCTTCTCCAGCTTGTCGTTGCCGACCTTGAGGGCGCGGGCCCGCGTCTCGACCTGCTTGCGGACGGTCTTGAGTAGCGCCTGGTCGAAGCCGGAGACGTGGGTGCCGCCCTTGGGGGTGGCGATGATGTTGACGAACGAGCGCACGGTCGTCCCGTAGCCGGTGCCCCAGCGCAGCGCGATGTCGACGCCGCAGTCGCGGGTGACCTCCGTGGGGGTCATGTGCCCCTGCTCGTCGAGCACCGGCACGGTCTCGGTGAACTGCCCGCTGCCGCTCAGGCGCCAGACGTCGGTGACCGCAGGGTCGGTCGCGAGAAACTCGCAGAACTCGGTGATCCCCCCGTCGTGCAGAAAGACCTCCTCGCGGGGGCCGGGTGCCTCCTGCTCGCTCGCCGCCGGCAGCACCCGCTCGTCGCGCAGCGCGATCCGCAGACCGGGCACCAGAAAGCTGGTCTGGCGCGCCCGAGCCGTTAGGTCGTCGTAGGAGAACCGCGCCTCTTTGAGAAAGACCTGGCTGTCGGCCCAGTACCGGATGCGGGTGCCGCGGGCCCCGCGTTTGGTCTTGCCGATGACCCGCAGCTCGCTGCCGTCGACGAAGGGCGTAAACGGCGAGCCCGGAGAGCGACCGGCCGAGTCGTCGAACGTGCCGGGCTCACCGCGGTGAAAGCTCATGAGGTAGGTCTGACCGGCCCGGTCGACCTCCACGTCGAGCCGCTCGGAGAGTGCGTTGACCACTGAGGCGCCGACGCCGTGCAGCCCACCGGAGGCGGTGTAGGAGCCGCCGCCGAACTTGCCGCCGGCGTGCAGCTTGGTGAAGACGACCTCCACGCCCGAGAGACCGGTGCGCGGCTCGATGTCGACCGGGATGCCGCGGCCGTCGTCGCGGACCTCCACCGAGCCGTCGTCGTGCAGCACGACATCGATCGCGGTGGCATGCCCGCCGAGGGCCTCGTCGACGGAATTGTCGATGATCTCCCACAGGCAGTGCATGAGGCCGCGGGAGTCGGTGGAGCCGATGTACATGCCCGGGCGCTTGCGCACCGCCTCCAGACCCTCGAGCACCTGCAGGTGCCGGGCCGTGTAATCGGTGTTCGCGCGAGCCACGAGATCCTCCTTCGATGTGACGCCGGTCAGGCTAACGTGACGCGCCGACAAGCTCGGGGAGGCGCAACGCAGCGGGGTCGCCACAGTAACCTCGAACGACTGATCGGGCCCCCCGATCGAGCGGCATGCCGGCCCTGGCGCCGACCTGAGCGGACGTGGGGAAAGCCACACCTGCGACGGTCTCGGTCGCCCCGCCAGCAATCCGGTCGATGGGATCGGTACCCAGCCCGCAGGGGCACGGCGAACGTTTCGATCCGATGAACGCTGGTCCCAAAGGGCGAGTGGGCAGGGTCGGGAACGTTCTGGCGTGCTTGACTGTTGGCACTGGAGCATAAGGAACTGCCCCAGCACCGCCGAGATGGCGTGCCGGTTCCGAGCGAAGAGATGGAAGGCTGACGTGAGCGCTGCACTTGCAACCCCCCTGACCTCGGCCGACCGCTGCGACCGGTGCGGTGCGCAGGCGTACGTTCGAGCCCGCCTTTCCTCTGGCGGCGAACTATTGTTCTGCGCCCACCACGGGCGTGAGCACCTGCCCAAGCTGCAGGACCTAGCGGTCGACATTCACGACGAAACGAGCCGTCTGACCCAGACCGCCGGCACCGACTGATCCAAGACCCACCCCTCCCCCTCACCCCCGTCGAAAACACACCGTGGACATTGCCGTAACAGTGCTCGCGGGGCTGGCGATCATCGTCGGCCTCGCGGGCATCGTCTTGCCCGTGCTGCCGGGCCTGCTCATCGTCTGGGCCGCCGTGGCCGTCTGGACCCTGGTGGTGCAGACGGGAGCCGCCTGGTTCGTCTTCGTTCTGGCCACCGCGTTGACCCTCGCCGGCTGGGTGCTGCAGTACCTCATCCCCGGCAAGCGGCTGCGCGCCGCCGGCGTACCGAACCGTTCGACGATCATCGGCCTGGTCGCTGGCATCGTCGGCTTTTTCGCCATTCCCGTGCTCGGTCTGCCGCTGGGCTTCGTCGGTGGCGTGTACCTGGCCGAGTTGGCGCGCATCGGCAAGGACGGTGCCTGGGAGTCGACCCAGCAGGCCGTCAAGGCCGCCGCCATCAGCTACGGCATCGAGATGCTCACCGGCATGCTCATCGCCGGCACATTCATCGTCGGCGCCTGGATCTCGCTCGTCTGAGAGTCTCGCCTGAGAAGGGCGCAACGAACGGGCCGCCTCACGGGGCAGCCCGTTGGTGCGTACTGGCTGGTTTAGAAGTTCTGACCGTCTTGGCGGCGCTTGTCCCACCGCTCTTCCATGCGCTGGGTGAAAGACCCACCGCCGGAGGGCTTGGACTTCGATCCGGGCTTACCGGGCTTGGCGGCGCGGCGGGTGCCACCGCTGCCGGCCCCGGGGACCACCTTGAGGTTGGCCCCGCCGCTCTTGCTCTTGCGGGCCGGAGTGGCGGCCCAGGCGACGCCGGCGACCATGAGGACGAAGCCGACGACACCCAGCGGGATGAGAGAGGTGGCGACGCCTGCCACGACGACGGCCAACCCGACCACCGCACCCACGGCGCCCACGATCACGCGGCGACGGTTCGGGGAGTGTGCGCTGCCCTTCATCTGACTGGCAAACCGAGGATCCTCGGCGTAGAGCGCACGCTCCATCTGCTCGAGGAGCTTTTGCTCGTGCTCTGACAGCGGCACGTGGACCTCCTATTGCCCCGGTCTGGAGTTCGACCCGTGCTCTGCTGGCCCGGGGGTGCCGGGCGCGTCGATGCGCGAACCGATGCGCGGCGTCACCTGATGCGGCGCCACACATATATAGGGTCAAGGATAGGTCTCCGAGGCGCTGTTAGCCAGCCACACCCACGGCCTTCGGTGCCGTTGCCCAGGGTGGCCTCAGACACACCCGTTCAGGGCCGTTTTGTCCGAGACGTCCGGCCGCTACTCAGGCCCACGAGGCTGCCCGGTCGGACCGCTCCCGCGCCGAACCGGGCGCTCGCCCGATCGACCGCGAGATCGGCGTCGCGCCAACCGTGTTCCGGCTCGTCAAGAGCCCCTTGAACCGGTGCCAGCGCAGTCTCGACGAGCCCTTCGAGGCGCACCCCGACGAGCCGGATGCGGGCCCGCTGCAGGGCCAGGGCATCGAACAGGTCCCGCGCGGTCTCGTAGACATCGCGGCTGACGTCGGTGGGATCGCGCAGGGTGCGGGCGCGGGTGATCGTCGTGAAATCGCTGAACCGCACCTTGAGGGAGACGGTGCGGCCCATCATCTGCGCGGCGCGGGCGCGGGCCGCGGTGCGTTCGGAGAGGCGCAGCAGCCGGCGGTGGATCTCGATCGGGTCGTCGATGTCGTAGGCGAAGGTCTCATCCGAGCCGATGCTGCGTTCGCGCCGCACGGGGACCACGCGCCGCGGGTCGCGGCCCCAGGCCAACTCGTGCAGGGCGGCGCCGTTCTCCCCCAGGGCCCGGCGCAGCGTGGCGACCGGGGTGTGCGCGATGTCGGCGACGGTGCGCAGCCCCAGCCGGTGCAATTGCTCCTCGGTGCGGTCCCCGACTCCCCAGAGGGCGGCCACGGGCAGTTGTTGCACGAAGCCGACGACCTCGGGGACCGGCACGACGATCATCCCGTCGGGTTTGGCCAGCCCGGAGGCGAGCTTGGCGACGAACTTGGTGGGCGCCACCCCCACCGAGCAGGTGACGCCCTGCTCGTCGGCGATGGTGTCGCGCAACTGCTGGGCGATCGTCGCCGGCGGCCCGAGGCGGCGGATCGCGCCGAAGACGTCGAGAAAGGCCTCGTCGAGTGACAGCGGCTCGACCAGGGGGGTGATCTGCGCGAAGGTCGCCATGACGGCTTTTGAGATGCGGTCGTACAGCGCGTGGTCGGGCGCGATGACGCTGGCCTGCGGGCACAACCGGCGGGCGCGCGACATCGGCATCGCGGAGGCGACCCCGAACCGGCGGGCCTCGTAGGTGGCCGACAGCACGACGCCGCGGTTGCCGCCGCCGATGATGACGGGGGTGCCGCGCAGCTCCGGGCGGGCGAGCAGGGACGCGGAGGCGTAGAAGGCGTCCATGTCGACGTGCAGGATGCCGCAGCCCGTGTCGTCGGCCGGGCCGGCCGCAGTGCGTTCGGGGGCGCGGAACTGTCGCCGGCTCACCGTGGGGCTCGCCTGCGGCGTGGGACTCTCATGCGCCCTCCTGCGGGCGGCGGGCGACGACGTGCAGGGCGGCACCCAGTTGGCCGAGGAAGGCGTAGGTCGGGTGCGTCGTGATCGTCTCCTGCAGGTCCAGCAGGGCGGCGTAGTCGGCCTCGGTGTCGAGCATCGCTGCGGGTACCAGATCGTCGAAGAGGCGCACGCCGTGGACCCGCTCGACCTGCAGGCCTGCAGCGCTCAGCACGTCTTGTAGTTGTTGGGCATCGAACCGGCGCGGCATCGGGTCGCCGGGGCCCCACCGGCCGTCGTTGCTGACCAGCGCCGTCTGCGCCTGCTCGAACCGGCCGCCCAGGGCACGGCCCAGCACGGCCGCCAGGCGGCCGGCGGCCACGACGGACAGGATGCCGCCGGGAGCCAGGGTGCCCGCCAAGGCCTGGGCGGCGGCGGCGACCGCGGCGTCGTCGTCGAGCACTTCCAGCACCCCGTGGCAGGTCACCAGGTCGGCCTGACCGGGCGGCACCACCTCCGGCAGGGTCGCCGCGTCGCCCTGGACCGCGATGATGCGCGTCGAGACCCCGACCTCCTGGGCGCGGCGACGCAGCGAGGCGAGGGCATCGGGGCTGGGGTCGACGACCGTCACCGTGTGCCCGAGCTCGGCCAGCGGCACCGCCAGACCGCCGGTGCCGCCGCCGAGGTCGACCACCCGCAGCGGCCGGTCGAGCTGCTGTTCGCGCGGCGCGACGGCGGCCAGCACGGCCTGCCAGACCGCGGCCGTGCGGATCGACGGCGAGGAGATCGGCGCGGCGGTGTCCGCGGCGTCGCGGTGGGGGGCTCGGCGCTGGTCGTCGGTCATCGCGGGCGCTCCTTCGAGGGCGGTCTGTTGTCGTGGGCGGATCGGTGACGGGCACGTGCGGCCAGACTATTCGCACACCCGCTCACCGCCCCGAACTCCCCGGTGAGGAGTGCCACAGCTTGCGCCCCGAGCCGCCGGAGGAGTCGCCGGCCGGGCGCACGTCGGAGTACAGCGACTGGGCGAACCCCGAGGAGTGCACGAGCACCCGCCGGGCCTCGCGGCCGATCCCGACCTGCGGGCCACCTTGGGCGTCGCCGGTGGTGTCGGTGGCGACGGTGGCGGCGGCGTCGTCGGTCAGCAGGGCGCGGACCGCTTCGATGCCGCCGGTCTCCCACTCGCGGGTGAGCTCGGCCAGCTCCCACGCCCCGGTCGCCCGCAGCGAGATGCCCATCGGGCCGGTGCGCCGCACCACCCCGCGCACCAGCAGCAGCCAAGAGCCGAACACCGTGGCGGCGTAGGGGCCTTGGACGTCTTCGAAGAACGTCGCGTCGGCCGGGCCGGTGGAGTCCTCGAGGGTGAGAAAGACGACGCGGCGCCCGGAGCGGACCGGCGGGGTCTGGGTGGCGACCTTGACCCCGGCGACGTAGATCTCGCTGCGGCTGCGCACCTGGCGCAAGTCGGCGGCGCGCACGACGGGCAGTTGCGCGAGCATCGGGGCGTAGGGGTCGAGCACATGGCCGCTGACGTCGAGCCCGAGGATGTCGAGTTCGGCGTGTACCCGTTCGGCGCGGGTCATCTCCGGCAGCCCGGTGCCGGTGACGACGGGGGTGTCGCCGAGGTCGAGGCGCAGCTGCATGGGTTGGTGCTCCGGCGCCGCGACGGCCGCGGGGGCCTGCGACTGGGCCGCCGCGGACCGGCGCACGTCGATCCCGAGTTCTCGTTCTCGCTCTTGTTGCCGGCCCCGGTCGCGGTCACGGTCGGAATCGGTGCGGTCGGAGTCGCTGCGCTCGGGGCGGCCGTCGCGGGTCGCCGGGGGTCTCACCCCGGACATCGCCACGCGGGCGCGCCGGCCGCGGCGGCCGTGCAGCGAGGCCGACCAGCGTTCCAGTTCGCCGACGTGCAGCAGCAGGTCGCGTCGGGTGATGCCGCCGCGGCGGCCCAGGCCGTCACCGCCGTCGAGGCCGTACAGGGAGTCGAACGCGCCGGCGAGCACGAGCCGCTCGGCGACCGGCCGACAGACGTGCGCCCGCTGCCAGAAGTCGGGCAGGTCGGCGTACGGCTGCCCCGCGACGATCCGCGCCAGCTCGGCCTCGCTGACTCCCTTGACGTCGGCCAGCGACAGCCGGATGCCCAGGTCGGCCGCGGCTACACAGCCGGCGCCGCCAAGACCCCCGGCACTACCAAGCCCACCACCAAGTCCACCGGCGATCTCCAGGCCGCGAACGACCTCCGGGGCATCGAAGGGGTCGTCGTCGCTGGCTTCGCCGCCGAGGCGTTCGAGGCGGTAGCTGCCGTCGCTGATGTTGACGTCGAGCGGCAGGATCGGCACGCCGAAGCCGCGGGCGTCGTCGAGGATGAGCCGTTTGGGGTACATGCCAGGGTCGTGGGTGAGCACTCCGGCGAGGAAGGCCGCCGGGTGGTGGGTCTTGAGCCAGGCGGACTGGTAGGTGGGCAGCGCGAAGGCCGCCGCGTGGGCTTTGCAGAAGCCGAAGCTGGCGAAGGCGGCGAGCACCTCCCAGATGCGTTCGACGTCGCTGGGCTCGTAGCCGCGGGCTGCGGCGCGGGGACGCCACCACGCCTCCACGCGGTCGCGCCCCTCGTGGGTGCCCATCGCGCGGCGCACCTCGTCGGCCTCCGCGAGGCTCACCCCGGCGGTGGTGGCGACGATCTGCAGCACCTGTTCGTGAAAGACGACGACACCGCAGGTGCTTTCGAGGGCGTAGGCGAGGCTGGGGTGCAGCAGGTCGGGCTCGTTCCAGCCCTGTCGGGCCTCCAAGAACGGTCGGATCATGTCGGACTTGACCGGCCCCGGGCGGAACAGCGAGATGTCGATGACGAGGTCGTCGAAGCTGTCGGGGGCGAATTTGCCGATGAGCTCGCGTTGCCCGGGGCTTTCGATCTGGAAGCAGCCGAGCGTGCGGGTCGAGCGGATGAGGTCGAAGGTCGCCGGGTCGTCGAGGGGCAGCTGCGTTCGGTCGTCGAGGTCGACGGTCGTGCCGGTCACGCGGGCGACCTCGTCGACGGCGTGCGCCATCGCGGACTGCATGCGGATGCCGAGCACGTCGAGTTTGAGCAGGCCGAGGGTTTCGACGTCGTCTTTGTCGAACTGGCTCATCGGAAAGCCGAGCCAGCTCGCCTCGACGGGGGTGCGGTCCAGCAGGGCGGCATCCGAGAGCACGACCCCGCACGGGTGCAGCGCGATGTGCCGGGGCAGCCCGTCGAGGCGTTCGACGAGTTCGAAGAGCACCTCCAGTTGTGCGCCGCCGGGCAGCAGCCCCGACCCGCCTGCGCTCCCCCGTCCGCTGTGGACACCGAAGGCCGCCAGCTCGGGCAGTTCGGCGATCGCGTTGCGGGCGTCGCGGGCGCGGATGTGGGGGAACGCTTTGGCGATGGCGTCGATCTCGACGGGCGGCAGCCCGAGGGCCGAGCCGACGTCGCGGATGGCGTGCCGCACCCGGTAGGTCTCCATCATCGAGACGCAGGTGACGCGGTCGCCGCCGAAGCGTTCGAGGATCTGCTCATACACCGCTGTGCGGCGGGCCGATTCGACGTCGACGTCGATGTCGGGCAGCTCGGCGCGCAGCGTGGTGCAGAAGCGCTCCATGAGCAGGCCGTAGGTCAGCGGTTCGATACCGCTGACGCCGAGCAGGTAGTTGATCATGCTGCCGGCGCCGGAGCCGCGGGCGGCGCAGCGCACTCCCATGTCGCGGATGAGGTCGCAGACGGCGGCGACGGTGAGGAAGTACGTCGGGTAGCCGAGGTCGCGCACGACGGCCAGTTCTTCGTCGAGTCGGGCGTGCACGGCGGCGAGCCGGGCGTTGCCGGCGCCGGGGTAGGCGCTGGGCACTGCCTCGCGGCAGCGGCGGGCGAGCACCTGTTGGCAGTCGGTGCCGGGGGCCAGCCCCAGCGCCGACGGTTCGGGCAGGTGGACCGAGCCGATGCCGATGTCGGTGCGGGGGTCTTGGGTGCACTCTCGGGCGACCTCGCCGGTGCGGGCCAGCAGCCGGCGGGCCGCTACCGCGTCTTGTTCGCCGGTGACCCGGCGCATGGCGGCGAAGATCGTCGGGGCGTCGCACAGGTGCCCGGCGGTGCTGACCCGGTCGATGTGCCGTTCGTGCAGCAGGGTGAGGCGGCGGGCTGCGTCGAGCACGTCGACAGTCGCCCCCTGTTCGGGGTGGGCGTGGCGCACCGCGGCGCTGGCCAGGGCGGGGATGCCGGCAGCGGTCGCGAGCGCCAGCATGCGGCGGGCGTGCGCGGCGCCGCCGGGTGAGTCGGGCGGGCCGCCGTGGTTGACGATCTCGATGGCCAGGGCGCCCGGTGGCAGCAGCGCCAGCCAGCGGTCCAGCAGCTCACGAGCCACCCGCGGCCCGCGCGCCCCACCCGATGCTGCCCAGGCACCCGCGCCGGCGTTGACGCTGCCGCGGGGGTCGGGGATGAGCGCCCGGCCGACGTCGCTGTCGGGGCCCAGCAGCACGAGCAGCGGGGCCGGCTCCCCCGGCTGCGGGCGACGGCGGTGGCTGCCCGCACCCTCGTGCGGGCCCCGTGCGCGGGGGTCGGCGCGCCACCCGTTGCCAAGGGGGCGGGCGTGTTGTGCGATCGACTCCGGGGTGGCGCACGGCGAGCCGCGCTCCCCGCTCAGGTGGGTCGCGGTGACGAGTCGGCACAGCCGGGCCCAGCCCGCGCCGGGTGCCAGTCCCGCGCCCTGGCCGCGCGCCAGCACCGTGACTCGCGGATGCCGGGGATCGACGGGCTGGCCACCCTTGACCGGTTGCCGACGCGCGCTCGATCCGGGGTTGCCCGATGCGCCGGCACCGTTGTGGCCGTCGCGGTTGCGGTCGGCGCGGTTGCGGTCGGCATGGTTGCGGTCGGCATGGTTGCGGTCGGCATGGTTCGGCTCCGGTGCGAGCGCGAGGTCGACGCCGAGGATCGGCGCGATCCCGGACTGCTGGCAGGCCTGCACGAAGCGCACCGCTCCGTAGAGTCCGTCGCGGTCGGTGAGCGCGAGCGCGCCTTGGCCGGCCGCGGCGGCCGTCGCGACCAGTTCGGCCGGTGGGCTCGCCCCGTACCGCAACGAGAAGCTCGACGCGACGTGCAGGTGCACGAAGTCATCACGCATAACACTCCCTCCCTCTCTTGCCGTCGCCAAAGTCGTCTGTCCCCCAGGCAGCCCCCGCTGCCACCCCCTCGGTCAATCCCCAGGTCAAGCCCCAGGTCAAGCCCCAGGTCAAGCCCCAGGTCAAGCCCCGGGGTCTCGCTGTCGCGGCACAGCCAACGGACCCCTCCTTCGCGCGGCGCGCCGCACGCTCCCGGCGAAGGAGGAGCCGTTGGTGTGCGCCTACTCAGCCGCGGCCGGCGACCGCCAGCGGGGTCGGCACCGGTATCACGGGCAGGCCGACCGCGGCCCGCACCAACGCCAGAAAGGTCTCGGCGCCGCGCAGCAGGTCGTCGGCCTCACGCAACCCCGCGGGCTCTCCGCCCGCTTCTAGCGCCGACCGGCGGGCACCGGCGAGGGCGAGATAGTCGGCCCATTCGGCGAACTCCGGCGCGGCCGCGCGCAGCGAGTCCCACACCCCGATGGCCTTGCCGTCGCGCCCGCGCAACCGGCTGCGGCCGCTGCCCCGCCGGGAGGGCCGCATCACCAGCAGTGCCGCGGCGGCACGCTGCGCCCCCAGATGGGCCTGCAGGTACCGGTCGGTCGTCGTGTCGGCCCGGCAGGCCTCGAGCAGGCTGCCCGCCGCTCGGTCGAGCAGCTCCAGCCCCGCCTGCAGGTCACCGGCGAACCCATCCGGGCCATCGGCTCGCTTCGCGGATCGTGTCGCTCGTGTCGTCATTCGAGTCATCGCCATCACCACCCGTTCGCTGCGCTCACTCACCGCGGGCCGCTCGCCGCAGGTCCGTTCGGCAGAGGTCCGTTCGTCAGAGGTCCGTTCGTCAGAGGTCCGCTCGGTAGGCACCCAACAGGCATCCGACCAGCGGGCGTGCCGCTCAGTCGAGGACGGTCAGCAGCCGCCATTGATCGGCGCCGGTGCACACCAGGTCGTACACCCCGAGTACTCGCACCGTTCCCGACCGGCCCAGACCCGCCTCGACTCGCCACACGACCTCCTGTAGGTCCCCCAGCAGCGCTGATGAGCCGGACTCCGAGACCGGCGCGGCGGTCGGCACCGAAACGGCCGCAGCCGCGGGCCGTCGGGCCGCCGGCACCTCGATGGCTGCGCGGTCCGGATCCATTGCGTAGCGCCACCACGGCCGGCTGCGCACCCAACTGTCGATGACGCCGCGCACGATGTACGTGCGCCGCCGCCAGCGAAAACTCTCCGGCGCCTCGTCGGCGCAACTCACCTCGATCGGCTCGTCGTAGTTGCGCATGGCCGCTCCTGTCCACCGTCTTCACCGTGCTCACCTGTTCACCCCTACCTGGCCGACTTCTGGGCAGCGCCCACCACGTACCCTGAAGTCGAACACCTGACCGACATCATCGAACAGTTGTTCGATGTCAGAAACTGTACCTCCCACCACCGACAAGACGTCAAGGTCAGTGCGGAGTCAGCCCCGGCGCCACGCAAACAGGCAGGTCAGCGAGCCAAGGGGCTCAGGTATGACCGCAGGTCAGGCCGCTTCGGCTGCGAGAGGCCGGCTTTGCCGTGCGGGGGCGGCGTCGTGCCGTAGCCAGATCCCGCTCGTCGCGATGAGGAGCAGACCGATTGCGGCCGGCAGGCCGGTCCACGGAGCGATGTCGGGAAACGTGCGGGCCGGCGATGAGGCCCAGGGCCGCCGCCTCCCCGGCTGGAGAGATCAGGACGGTCGCGGTAACGACGATGAGGCTCGCCGGCCGCGGCGTTCGCTCGCTGGACGCAATGAGCACACAGGCCAACAACGGCGCTGCCATCCAGGCGAGCGAAAACGGAAGCGTCAGCCACACCAAGATCAGGTTTTCGTCCAACCAGCCGAGGGCCGTGGCCGCGACAGTGGCGCCGCCCAACGCCCAAGCCCCGGCAATCCACGGCGCCAGTGGCGACGAGAAGGCGCGAGCCAGGTGCGCGAGCGCAAGCCCGGTCAGGACGACGGCTGCCAGCATCACGGCGACGGACCAGGCGGATGCGGTCGCGTAGTAGTTCGAGGACTGCGCCGCCACGCAGGCCGACGAGGCATCGATGCCGGCGACATCGCAGCCACCCCATCGCAGCAGCGAACCACCCGCCATCAACCCAGCGGCCACCAGGCTCAATGCACTTCTTCGGACAGGCATCCCCACCCCCAACATGCTAACGAGACACTCCGGAAGTCGATGGTGCCGTTGCATTTGTCAGGACCGGCAAGGCTTTGCGCTCCGGCATCATTGTCGATTCGGAGAAATCACTGGAGCCGCTGTCGCCTTCATCGTCATTGCTGCCGTCCCGGCGTGGTTGGTTGCCGATGGGGGTGCCGTCGGCGCGCGTCCAGACGACCACGTTCGGGGTGACTGTT
>NZ_BAHD01000083.1 GCF_000298215.1 Kineosphaera limosa NBRC 100340 | reverse complement strand
CGCAGCACGTACTGCAGGATGCCGTCGTTGCGGTAGTAGTCGGCCTCGCCGGGGGTGTCGATGCGAACGACCGCGTCGAACTCGACGCTCTCGCCGCCCTCCTTCGTGGCCTTGACGTGCACAGTCTTGGGGACAGAGCCCTCGTTGATCGCCTCGATGCCGGTGATGTCGAAGGTCTCGGTGCCGTCCAGACCCAGGGAGTCGGCGCTCTCGCCCTGGGGGTACTGCAGCGGCAGCACGCCCATCCCGATGAGGTTGGAGCGGTGGATGCGCTCGTAGCTCTCGGCGATGACGGCGCTGACGCCCAGCAGACGCGTGCCCTTGGCAGCCCAGTCGCGCGAGCTGCCCGAGCCGTACTCCTTGCCCGACAGCACGACCAGCGGCACCCCGGCCTCCTGGTAAGCCTGCGACGCTTCGTAGATCGTCGTCTGCTGCCCACCGTCGAGGAAGTTGCGGGTGAAGCCGCCCTCGACGCCGTCGAGCAGCTGGTTGCGCAGGCGGATGTTCGCGAACGTGCCGCGGATCATCACCTCGTGGTTGCCGCGCCGGCTGCCATAGGAGTTGAAGTCCTTCTTGTCGACGCCGTGCTCGGACAGGTACACACCCGCCGGGCTGTCGGCCTTGATCGAACCGGCCGGGCTGATGTGGTCGGTGGTCACCGAGTCACCCAACTTGGCCAGCACCCGCGCGCCGGAGATGTCCGACACGGGAGTCAGCTCCATCGTCATGCCCTCGAAGTACGGGGGCTTGCGCACGTACGTCGAGTCGGCGTCCCACTCGAAGGTGTTGCCGTCGGGGGTGTCGAGGTCGCGCCAGCGGTCATCACCCTTGAAGACGTCGGCGTACTGCTCGAGGAACATGTCGCGGTCGATCGAGGAGTCGATCGTCGCCTGCACGTCTTCGGCGGTGGGCCAGATGTCCTTCAGGAAGACGTCGTTGCCGTCGGTGTCCTGCCCCAACGCCTCCTTCTCGAAGTCGAAGTCCATCGTGCCGGCCAGCGCGTAGGCCACGACCAGCGGCGGGGACGCCAGGTAGTTCATCTTGACGTCGGGGTTGATGCGGCCCTCGAAGTTGCGGTTGCCCGAGAGCACCGAGGTGACCGCGAGGTCGTGCTCGTTGACCGCGGCGGAGACGTCCTCGGGCAGCGGGCCCGAGTTGCCGATGCACGTGGTGCAGCCGTAGCCGACGAGGTGGTAGCCGAGGTCCTGCAGCGCGGGCCACAGCCCGGCCTTCTCGTAGTACTCGGTGACGACCTTGGAGCCGGGCGCCATCGAGGTCTTGACCCACGGCTTGACCTTGAGGCCCTTCTCGCTGGCCTTCTTCGCGAGCAGGCCCGCGGCGAGCATGACCGAGGGGTTCGAGGTGTTCGTGCACGAGGTGATCGAGGCGATCGAGACGATGCCGTGGTCGATGTCGAAGGATTGACCGTCGCGGCTCAGCGTGACGCGCTTGTGCGGGCGGCTGATGCCGTTGCCCTCGTCGATCGGTCGGTTGCCGCCGTTGACGCCGTCAGCCGACCCCTGCGGGGTCGGGTCGCTGGCCGGGAAGCTCGAGCCGGCGCCGCGATCGCCCTCGTCACCGTCGACGTATGTCGGCAGCACCTTGCGGAAGGACTCCTTGGCCTCCGAGAGCAGGATGCGGTCCTGCGGGCGCTTTGGCCCGGCGATCGCGGGGACGACCGTGGACAGGTCGAGTTCGAGGTCCTCGGAGAAACGCAGCTCCTTGCTCGGGTCGAGCCACATGCCCTGCGTCTTGGCGTACGCCTCGACGAGCGCGACCTGCTCGTCGCTGCGGCCGGTGAGGCGCAGGTAGTCCAGCGTCACGTCGTCGATGGGGAAGATCGCGCACGTCGAGCCGAACTCGGGGCTCATGTTGCCGATCGTCGCGCGGTTAGCCAGCGGGATGGAGGCGACGCCCTCGCCGTGGAACTCGACGAACTTGCCGACGACCCCGTGCGCCCGCAGCATCTCGGTGATGTTGAGCACGACGTCGGTCGCGGTGACCCCGGCGGGGATCTCGCCGGTGATCTTGAAACCGACGACCCGCGGGATGAGCATCGAGACCGGCTGGCCGAGCATCGCGGCCTCCGCCTCGATCCCGCCGACGCCCCAGCCGAGCACGCCGAGACCGTTCTCCATCGTCGTGTGCGAGTCGGTGCCGACACACGTGTCGGGGTAGGCCTGCCCGTCACGCTCCATGACGACGCGCGCGAGGTGCTCGATGTTGACCTGGTGCACGATGCCGGTGCCGGGCGGTACGACCTTGAAGTCGTCGAAGGCGCCCTGGCCCCAACGCAGGAACTGGTAGCGCTCGCCGTTGCGCTGGTACTCGAACTCGACGTTGCGCTCGAAGGCGTCGCGCTGACCGAAGACGTCGATCTGCACCGAGTGGTCGATGACGAGCTCGGCCGGAGACAGCGGGTTGACCTTCTCGGCGCTGCCGCCGAGCTCTTCGACGGCCTCGCGCATCGTGGCCAGGTCGACGATGCAGGGCACGCCGGTGAAGTCCTGCATGATGACGCGGGCCGGGGTGAACTGGATCTCGGTGTCGGGCTCGGCGTCGGCGTCCCAGCCGCCCAGCGCGCGGATGTGGTCGGCGGTGATGTTCGCGCCGTCCTCGGTGCGCAGCAAGTTCTCCAGCAGCACCTTGAGGCTGTAGGGCAAGGTGTCGTGGCCGTCCACCTTGTCGATGCGATAGATCTCGTAGGACTTGTCCCCGACCTGCAGGGTGTCCTTGGCCTGGAAACTGTCGGGTGCGTGGCTCACCACTGGGCTCCTTCGCTGCTGTCGGTGATGCTGTCGATGCTGCCCGATCGCGGCGGCTCGTGCGCGGCCTGGGACCAACCGACCCGATTCAGATCTGCTTCAACGGATCGATCGGGCAGGACCACGGCGGACAAATATCTTGATGTCGAGATAAATTATCACACCCTCAGGCGTCGGTCACCCTCGAATCGCGGAGCTGGGCCGGCAGATGGCGATGCACTCCACGTGATGGGTCATCGGGAAGGCGTCGAAGGCCCGCAGGGTGTCGAGCTCGTAGCCGGCGTCGGCCAGGGTCGCCAGGTCGCGAGCCAGGGCCGCCGGATCGCACGCTACGTAGGCGATCGCCCGCGGACTCAGCTGCGCGATCTGCCGGATGACCGGCGCACCCGCCCCGGCGCGCGGCGGGTCCAGCACGACGAGGTCGACCTCGTCGCCGCCGTCGATGAGGGGCTCCAGCGCCTGCTCGACCCGCTCGGCCCGCCACTCCAGCTGCTCCACCCGGGCGGTGTCGCGCTCGCCGGCGACGACGGCCCGCTCGTCGGACTCGACCGCGAGCACCGCTCCCTCGTCGCCGACGAGGTCGGCCAGCGCCCGGGCGAAGAGGCCGACTCCGGCGTACAGGTCGAGGGCCCGCTCCCCCGGCTGCGGGTCGAGCTCGCCCAGCACGTGGTCGAGGAAGGTGCTCGCCGCCCCGGGGTGCACCTGCCAGAAGCCGCGGGCGTCCACGGTGATGTCGCCGCTCCACGGCCCGCTGGCGACGTGCTCGGTGACCTCGGGCGCCTGCTTGACCCCGCCGGGCACCGGCACCAGCACCGCCGCCGGCGACCCGGGGTGCGATCCGGGGTCCGACCCGGGGTCCGACTCGGAGTCCGCAGCCGAGCCCGAGCCGGAGGGCGCGATCACGTCGACCGCCCGCTGCGCGGGCCAGCGTCGCCGCAGCACCCCCGAGTCGATGATCGGCTCCGCGGCGATGAGGCAGTCGTCGATGGGCAGCACGTCGCGGGTGTGGAAGGGGCGCAGGCCGGCGCGGCCCTCGCGGTCGACCGCGAACTCGACCCGAGTGCGCCACCGCAGGCCGTCGACGTCACCGGGCACGGGCTCGACGAGCACGTCGCGCTCGATGCCGGCGAGCCGGGACAGCTGCTCGGCGACGACCTGTGCCTTGAGCTCGCGCTGGTACCCCAGGTCCGCGTGTTGCAGGTCGCAGCCGCCGCACCCGCCCGGCCCGGCGTACTGGCACGGCGGAGTGACCCGATGCGGGTTGGCGGTCTCGACGGCCTCGACGTCGGCGAAGACGAACCGGTCGCCCGCCTTGCCGCGAGTCACGCGCACCTGCACCACTTCGGCCGGCAGGGCGTGACGCACGAAGACCACCCGTCCGTCGTCGTCGCGGGCCACCGCGTGCCCCCCGTGGGCGAAGCGGGTCGTCGCTACGCGCAGTTGTTGCCCGACGAGGGACCCTCGCGGCCCGCTCATGTCTGCCCCCCGCCGCGCTGGCCCGGCAGCTCGGGGCCAGGCCCCGCGGAGCTGCGTCCGGCCGGCGCGGTGTCGGTGTACCACTGTTCTTGTCCCTGCGATGAACTCAATTGCCACGGCACGCTGACCATCATGACGCCTGGGGTGAACAACAGCGCGGCCTTGAGCCGCAGCGCACTCTGGTTGTGCAGGATGTGCTCCCACCAATGCCCCACGACGTACTCGGGCACGTAGACGGTCAGCACGTCCCGCGGTGACTGGGTGCGCAGGCTCTTGACGTAGTCCAGGATCGGCCGGGTGATCTCGCGGTACGGGGAGTCCAGGGCCCGCAGCGGCACCGGGATCTGCCGACGCTCCCACTCGCGCATGAGCTCGCGCGTGTGCTCGGGATCGACATCGACGGTCACGGCCTCCAGGTAGGTGGGCCGGGCCGCCCGCGCGTAGGCCAGCGCGCGCATCGTCGGTTTGTGGATGCGGCTGACCAGCACGATCGCGTGCACCCGCGAGGGCAGCGCCCGGTCCTCGCGCGGATCGTCGCTGAGCGCCAACTCCCGCGACACCAGCTGATAGTGCTTGTGTACGCCGGCCATGAGGAAGAACAGCACGACCATCGCGGCCACCGCGTAGCCGGCGCCGTGGGTGAACTTGGTGAGCAGCACGACGACGAGCACGGTGGCGCTCATCAGGGCACCGACGCCGTTGATCGCCCGGGCCCGCAGCATCCGCTGCCGTTGACGCGCATCGTTCTCGGTGCGCAGGTGCCGGTTCCAGTGCCGGATCATGCCGAGCTGGCTGAGCGTGAACGAGACGAAGACCCCGACGATGTAAAGCTGGATGAGCTTGGTGACCTGCGCGTCGTAGATGACGATGAGCACGATCGCCGCCCCGGCCAGGATCATGATGCCGTTGCTGAAGGCGAGTCGGTCGCCCCGCTGGGAGAGCTGGCGCGGCAGGAAGCCGTCGCGAGCGAGCACGGAGGCGAGTACCGGAAAGCCGTTGAAGGCGGTGTTCGCGGCCAGGATGAGGATGATGCCGGTGACCCCGGCGATGAAGAACACGCCGGGGGCGAAGTTGTCGAAGACCGTGTGCGCGAGCTGGCCGATCACTGTCTCCTGCACGTAGCCGGCACCCACCGGCCGGCCGTCCCGGTACAGCTGGGTCGCCGGATCCTCCGCGAACTGCAGCCCGGTCTCGCGGGCCAAGAACATCATCGACATGAGCATCGTGATGGAGATCGCGCCCATGAGCAGCAGCGTCGTCGCCGCGTTGCGGCTCTTCGGCTTCTCGAACGCCGGTACCCCGTTGCTGATCGCCTCCACCCCCGTCAGGGCGGCGCACCCGGAGGAGAACGCTCGCAGCAACAGGAATGCGAAGGCCAGCGCCGTCAGCTGTTCGTAGCCGGGCTCGGGCAGCAGCTCCAGGTCGGCGCTGGGGGCAGCCGGCAGGGTGCCCATGGCGTCGCGGATGAAGCCCCAGCCCGCCATACCGACGATGCCGACCATGAAGGCGTACGTGGGCACCGCGAACCAGGTGCCCGACTCGCGCACCCCGCGCAGGTTCATCGTCGTGAGCAGCACTACGAGCAGCACCGCAATGGGCGTTTCGTGCCCGCGCACCCACGGCAGCGCGGCGCCGGCATTCTGCACCCCGGAGGACACGGAGACCGCGACGGTCAGCACGTAGTCGACAAGCAGGGCGCTGGCCACCGTCATGCCCGCCCGCGGCCCGATATTGACGGTCGCCACCTCGTAGTCGCCGCCGCCGGAGGGATAGGCGTGCACGTTCTGGCGATAGGAGGCCACGACGACGACCATGACGAAGGCGACCGCGAGGCCGATCTGCCAGGAGTGCGTCATCGCCATCGCGCCGCCGGCGAAGGCCAGGGTCAGCAGAATCTCGTCGGGCGCATAGGCCACCGACGACAGGGCGTCACTGGCGAAGACCGGCAGCGCGATGCGCTTGGGCAGCAACGTCTCGCCGAGACGATCGCTGCGCATCGCGCGGCCGAGCAGGAGCCGCTTGACGGCCCGACTGGTAGACACCGCAACAGCGTAGATCCGTTGGTAATCGACTCCGGCAGTGGTCGCTGAGGCCGACCTGAGCATGACCTGCGCACCAGGCGTGTACCGTCGGCGACGTGCACTTCGTCATCATGGGTTGCGGGCGCGTCGGCGCGACGCTGGCCCTCGGACTGGAGCAGCAGGGCCACGACGTGGCGGTCATCGACCAGAACCGCGCGGCGTTCCGCCGCCTCGGGCCCGACTTCGAGGGGCGTCGCGTCACCGGCCTGGGGTTCGACCGCGACACCCTCGTCAAGGCCGGCATCGAGCACGCCTACGCCTTCGCGGCGGTCAGCAGCGGCGACAACTCCAATATCCTCGCCGCGCGGGTGGCGCGGGAGACGTTCGGCGTGACCAACGTCGTGGCCCGCATCTACGATCCGGGGCGCGCCGAGCTGTACCAGCGCCTCGGCATCCCCACCGTCGCCACCGTGCGCTGGACCGCCGACCGCGTCATGCGCCGGCTACTGCCGCACGGCTCCGTGCCGCTGTACACCGACCCCAGCGGCAAGATCGTCCTCGCCGAGGTCGCCACCAACAAGGGCTGGATCGGCAAATCGATTCCCTGGATCGAGGCCCGGACCGGCGCCCGCATCGCGTACGTGTCGCGGCTCGGGCAGGGTGTTCTGACCACGCCGCAGACCGTCTTCCAGGACGCCGACATGCTCGCCGTGATGTGCCCCGGCGACGACCTACCCCGCATCGAGCGCCTGCTCGAGTCACCGCCTCCGGCCGACTGACCTGCGCTCACGTTCAGTCCCGGCAGCCCCATCACGGCAGACAAGGAGTCCTTCGAATGCGCGTGGTCATCGCCGGCGCCGGCAGCGTCGGCCGCTCGATCGCCCGGGAGCTCATCGGCAACGGGCACGAGGTGCTGCTCATCGACAACGACGCCGACGACGTGCAGTCCTCGCGCGTGCCCGACGCCTCGTGGCTGCTGGCCGACGCGTGCGAGCTGGCCGCCCTGCACGAGGCGGGCCTGGACACCTGCGATGTCGTCGTGGCGGCCACCGGTGACGACAAGGTCAACCTCGTGCTCTCGCTGCTGGCCAAAACCGAGTTCGGCGTGCCCCGCACCGTCGCTCGCGTCAACAACCCCAAGAACGAGTGGATGTTCGACGAGGGCTGGGGCGTCGACGTCGCCGTCTCGACGCCCCGGCTGATGACAGCGCTTGTGGAGGAGGCGGTCTCGGTCGGCGATCTGGTGCGCATCTTCGAGTTCGCCCAGTCGCACGCGATCCTCGTGGAGATGACGCTGCCGTCGGTCAGCCCCTGGGCCACTCGACGGGTCGGCGACGTACCCTGGCCCCCGGACACGGTACTGACGTGCCTGGTGCGCGAGCAGCGGGCCATCGCCCCCTCGCCGGACGACCTGCTGGAGGTCGGCGACGAACTGCTGCTCGTCACCTCCGTCGAATCCGAGGAGGCGCTGGAGCGCCTGCTCAACCCCGATGTGGAGCACACTCGCGCGCAGGACTGACGCGATGCCCTCGGGGCTGGGTCCCGGTGGCTGGGTCCCAGTGGCCGGGTTCAGTGGTTGCCGGGGGCGGGCAGGATGTCGTAGCGCGGGTTGTAGATGACCGGTTGCCCCCGTCGCATCGCCACCCGGCCCCGCACGCGCAGCCGCACACCGCAGCCGATTCCGGGGATCTCGCGGCGCCCCAGCCACACGATCGACAGCGATCCGGTGCCGTCGAACAACTCCCCGATGACGCTGGGCACCTGCCCCGGTGGCGGGATAGAAATGTTGCGCAGCACCCCGACCGCGTCGACCAGGGCGCGGTCGCTGACCGACCCCAGCGGATCGGCGCCGGCCTCCAACGCATCCTGCGACAGCTCCTGCGCTTCGAGTTCGGCGGCCGAACTCGTCAGGCGTGAGCGCACCCGCGACCAGAACCCCATGGCCTTCTTCCCCCCCATCGCAGTCCGGTCAGCGGACCTCGGTGATCTCGGGGCCGCGTTCGAACGGGCGCAGGTCGTCGGTCGAGTGCTCGGCCGGCTGCTGACCCTGTTGCGCCTGGTCCAACGGAACCGCCGGGCCCGCCTCGGGAGTCGCCTCCGGTGCCACCGGCTCCGGAGGCAGCCGCAGCGGCAGCAGTTCACGGGGAGCCATCGGCTCGTGCCCGCGATCGACGATCGTCACGTGCAGCAGGTCGACGAACGGGCGCGCCGCCTCCGCGTCGGTGGCCGCAGGCCCGCTGATGACGCCGCGCAGAAACCACCGGGGCCGGTCGATGCCGACGAAGCGCATCGCGTTGGTCACGGGTCGGCCGTCGGCGCCGAGCCCGGGCACCCGTACGATGAGTTCGGTGCCGAACGGCCCCACCTCGGTCGTCGAGCTGCCGCCCTGTGCGGTCAGCGCTTCCGCGATCTCGCCGCGGATCTCGTCCCAGATCCCGGTGGACTTCGGGGCGGCGAACGCCTGCAGCTGCAGCTGCGAGTTGCCCAGGTGCACCCGCACGGCGGTGACATCGCCGCTGGCCTGGTCCAGCTCCATGGACACCACGAGGCCCCTGATGCCGGGCAGCAGGATGGCACCGAGGTCGACGAGGCCGGCGCGGGTCGTCAGCGTGCTCGCGTCGAAGGGGCCGAGCTCGGCCTCCTCGCCGGTCTCGCTGGTCTCGCCGGTCTTGGCGGCACCGGAGGTCGCGTCGGTCGCCGCTGCTCCGCCGCCGGCGGGGGCGTCCGCCGGCGCGGGCTGCGCGTCGGTCTGGGAACTCACCGAGCCCTCGGGGGCTTCGGGGGTCGCCTCGTCCGCGGTGGCCCGCTTACGCCGGAACAGTGCCATCGTTCTTCCTCCTGCTGGGCGCCGCCGCGGTGGCGGCGCGCCGATCGGTGTGGCGGCTGGGTCACCGTCTCGGTGACCGTCGCAGCCGGCGAGCCGGCTACCTCGGCCCGATACCCCCGGTCGAACCATGTCCAGTGTCCCCCCGAACGGACTCCGAAAGCACATCGACCTCTTCCCAGGCCACGATCGCGACTTCCTGGAGCAGCAGTTGCGCGATCCGGTCCCCCCGGCTGACGCGCACGGCGTGCTCGGAATCCGTGTTGATGAGGTTGACGAAGATCTCACCTCGGTAGCCGGAGTCGATGGTGCCGGGCGCGTTGACGATGCTCACGCCGTGCCGCGCGGCCAACCCCGAGCGCGGATGCACCAACCCCACCCAACCGGGCGGGATCTGCACGGCGATGCCGGTGCCGACGAGCGCCCGGTGACCGGGCTGCAGGAGCGCATCCTCGCGGGCGAGCAGGTCGAGCCCGGCGTCACCGGGGCGCGCGTACGCCGGCAGCGGCAGCTGCGGGTCGAGCCGGCGCACGCGCACGGTCAGCGGCGCGCTGCCCGGCGACGTGACGACCGGCTCGGTGGCCGACTCGGTAGCCGACGCGACTCCAGGGGAGTCGCTCATGTCAGCTCGCGCACTCCTTGCAGATGGGCTGCCCGCCCGACTGCCCAGCCAGCTGGCTGCGGTGGTGCACGAGGAAACACCGGCTGCAGGTGAACTCGTCTGCCTGCTTGGGGATCACCCGCACCGAGAGCTCTTCACCGGAGAGGTCGGCTCCAGGCAGCTCGAAGCCTTCCGCCTGCTCGGTCTCGTCGACGTCGACGCTGGAAGCGCCCTTGTCGACCCGGCGCGACTTCAGCTCCTCGAGGGAGTCCTCGTTCAGGTCGTCGTCGTCGGTCTTGCGTGGTGCGTCGTAGTCAGTTGCCATCTGCGCGTGTCTCTCCTAGTCCCAGCTCGCAGGGCCCGCCTGCGTCCACCCTGTGTCAACCGTGCTGTCACCCGGTGCGGGCCGACGCGGGGATTGTGCCCTATTCGCGCCTCCTAAACGACAACCGGGCCCCAACCATTCCGTGTCGACCCTCCTCATCGACCGCCGGCACGCTGCACTGCGTGCCGTCGAAGCCCCAGTCTGGGTGTCAGGCCCCAGGCATTCACGCACGTCACCGGAGCGAACCGCGGGTATGCGACAAGCCGTTCAGCCAGAAGTAACACAGGCGTAACCTGGCGATTCGCCGTGGGTGGCGTAGACCACATAGGCTCCACGAGCCAACGACCGACGGCGAGGGCCATTGGCCAGAGTCGCCCTCCTCGCCCGAAGACCTCGAAAACTCACCAGGAGGTGGAACCATGTCCGAACTCTCCCTTGCTCTGCTCGACCGTACACACGAAGCTCTGCAGGCCCTCGATCAGGCGCGCCTTGCCGACGACGAGGTACTGACGCATGTCCGCCTCGGGGAGCTGAACTCCCTGGCCCGCACCGCGGCCGACCACGAGATCGACATGCCCGAGCTGGCTCCGTTCCGCTCGCTGAGCCAGGCCTGCTGACCGCGGCCCAACACGTCTCGCCGACACTCGGCGCCGGCACCCCGATCGGGTCAGCCGGCGCCGAGTTCGCGTATCAGGGCTCGCAACTCGCCGTGCACCCCGGGCCCGCCGGCCGCCACTCCCCCGTCTCCGGGCGCGTCGTCGGCGATGCCGGTGACGAGCCCACCCGCCTCGGTGACCAGCAGCCAGCCGGCGGCGTAGTCCCACGCGTGCACGCCCTTCTCGTAGTAGGCGTCGAGGCGCCCGGCGGCCACCGCGCAAAGGTCCAGGGCCGCGCTGCCCGCCCGCCGGATGTCGCGCACGCGCGGCAGGATGTCGAGCAGGAGGTGCGCCTGTCGGCGCCGGACCTCCGGCAGGTAGCCGAAGCCCGTGCCCAGCAGCGCGAACTCCAGGCTGTCCGCCGCGCTGACGTGCAGTCGCGCCCCAGCAGGTACCGGTTCGTCGGCTGCGGGACTCGCGGGACTCGCGGGACTCGCGCTCGGGTGCGCAGGGTCGACTGCCTGCACGTAGGCGCGTCCGCCGCGCCAGGCGCTGTAGACCAGGCCGGCGCTGGGGTGGGCCACGGCACCGGCCACGGGCCACCAGGCGCCGTCGATGCGGGGATCGCCGACGACTGCGGCCACCGACAGCGCGTACTCCGGGATGCCGTAGAGGTAGTTGACGGTGCCGTCGATGGGATCGAGCACCCAGGTGATGGCACCGGTCCCGGCCTGCGCGCCGCCCTCCTCGCCGAACACCGCGTCGCCGGGACGCACCTGGGCCAGCCGCTGCCGCAGGAGCGTCTCGGCGGCGGCGTCCATCGACGTGACGACGTCGGTGCCGCTGGACTTGGTGTCGACCCGCAGCTCCCGGGGTCGCTGGGCGACGATGAGGTGACCGGCCTCGACCGCCAAGTCGCGGGCCAGGGAGGCGAGTTGCGCCAGGTCTTCGTCGCCGACGTCGACCGGGCCGTCGATGGGAGCCTCGATCGGGGCGTCGATCGAGCCGTTCGGGCCACCGACCGGAGCGGAATCCTGCGGTCGGGCCGGCTGCGCTGCGTCCATACCGGCGACCCTAGCCACGCGAACCGCTGGTGTCGTTTCCGCGTCGTGGCTGTCGTCGGTAGGCTGACCGGGGCTCCGAGTGCCTGTGTGCGCCGAATCCGACGCGCAGCGGCACTTGTCCACCTCTGAACTCGGGGCCGACGTGGGGGCGACGTAGCGACCTGGAGAACACATGCCCGACCTGCACCTCATCGGCGTCCACGAGGACGGCGAGCACCTGCTGCTCTCCGGCCGCGGCGGGCAGGAGTTCCGGCTGCCGATCGACGACACGCTGCGCGCCCTGCTGCGCCGCGAGTACGCCCAGGCGCGTACCGACGCCGAACCGATGCGGCCCACCGAGGTGCAAGCGATGATCCGCGCCGGGGCCAGCGCGCAGGAGGCGGCCGAACGGGCCGGCTGGTCGGTCGAGAAGGTGCACCGCTACGAGGGCCCGATCCTGGCCGAGCGCGCCCACATCGCCCGCCTGGCCGGGGATGCCCACGTGCCGACCCACGGCAGCGACCCGGTGACGCTCGGCGAACGGGTCGAGCGCCGGCTGGAGTCGCGCGGGGTGCCCAGCGAGCAGGTCGAGTGGGACTCCTGGCGCTCCGAGGACGGTCAGTGGACGGTCGAGCTCGGCTTTCCCGCCGGTGGGCGCCGCCGGGTCGCCTCCTGGTTCTTCTCCCGCTCGGGCATGACCGTGACCCCGGTCGACGACGAGGCCCGCTGGCTGACCGGCGACGACAGCCCCGGGCAGCCCCAGGCCCCGCGGGGGCGGACGCTGCCGACCCGCGGGGCAGCCCAGGAATGGCGGCAGGAGAACGCCCAGGAGTGGCAGCCGGAGGCGCCGCAGGAGTGGGACCACGACGCCGGCCGCGACCCGGTCGCCGGCCACCAGGAGCACCGGCCCGAGCGCGCGACGGGCGCGAGCCGCGGCGAGACGCTGCAGGCCGACCGGGCGCGCCGGGACGTCTACCAGCAGGTCGGGCACGAGCAGGTGCTCTACCGCCAGGGCAGCGCGCACCCGGGCGCGCAGCACCAGGACCGCGCCGGGCAGCCGGGCACCGCCACGCCCGGAGCCGGTCGCGGGGAGTCCGAGCACACGCCCGACGGTGGGCGGGCTGCGTCTCGTCCGGCGCGAGGTGCCGGGGCTGCGAGCCCGCAGGAATTGGGACGCCCGGAGCGCGGCCGCGCGGTCGACCCGGACAGTGAGCTGATGAGCGATCTGCGCGAGCGGGCCGCTCAGCGTGGTCGCCGTCGTCCCCGTCGGCTGCCGAGCGGCGGTCGGGGCGCGCGTGCGGCTTCGCCGACCGCCTCGGGCACGACCGACTCGGGCACGACCGACTCGGGCACGACCGACTCGGTGGCACCGCCCGCCGGACCTACGCCGCCGACGGCGGCCGGCACCGCCCCCACAGATATCCCGGATGTCGGCGTCGCTCCGGATCCCGAGGCCGTGCCCCTGGAGCCGCTGGACTACGACCCGCAGCGCGACGGCCTCCCCCCGGCCGCGCATGCGAACCCCGCCGAGGACGGCCCCGACGGTCGCCCCGAACCTGCGGCGGCCGACCTGGCTCCCGCGGCCCCCGACCTGGCTCCCGCGGCCCCCGACGCGGCTCCCGCGGCCGCTGACGCGGCGGAAGCCGGTGCTGCGCCCGCCTCCGCTCCGTCGGACGACGCCGCCATCACCGAAGCCACGTCGGAGTCCTCGGAGCACGGCACAGCGGAACAGAGCACAGCGGCGGCCGAGCCGGTCCAGGCAGAGGAGGCGCGTCGATCGACGGGCGTCCGAAGCCAGGCCCGCCACACGGAGCCGGAGCTGCCCCTGGGCGAGGTACCGCCGGAGGCCGCGGCGGACGACGCCGCCCAGGGCACGCCGGAGGGTGCTGCGGTCCAGACCCCGACCGAGTCAACCGGATCCGCTGCCGACCCGTCCGTCGGTGAGGTCCCCGAGATCCTCGACTCCCCTGGACTCTCCGACACCCTTGAAAGCCCCGAGACGCCCGGGGAGCCGGCCGACCAGCCCCCCGCCGCGGCGGCTGACACCAAGGCAGCCGAGGCAGCCGAGCAACCCGAGGCACAGACCTCGGAAACGACACCGGCTGCATCCGCCAAGCCGGCCGCTCGCAAGCGCACCCGCACGCGACGGACCAGCGGCGGCACAGCGACCGCTCCAGCCGACGCTGCAGCGGACGATGACTCCCGCGGGGCCGCGACCCAACCGGCCGCGACCAAACCGACTGCCACCAAACCGACCGCGCCGAAGCCCGCCGCGCCCAAACCCGCCGCTGCGAAGTCCACCCCGTCAAGGACTGCCGCGCCCAAGTCCACAGGACCGGCCAAGGAGCCCGCGGCGGGCGACGAGGCGGCCACCAAGCGGCCGCCGCAGCGTTCGAGCCGTCGCGGCCGGGCCAGCGTGCCGGCCTGGGACGACATCATGTTCGGCGCCAAGCACCCCGAGGACTGAGACGCGCCCGCCGAGCGCCGGGCCCGCGACGGGCGCGCTCGACCCGTCAGGCGCGGTGCATCAAGAGGGGGATCTGCACCTCGTCGGCGGTCAACGAGCCGTGCACGCCCAGTAGGGAGAGCACCTCGGGGCGGTGGATGCGGCTGTCGACGACCGCGACCGATCCGCGCATCGCCGCGATGACGTCGCCGATCCGAGGCCGCACGGTGGGGCTCACCGCGCCGAACCAGCCGGTCGACTCGGCCTCCTCGCGTGGCACGACCCAGGCATCGTCGCCGAGCCGGGCGCGCCACGCGGCGAGCACGTCGGCGACGGCCCCCGTCTCGCAGTAGAGCTGCACCGCGCGCGGCTCCCCTCCGACCAGCCGCACCCCGGCATCCAGGTCCGGCTCGTGAGCGACGTCGAGGCGGTGCTCGAACGGCACGTCGACCATGCCGTGATCGGCGGTCACGTACAGGCTGGTCTCGCGCGGTAGGCGGCGGGCCAGCCCGGCGAGTTCACGGTCCAGGGACTCCAGCTCGTCGCCCCACTGCCAGGAATCGCAACCGTGCACGTGCCCGACCTTGTCCAGCTCACCCCAATAGAGGTACACGAGCGCCCGCGACGGCTGGTCGGCGCGCTCCGTGGCCTGCAGCGCCGCGAGCGTCTGGTCGACACGTTCGGCCAGCTGCCGCCCGGCGCGAAAGCGCGCGCCCCGCAAGGCTGCCGTCGTCAGGCCGGAGCCGTCGAAGTAGCCCGGCCCGATCATCGTGACGGCCACCCCGGCGACCTCCGCCCGCTCGAAGACCGTCGGGGCGGGCTGCCAGGCACGCGGGTCGGGGCCGTCCTTCCAACTCAGCTCGTTGAAGACCCGGCCGCTGCCCGGGTCGAGCACCTCGTAACCGACGAGGCCGTGTGCCCCCGGCGGCAGCCCGGTGCCGAAGGTGCCCATGCTCGTCGCGGTCGTCGATGGAAATCCGCTGGTCAACGTGCGCGACGAGGTCAGCAACGACCGCAAGAACGGCGCGTGCCCGCCGCGGCGGGCCAAGAGTTGGGCGCCCAGGCCGTCGACGAGGACGACGACGGCGCTTCGGCTCGGCTCCAACGGCACAAGCTGTGCAGGCCAACGCGGCTCGTGCGCCCCCGGCGCAGGCACGCCCAGACTCGCTGCGACCGACGGCAGCACGGCTGCCAACCCGGTCGCGTCGTAGGCGGGGTTGGCGGGCGAAGCCGGGGTTACTGGCGTTGCCGGCGTCGTCGTGGCCGCGGTCTCGAGCGGCGATCGGCTCCGGGGCTTTCGACTCCGCGGTTTCCTGCTCGGTGGGTCGTCACCGTGGGTGCTCACCGGATCTGCCTGCCTTCCCGTCGCGTGCGCCTTGCCGTCGGCGCGTTCTCACGGCATCGTGACGGCCGTCGTCACCGGGCCGTGGCCGCCTGCAGGGCGTTGGCGAAGGCCATGGCCTGAGTCAGCGCCTCCTCGCCGTCGGCGACCGCGGAGACGCGCACACTGATGTCGTCGGCGGTCAGCGAGCCCTCGTAGCCGTGGTCGGCGTCGCACTGCGGGTCGCCGCAGGTGGCCGGCAGCAGGTCGATGCGGCTGACGGACCCCCAGCCGATGGTCACGGTGACCTCGTGGCCGAGCCGCCCCGGCACATAGGAGGCGGGGTCGGCGACGACGTGGGTGAGCATCACCCCGCGCACCCCACCCAGCGGCACGCTCTCCGAGGTCGCGGTCGCGGCGCCAGGGCCCCCGCCCTCGACGTCGTCGTCGGCGTGCACGACGATCAGGCGCGTGTCGGTGAGCACCAGCACGGTGACGTGCCGACGCACCGTGTCGTGGTCGAACGTCGTCTCCTGATGCACCAGGTGCGAGGCGACCACGTCGTGAGCCAGGGCGGTGCGCACGACGTCGCCGACCAGCGCGGGGTAGTAGCCGGCACGCTCGATCGCGCGAGTCAACTCGGAGGGCAACGCCTGCCCGGGGGCGCCCGAACGGAAACTCATGCCGTCCATCCTGACCTACCCGCGCCCCGATCGTGGCATCTCCCTGCTTAGTTCATGGCGCGGCGGCCGGCGTCCGTGCGAGTGGCGGCCGGGGCGACATGGACGCGGGCGCGCAATACATCGACCCCGTCACGGCGGGCGTTGACGTGCTCCAGCACGAGCCGGGAGATCTCCGGCACGTCGTCGGCCAGGGCGGCGACCCGGCCGATGATGTTCTCCAGCGCGGGATAGTCCACGGGCGCGCTGCCGCGGTGCCCGAAGAGCAGCGGCGAGCTGCGCAAGCCCTCCACGAGGGCGCGGATGTCGCTGTCGGTCAGCGGCGGGATGCGGTGCGAGACGTCGCCGAGCAGTTCGCTGCCGGGATCGGCCAGGGCGAAGCTGACGACCGGGCCGAACAGCGGGTCCTCCGTCGAGGAGATCATCGTCGCGATACCGGGCGGGGCGGTCCGCTGCAGCACCAGGCGCGGGTCGCCGAACGCGGCCAACCGCCGCTTCATCGACTCGAAGGCCTCCTCGATGCCCTCCGGGGTCGTCTCCTCGTTGCTCTCGCCACCGGCTCCGGGCCGGAAGCGGACCGACTCGATGAGCGAGCGCAGCACGACCGGCATGCCGAGCTCCTGCGCCGCCTCCACCGCCTCCTGGGCGGTGGCCACGGGAATCGTCGGCCACACGTCGATGCCGTACGCGGCCAGCAGCGTGGTCGTCTCCTGCGGGCTGAGGTCGCGACCCTCCGGAGCGCCGTCGAGCACGCGCTGCACGATGGCATCGACCGCGCCCCGGTTGACCCCCGAAGGGCGGATTCGCTCGCCGTGGTCGCTGCGCTTCCACGCGGCGTAACGGCTGGCCTTGGCCAGGGCGTTGATGCCGTCCAGCGGAGTCTCGTAGACCGGCACGATCTGCCGCTCGCCGGTGCGCCGGTCGAGCAACTTGCCGGCCTTGCGCATGATGCGCGAGACGTCCCGGGTGCCGACAAAAGCCGTGACGCAGGGCTTGCCGGTGCCCCCGGCGATGTGCGCGATGGCCCGCGCGACCTCCTCCTCGTTGGTGGCCAGCGGCGCCACGAGCGTCACGGACACCATGTCGACGCCCGGCCGGGCGAAGGCGGCCTCGACCTCTTCGGCGATCTCGCGCGGCGAGTATCCGGTCGGCAGCGGCACCGGCTCACCGACGACCCGCAGGCCGGCCTGCGCGGCGGCCTCGGCGGTGATGGCGTTGAGCCCCGCCGACGTACCCAGAATCGCGACGCCGTCACCCTCGGGCAGTGGTTGCTGAGCGACCAACTGACACACGTGGGTCAGTTCGCGAATTGTGTCGGTGGGGATGACGCCGGCCTGGTCCAGCAGTGCGTCGAAGGCCGTCGGGTCGACGCGACTGGCGCGGGCGCGGTGCCCCGGGGGCACCCGCCCGACCGTCGGCGACTTGACGACGACGGTCGGCTTTCGCAGCGACAACTGGCGCGCGATGCGACTGAACTTGCGCGGATTACCGACCGATTCGAGATAGATCGCCACGGTCTTGGTCTTGTCGTCGTCGATGAAGTACTGCATGACGTCGTTGGTGGACACGTCGACGCGGTTGCCGGCCGACACGGCCGCGGACAGCCCCAGGTGCGCCCGGATCATCGAGGCGATGAGGCCGACCCCCAGTCCGCCGCTCTGGCTGAACAGGCCCAGGGTGCCGGGGTGCGGTAGGTCGGCCGAGATCGTCGCGTTGAGACGCACCTGAGGGTCGTTGTTGACGAGGCCGAACGAGCCTGGCCCCACGATGCGCATGCCGGCGCGGCGGGCCTGGGCGAGCAGATCGGCCTGTAGCTGCGCCCCCTCCGGTCCCGCCTCGGCGAATCCGACAGAGAACACGAGCAGCGTGCGGACCCCGGCCTGGGCGCAGTCGTCGACGACCGCGGAGACCGACTCCGCCGGGACGGCGATGACCGCCATGTCGATCGGCTCCCCGATGCTGGCCACCGACTTGTAGGTAGGCAGCCCGCGCACCGTGTCCGCCTCGGAGTGCACGACGTACACCGGCCCGGTGTACCCGGCATCGAGGATGTTGTCGACGACCTGGGAACCGAACGCATCGGGGCGGCGGCTCAGGCCGACGACGGCGATCGACTTCGGGCTGAGCACCGCGGCCATGCTCTGCGCCTCGGAGCGGTGCTCCCGCGAAAGCTGCACCGCCTGGGAGCGGTCGGTGGGCTCGATGGTGAACTCGACGGAGATGACACCGTCGTCGTAGTGGTGACGCACCTCATAGCCGGCGTCGGTGAAGACCTTCATCATCTTGCGGTTCTGCGGCAGCACGTCGGCCACGAACTTGGTGATGTCGTTCTCCTGGGCGATGGCCGCCAGGTGCTCCAGCAGCACCGAACCGACGCCCTTGCCGTGGTAGTGGTCGGAGATGTTGAACGCGACCTCGGCGGACTGTGGGTCGTCGAGCCGGTCGTAGCGCCCGATGCCGATCAGCTCGTCGCCGACGACCACGACCAAAGCGACCCGATCGCAGTAGTCCACGTGCGTGAAACGGTGCACGTCACGGTCGGACAGGCGCTTGATCGGGGCGAAAAAGCGCAGGTAGATCGACTCTTCGCTCTGTCCTTCGTGAAAGCGGTGGATCGCCTCGGCGTCTCGTGGCGTGATGGGCCGAACGTGCCCGATCGTGCCATCGCGCAGCACCACATCACCGACCCAGCGGGTGGGATACCCGGGGTCGTCGGAGTCGGTCTGGGCACCCGGCGTAGGTGCCGTGTTCGGGCGTTCGAGGGCCACCCCGGACTGCGACGTCATGGGCTCATCGTCCCACGGACTACCCCCGAAACGGGGAGGTGTGTCGTATCCAACGCGAGATTTGGCAAACTTAACGCGTGGACTTCGCAGACGTGGTTAGCGCCCGGCGCATGGTGCGCGACTTCGATCCGGCCCCCGTCGAGGAGGCCGTGGTGCAGCGCGCCCTGGAGCGCGCCGTGCGCGCCCCCAGCGCCGGATTCACCCAGGGGTGGGACTTCGTCGTGCTGACCAGCGAGGCGGAACGGGCCGCGTTCTGGGCAGCGACAGACGTAGCGGAGTCGGCGGCAGCGCCCGAGCCGGAGGGGCACCGCAAGCGGTGGCGCAGCGGGGTTCGTCGCGCACCGGTGCTCATCGTCGTGTGCTCGCGGCCGGACGCCTACGTGCAGCGCTACGCGCGCCCCGACAAGGCCGCCGTCGGGCTCGGCGAGGCCGCGCAGGCCTGGCCTATCCCCTATTGGGACGTCGACGCCGGCATGGCCGCGCTGCTCATGCTGCTCTCCGCCGTCGACGATGGCATCGGCGGGCTGTTCTTCGGGGTGCCCGCCGGACGCCACGACGCGGTCCGCGCCCAGTTCGGCATCCCCGGCGACCGTCGGCTCGTGGGGGTCGTCGCATTGGGCCGCCCTGCGACGAGACCGCGGGGGGCGAGCAGCCGCCGATCCGGCTCCGGTACGCCGCATCGACCGGCCCCTCGACCGCTGGAGGATGTGGTGCACAGGGGGCACTTTCGAGCCTGCGACGCACCCTGGTAGAGCGCCTGAAAGGGCGACCCGGCAGTTGCCGACTGTGCCGCGCCGAATGCCGCTAGGCTACTGACGAGCCGAGCGGCCGCAGGTCCGCGGCCGTCCGCGATCGAAGGAGCACGATGACGCTCGTCACTGCCAGCCAGGTGATTCTCGACCTGCCGACCGCAGACCGCGTCGGGGCCATCCGCGCGCTCGCCGAGACGTTCGTGTCCGAAGGCCGCGTCGACGATCTGGAGGCCTTCCTGGCGGACGTGCACCGCCGCGAAGACCTCATGGCCACCGGCCTGCCAGGCGGCATCGCGATCCCGCATTGCCGCACCGCTCACGTCAGCGAGCCGTCGATGGCGTTCGCCCGCTCCGACGCGGGCATCGATTGGGGCGCCGCGGATGGGCCGGCGAAGCTCATTTTCCTCATCGGCGTGCCCGAGGGCGGGCAATCTGATCAGCTTGCTGTGCTCGCTCAGTTGGCGCGACGGCTGACCAAGGCCTCGTTCCGCGATCAGTTGCTGACACTCACCGACCCGCGGGAAATCTGCGCGGTCCTCGAAGAACAGGTCATCCGATCTTGAAGCTCGACACTGACGCCAGCCCGTTCTCAGCCGTCATCACGGGAGGGGGTTCGGGCCTCGGTTCAGCGACAGCGCGCCGGCTGCACGCGTTGGGCGCCTCGATCGTCATCGCCGACCTGCCCGGCTCCCCCGGTCAGCAGCTTGCCGACGAGTTGGGTGACCGGGTTCGTTTCGTCCCCGCCGACGTCCGCTCGTCCGACGAGCTGGCGGCGGCCGTCGCCGCCGCCACGGAGCTGGGCGCGCTGCGCGTCGCCGTCGCCTGCGCCGGGGTCGCTACACCGGGGCGCATCCTGGGCCGCAAGGGCGTGCTGCCGTTGGAGACCTACCGCTCGGTTATCGAGATCAACCTCGTCGGCACGTTCAACCTGCTGCGGCTGGCCGCCGAGGCGATGGCCGGCAACGAGCCGCTGGACGGCGACCGGGGCGTCATCCTGATGACTGCGTCGATCGCGGCCTTCGACGGCCAGGTCGGCCAGGCTGCCTACGCCTCCAGCAAGGCCGGGGTCAGCGGCCTCACCCTGCCGGCCGCGCGGGACTTGGCAGACAAGAACATTCGCGTCGTCACCATCGCGCCGGGCACGTTCGAGACGCCGATGATGGCCGGGCTGCCGCAAGAGACCAAAGACAGCCTCGGCGCCATGGTCCCCCACCCCGCCCGCCTCGGCTACCCCGACGAGTACGCCATGCTCGCCGAGCACATCGTCGCCAACCCCATGCTCAACGGCGAGACCATCCGCCTCGACGGCGCCCTGCGGATGCCCCCGCGCTGACGTCCCCGACCACGGCTGGCCACGCCCTAGCGCGCCCGGCACCGCTCGGCGAGACGGGGCACAGCTCACCGGAACAGGGCACGGCCCAGCGCGACGGGCTGTGTACGGACGATCTCCCAAGAGTCGCCGACAGCCCGGGGCGACTCGTGCGCAGTAGGAAGCAGCGGGGCAGCCGACAGAAACCGGTATCCACATGCCCCCTGCTCGGTGTCCGTCTATCCCCAGGCGCCGAGTCGACCTCGGGCACGGCCACCGCGGCGCGCACCACAATCGCGCCCATGGATCCCATCGATCGGCTGGCGAAGGCGCACGACGACGTGTTCAGCGTGGCGGACGCCGCTGCCGTGGGCGTCGGCTCGGACATTCTGGACGCAGCGGTGCGGACGCGCCGCCTGGTCCGCCTGGCACGAGGGTGGTACGCACCACTGGAGAGCCTGCGCGGCATCGGCGACGAGGGACGCCATCGGCTCCGCATCCGCGCGGCCGTCGGACGCATCGGTCGTGGCACCGTGGCCACGCACCACAGCGCTCTCCTGGCTTACGGTTTGCCACTGTTCGAGGCAGACCTGGGCGTAGTGCACGTGGGATCGACCGCCACCAAGCGAACCCGACACATCTCCGGCCGGATGCAACACCGCCTCCCGCAGGGCACACCCGTGAGTCGAGTAGGACTGATCCCAACCGTCACGCCGGCCGTGGCGATCGTGCAAACAGGCCTGCACAACGGCGTCCGGGCCGGCCTCGTGGCAGCCGACGCCGCGCGACGAGCGCTCGATCCCGAGCTGAACAGCACCGTCGTGGCCAGCGCCGGGGCCAGCTCAACCGCTATCGACGACGCACTGCGCCTGTACCGCCGCGCGCCCGGTGTCGTCGCCTTGGCGCGGACCCTCGAACGAACCGATCCGCACGCGGAGTCTGTGGGAGAGAGCCTGCTGCGCTACGACCTGTGGACGCTGGGCGTCGCCGTCGAGTCGCAGTTCAAGATCAGCATCGGGCGCGCCACGCACCGCGCGGACTTCCGCGTCATCGGCACTCGGATGCTCATCGAGTTCGACGGTCTGGTCAAGCTCGAAGACCCGACGGAGCAGCGACGCGCCGACGAGCGCGAACGTGCAATGCGCCGCGACCGCTGGATCATCGTGCGCTTCACCTGGCCCGAACTGGGCAACCTGACGCTTATCTCGCAGCGACTGGCCGCCGAGGCCGCGTCCCACGGCCTCGCCTGGCCCGTCCGCAGGGCTACCTGACATCCGGCCCTCCAGACCGCGCGCGGCGGCCCCGCAGTGGGCCGGGCCCCACGGGACGGCACACGTCGTGGCGCATCGGCACACAGCCCAGCGCAACGGGACACAGGGCACCGCAACGGGACACGGCCTGACCCGACCGAACACAGCTGACCAGGCGTGTCCAGCGGGGTCAGGCCGTGTCCCGTTGCGAGGGGATGTGTCCCGTCCCGAGCGAAGTGCCCACCCCGGGTGTGGCGCGGTACGCCGCATCGCGTGTTGGAGCATGCAACGCGGCGGGGGGTCGGCGACATTTAGGGAGTATGGAGCTGGATGCGCCGGGGCCGGGGACGCCCATGGACTTCGAGACGTGGGCGCGTGCGCACACGCCCCGACTGCTCCGCGTAGCCACTCTGCTGACCGGTCGCCGCGCCGAGGCCGAGGACCTCGTGCAAGACGTCCTCCTCGTCACCTACCAACGGTGGGAGTCGATCGCGGCGATGGAGCGCCCATGGGCCTACGTGGTACGAACCTTGACCAACCGGCACCTGGCCAACGCCCGCAGCAACGGCCGCGAACTGCGCCGAATGCGACTCCACGCGCTCACCGAAATAAGTTGCATGCCAGAGGAGCTCGGCTTCGAACCGGACCTCGCCGCAGCGTTGGCCGGCCTCGGCCCTCGACAGCGCGCTGTCCTGCTCTTGCGCCACGTCGACGACATCAGCGACGACGACATCGCCGCGGCCCTGCGCTGCTCGGTCGCCACCGTGCGATCTCAGGCATCCCGCGCGCTCGCCCTCCTGCGCTCCGCGCTCACTCCCGCATCCACCTCGGCCGAATCGAGGCAGCCATGACCGAGCAAGACCCCCGACTCCGCGATGCGCTGCGCCCCACCCGGCAGGACCAGCACGACGCCGAACGGATCGTCGATGCCGTGCTAGCCGGTCAGGCACCCGCCCCCCGGCAAGACAGCGGCCGACCCGAAACACCCCGACGGCGTCGGTGGCTGGTGCCGGTAGCTGCCGCGGCCTCCGTCGCACTGCTCGTCGCCACAGTCGGCATGTGGCGTCCGTTGGGACCCGACCCGAACGCGGCCTCCACGGCACCGATCGCAGGTGCAACGGCCGGCGACCGACAGTCATCCGTCGAAACCCTCCTGGTCACATGCGGGCCAAACGGGACGATCTCCACATCCAGTGACCAGACAAACGCCGCGCCTGACGGGCTGCGGGTGCGGGTCGACAACCGCACCGGAACAGCCACGTCCCTGCGGCAACAGCAGGAGAGGAACGGCTCGGCGTCGCAGGCTTACACCTCCGCGCTGGAAGTGAGCATCGACATTCCACCGGGTACTAGCGACGTCGTGCTGACGCCGGCTCCCGGAGTGGTGCAGTTGCGCTGCGGCAACGGCGAGCTGATGAAACTGCAGTTGCAGGATCCGCACAGCTACTACCGCGGCGGCCCTGCGGACCTTCGCTGCAACGGCGAACAGCGCGCCCTCGATGTGCCCGACGAGGCCTTCGGTCGCGGACAGAGCCCGACCGAGGCACTGATCGATGCAGCTAAGAAGCAGGGATGGGACCCGATGCACGACACGACAATCCGGCCGATCATCGCGCTCGGCTATCGCGATGCCCCCGTCAAAGATGCCCTGGCACCCCTGCGTGGCACTGCCATGCTGCGAGCCAGCGTCACCATGGCGAGGGAGCCGTCCGCCTCATCCCCGGGCACCTTCGTGGCCCGCCCCGAGGCCGAGTGCAGCACCGGGTATCGGCGCACTCCGACCCCAGACCCCGCGGACGAGCCTCCTGTCGTCACGCGATCGGGGGTCATGCCGTGCCCGCGCGGGGACGGACCGCTATGGGCACATGCCGGCTACGGTCCCACTCCGCAGCAAGCAGCCGCGTCGCTCACCACGAAATTCGGCGACGGCCGGTTGCGGCCGGTGACCCGCTGGCCCGATGAGGAGCCACCGGGCGGCGGGCAGACCTGGGCCATGGAGGTGGACGGCCAGCCGGTCGTGTCGATAACGGTCCGGCCCACAACCCCGGAGCAGGCCGCGTTCGCTCAAGGCTTCCAGGCGTTGCCAGACCGGATCTGCTCGATGTCGATGTTGCAGGACATCGGGCGCACCGTCTCCGGATAGTCACCCCCGGGCAAAGGCACGGACCTCGTGTCGATCTCGACGTAGGCTTTCACCGTGCGCTCCCCACTGGCAGCCGAGACCAGCCAACACCCCAGACAGCGAGTGCTGATTTCCTGCGCAGTGACGGTCACGGTCGCGCTGCTCACGGCCGCCTGCGGTACGCCGCAGTCCTCGGCATCGAGCCCCAGCACAGGCGTCTCGCCGGCGACGCCCCTGCTCGTCACGTGCGGGCCGAATGACGCGATCACCATTTCCTCCGACACGGTCGACGCAGCCCCCGACGGCGTGCCCGTGCAGGTCGACAACAACACCGGAGCCGCCACCTCACTGGTGCAGAAACAGCAGGGCGGCAATCCGACGTCGCAGGCCTACACGTCGGAGTTGGAGATCGCCACCGACCTGGACACCGGGACAAACGACCTCGTGCTCACGGCGACTCCCGGACTACTGCAATTGCGCTGCGGCGACGGCCAATCGGTCGACGTGCGGGTGGTGGCTCCGCAGCAGTCGGCACCCGCCAAGCCCTGACTGCTGCTCG